>JARRRI010000017.1:0-58232 GCA_037380845.1 Candidatus Sulfobium sp. | reverse complement strand
AAAAAAAGCGACAACTGTCTCGCGGGAGCACCTGTTTTCTTTTTGAATACAATGGATTTGCCGGTTATCGTGAGCGAGTGGCGACAAAAGTGTGCCCAGGTTTCAGTCAGGGATGGATTTCTCACGTTTGTTTTATGCGGAAGTACCATGAGGCATGCGCCGGGAATCATGGCGGTGAGCACCGAGAAGCTCCAATTTGGCACTTTCCTTGCAACTTTTAATCTATTAATCCATGTAAATAATCAAGTCGTCGGAGCTGTTATTCTACATAGAACTTCGAGGGGCATTCGTTGAAGAGAAATGACGAAGAGAGAATTGTGCTGGAATGAAGCCTCCGGTCAGGCTTTCCGGGAGAGAACTGGAGGTGCTTAATCTGCTCAAGCTCGGGAAGACCTCATGGGACGTCTCCAAAATACTCGGAATAAGCGAGAGGACAGTAAATTATCACATCGGCAACGCGATGAGAAAGCTCGACGCAATCAACAGGATACAGGCGGTCTATGAGGCCGTCAATCTGGACCTGATAGATCTGTAACGCCCGCCTCTCTTTGCCAAATCGGGGGTATTGTATTAACCGGAACCTTTCATATAAGCTATTAATAGTTAAGCGCGTCGAACGCTTCTTCGCATGGTTCGACTTTTTTTCAGTCGTCATTCCCGACTGAGATCCCGGCAATGACGAAGAACAGATTCAGGTTATGAAGATCTTAAGGTTAGTTGCGGCCGTCTCCCTATTCTCTCTCGTATCATGCCCGGCGCTTGCCGGTGGGTCCTTTGCCGCTGCGCAGGGAGGAGCCGGCTTTGCTTCTTCCCTTCGGATGGCCGTGGCAGATTACAGCCACCTTTTCGCCGAAGCCGGAACAGCCACAAAAATATCTTCCTTGTCCGAAAGAGCAGAAGGGAAGGCCGGGATTTTCAGGAGCGCCGGCGAAAAGCTCTATTTCGACATTTACTGGATGGGAATTTATGTCGGCAATGCCACCCTCGAGGAGACGGGCAGAGGCGCGAAAGTCACCATTACATCGGAGGTCCATTCGGCTCCGGTCATTTCCGTGCTGTATAAAGTGAAAGACCATGCTTCAAGTACGGTGGTCGATGGCAAGCCGGTCAACTTCAGAATCAGGCAGAGGGAAGGCAGGTACAGGAGCGACAAGGAGACACGCTTCGACCCCGACAACGGAAGGATCACCTATTTCGACTACCGTAAGGGGATCAAGGCTGAACATGAAGTGGAAAACATGAGGGTGTGGGACGTAATCTCGGGGTTTTATCATTTGAGGACCCTTGCCCTCGAGACGGGCAAGACTCTCTCTATTGATGTTTTCGACAGCAACAAGATGCTGAAAGCCGAAGCCCATGTCCTGAGAAAAGAGAAGGTCGCTTTTCCCGGAAAGGGGGAGGTCGACGCATTTGTAATCAAGCCTGTGCTCAGGAGCGAGGGGCTCTTCAAACATAGGGGCGATATACTGATATGGCTCACCGGTGATAAAAGCAGGATACCGGTGAGGGTCGAAACCAGGGTGTCAATCGGCAAGGTCGTGGCTGAACTCAAGCGGGTCGAAGTTGCCAGATAGAGAACCTGACCCGTCAAAGGCGGAAGCAAAAATTAATATCACCACAGAGACACGGCGGCACAAGGTAAACTAAAGACAGGTGAGAAGATAGTGCTTTTCAGTGTCCCGGTGCCTGCGGTATTTTTCCCTGACATTTTGTGAAGGTTCTTGCCTTCCGGAGGACCGATTATCTCTGGTTCAGAATGCCGAGAATCCTGTTTCTTATCTCCGCGGAGTCCCAGTCGGTGCTGCCCATGATTTTGTCTACCAGGATACCCTGACGGTCGATGACGAACGTGACGGGTATGCCAATCACACCGAACTGTTCAAAATAGCCCTCCCCATCTTTATCGAAAAGGACGGGAAATGACAGCCCCTTTCCCTCGACAAATGACCTCGGGGAATTCTCGGAGCTGTCGATGGACACTGCAAAGACTTCCAGACCCCTGTCTTTGAAGGACCTGTAAAGATCGTTCATCGACGACATCTCCGACTTGCACGCATGGCACCATGTCGCCCAGAAATTAAGCAGTATGACTTTTCCCCTCTGATCGGCAAGGGAGACCCTTTTCCCCGCGATGTCGTTGAGCACAAACGGGGGCGCGTTTTGCCCGATCTCAGGCGCCGAACCGAAGGCCATAGCCTTCCTGGCCCCGACACTGGAAAAAATCATAAGAAGCACAATGGAACAGAGGAAACAAGGCGATTTCATGCTTAAGTATACAATAAAATATTGATAATCCGGCTGTCAAAGAGCCACGGAATCACCTGCCGGATCAATATGTGATCATTTTCAAAATATCGGTCATACTCCGGCCCGGAGTTGCCTTCGACGCCAGAGGTTGGTAAACCCTCCGTGAGTCCGGCGGGTAGGTTGACCGGGGTATGCGGGCGATAATACCGGATTCCCTGTTGGAAAACCGAATGATTAATGGTCTAGAATAAAAGGATGTATTCAGGTTCTGTGAAAAGCGGAGCTAAGGTCCCGAACGTGGTCAGTCCACATGCGGGAGAGGAAGCGGTCCGGGAATGTTATGACCGTTCACTGGAGCTTTTAAGGGAGAATTCCCGGTCTTTCGGAATTATCGCGAGCAGACGATGTGAAAGATCGGTATGCCGCCATTATGCGAGTATATTCGGGCGGGACGCATCGATTTCGGCGCTTGGCATGATCGCCTCGAGGGACCCCGGCCTTGTCCGGTCGGCGCGTATGAGCCTGGTGACTCTGGCGGGTCGGCAGGCCGCAAACGGACAGATTCCGAACTACGTCAAGCCGGAAGAAGGCGATGTGGATTTCTGGTACTTCGGCTGCATAGACGCCACTCTATGGTGGCTTGTCGCGGTCGCCTTTTATGATCGTCTGGCAGTCGGGCCACCTCTTTCCGTGAGTCTGAGCCGGGAGATAGAGGGGGCTGTGAGATGGCTCGCATCACAGGAACATCAGGCCCTGTTCCTGCTCCAGCAGAACGAGGCCAGCGACTGGGCCGACGTAATGCCGAGGTCCGGCTTTGTCCTTTACACCAACGCCCTCTGGCATTGTGTTAAGAAGCTCTATGGACTGCCGGCTGCCGCTGAGACTGGCGAGTATTTCGAGCGTATCTTCCACCCATTCGGGAATGATGTCCCGCAGCGTCGCCGCGCCCGGGTACTCGTACATTACATCAGGAACGGGGAGAGGCGTCGCGATTTTTATCTCAGTTTCGTGAATTTTTCGACCTGGGGCGGTGAGGTCGACGTGTTCGGTAACATACTTGCCCTTCTGGCCGGGCCCGCGGATATGTCGAAGACCCTGAAAATAATGGATGCACTCGTCACCGCGGGGGCAAACAGTCCCCACCCCGTCCGGGTTGTACTCGATCCCATCAGGCAGAGCAGCTGCCTCTGGCGTCCCTACATGCAGCGGCACAGGCAGAATATGCCCTGGCAGTATCATAACGGGGGAATATGGCCCTTTGTCGGGGGCTTCTGGGTCGCCCTTCTTGCAAAGATGAAGAAGGAAGAGGAGGGCTGGCGGGAACTGACAAGACTGGCGCACGTAAACCGGCTCAACGGATGGGAGTTCAATGAATGGCTGCACGGCAAGACGGGCGAGCCCATGGGAATGACCGGTCAATCGTGGAACGCGGCAATGTTCGTCCTCGCATTCCACGCGCTGCGCGACGGCATCAAAGTGCCGGGTTAGTCCATTCTGTCCTTCTGCAGCCGACTCGCGGGACGGGCCCGTGTTTAAAAGCCCTCCTTTTTCACATACATCTTTACCTGGATGCCTTTAAGAGGCACCTGCCCGCAGACCTCCGACCTCCACATAGTCACTTCATAGGACCCGTTCTCATTCATGCTGAACGGGGCACCGTAACCTTTCTTAACGGGAAGCCCCTCGCAGTTTATAAGCGGAGTCCAGTCGACATCCACCTTATAGTCGTTTGTATTGACAAACTTGATGAAAGCCACTATCAGATTGTTGTAACCGAAGGGGTTGTATCTAACCATGACCTCGACCCCTCCCTGGGTACCGATTTTTTCATAATCCTGCTGCGCCCTGGCGGCCGCTGCCATGAGCACGGATATCCACACTGCGATGACAATGCAAAGCAACTTTTTCATATGTGTCCTCCCGGCACAGTCTGTTCGGTTAGCAAGGCTTTTAATAAGATAATAAGCGGTCTTCTCAAAGAGGTCAAGTAGAGCTGACAGCTTTTTTGCGAAGGACTTCCGGTTCAGGGGATGAAGCCTGTTTCCTTTTTTTCCGCCGGAGATTTCATCCTGCGGTCGAGTTCGGCGATGACCTGCGCGCCGAACAGGAGAATAACGGCAGCGACTTCTATGCTCAGAAGCGTCACTACTGCGGCGGCAAAAGAGCCGTATATTACGTTCACAAGGGACAGCGTGGAATAATACCATACCAGTATGCGGCGGGTGATCTCCCAGAGGAAGGTTGCGCTTATACCGCCCAAAAGTGCGTGGCGGAAAGTGATGCGACCCACCGGCATTACAAGGTAGATGGAAGTCAGCATGAGCACCTCACCTGCTATGCCCATTGCATATACTGCAATGCGCGACGCTCCCTCGAGGCTCAAATTCCAGCCAAGAATCACCAGCTGCCTGCCTTCCAACGTCTGCAGTGCACCGGATATGAAGGAGACTACGAGCATCCCCATGGCGACCAGGAAGATGTATGCATATGGAATGATGACGGAAACCAGAAAATGGCGGTGGTGGACCCTGATGCGGTGGAAAAAAATTACGGACATGGCGTTTTCGAGGACGGTAAAGGCCAGAGAACTGAAGAAGAGCATGACTACGAACCCGATAGCGCCGACTACGTGACGGTTTTCGAGAAATACTCTGACCTGTTCGGTCAATGTCGCTGCATATCCAGGCATCAGGATGAGCATTGGTATAACAGACAGGAGAGTGTAATACGCCACGGCGCCGGACAGGAGCAAACCCTGGTTCCTCCTGAAGGCGCGCAGCACGTCCGTGAAGAAGCGGCCGGGATGTCTTAGCCAATTGTCTTTTTCGCGCTCTTCCATAGTCGGGCCAGGCGGCGGACCATTATTTCGGCAATTCAATGTCTCGAATCAGTCGTTCGAAGGCCGTTCCGGTGCAGGTCCCGGGAAGACCGGTAATCCACAAGGAACCGGTAATAGTTTACCTTAAAGGCGCATTAATACCAAAGCCGGTCGCAGTTTTTTCCCCCCACGAAGGGGCAAAGCAGGGGTGCGCCTTCCCCGGCCTGAGACAGTCCATGAGCCCCCTTCTCCAGAAAAATTCCCGGATGCTTCATCTCATATCTCTGGCGTAGCTAAGGACACCTTTGAGGAGGGAGGCGCTGTGTGACAGCTCGGTATAAGCCTCCTTCCTTGTCATGTCTCTGTCTCCCTGCTCCATTTTTGCGGCGAGATCGCGGGCAACATTGGCAATCCTGGCAATCTCCCTGGCAAGGTCCCGTTCATTGTGGATCACCACAGGGTAGACATTCCTCTGTATCAAGCCTATGCTGTTCAGCGCGCTCAGTTCCACGATCCCGTCGTTTTCGACATGGTGTTTCTTATTGAAATCGTTATACGGCACATTATGCAGTGGCATACTGAGATCGCCTATGTAGTGGGCGCAGAAAGCCATATGGTAGCCGGCATATTTGCCCGCCTGTTTGTCCTTTATATAGTTACGGACCGAGGCTATTATCGCCCCGTACAGGTGCCCCTCCTCATCGGATGCCTCGTTATACCGTTTTACCTGGCCCATGACCATTGCCGCGGTTACTTTGCCGACTCCGGTATTATCGGACCAATGGTTCGTTTTTTCCGTGTTGCCGGCCTTCACTTTCGTGATGTCGGCGCCGGCGGCATTATACCACTCCGGGTATCCGGCCGCTTTTGCAATAGCCAGGTGGGTCCTGTCGTTCCAGCCTGAAGCCGTGCCGGCTATGAAGACTACAAAGAAGAAGCAGGATGACCACAAGATGAAACCTCGATACGATGTTTTCATGTTCCTCCTCTGACTGGTTCTGAAAGATTACGGGGCGATTCCCCTTTATTAAAGCGGGATAAGCGAGGATTACAGCCTTTCCCGGACTTCGTATATTCCCTGCGCCCTTTTTCAGGAGCGGACTTAGTGTAATCCGGCCGGTTGCCGTTAATCAATAAAAGAGTCCGGCAGGCCGTGAAAAAATATCATGACTTTCCTGAATTCCGTCATAGCCGCGTAGTTCACCCGCCCTTAGCGGCGGCGGAGGCGACCAGGGGCGGATAGCCGAACTGACCGGAATAATTGGATCCCGTCTGCACGGGAATGACGAAAAAAGGCTAAAAGCATCTTTTTCGGCAGCCCGCTAGAGATAGACCTTCATTGCACTGTCGATAACCAGGCTGATGAGGCCGGTCCTGAAACTTTCCAGTTTTGTGCGGCCTATGCCCGTTCGCGTCAACTCATGTAATTCAGCCAGGGCCTTCTGTGCCTGAACCAGATCGCTGAAATCCTCTTCGGTTATTTCTCCCGCCGCCAGCAGGTTCGTCCACCTCTGCAGGTTCTTTCTTGATCTGCTGATGTATGTGTTCAAGTCTGCAAGGGCCTGTTCTTCAAGACCGTCAACCAGCTCCCGGGCCAGTTTTTTGACCCCCTTTCCCAATTCCTTCTCGTAATCGTCGAATGTGGCCACTGTTATTCCCTCACCTTAAACATTGTTTTGCAGATTTCTTGTTCGCCTCCAGGCAGATGATCTCATCGAAGGCATCGGATATTATCCCCCTGAATTCACCAATGTACACCCTGCCTAAAGTACCTTTGGATTTCCAGCGGGAAAAGAACTTGCCCAGGAGGTCGCCGTCGGGGTCCTTGAGAATCTCCCATTGTCTGGCCGACAGATTGTCCGACGGGATGCCGTGGACGTATTCATACGCCTCATTGGTGCTGATCATCAGGGATTCAACCTTCTGTTCATGTTTCGAGTAAGGCTCGGTCGCCTTGCCCATCAGCGCAAGCGTGTCCGCCTTGAGACTTGTGGCGTTCTTATACGCCGTGGGACTGTATGGACCTATTAGCGGGGCGCATGCGGCCAGACAGAGGACCAGCGCGAAAAGTGGCCGGAGAGCAATTTGTCGGCTGGTGCAATGTATTCTCATGGAATTCCTATCTCCTCCGGATGTTTCCCGTGTATGCCCTCAGAAAGGCACCCCAGTTAGTCTTTCCTGCGAAATCGAGCTTGGCGTAGAGAGGCGAAATCTTTTTCGTCGGAAAATATATCGATATGCCGTGAGAGTGCTTGACGTCCGCTCCTTTGCAGCCGCACTTTACGACCATTCCGTTGTCCGTAATGGAATCGATGACCGAGGCACAGGCCGACCTGATTTCTCTGCCGACCTGCTCTTCCCTGACAATGCTGCACAGGTCGGCGAGGTCTACGTAGTCTGCCGTGTAATAGGACTGGACCCGGCTTCGTGCCCGGATGAGGGACGTATTTACCGCCGGGTCGGCCAGACCGTCTGCAAGTGCCAGGGCCAGTCCGTCGACCCTGTCCGCTACGTATTGCGCCTTCGAAATATCGCACGCCGACTGCGTCACATTGTCAGCGGCCCTGTATGACTTTACGTATTTATCAACTATGGCGGCAGACAGTCCCCGCAGCGTTATGGAAGGTTCTGCGGCCATTGCGGAAAGGACCGTATCGTACGGCCAGCCGTTGCCCGGTTCCACTTCTTCCGATCCGACGCAAAAGAGGGCGGCGTCTCTGAGCTGATACTGGATTTCGATCATGTTCATGAGACATGCGTCCAGACCCAGTACATCGATCTTTCTGCCGAGCTTCTTCGTAACGGCTGCCAAGACCCTCTTCATCTCCATATTGTCGAGAAAGTCCCGGGCGTTGTCGTCAAAGGCTATGGCCCCGGTAACAAGGGCCTTCTCCACGGATGTGCAAAATAAGGCCCGGCCCATTCTGTTTTCCAGGACACCGCGGACGGAGGCGAAGGGGAGGGCTTTCCCGAAGCTGGTGTCCGAAATGACGGTCTCTTTCCGGACGATATCCCTGTTCATCGACCGGCTTACCTTGTAGATGTCCTGGTCGTCCCAGCCGCTGCCGTGGTTCCAGATGACGGTCAAGTAGTGTTCTGCCGGATATTTCTCCGCAGCCCACAGAATGAAATCCTCCAGCACCTTCGGGTCTCCGGTGTTCGTTTCGCCGAGGTCGCCGACGACATCTGATGCCAGAGGGCCCTTGCTCCGGAGGAGGTAACGCTTGGTATGGTTCTTCGTCCCGCTTCTGTCGAACTGGGCCACTACGGCCACATGGTCGTTGGTGCCGACCTTCTTCATCTCCTTCAGGTCTGTCACTCCCGCGGCGTCAAGGTTATTGTCACCGGCAAGATAGACCATTACAGTCCACTTCCTCATCTTCTTCCCCACACTCGTTCAATCCTCCTCTCAATTTGAACTAAACCATTTAAACCGTTTGAACTGTTTGAACCGTTTTCGGACATTCCTTTCTTACCTTCCGCATATCAACCCGTCTTGTGCGGGCAGCAAAATATTTCTTCAAACTTTGCCCGCCGGCAGCGCCGGTACCATCGGGACATATTTCCCACAGGTGGTGGCCGTTGAAGCAGTAAAGAGGTTCATACCTGAAGGGCCGGCCTTCTTTTGTGAGTTCATCGGCGTCGGGCATGCCGGAGGAAATCTTATCCACCGTGCTTTCGAGTACGCACCACCTGCCGCTTTCGTTTTTGTAAACGGGCCAGCAGTGGCCTCCGAGGGCATTGTTATTTGCGTCATAGGCCCTTCCCAGAACGACCCTTACGCAGAAAGGGCTGATACCACAGGCGATCAGAAGGCTGGCCAGAAGGAAACTGCCGTCCTCACAGTCGCCCTTTCCGATCTGGTATGTCTCGGGCGGAAAAAGCCAGAAGTCGTCTTTCTTGTACTTTTTCGTGTCGTAGACGTAGGTGACATTGTCCGCAATGAACTGCCAGACTACCATCGCCCGCTTATCAAAGTCTCCCGGTTTTCTGGTTGCAGGAAGGCCGTGTTTTTGCCTGAGTTCGGCAAGGATTTCCTTCATGATGATATTGTCCTGGAAGGATATCCACTCGCGGATGTCGGTGGTGATCGGCTGCTTCCGCCCGATCACATACCGCTTCTTCTCAATGGCGGTGTCCTGAATGATTACATCCCCTTCCCAGTTGTAACCCATGTCACTCTCCCCCCCGAAAACCGCCTAAACCGTTTGAACCGTAAAAACAGTTTAAACCGTTTAAACTGCTAAAACTGGTTGAACTGTTTCTTGCACGTATGGGAAAAGCAGGCAATGCACGCCGACCATATGAAGCGGGCCGGTTCTCACACCTTAAATCACTTCCGTCCCCAGGTGTAGCGTACGATACTGGAATTTACGGGCCTTTGTCAATCCCCCTCTCAAGAAACCGTTTGAACCGATAGAACCGTTTAAACAGTTCAAACTGCTTGAACTGCCCGGATCGTTTAAACTGCTTTGACGGTTTGAACTGTTCGAGCCGGAATTCCCAGCCCTTGAAGACTGTCAATTCTGTATAGTTCCAGACATGGGACTCACGGGGATTCGGATGATCAATTCTTTTAAAAATAGCGACTGATCATGGATTTCTAAGCCCATAGTATTGAAGGAAATCCGCCTGAAGAATGGCCCTCCTTGCCATTCAATCTTATCCGGCCAATTTATGTGTTACAGGTACGGACAGTTTATGTGCTCGCTACACGGGGACCTGACCCTACTTGACACCGGATTGGCGTTTGCTAGAATTTGAACAGAGACGGGAATCAAGGGGGTTTGATCATGAAGATGGTACGGATTGTTGTCCTGTTCCTCATGGTTTCAGTGCCTGCTTTTGCAGCGGAGCTTAAGCCCGCTGCGGTAAACAAAACCGTAGTGAGCTCGCCGGAACTGCGTCTTCTCCTCAATTCTTTTGTGGCCCTTGGAGAGGGGCACGTGGAGCACGTCCTGAATACACTCAAACTCATGTCTTCCACGCGGGAAGTGCAGAGCGGGAAATGGGAAGATATGAAATCCCTGTTGACCGAATTCAACGGGCGGGATACAACGGTCGTCGCTTTGTGGTTCGTGAGGCCTGATGGTTCCTACTACGCCGTCGACAAGGGCTTGACCGGTCTCAGCCTGCGGGACCGTCCTTATTTCCCCGGGCTTATGTCGGGGAAAGACGTGACTGGTGACCTTGTTATCAGTAAATCCACCGGAAAACGAAGCGCTATCGTCGCAGTCCCGGTGAAGAGAAACGGCAGGATTATCGGCGGCCTCGGCGCATCCCTCTCGGTCAGGACGATAAGCAAAATGATTGACCGGAAGATGGCCCTGCCGGAAGGTCTGATCTTCTATGCAATCGATGCGAAGGGCCTGACGTCCCTGCACAGGGTCTCTACTTTGCTTTTCGCCTATCCCTCGGATATGGGCAGCAGGACGCTCCGGGATTCCGTGGCGGAGATGCTTTCGAAGCCGGAAGGTGAGGTGAAATATGATTTCTACGGCGAGAGGACCGTCGTCTACAGGAGGTCTCCTCTGACGGGTTGGGTGTATGCCCTGGGCGTAGCGACCGGAAAGCCGGTTGATTCGGCCGTCGATCTTCCCCCCTTTCTTCTGGAAATGGAGAAGGAAGTGACATCGGCCCTCGAACGAATGAACCGGGACGTTGCCGCCGCCGCTGAGGCGGTTTCGAAAGAGGGCCTGGAGGGACCCCGGGTAAGACGGATTCTGAAGGACCTTTGCAGTTCGCATCCCTATGCGGTTGACTGCTCCGCTGTTGACCCCGAAGGTACGATGGTGGTGGTAGAGCCTGAAAAGTATGCGGAATTCGAGGGCTCCGATATCGGCTCTCAGGAGCAGATAATCCGGCTGCATAAGTCTAAAAAGCCGGTCCTCGGCACTGTTATCCGCTCTGTCGAGGGGTTCGATGCCGTCGACTTCGAATATCCCATATTTTCTCCCGGAGGAGGGTTTGCCGGTTCCGTGAGCATGCTCATCAGGCCCGAGATGCTGCTTGAGTCCGCCGCTTCCTCTGTAGTTCAGGGCATGCCTGTAGATGTCTGGGTGATGCAGAAGGACGGAAGAATCCTCTATGACCCGGACAAGGAAGAGGTGGGTCGAATGCTCTTCGAAGACCCCATATATAAGCCCTTTCCCCAGCTCCTCGCGCTGGGCAGGTTGATAGCTGGCAAAAGAAAGGGGACCGGCAGCTACGAGTTCCTGGGAAGGGGGCTGAAGAGGCCCGTGCGGAAAGACGCATATTGGACTACAGTGGGCCTCGGGGATACGGAGTGGCGGGTTGTGCTGACCCATGCGGGGGTTGAAGGTGCTTCAACCACTGAAAAATCCGGTAAAGAGGTGAAGACGCTTTCCTCCGAAGGTTCACTGAGAAGGATGGCAGGCAGTGATTATCTCACGGCCGCCTTGTCAGCGAACGACACGGGAAAGATCCGGACCATATTCAAAAAGTTTTACTCTGAATACGGCGGCCTCTACTCGGTCCAGTGGGTCGATGCCCGGGGCATAAACCGCTATGGTTATCCTGAAGAAAACAGCCTCGTCGATGTGGATTTCAATACCTTGGATGTGCCGTCCTCGAAATATATTCTCAAAGCCATTTCAGAAAGGGGGGAAAGCTCCTTTGACTGCCGCCTGGCTGAAGGAAAGGAGGGCTCTTTCTTTATGGTTCCGGTGCATGAAGGTGACAGGTATCTGGGGATGTTATACACCATACGAATAAGGCACTGATCCGATTTATTAATTTTAGAGGGGAGAGGGGTGGGGAAGAATCCTGTCTGTCGAACATCTCCCTTCCCTCATTAAGGACGCGATCACGAAAGATGTTTTGGAGGTTGCCATGGAAAAAGAACGTGAGGCATTGGCCAGGACGCTGCATGAAATGTATCCGGAAATAATGGAAAGCAAAATATCGTTGGGCCTGAGTTTCGATGAATTGGAAGACGCATGGCTGGTGGAACTGGCCAGGGACGGGCGGGAAGTCACTGCTTATCTCAAGAGGAAAGACGCTGAAGACTGTATGAACGGCCTGAAGTGCGAGAGCCTCGGCATAGAGGTGGGAGAATTCATAAGGAGCATAGAGAAAGCTCATTAGTCCCAGCGCTTCAGGACTCCTGGGACCATCACGACGGGATCCGTGCCGCCCCTGTCCCCTGGTCCGGGAAACTGGGAATTCGCCTGCGAAGTAGAATCTAATAGTTGATGAGCAGTGGGTCGGCAAGCTTCCCTGCGGCGGTCTTCTCGTGGCTGATCGGTTTTTTAGTGATTCCTGCCTGGCGTGGCCCCCTGAAGTCCAGGCGGCTTTAGATTATGCCGTGAACTTGTGGGAGGGATATCTGAATTCCGCCGGCCCCATCGATATTGAGGCATGCTGGACCAGCATGGCTAACTCTTATATCCTGGGACATGGGGGAGGTGTATACAGCTATGCGAATTTTCCCAACGCACCGGTATCCAATACATGGTACCCTAGCGCAATGGCCAATGCCCTTAGCGGCCAGGATATAAACGACTCCTATTAGATCCCGTCGTCTTCGATGACAACAAGACGGTAACATTGAAAGGAGGGTATGACTGTTCATACTCGACCGCCCGCATACCCGGGACGGTGATCAAAGGCACTGTTACGATCACCAACGGAGAGATTACTTTCGACTCCATAGCCATCCGGTGAAGACCGGATAGCTCCGGATCAAACGGCTGTCGCCTTTGCCCGACTTGAAATAATGCCGCTTTATGGGAAAATAGTATCATGAGGCAACGATGAAACGGCCCGCGACCGACAGCATGAGCCGTCCCAGGCGGGACCTCAGAGGAAAAGCTTATGAAGATACTTTTTATATCGATTATGACATTGACCATAGCTCTGAGCGGGGTTACAGCCGTGTCTGCCGCCGGCCTTGAGAAGGCCACCTTCGCGGGCGGCTGCTTCTGGTGTATGGAGCATCCCTTCGATCAGCTCCCCGGGGTGGTATCGGTCACATCCGGGTATACAGGGGGGCATACAAAGAACCCCACCTATGAAGAGGTATCAGCAGGAGGGACGGGGCACGCCGAATCCGTCCAGATCGTTTACGACCCTGCGCGGATCAGCTATGAAAAGCTGCTCTACGTCTTCTGGCACAACATTGATCCAACCGTGAAGGACCGTCAGTTCTGCGATTCGGGGCATCAGTATCGGAGTGCCATTTTTTATCACAACGAGGAGCAGCACCGCCTGGCGCTGCGGTCGAAGGCCGCCCTGGAGAAGAACAAACCGTTCAAAGGCCCCGTAGTGACGGAGATCGTGAAGGCCGGAGAGTTCTATCCCGCCGAGGAGTACCACCAGCACTATTACAGGAAGAACCCGGTCCGCTACAAATTTTACCGTTTCACCTGCGGCCGCGATCAGCGTCTGAAGGACCTGTGGGGAAGTGCCGCCGGGCACTGAGAAGGACCGTGCTCGCGCGGGAAAGACTGGTGTTCTCTCCGTGAGACGTATTAGGCAATTTCCCGGAAAGACCGGACCATTGCACTTGACAGATGCGGTCTGAGAGTGTAGGATCATATCATATATAGATATTCAGGGGGGCGATTCACAATACCTTGACAGATTCATAGGGTGGGTGCGTGTCCGACAAGACCAAACTCTTCGTGAGGAGAGGGCGGAAAGCCGACGGGTCTTAGAAGATAAGATGGCCGGGCTGCCGAAGACATTTGTTTCGGTCGCCCGTTTATTTTGTTCTCCGGCAGCCGCTGCTGGCCTGATTTTTAAAAAAAGGTGAGTGCCCGGATAGAATAAAATTGTTGGACCGAACACGATCAAGGGGTATTTATAATTCCGCATCTTGAAGGAGGGGACTTGACATGAAATTGATTTGTGTCGCGTTCAGGGGGTATGAAGCTTTGGCAGTGAAGAGGGCTGTAGTTTTATTCTTGTCCATTTTCCTGGTTTTTGCTGCAGCATCATTGGCGGCCGCGGCCGACTGTGAGTGCATAATTTGTCACGGACCGAACGGACCGCACAGCGGCGGCTTTCCGGGATGTTCCGCCTGTCATGGAAATCCGCCGGTAATGGACCAGCCGGGGGAGGACGGACTTGTCCGCTATCCTTCGGTGACCGGCGGCACTACTGCGGGAGCTCATGAAAAGCACGCTACACCAGCAGGTTATAACTTCGACTGTCAGACCTGCCACTATGAGGGTATGCCGGTTACGCTGATCGCCGATAACGGCGAACTTCAGATGGGTTTTAATTATAAGGGGGAGGGCGGGGGAGTCTATGACGGTCGCATTCTCGCGAGTCCTTATATATATGTTGCCACCAACGGCACGGCCGTTTCGACGAATGGCACTATGACCTGCTCGAACATATATTGCCACAGTGACGGGACATCTGTAACGACGGGGGCCCCGCCTTCAGGCACTTCGCCCGCTTGGGGTGCGTCCGGACCTGTTGCGTGTAATTCATGCCATAGCTATCCGCCACAGTATCCCCAGGACCAGCCCAAGTCCAACAGCCATGTGAAGCACTTTGAGCAACTGCAGCAATTTTCATGGTTTTCATGCGCCACATGCCACTATGCGACCACTACTGACGGCTTAACCATCGCCAATCGCACAAACCACGTGAATATGCAGTACGATGTGAGTCCTGCTCCGGACGTATATTTCGACTACGTCTACGACGAGGGAGGGGGCAAGTGCCTGAACATCTCCTGCCACGGAGGCTCTCCGCATCCGGGGTGGTCAAACGTGTGGGGCGCCGTGGAGCTGGATGCTTCCATAAATGCCTTTTACGGACCGGGATGCTACCAGGTTACCCTGATAGGTTCTGTAACCGGAGGTACTCCGCCTTATACCATTTTCTGGGAACTGGGCGACGACACGACGGCAACGGGATCGCCGGTCATACACAGTTATGCGGGCAGCGGTCCCTATTTCCCGAGGTTAGTTGTGACTGATGTAAATAACCATGTTGGAACGAGCACTATCCAGGTTACACCGCTGGCGGCCAATGCTTTCCCTATAGCTGACAAGAGTTTGTCCGTGTCGGGCAAGACGGTTACACTGACGGACCTTTCCTACGATCCGGATTACAACCTGTGCGGCCATTCCGGTTCGGGTATTATCTCTATTTCCTGGGGTGACGGCACGCCTGTCATGACTCGGTCCATAAATCTCACTGACTCCCCTTCGAATATCGGGTTCAGTCATACGTACTACTGCTCATCAACCTGCAGGTTCACTGTCCAGCACTATGTCACTGACAACTCCGGTGCGGGGCCTATATCTTCCGGTAACATACAGGTCACCGTACCCGCTCAGCTCACTATAGGCGGACAGGTTCTTCACGCAGGTGGGACAGCTTTCTCGGGGGTTACGATGACCCTGCGAAGATCCACCACAGGCACGACTTACAGGCTTGCTACGACAGATACCAATGGAAATTATTCTTTTACGGGGATACCCGGCACTGAATGTTACACTGTGACCCCTACCAAGCCCGGGACCGTGGTAACCTTCTCACCATCGGTCCAGACGGTCTGTTCAAGCAGTAGCAGTGTGGACTTCACCGGGACACCCTAATATTCGCCGGAACGGCTAAGCAAATTCGGGAGGCAGGCTTTTCGCCTGCCTCTTCCCGGTTCCCGCCTTACGGTCATGAATATCGGGCTGATCAGTAGACAGATATCTCCGGGTTTCTTTGCAAACTCACCTTAATGATATACACTATTCAGTCAGATCTGCCGCTTAGCAGCATTAAGGGTGAGAGAGAGTGGAAAGTGCGATGAAAGCCTGCGCTGCCTCGAAAGTCATATTTATTATTATCTGGGCGCTTTTTCTGTGCGGTTCTTCAGCTGCATATGCCGCGGACTACACCGACTGCATTAAGTGCCATGTGGCAAAACCCGACTTGAAAAAGAAATATATACACCCTGCCATTCAAATGGGGTGCAAGATTTGTCACGCCGATGCTCACAAGAAAGGGGGTGGCAATCCTCTCGGGCTGTCTTCTGAAGTGCCAAAGCTTTGTTTCAACTGTCACGGCAACAAGGCCTTTAAAGGAAAAGTTGTTCACCCTCCGGTGGCCTCAGGGATGTGTACATTCTGTCACGATCCTCATTCCAGCGGCAACGAGCATCTTCTTCGGGCGAAAGTCCCGAAGCTTTGTTACGAGTGTCACGGGAAATTCGACAATAAGGTAGTGCATGCTCCTGTGGCCGCCGGGATGTGCCTGTCGTGTCATACTCCTCATACCGGTCCTTACGAGGCCCTTCTTTCAAAGCCTCTCAACGGCCTCTGTCTTCAGTGTCATGAAAACGTTGTGAGAGCGCCCCATGCAGATACCTTCGGCAAGGGGCACCCCCTTTTTATCAAGAATGATCCGAAGCATCCCGGGCATGAATTTACATGTGTGAGCTGCCACAACCCGCATGACTCAAAATGGATAAAACTGTTCAAATACAAAGTCATCGATCCGGACGGTTTCGAATTATGCGGCCACTGTCATAAGGTCTGAAAATTGCCGCAGGGGACAGAATGTTTTTCCCCTCGTGCAAAAGGAGACATCCGGAGGCATGCCTGAAAATTTACGTGCCTTCCAAAGTGTGATAGAATTTTTCTATGGCGGACGGCGGTCCACTGGTTTCCGGCGGTATCCTGATATACAGACTTTATGACGTGGCTTGGGATATAGACCTCGTCAAGGTAGAGGAAAGGGTAAGGGAGTATAAACGCCAGAGCATCGACAGGAAACGTTTCAGCAAGGCATTCGAGTTTGCCAACCCCCCTCTTTCCCTGAGACTCAGGTCCTTCGAAAAAAATCTCGACGGCAGGCAATACGGCGTTAATGCCTTCGCGAAGGCTTATGACTACGGCGTCCTGAGTATCATATTCGAGATACCTTTCAGAGAACTCGCCATATCCGATTTTGAGTCTCTCGCCATGAGCGCCGATGAGCCCTTCAGGGAGGATTTCCCGAGGGAAGTGGACGGCCTGGTCCGCGACCTGGGGGAGGCCCTCCATCAGGTTTACAGGAGCAGGTGCGAAGAGGACTATATAATATATTATCTGCGGGAAGTGAGTCCTCCTCTGAAGTCCGCCGCGGAACTGATCAGGACCTGCGATATAAGAGGGCTGCTCCTTTACGAAGAGGGGGAAAGTCCCCCGAGCGAAGCGTCCAAGGACGAACTGCGGTCCTACAGTTTCTCTTATTCCGAACGCGACCTTGTCGTGCTGAGCTGGGACAAGGCCCTGGTCGTCGAACCGAGCGGAAGCATGGACATCCCCGATCTCCTCGAGTTCGCCAATGCACAGCTTCTCGAACTCAGGGTCTATGATGACATGCTTGACAGGGAACTTGACAACATCAACGACCGGATTGCTTCACAGGTTTCTCCTTCCATATGGAAGATCAGGAGATATGAGGCCCTGGCCGCAAGGGTGATGCGCACGGTCATGGACCTTACGAGAATTACGGAGAGGATCGACAACTCGCTGAAGGTGACCGAGGACGTATACTATGCGAGAGTCTATTCGTCGACGCTTTCACTCTTCAAGGTGCAGCAGTGGGAGCGAAGCCTGGAGAGGAAGATAAGCATAGCTACGAGATTTTATGACATGCTCTATCGCGGGATATCGAACAAGAGGACCGAACTCCTCGAACTTATAATCGTCATCCTGATCGTCATAGAGATTGTGCTGTTTATCGTGATCAAATACTGATCCCGATCCGGCAGAGGCAGAATCAAGAAATCTTTCACCGCGGAGACGCAGAGGTTGTGAATCATGCATTCCTGCCGATCTGCGGAAATACATAAACTGCTATGACGGCTTCTTTTTGCTTCCGGCTTCTGCGGCTAAAATGTCCCTGGTTTCCGGCTTTGGCGGAGCGGGCCTTACGACGCACCGCCTCAGACCTTCAATGCGATCCTTGTAAGGCGGAGAAGTTTCTCCTGGGTAATCGGTTTGGAGATGTGGCCGAATGCCCCGAGGTCGAAGGCTTCAGTGGCGGTCTGGGCGCTGGGGTCTCCCGTTATGACAATTACGGGGCAGTTGAGGCCCCGGCTTTTTATCTCGCGCAGGAGGTCGATGCCGGAGCGGTGCCTGAGGACTATATCCAGGAAGATAAGGTCGAAATCGGTATCCTGCATGACAACGAGAGCCTCCTGGTAATTCGAGGCGGTTTTCACCTCGTAATTCGCTTCTGAAAGAAAGACTTCGAAGGTGAGCCTGATGCTCTCCTCGTCGTCAACCACAAGTATTTTGGGTTTACTTTCCATGGTTCTTAAAAAAGCATTCCGGCCACGGACGGAAATGGAACCTCAAGACTCTGAGTTCTTTCATCACTCGCCCCACAGGTAAGGCCTTCCAACTGAGAGACTTCTTCTCAGCCCCGGTTCATCTGAAGTTGACCGCCGTTCATTGGTTGATGGAAACATCCGGGTCGCGACCGGTCAAAATTTCTGACCTTTAATATATATGATCGAACATGCAGGCGCAACCCCCCCTGCGACGCCGCTGCCGCGCAATCTAGAGACCGTTATTGACAAAGCTTGTCGACCAGAGGTAATAGGCATCCGTCCTTCCCGGAGGTGTAACAAGGAGGTAGACATAATAGGTTGACAGGGGAAGCTCTGATTTCAGGATCTCCCCAAAAAGGCTCTCATCTACCGGACCGGCTGTTCCGCGTTTCCAGGGCACAAGGCCGCGCGTGGCTAAAGGCTCCAGTCTGTCATCGGCTGTGAGGACATAGTAATTGTCCGGGTCATAACCGGGAACGTACACGGCGACGTAAATATCTACGGGACCGGCGAACGCATAGAGGCCCACCCTTAAATTGACGATGTCGCCGCTGCCTGCGACCGGTCCGACGCCTATAGGATATGGAAGATGGAAAACGTTCAAGACCGGCGAGTCTGTTGCCGCATAGTCAAGCGAGGCCTGGATCGAGGGGACCGGGATCAGGAAGGGGGAGAGAGCGGACGCCACATCAATCCGGGGCTTATAGTCGTTAGTGTCTAAGATGCCTGAAATACCTGAGCACGGGCTATTGCGGACCGGCAGGCCCGTACTCTCGAGGGCATGCAGTATATCCGAAACGGAGGCCGACGGATCCTTCTGCTTCAGGATGGCCCATGCCCCGGTCACCTGGGGGGCGGCCATGGATGTTCCGCTGAGGTATTTGCAGCTGCTGGGGGAGTCAGGCACGGCCGAAACGATTTGCACCCCGGGGGCCAGCAGGTCAAGCATGCTGTACTGCCAGTCATTGAAAAATGCCTCCCGATCGTTGTCGTCAACGGCCCCCACCGCCACTGCCGACGATATGCAGCCGGGCGCTTCGATGCTGTCGCAGGAACTATCATTCCCCGAAACCGACACTGTCGCAATTCCGGCGTTTCTCAGTTTATCGATAGCATCTTTCAGAAAGGGATTGTCATTGTCGGCATCGCACGACGCCTGGTCGGAATACTGGTCCCCGCCTATGCTCATATTGATTGCGGCGATGGGATAAGTACCCCTGAGCGTCAGGATGTAATCCAAAGCAGCCAACTGGTCCGAATCCCATGTCATCACGCACGGTTCATTGGAGTCGTTGCCGCATTCCGAAGCGTTAAAGGGCGAAAAAATCTGCACCGCTACTATATCCGCGTCCTTTGCGACTCCGAAGACGGAGCCGCCGTTTCCAGCCGCTATGCCCGCCACGTGCGTCCCATGTTCATAACCATCGTAGAGACTGCTGTAAGGCCGTGCGGCGCCGGGGCCGAACATCTCGCTCTGGCCGTTTGGGCAATCGTCCGTCCTGGAAAAGCAGGCCTCCACGATATTCTTTCCGGCAAAAAGTTCGTGGTTGGTCAGGATGCCGCTGTCCAGGACCGCTACATACCAACCCGTCCCCGTATAGCCCTCTGCCCATGCACTTCTTGCCCCGACGATGTCGACGTCCGTAGACGTCTTGGAGGAACAGGGGGATATAGTGTCGGCGGCGGGAGAGCTCTCAGCATCGACTGGCTCAGGCAGGGGGACGGGGCGGTCTTCCATTATGGAGGACACCAGAGGGGATGATTCCAGGGCATCGAGAGCCTTCGCGGAGATGTCCATGGCGATGACCGGGAAATAATCGTAGGTCCGGTTGATCTTGTAGGAGGCCGCGTGTAGTCCGGAAACGACTTGTCCGACCATCGAATGGATATAATCCGACAGTGCTTTGTCGGCATTCACAGCAGACCGGGAAAACCTTCGGCCCGGTATCACGGCTTTATGCAAGAACGCGGCATTCGCGAACCGTGTTGTCTCAGGGGCCTTCATTCCGACCAGGATTCTTGCAAAGCCGCCCGCGTGTATCGATTCCCTGAGAGCAGCTTCGCCAAAGACCTTAACCCCCGCGGTCGCGGGCCGCGCGGACGCTGCCAGGAATACCGCCAGCAAAAGACAAAGGACAGGAAATATGAGACGACGGGGCAGCGGCCCGCGCTGAGGGACCCTGAGGGACGGCGGCGCCTTTTCTGTCGTGCCGTTGCGGGTCAGCTCGAGCCTCCGGTGAGTTCATCCAGGTCTCTGAACGGAACGCCTGTCGATTCCGCAAGCGACTCATGGACCACCGCCCCATGGTATGTGTTTAGAGCGCTCCTTATTGAAGCATCTTCCTTGATCGCCCTTTCAATCCCCAGCGACGCGATGGTCCTTATATAGGGAAGCGTTGAATTCGTAAGCGCGTGGGTGGAAGTCCTCGGGTAGGCCCCGGGCATATTGGCAACGGCATAATGAAGTACGCCGTCCACAGTGTAAACGGGGCTGTTGTGGGTTGTGGGATGAGAAGTTTCGGTGCATCCGCCCTGGTCTATCGATACGTCGACTATAACTGCACCCTTCTTCATTGTCGCGAGCATTTCTCTGGTTATCAGCATGGGGGTCCGTCCGCCCGGCACAAGGACCGCACCGATTATGATATCACAATCCGGGATTTCCAGTTCGACGTTATGCATCGTAACCGGAAGGGTCTTCACTCTACCCATGAACAACTCGTCTATCCGCTGAAGCCTGTCTGCTCCTTTGCTTATCACTACGGTGTCCATGCCCAGGCCGGAACAGACCCGGGCGGAGTTCGTACCGACAACTCCCGCCCCCAGCACCAGGGCCTTCCCCGGCTTCACACCGGCCATACCGGTAGGGAGGACCCCTGTCCCGCCATGTTCGGCCTGCAGGTAATATGACCCCACAATAGGAGCCATTCTGCCGGCGATCTCGCTCATGGGTGAAAGAAGGGGGAGGCCGCCGTCTTTCAGCAGGGTCTCATAACCGAGGCCGGTGATTCCGGAGGAGAGAAGAAATTCCAGAAGTTTCCTGTTGGGCGCGAGATGAAGGTATGTAAAAACGGCCTGGCTCTCCCTGAACAGCGGGAACTCGGAGGGAAGCGGTTCTTTCACCTTGACGACGAGGTCGGCCTTTCCGAACAGTGTTTCGCGGTCCGTGACATCGGCGTCGGCATCAAGATATTCATTGTCGCTGAAGCCGCTGCCTGTTCCTGCCCCCTCCTCTACGAGGACAGTATGGCCGTCTTTTTTGAGTTCCCTTACCCCGGCGGGTATTACGCCCACCCGGTATTCTTCTTCCTTTATTTCGCGGGGAACACCGATGACCATTCTATTCGAAATACGACAGGAGTTCCGCCTTCTTTGTCTTGGTCAAATCGGAAGAAACGTTCTTGCCGATCCTTGAAGTGAGACCCGGGGCGAGGTTGTCGATAATCCGTCCGTTTATTTCAGCGGGCGCGGCAAAAAGCCATTCCCCGCATTTTTCGCGATTAAGGACGGCGGAGATGTCCTCGGCTATGAGCTTCAGGAGCCTCTTCTCCTCCTCCAGTTCTATATTGTGCGGCTCTCCATATCCCTTCGCCGCCTTATCCGTTCCCTTTCCATATCCGAATCGTCCGGCCTTGTCGGTCACTTTTTCGCTGAGCTTTCCGTGGGCGTCGACATAATCGCTGCTCTCTATCAGCGTTATTTTCGGTCCTGTGGGCGTATCGGTTATCCTGTAAGCCTTGAAATGACCCAAATCGACAGCAACGACGATCTTCATTTTGTCTCCCTCCGGCCGTCTTTCTTTTTTATTTAAAGGATAGTGGATTTGTTTTGGCCCGACAATCATTTTTCCTGTAATGCTTACCGGGATGCTGCACCGGCTCGTCCTCCCGCCATTCACATCCCTGCGCGGGTTACAACTGCCGGTTTTGCTGTTTATTTGTGGAAGAAAAGATGATAGAATGGATTCATGGCGGAGCCCACCGGAGACAAAAAGAAAGACGACAAGGGGAGTCAGACCCTATCTGACAAACTCAGGAGCCCGCAGTGGAGGGCGGCCATTGCTTCGCTGCTTGTGTTTCTGGTTTTGTATATATGGGCCCAGCAGTATAGCCCGCAGGGACCTGAACAGTACGAAATAGATTACAGCAAGTTTCTGGAGGAACTCGACGCTTCCAATATCAAGTCCGTCACAATCACGGAACTGAAGGTTACGGGCGTATTCAAGAAGAAGGTGGATGTCGTGCCGCCCGGCGAGAAGAAGCCTAAGGCGGTTAAGGACTTCAAGACCTACCTGCCGAGTTTTCAGGGGGAAGGCCTTATCTCCAGATTGCGGGAGAAGAAGGTCATGATCAACGTCAAACCCCCGGAACAGAAGTCGGTTTTCTGGCAGTTCCTGATCGGCGTGCTGCCATGGGTGCTTATCATAGGTGTCTGGCTGTTCATAATGAAGCGGGCGCAGCAGCAGGTACAGGGCGGTGCGGGCGGACTTTTCCAGTTCGGCTCAAGCAAGGCAAAACTGTACGACGTGAAGAGGCCGCATGTGACCTTCAAGGACGTGGCGGGAATGGCAAACGTAAAGCAGGAGCTTATGGAAACAATCGACTTCCTCAAGGACCCGTCACGTTTTGCCACCATTGGAGCAAAGGTGCCGAGGGGCGTGCTGCTGATAGGTCCGCCCGGGACCGGCAAGACCCTGCTGGCCCGGGCCACCGCCGGGGAGGCGGGGGTGCCTTTTTACAATATCAGCGGGTCGGAGTTTATCGAGATGTTCGTCGGAGTGGGCGCCTCCCGCGTGCGCGATATGTTCAAGAAAGCGAAGGACTCTCATCCCAGTATAATCTTTATAGACGAGATCGATGCTGTGGGAAGGACGCGGGGGGCCGGTCTTGGCGGCGGACACGATGAAAGGGAACAGACTCTGAACCAGCTGCTCAGCGAGATGGACGGTTTCGACCCCCATGAAGAGGTGATCGTCATGGCGGCCACCAACAGACCCGACGTCCTCGATCCGGCCCTTTTGAGGCCGGGAAGATTCGACAGACATATCGTTGTGGACCGGCCGGGATGGAAAGAGCGGAAGGCGATCCTGGAGATCCATGTGAGAGACAAGGTGCTTGCCGACGATGTCGATCTGGAGACCCTGGCGAAGGGCACCCCGGGGATGACGGGTGCCGACCTGGAGAACCTTGCCAACGAGGCGGCCCTCGTCGCTCTCAGAAACAAGAAGGAAAAAATAACCATGCACGACTTTGAAGAGGCCCGGGACGTTATTCTGATGGGCTCTGTGAGGGAAGAGACCATCAGCGATATGGAGAAAAAGATAACCGCCTACCACGAGGCGGGACATACCCTCGTTGCCTGGAACCTTCCCGGCACCGACCCCATCTATAAGGTAAGTATCCTTCCGAGGGGAGCGGCCATGGGTGTTACGCAACTTGTGCCGCAGGAGGACCGGCACTATTATCCGAAAACCTACCTTATGAACAGATTAAGTGTCGCACTGGGCGGCAGGAATGCCGAGAAACTTGTATTCGATGACGTGAGCAGCGGGGCCCAGAATGACCTCAAGGAAGCCACCTCTCTTGCCGAGAAGATGGTTTCACAATGGGGTATGAGCGACAAGATAGGGGCGGTCAACCTGGGGCGGGGGGAGGAGCATCCTTTTCTCGGACGGGAACTTGCCCAGCCGAAACGGTACAGCGAAGAGATGGCCTGGCTCATGGACCAGGAGATACAGAACATGATCAACAAGGCCGAGGCTACGGCGAAGAAGATTCTTTCCGACAACAGACATGCCCTCGATGAGCTTGCCGCGGCACTAATGAAGGAAGAAGTTCTCGAAAAAAGGACACAGTATTTTCGCTCATTCTCGGTCGTTACGACCTCCGAGGAACTTGCCCTCTTTATTTCAGGATACACAATGTCTGAATATCGGGCAAGTAAAACCGCTCAAACACTATGTCCTTTCGCCATGCAGGAAAATTTGTGAATGAAGTGGGTCAAACCGGTTTATTCATAAACGCAAGGCGGGACATGAATGCCATCCCGTTTTCGCCACCTCCCGGGCTTTTGTCTCTTTATTTTCTTCTATATACGCTGATCTGCAATCAGACAAAAAAATTGGAGGGGAACGCCCCCTCCAAAGGGGAGAGTTTGGAAAGTAAAAATCACTAAATAGAGGCAGATGCTGACTGCCCCATGAGTTCATTATAAAAAAAGAGAGGGCCACGTGTCAAGAAACTGCGCAATAATATAATAACGCAACAAGTTTACCGCTCTCTTGCGTATTTATCGCATGTTCCCCTGACAGCGAAGAGTGGCTCCTGTATGAGCTCGCCTCTGCAGACCGGACATCTGCCGGGCTTTTTAAACCTCTCCCTTTTTCTGAAGGTAAAGCCGCATTTAATGCACTGGGCCGGTGTTACGACAAGACGACAGTCCCGCTTGTTCAGCGTCTTGTGGATATGCTCAAGGTGGGTGTAGACCTCTTTTTCGGATAACCTCACCTGCGCAGAGATCTCTTTGGCGGACAGGGGCGGCCCCTTGAGCACCGCCGCAATCTCCCTGCGGAGGGTCTCCCTCCTCTCCTCGGGTACCGGGGGCTTTGCGGGTTTGTCTTTCAAGTTATCACGAGCCTGTGCAGTATGGTTTCCTCACATTCCAAGTGTAAGGCAGCCGCACCGGAAAAACAAGTTCCGGCGGACTTCGGTATTGGGTCAATATGTGATCATTTTCGAATAAGGCGTCTTCCGGCGTGACCGGATTATCCAGAGGAAAATACCTGATTCCCCGATCAAGCCGGAGAATGACGATCATTTGACCCGTTTTGTCACATCCGGCGGCTGTTACTGAAAAGCCGGCGTATGATACAATGTACCTGTGAAAAGTGCGATCGGCTTCATCTTTTTCGTTTTAATTGTGATCGGATTGCTGTTTACTTTCTCCAGGAAGGAATATCCGCCGATTCCGGACGACTCATTTCACCAAGGGATACAGGATGCGGCGGTCTGCATGGAATGTCACGGACCCGGCAAGCGTTATGAAATGAAAAAAACCCATCCGCCGAAGTTCGAGTGTTTCAAGTGCCACAAAAGAAAAGGTGGATAAGCTTAAACAGCCCTTTTCGCGCATTACTAACCGCGTCGCAGGAAAAGCCTCAGAGTGTGCCAACCGGGAAGTTTACCCGCCTCCGGCGGCGCAGGAGGCGACCAGGGCCGGAATGGCCGACTATTGCTCAATGTGGCTTTAAACGCTTGCCAGGGTAAATCCGGCCGTCTGCCGATAGCTGCCGGATGCAAACAAACGAGATTATTATCAGGAAAGGATTTGCCTTGATAACACTCATAATATTTGACCTCGACGGCACCCTCGTTAATTCGATCGTCGATATTACCAATGCATTGAATTATGCGATCGAGCCCTACAAACTTGACAAGATGACCGTGGAAAAAACGGTGGGTATGGTGGGCGAAGGATTGACGGCACTTGTGGAGAAGATGCTGGGTAAAGAAAATGCGGCTATCATGCCGGGCGTGATGGACAGGTTCATGGGATATTATTCCGATCACCTGGCCGACTTTACTGTGCCTTATCCCGGCGTGCCGGAGACGCTCGAAAAGCTGGCAGATTACCGGAAAGCGGTTGTTTCCAACAAGAGGGAGGCGCTGTCAAAGAGGCTCCTGGGCGACCTTAAACTTTTACACTATTTCGATGTTATTCTCGGCAGCGACAGCGTGGGGGAAAAGAAACCGTCGCCCAAGCCGATACTTCATATACTAGATATGGCGAAGGTTAAGCCTGATCAGGCGGTGATAGTGGGCGACAGCAATTACGACATGGAGGCCGGGAAGGCGGCCGGGATAAAGACGATCGCAGTTACATACGGTTACAGGGGAATGGAGTTTCTCGGCGGCGCCGACGGATTCATAGAACATTTTCCGGAACTTCCCTCCGTGCTGGAGCGATTGGGACGCGGCGACCGTGGTTTCAGCCTTCACTGACATGGAGACCACACTCGACGGGGTCCGCGACATAAAGGTGTATCAGCACCGTTTCGGGTACAGGTTCTCTCCGCCTGGCCGAAAAAAATATCGAACTGAATGGTCTCGGGAAAAGGGTGACGGCGGTCCTTTCCGATATCAATCATATCGTGGAGAAGGCCCGGGGTATGTCCTGTGACCTTGTGGTGTCGAACCCCCCTTTCAGGAAGACAACGAGCGGCCGGTTAAGCCTCGGGGAAGAAAGGGCCGTAGCCAGGCATGAGATAAGATTGAGCCTTCCGGAGCTGGCGGATGCGGCATCACGCCTTCTGAGGGCGAGGGGACGATTTTATATAATCTACCATCCCGAAAGGTTCGTGGAACTGATGGATACTCTCAGGGCGAACCATCTGGAACCCAAGAGGGTCAGGTTCGTGCATAACGATCCGCTTGCAGTATCGAAGATCGTCCTGGTTGAAGCGGTAAAGGAGGGAAGGGCGGGGATAAAGATACAGAAGCCCCTGTTCATCTATCGCAAAGACGGCTCTTATACTTCGGAGGTGGAGGAGATGTACGGGAAACCGGCCGCCTGAGGGCGTACAGGCCCGAATATTCATAAACTTGCGGCGGGACAGAGGCCCCTTTCTCATTCTCGCTGCGCTCCGAGGCTTTTGCCTCTTTATTTTTCTATATACGTACTGCCGGACTGTCGGCAAAAGAAACCGCTCGGGGCCTCTGTCCCACCTTGGTTGCAAAGTTTCCTGAACTTTATGGATTATGGAGCCGAAAGCGACAACTATTCAGGTAAGGCCGCAATATCTCCAAGAAATTCTTCGTCATTCCCGGGGTAGTAACCGGTAATCCATATTTTTTTGGAAATCCCGGATGTCGGCTGCTCATGAATGACGGCTAAAATACCCGCAAACAAAGAAGTGGTTGCACTACACTAGCTAATCTCGCTTAGAACGCCGTTGCTCATGCTGAACCTTTTCTGGGCTTTCGACGCGATATCCTTGTTGTGGGTGACCATTATGAACGTGGTCTGTTCATCCCTGTTTATTCTGGAGAAAAGTTCGAGCACTTCTGATTCGGTCTCCTCGTCAAGGTCTCCCGTGGGCTCGTCGGCCAGAACGATGGCGGGCCTGTTGACAAAGGCACGCGCGATTGCGATCCTTCTCTGCTGCCCGCCGGAGAGGTGGGAAGGGAAGGAATTTATCTTTTCGTTAAGCCCTACGATTTCGAGAAGCTCCCTGGCGTGTTTTTCAGTATCGGCGCCGTATTCCTTGCCGAAGGCGGTGGGGAGAAGAATATTCTCAAGGGAAGTCAACGTGGGAATGAGGCTGGAGAACTGATATATAAAATTCATCTTCCTGTTTCTGAATTCCGAAAGCACGTCGTCCGTCATCGACCAAATGTTTTCACGGTCGATCAGTACCTGTCCCGAGTCGGGTCTGGTCAGGCCCCCGATGAGGCTCAGGAGCGTCGTCTTGCCGCTGCCGGAGTGTCCGATAATCGACACCATCTCCCCTTTTTTTACGCTGAAGGAGACTTCGTCGACCGCCTTGAGTATCTGCCCGTCTATATTGTAAGTTTTCCTGAGATTCCTGACCTCTATCACATCTCCCCCGCTGGCGGCTATCCGGCACTGCCCTGAATCTTTTTCAGCAGGGCCTCCGCTACACCTTCGTCGAACTTTTTCAATTCTTCGTACTGTTTCATGGCGTTCTTCTTTTTCCCTATCTTCAGATAGGCAGAGCCGAGGTTATACCTGGCTGTCGAATATCGCGGCCTCAGTTCTATCGCCTTTTTCAGGACCCGGATCTCGTCCTGATATTTGTTCATCTTCCCGTAGGCAACGCCCATATTGTTGTAAAGCACGGGATAATCGGCCATATATTTTTTTGCGTCCTTGAAGGCTTTTACGGCCTCTTCGGGCTTATTGAGACGGCTGTAAGCGGTTCCGATCTTGAGGTATGCATACCCCATGTCCGGTTTCAGTTTTAAAACTTTTCTGTAGGTCTCTATCGCCTGGACGTACTGGGAGTTGCGGTCGTAGAGGTCCGCGAGATGATAGAGCGCGGCGACGTCGTTCGGATTCTTCTCAAGCTGTTGTTTTACCTGGTTATATATGGAGTCCGTGGTGTAAGGGTTCAGCGGTACATTAGACGTCTCCTGTTTCGGCGGCTCCTCGCTCTTCTTACACGAAGTCACCGCCGGAAGGACGCCGATCAGCAGGACGAGAAAGCAGAGCTTTGCCGCCCCGAGCAATGAAAGTGCTTTTCCCATATTATTCCCCCTTTCTGATCGCTTCATATGGTTCCTTTTTGCTGGCGGACACGGCCGGAAGCAGAGATGCCAGCAGCCCCGTAAGTATAGAGAATATGACTGCGCCCGCCACGAGTTCCGAAAGGACCGGTACGGAAGGCAGGAGATATGGCAATTTCAGGCTCTGAATGATGATCTTTCTGGATGCGAAAAGGAGAGTGGAGCCAGCGGCCATCCCGAAAATGCCGCCGGCCAGGGATATTATGACCGCCTCCGTCACGATGAGGCGGAAGACATGTCCCTTCCTGGCCCCCATTGCGCGCAGTAGGCCCAATTCCCTTTGTCTTTCGTTCACGATCATATAAAAGGCGAAGCCCATAATCAGAAGGGCGAGCACCCACAGCACCGCACTGATAACAAGTATTCCCCTCATAAGACCGCTCAGCTGCTTGCGGACGGTGCTGACGACCTGATCGGACGCAATAGCCTTTACTCCGTTTACATCATGCTCTATGCGTATAGCTACCCTGTCGGGCTGCCAGGTTTCTTTCACCTGTACGAGGACGGCCGATATCTTGTCCTTCTGGAGGTCCAGGGTCTGCATGGCCCTGGTCTTCGAATTTGCCGCCATTCTATAAGCGGCATCCATGGTCATGAAGACCGACCGGTCGAAAAACTTCATGCCGGTGGGCTCCATCGTTCCGACAATATTGAACGGTGTCCCGAAAAAGGGGATAGTGTCTCCGGCGATGACCGGAAGCTCACGGCCGGCTATGGCCTCGTTGCCCACCAGGGGTTTTTTCAGGTTCTTCTTGAGCCACGGGTTTATGGTGAAGTCCGTGATGGGGTCGAAGGCCACCAGAAATGCCTCCACATTATAGCAGCATGTAAAGGACGCAGGCTTGATGAAAAGTTGAGGAGACGCCCTCCTGACCCCTTCGATTTTTTCCACCTTGTTGAGGACCGACCTTTCCATATAAAAGGTCGTGGGCTCGCCGGCCAGCAGGGCCGCCTTCGCCTTGGCCTCGTCCTTTTCGGGGACCACCAGGACGTCTGCCCCGAGACGATAGGTGCCGATCTTCAGGGCGTTCTGCATCCCGCTGATAAAGATGGTTGCGCCGAGAAGTGTGCCGGTGACGACGCCCACTATCAGCAACAGCACCAGAGTACGGATGAACTTCCTTCTGAGGTTCCTCGTTGCCAAGCCGAAAATTCTTATCTTTTTCATGGTCTGTCCGTGGTTATTATAATGTGCGGATTAAAAAAAGTCTAACAAGCTGTTTTCACAAAAGAGGGGCCGGGGACATGCGCCCCCGGCCTTGCTTTGATAACACTGGAAAGTCTACTTGGAACCCGGATGCCAGTCGACTTCAATGCCGCAGAGAAGGGGCGAGCCCTTGTCTATTCTTACCTGAATGCCGTATTTAGAGTGGCATGACAGGCATGCAGACACTTCTTCAACCACTTCGTAATTCTTCCTGTTCATAACGACGAGCTTGCTGTCGTCGCCATATGTCCTGGACGCGAGCAACACATATTTGCCGTCCGGCGTGAACGCGAAGTCGTGCGGTCTGATGTTGTCCGGAAGGATTATTCTCTTGGCCACTGTATCGCTGTTGGTGTCGATAATGACCACCTGGCTCTTGTGAGTGCCCGGCTTCAGACCCGGATCGAATTCATTCGGAGCGCTGACCCAGAGGTATCTTCCGTCAGGGGACATCCTTGCCTGGTGAATGAACGTCATGCCTTCAGGGCTCTTGATCTGCTTGATCTCCTTTTTCGTCTTCCAGTTGTAAACATAAACGATACCGGTCGGCATGTCGGTTATGTAAGCCTTCTTGCCGTTTTTGGTCCACTGGATACCGCATACAGCCTTGCCGGCCGGCATCTTGTCGACCGTCTTCAGGGTCTTCGTGTCCCAGACGTAGACGTGGCCGTCGGCCATGTCTTCGAAATATATGTTTCCGTCAGGACCGGCGATTGCGCCGCAGAATTTCTGGCCTACCTTGAAGGGGCCTTCTTTTTTCCCGGTGACGAGGTCGACCTTGTAGACATCGCCGTTCAGCGTGCCGGCTACAAGGACCTTATGTCCCTTCTCGTGAACGAGGGCCTGCCCGTGGGAGCCGCCCGCCTTCTTCACCTGCTCGAAGGTCATGCCGGCGATCTTGCCTTCCATCTCGGAGCCTGCCTCCGTAAGTACTATCCTGCCTTTTTCGATATCCGTCGGCGGCTTCATCGTTCTCATGTCGATGATCGCCAGATGTCCGCCGTGGCCGGCGATGTAAGCGATTCCGTTAAAAGTAGGCGCAGGCTTGGCCTTGATAACCTTGGCTGTTATGACCTTGGGCCCCTTCGCAGCCATGGTGTTTCCAGGGTTGCTGCTCAGCGCGATATAGCCGGCGGCCGCCAGCACTAAAACCAGTAAGACCGAAAATTGTTTTCTCATACTTTCTTTCTCCCCTTTTTTATCTTTCTCTGAAACGTGCCTCTACCTCACCCTAATGTTCATTCAGCCTTTCTATCACCTCCTTTGGATTTTCGGTTATTTTGAGACTCTGAACTTAAGTATATGATAAGGCCGCCGATATATTCAACTTGAAATTACAGGTTTAGATCCGCTAAAAATAGCGTTTCATGGCGGCTTCCGGGGAAAAGAGAAGAGGCCCCTTCAGCGTTTCAGATCGCGGAGCAGTTCGCGTATTTTTTTGAGAAGGACGGGATGGATTATTTCCGGGGAGATTTCAGCCAGAGGTTCGAGAACAAAAGGGCGTTCGTGCATCCCGGGATGGGGTATTTTGAGTTTTTCCTCAGTGATAACAAGGTCTCCGTAAAGGAGGATGTCGAGGTCGATCACCCGGGGACCCCAGTGACGCGTGTATACGCGCCCCATATCCTTTTCCGTTTTTTTGAGGAGATCCAGGAGTGCCTGCGGGGCGAGGGCGGTTTCAATCTCTATGACCATATTAATAAAGGGAGGCTGATCTTTTACCCCCCATGGCTCCGTCTCGTGGAGGGGCGAGCTTTTGAGTATGGTCTGCCCGTCCTGCCGGAGAAGGTCGACAGCCTTCAGGCAGTTGCCGCGCCGGTCGCCGACGTTGGAGCCTATACCTATGTAAGCTTTTGCCACACGGGAATCTCCAAAATCAGAGAGACCTGGCCATTCTCTCGACGGCTTCTCTTATCCGTTCTGCGGAAACGGTGAGTGCGAACCTCACGTATCCTTCGCCCGGGGCCCCGAAGCCGTTGCCCGGTGTTGCCAGGACTCCTGCCTTTTCGAGCAGGTGAACGACGAAAGACGTCGAATCGAAGCCGGCCGGGACCTTTGCCCACAGGTAGAAACTCGCGCTGGGCTTTGACAGTCCGATACCCATGTCTTTCAGCCCCCGAAACAGTATGTCCCTTCTTTCCCTGTAGATGTTTCTTATTCCCGAGAGAATGCTGTCCTCGGTCCGGAGCGCCACGATTGCCGCTTCCTGAATGGCCTGAAAGATACCTGAATCAAGGTTTGTCTTGATCTTTCCCAGACCGGCTATTACATCGCTGTTGCCGACTGCGAACCCGATCCTCCACCCCGTCATATTGTATGTCTTGGACAGGGAATGAAATTCTATGCCCACTGACCTGGAGCCGCGGGTCTGCAGGAAGCTCGGAGGCTTTTCCCCTTCGAAGTAGATCTCGCTGTATGCGGCGTCATGACAGACGATTATATTGTATTTTTCTGCGACTCCGACCACTTCTTCAAAGAAGGCCTCCGGGGCGACGGCCGCAGTCGGGTTATTGGGATAATTGATAAACATCAGCTTGCTCTTCTCCAGGACAGCCTTCGGTATTGATTCGAGATCGGGCAGAAATCCGTTTTCTTCCAGGAGGGGCATGATGTAATTTTCTCCACCCGCGAACAGGACGGACACGGGATAGACCGGGTACCCTGGAGAAGGCACAAGAGCGGTGTCCCCCTGTTCAATAAAGGCGAGGGGAACGTGTCCTATGCCTTCCTTGGACCCTATGAGGGAAAGGACTTCTCTTGAGGGGTCCAGAGACACGTCGAAACGTTTCCGGTACCATTCTGAAACCGCCTCCCTGAAGGACAGCATGCCTTCGTAAGAAGGGTAGCGGTGGTGGGCAGGTTTTTCGACCGCCGTTTTCATGGCCTCTACTATGTGCGCGGGGGTGGGCGTATCCGGGTCGCCGATGCTCATATCTATTACGTCGACTCCTCTCGCCCTGGCTTCCTGCTTCATCCTGTCGATGGACGCAAAGAGATAGGGCGGGAGATTCCTGACACGCGAGGCCATCTCGGCAAAAACTTTCTGTTTCAAAAATTACCTCCTGAATTTTCTGCTTTTTTTCCGTCTATTATATATTAATTCCAAAATTTCGTGAGGTTTCGCCGGGGATCTCTTACATGAAGGCCCAAATGTTTGCCAATTCCCCCTTCGAAGGAAGAAATCGTCCCCTTTGGGAGAGCCTGCCGCCAGGCAGGGGCCGAAAGAGGGCATTCCCGGCTCAATGACGGATGAGAAAGCGGACCCCGCATGAAGAATCGTCGAAAAGGTAAGGCCTGTTACCGGGATGAACCACGCCTGCCGGGGTCACGGTAGTCGCCTGAGCCGGACGTATTCCCTGATGAGCCCGGGGTAAGTCGCGGGATTGAACAGTATGTTCGTCATGAAGTAGCATTCGTGCGTGCAGTAGCAACGGCCGGAGCCGATAAAATCCCTGATCTCTTCAGCCCTGACCGACCGAATGACCTTTTCGATACTATAATCAAGGTCCCTTACGTTTCCGAAGGATTCTTCGAGTATCTCGCAGGGAAAGACTTCCCCTTTTTCGTTAAGCACGAGGTTCAGCCGTCCCGCGTAACAGGGGAGCAGGCTCTTCTTCTCCATCATTGTCCGGTGGATCAACTTGCGCTGCAGGATGTCCTGGGCCGCCTTGATCCCTGCGCCGCGGAAGCGATAAATCGCCGACTTGCCCGTCTTGAGTTTCCGTTCCAGTCTTCCCGCCGCCTGGAGATACTTGCCGAAGTCCACATTTTTGAGTTCCCGGTTGGCGAGGTTTCCACGTACCAGTGAAATGGTGTGGGTCTTTATGTGGTGAAGGTTCCCGACAAAGTCGATTATCGAATCCATCTTGTCCTGGTTTTCCGAACAAAAGACGGTATTGACCCCCAGCTCGAAATTTGAGTAACCGTCGAGCAGTTCCGCGAGCAGGCAATAGGTCTCCATCGTGTTGGAGAAGCTTCCCGGCGTATCACGGATTTCGTCGTGACAGGTCCCTATGCCGTCGAGAGACAGTTTAACGACTACCACGCTCCTGGGGCTGTTTTTCAATATCCTTTCGGTCCGGTCCCTGATAATGGCCGGGAGCATGCCGTTTGTAGGAAAAAGCATGATAGGCGGCCTGTTGTTGACATAAAAGGTATCGGCGATATCGACCAGGTCGTCCCTGAGGTAGATTTCTCCGCCTGAAAAAGCCAGCCACAGCAGCTTGCCGAGCGAGCTGGATATTCTGCGTATTTCATCGAGTGTGAGTTCCTCCGCCCTGGACGCTGAGTCGGCATTCGCGAGATAGAAACAGAAGGGACACCGGGAGTTGCACCTTCTCGTAAGAAAGAAGGTGAGATGGATGGGCCTTCTTTTCCATACGATGGAGCCTGCATGCCGGAAAGGTGAATACATCAGCAGCCTCCCCCCGGCTGCAGGCCGCTGACAGGTGCGACACGAGGGCTATTCATCTCTTACCCCCTGTTGCAGAGGAGCACCGTCCGCAGATTCCGCTCCGTTCCTTTCATGATTGTCTGCGAAATCCTGCCCGCGCGTTTTACGCCTGAATGAAGACACCGGTGAGTAGTATCCGAGCAGTCCCGCCACCGAGCCTGCCCCCACGGCCAGAGGATAAACCAGCATGTAATAGAATGCGGTTTTCATAAAAAATACAGGCCCTCCGGTCGAATAGAAGGCCGACAATAATCTCCTGTTGGCAAAGACGTTCAAGGCAAAAATAAAGGGGACCGGCAACAAAAGGCCTCCCTTTTGAAATAGCAGGGAAAGCATGCCGAGACCGAGCGATGCAAAGCACGATACGACGTTTGTCTTCAACTCCGATGAGGCCGTCCCCGAGTCGCTGAGCAGGTCCCCGTTGCCCAGTGAATAGACGGTCCAGTATCTGGACTTCCTGAAGGCGTTGGCGAGAGACCTCAGGAATGAAAAACGGAAAATGTGCTGCACAACAAGGCCGGGGGCCATCTCCAGTTTTGTCCCGGACCTGAGGAGCCTGTGGCTGAACTCGACGTCTTCGATAATGGGAAGGAAGTTCTCCGGAAACCCGCCGCTTTTCATGAAAAGTTCGCGGTTGATCGCCATGGCATGGCTTGCTATGTAGGCCGGTTCTTTCTTTTTCGTCTCGGAATAATTTATGAAAGCCGACTGGAAGAAGCTGAAGAAATCACGGTCATGCGGAACCTTTGTGTAAGTCCCGCCAAGAACGGTGTCTTCCCTGCCTCTTATTGCCGCATCCGCTGTGGAAAGGGTGTCCGGCTGCAGCAGGCAGTCCGCATCGGTGAAGAAGAGAATTTCGCCGACGCTCTTTTGTGCACCGATGTTCCTGGCTGCTGCGGCCCCGGAGCGTTTGTGAAGGCGGACCAGTTTGCAGGGGAACCGGCTGACAATCCGGACCGAGTCATCGCCGGAGCAGTCATCGACCACGATCACCTCGAAATTTCCGTGACCGGAAGAAAAGGCCGCTTCCAGACACTCCCCTATCGTATCGGCCCCGTTATAGTTGGGAATGATTACCGAGAAGCGCTTTTTCATGTATTATTATGACCTAATTTGAGCGATTCCTGCTGGTTTCACTCCGGAGCGACCGGACAGTGTCTGTGATTAGCGACAGCTTAAAATAAGCGGGGGCTGACGCTCCTATCCGGACAGGGCGCCCGTATCGGCGAGGGGTCCGGTAGCAGAATGTTCCCAAAACCCACACAAATCAGCTGACACCGACACTACCTAATTTTTAACGTCCGCCTTGTGTTAGAATTATGAGAATCTACTACCGCGATGCCTTATGGAACCGAAACTAAGGACGGATGACAGGAAACCGGGCGCTGAATTCCCCATAGTCGGCATAGGCGCTTCAGCGGGAGGCCTTAACTCTCTGCAGTGTTTTATTGCCGCCCTGCCGAAGGAGTTCGGGTTTGCGGTGGTCTTTGTCCAGCATCTTTCGACAAAGCATAAGAGTCTTCTTCCGGATCTACTCCACTCTCGAAGGCCGGACCTCCATATAGAAGAAATAGCGGAAGGCATGGAAGTCTTTCCGGGCCGGTTATATCTGTGTGCGCCGGGGCGGGAGATGAAGATAGAGCAGGGCGTCTTCCGTGTAACCGCTCCGACGGAGGGGCATGTTCATTTCCCTATTGATGAATTCCTTGTTTCACTGGCTGAAGATGCCGGAGAACGCGCGACAGCTGTTATCTTCTCGGGTGCCGGTACGGACGGAGCCCGGGGAGTCAAGACCGTCAGGGCCATGGGTGGAAATGTCTTTGTCCAGGATCCGGAAACCGCCGAGTTCCCGGGAATGCCCCTTTCTGCCGTCAATACGGGACAGGTGGACAGGGTGCTGCCGCCTGAGGATATCGCGCGCGAAGTATTAAAGACCCTCTCGGTCCGGGAAGAGGAACTCATAACCCCCCTGGAGGTCGGGGCCATCCTGGGAGTAATCTACGAGAAGACCGGGTGCCGTTTCAACCACTACAAGAAGAGCGTCGTCTCCCGGAGGGTCAGGAGACGGATGTACCTTCACGGCATTTCTTCCGTAAAAGAATATATGGATATAGTGGCCGACAAGGATGAAGAAGCTTCAGCGCTGGCTTCCGACATGATGATAGGCGTTACCTCGTTCTTCCGTGACCGGGTGGCATGGAAGGCCCTGAAGATAGAGGCCGTGAGAAAACTCGTCGCCGCGGACAAAGCCGGTCCCATACGAGTATGGAGCCCGGCCTGCGCAACCGGGGAGGAGGCATATTCCATTGCCATGATGCTCAGCCGGGAGCTTGAACTGGCCGGCAGGAAGAGGGAGGTGCAGGTCTTCGCTACCGACGTGAACGACCGGGCACTCGAAAAAGCGAGGGAAGGCAAGTACCCCGGCAGCATCACGGCAGATATTCCCGCCGACTACATTAAGAGGTTCTTCACGTGTTCTGAAGACGGCATCTCCGTTATCATAAACAAGGAGGTTCGTGAACGGGTTGTGTTCGCCAGGCAGGACCTGCTTTCCGACCCGCCCTTTTCCCGTCTCGATCTTGTTATCTGCCGCAACTTTCTCATATATCTGGAGCCTGACGCCCAGGAAAAATGCATAGCCCTTTTTCATTATGCTCTTGTGGACGGCGGGTATCTTTTCCTGGGCAACGCGGAGTCGGCAAACAGGAGCGGCGACCTTTTCAAATCTGTTGGTCACAAGAAATGCCGTGTTTACCTGAAGATCGGGACGGCGGGTTCCTCGAGACCGCCGCTGGGGGCTCCATTCGCTGAAGAGCGGACCATATCATCGTCTTCACAGCGGACCGAGGCGGAAGAACGGCGTTCCCTGGTCGGATTTGTTCAGGGGGCGCTCCTTGAAGAATATGCTCCTGCAGCGGTAGCAATCGACCAGAACCATCATATCGTTTACAGTAATGGGCCGACGAACAGATATCTGCGCCAGCCCAGAGGGGCACCCACACAGAGCCTCCTGGAACTCCTTCCCGAAAAACTGCGGAGCAGAATTCGCGGCGCTCTTTACCGGGTCACAAGCGAGGGCCGCCCCGTCTCAATCAGGACCGGCATCGAGGGTGATGACGGAAATAAGCGGGGGGTTTTAATACGGCTGTCAAAATTGACGGAAAACCTTTTCCTGGTCGTCTTCAGGCAGAAAGATGACAAAAAAGGGGTGCCTTCCGAACGGACGGGCACCCCTTGTGAAGCGGGTGAAGCAGAAGAAACGGCTGTCCGTCAACTCGAAAGCGAACTCGCTGCGACGAGGGATGCACTTCAGAGCAACATCGAGCAGCTGAAAAGCCTCAATGAAGAACAGCAGTCATCCAATGAAGAGCTTTACGCGGCGAATGAAGAGCTGGAGACCTCCAGGGAGGAACTCCAGTCCCTTAATGAGGAGCTTATTACCGTGAATGCGCAGCTCCAGTCAAAGATTGAGGAACAGGAAGGGACCAACAACGATCTGAATAATTTCCTTGCAAGCACCAATATTCCCACCGTCTTCCTCGACCATCAGCTTCGCGTAAAGCGTTTTACGCCGGCCATGTCGAGACTTATCAAGCTGATCCCGGCGGATGCGGGCAGACCCATTGCCGACATGTCCAGGGACCATCTGGGTCCCGACCTCATGAAGGACTCCCGTGCGGTTCTGGAGCATCTGTCCCCCAGGAAGAGAGAGTTCAGGGTCGGCAATACGTGGTATATCCGAACCATACTGCCGTACAGGACTTCCGATAACCGGATCGAGGGAGTGGTCATAACGTATACCGACACTTCCGACCTCAGGAGGGCGGAAGTGCGGACCAGACACCTCGCCTCTTTCCCACAACTGGACCCTAACCCGATTATTGAGGTCGACTCCTCCGGGAAGATCATATTTTCTAACGGGGCCGCACAGGAGGTCCTTGAAGTCCTGGGCATGGACAGCGCTGATTGCTCGGTCTTTCTGCCCGCCGACTTCGACGGCATTTTGAAGGAACTTGGCAGGAAGGAAGGAAAGACCTTCCGTCGCGAGATTAGTATCAAAGACAGGGTTTTCAGCGAATCCGTCCATCTTGTCCCCCAGTCTGACGCCGTGCGGATCTACGCCTTCGACATCACCGAGCGCAAGCGCGGCGAAGAGTTGAGGGGCAGACTGTCCGCCATCGTTCAGAGTGCGGAAGACGCAATAATCAGTAAAGACCTCGATGGGGTAATCCAGACCTGGAATGTGGGTGCGGAGAAGATTTTCGGATATGCCGCCGAAGAGGTGATCGGAAAAAACATCTCTATTCTGGTCCCTCCCGGCCGCCACGACGAGGTCCCCGATATTCTCAGAAGGATTGCGAAGGGGGAGCATATAGAAAGATATGAGACCCTCCGCAGGCGGAAGGACGGGAAGATAATACCGGTTTCCCTGACCTATTCCCCCATCAGGGATGCAAACGGCAAAGTGGTTGCTGCTTCAAAGATAGCCCATGATATCAGTGACCGGAAGAACACTGAAGAGACACTTAGAGAGAGCGAAGGACGTTTGCGTGCCGCACTTGAATCTGCAGAAATGGGCACCTGGGATGTGGACGTTGAGCGGGGCACTGTTGACTGGGATGTCCGGTGCCGGAATATTTTCGGCCTCCCGGATCGCGGGACCGTTCCTCTCGAAGTCGCATTGTCCCGCATTGTTGAGGAAGATCGTGACAGAGTCCGGAAGAAAATAGAAGCTGCCGTGGCCCCTTCTTCGGACGGGAAATACGACATAGAATACAGGGTTCTGGGCCTTGGAGACCGCCTTCAATGGATACGCGCCACCGGTCAGACATTTTTCGAGGGCTCGGGAGAAGATCGGCGCGCAAAGCGGTTTATCGGGGTAGTAATGGATATGACAGAGCGAAGGAGAGCCGAAGAGGCCCTTCGCGAGAGCGAAGAGCAGTTCCGGACCGTCGCTGATGCCATTCCGCAACTGTGCTGGACTGCGGATGCAGACGGCTACATCACGTGGTACAACAAACGCTGGTACGAATACACCGGCACGACGCCGGAGCAGATGGAAGGCTGGGGCTGGCAGATGGTGCACGACCCCGAAGTGCTTCCGGAGGTGATGGAGAAGTGGAAGGAGTCAATCGCCAGCGGTGAGCCTTTCGAGATGGAATTCCCCATCCGCGGGGCGGACGGAATATTCCGCACCTTCCTGACACGAATATTGCCGCTGAAGGATACTTCCGGCCGGGTACTGAAATGGTTCGGCACGAATACCGACATATCCACGCTGAAGAAGGCCGGGGAGGAGCTTAAGAAAAGCCTTGGTCGTTTCGAGTTGTTGACGACCACGGCAGGCGAGCTGTTGCAGTCTTCGGAACCGCAAAAGGCCGTAGAGTCCGTCTGCCGGAAAGTCATGGAGCATCTCGACTGCGACGCCTTTTTCAACTTCCTTGTGGACGAAGAGGCCGGAAGGCTGCACCTGAACGCCTGGGCCGGCATTCCCGAGGGGGAGGCAAAGAAGATCGAATGGCTGGATGTAGGCTCAGCTATTTGCGGCTGTGTAGCAGCCGACGGTCGACGTATCGTGGCCGAGCATATAGCGTCTACTGCGGACGAGCGTACTGATGTGGTGAAATCTTATGGGATCAACGCCTATTGCTGCCACCCCCTCCTGGGCCCGGGAGGAAAGGTGATCGGCACACTCTCCTTCGGGACATGCAACCGGGAGACCTTCAGCGAGGAGGACCTGTCTCTGATGAAAGCGATTACCGACCAGGTGGCCGTCGCCGTGGTCCGGATGAGGAACGAGGCTGATGTACTCAAACTGGGCGAAGAAATGGCGGCGAGAAATGTGGAACTGGAAACAGTCAACAACGAACTGGAATCCTTTATTTATTCCATATCTCACGACCTGCGCGCCCCGCTCCGGTCCATGGCCGGCTTTGCCAGGATCCTGATCGAAGACTACACGGAAACTCTCGATCAGCAGGGTCTTGACTACCTGGCCCGTATCCACAGGGGCTCCGAAAAGATGACCCGACTCATCGACGACCTGCTCCATCTTTCGAAAATATCCCGGCAGGAGATAGAGCGGGCGGATGTCGACGTCACGAAGATGGCGCATTCCGTTGTCTCCGAGCTTCGCGAGGGAGAGCCGGGAAGGAGCGTCGAGGTCGTGATACAGGATGGACTTTCCGCTGTTGCCGACAGGAGGCTGACGGAGATTGTACTCTCAAACCTCCTGGGCAACTCATGGAAATTCACCTCGGGGACCGACAACGCCCGGATCGAGTTCGGGGCCTTCGAACGGGAGGACGGCCAGACCGTTTTTTACGTAAAGGACAACGGAGCCGGGTTCGATCCCGACTATGCGGAGAAGATGTTCTGGCCCTTCCAGCGGCTCCACTCCGAGAAGGAATTCCCGGGCACGGGGATAGGGCTGACCATAGTCGAGCGCATCATACGCCGCCACGGTGGTAAAATATGGGCCGAAGGCGGAATCGGCAAAGGAGCTGCCTTTTATTTTACAGTGGAATAATAGTTGGGTACAATGTCAATAATGACCTCAGTGAAGCCCAAGAAGATACTCATTATAGACGATAGTCAGGATGATGTTCTGATAGCGGAAAGGGTAATTTCCAGACTAAAACGGGGAGTCAGGACCGAGGTGGCCCGGAGCGGCGAAGAGGGTCTTGCCTTACTGGCCGGGGAAGAGACTCTACCGGCCCTGATACTCCTTGATATCAAGATGCCGGGGATGGATGGCGTTGAGGTTTTGCGCAGAATACGGGGCAACCTGAGATTAGGCGATATTCCTGTTATCATTGTGACGCACTCGGCGCTCGACTCCGACGTGGATGCGTGCTGCGAAGCAGGTGCAAACGCCGTTCTTCATAAGGCCTTTGATATAGACCGGTTCGGCAAAGAGATCGAGGCCGTTCTGGAGCGCTGGCTGTGAAGGAGCGGTCTTGCGGGAAATGCTGACGTCCGGCAGTGAAAGAAAGATTCTTTCCCGGGGAATGCTGGAAGGGTTGAACCGGGAACAGAAAGCGGCGGTCGAGCATTTCGGATCCCCTCTTCTGCTGCTGGCCGGCGCGGGCAGCGGAAAGACGAAGGTCCTCACACACAAGATCGGTTACCTTATCACGGACAAGGGCTTTAAACCCCACCGTATCCTCGCTATTACGTTCACAAAAAAGGCGGCCAGGGAAATGGCGGGCCGGGTCGAGACTATGCTCGCCGTTGCTCCCCGGTCCGTCAGCACATTCCACTCATTCTGCGTCAGAGTTCTCAGGGAAGATATAGTCGCCCTCGACAGGAAATTCGACAGGAAATTCATTATCTACGACCAGTCTGACAGCAAAAAGACGCTGAAGGACATCGTGAAGAGGTTTAATCTCGACGCGCGCGAGGCGGATGAAGCCCAGAAGACGATATCCAGGGCAAAGCAGGCTTACAGGGGTGACATAGTTCAATACATCTCTTCCCTGCCCTTCCCTCAGGACCGGTATGCGGGGGTGGCGCAGGCTTATGAAAGGGAGCTCGAGCAGTCAAACGCCCTGGACTACGACGACCTGCTCCACCATACGACGCACCTCTTTGTGAACAGGCCCCCGGTCCTTGAGAAATGGCAGGGCCGATATGATTTCTTCATGGTGGACGAGTTCCAGGATACGAACGAGATCCAGTATTTTCTGGTCAAACTCCTCACGGAGAGGAACAGGAACAATATTTTTGTGGTTGGGGACCCGTTCCAGACGATTTATACCTGGCGCGGCGCAGTACCCGAAAATATCCTCAAGTTCGGAAGGGATTTCAGTGCCGACGAAATGAGGCTCGAAAAGAATTACCGGTCCACCAGGAAGATCCTCGATGTAGCCAATATCGTTATCGGCAAGGCGGATCGCATGTGGGCCGACAAGATCCTGACGCTTCACACAGACAAGGAGGATGAGGGGGATGTCGAGTACAGGAACGCGCCGGACCATGACGCAGAAAACCGGCGGGTCGCACGGCAGATCGAGGAACTGTCATCGACTTACTCCTACTCGGATATTGCCGTGCTCATACGGCTGAGTTTTCTTTCCCGGGGGCTGGAGAGCACTTTTATGCGCCACGGAATCCCTTATGAGATCGTGAGGGGCCTGGCTTTTTATGAAAGGGCCGAAGTAAAGGACCTGCTCTGCTACCTCAGGCTCATGGCCAACACGCGTGACGGAGCTGCCTTTGCCAGGATCATCAACACGCCATCGCGGGGGATCGGGAAGAAAGGCGTTTCGGCAATAACAGAGAATTTCAGGACGGACTGGATGCAGGCATTGAGGGATACGAGGCTCTCCAAAAAACAGAGAACGGGCGGCGACAGGTTTACGGAGATAGTGTCGAAGTACGCGGAAACGGTCGAGGACAGTCCGTATACCGTGCTGATGAGCGTGATCCGGGACCTGGACTATCTTGCATACCTGGAGGGCGAGTACAGCGAAGACCATGAGGACCGCCGGGAAAACGTCTCGGAGCTCTGTAACGTCCTGCTCTCTGTTGAGAGGGAGGGCAGGCCCTTTTCGGAGTTTATGGAGGACAGTCTCCTTGCCTCCGACCAGGACAGGATCAGCGGGGAGGAAAGCGTGAAAATAATGACGATACACGCCGCGAAGGGGCTTGAGTGGCCTGTTGTTTTTCTTCCAGCTCTGGAAGAAGGAATTTTCCCTTCAGAGCGGGCCATGATGAACAGGGCCGCTCTGGAAGAGGAGAGGCGGCTCTTCTATGTGGCATCTACAAGGGCAAAAGAGAAGCTCTATCTGTCTTCTGCGGATTACAGGATGAAATTCGGGAGGACGTCCCGTATGTTGTCGTCACGGTATGTCGGTGAGATAAAAGGATATTACAGCAGAAAGTAACCACATTGCAGAAAGACCCGATTCGGGACTCGCATCGAGAATCCATGTTTTAAGGAAAAACATGGATTCCCGCCTTCGCGGGAATGACGGACAGGGAAACACAGAAAAATGTGTCTGCTCCTTAAATTAGCACTTAAATTGGCACGACTTGACCGCCGGCGCTTTTTGTGATAAAGAATGAAAGTAGTTAAATTTTTCGATTATTCATGTCTGACAAAAAAAGCTGAGAGGTAAACATGAAAAAGAAGATAGCTGTGCTCGTGAGAGACAGGCAGGGAGAGGCTTTGAGGATGGCGGTAGGATTGACTCTTGAAGACGATGAAGTGAACGTTTTTGTTATGGACGACAAGCTTTCCGACGACGAAGCGATCAAGGTAAACCTTGAGACCCTGAAAGACCTGGACATCAGGATGTATTCGAATAATCCGGATAACGGCCTTGAGGTCATGAATACCGAAGAAATCGCCCGCGCCCTCGTCAATTACGACAACGTCATCCCATATTAAGAAAAGGCCTGATATCCACGCAAGGCAAAAAATGCACACGGCAACAATAACAGTCTCAAAGTACTGTGCCCCTTTGAGCCGTCATTCCGGCAGTGAGCCAGGCGGGAATCGATTCTAAACAAAACGTGGATGCCCGGCTGAAAACCCCGGGCATGACGAAAACTATAGGACTGTTATGAGACGGTTGAAGGCCTTGATTTTCTCGTGCCTTGCGTGTATTTCCTTGGTTTGACGGCTTTTTGTCGGTATTATTTACGGCTTCAAAATAGTAGCGACATTGATCATGAAATTCCTCCTGTCCCCGGCCTGCCGGCAGGCAGGCACCACAATTTCTCCGAAACCCTGGATTCTAGATGGGAGTCCCGAAGCGGGTCTCCGCGCAGGGTCGCTTCGACCCGATTACTACCTCGGGAATGACTACGTTTCTTGTCTGTATTGAATGTGCGGTTGGAGAGAGGCTCAGTCGTAATAAAGGTCTTTCCGCCGGTCTTCGAATATGTCGTTAAAGGAGTTGATCTTCTTGTTCCCCGCTTCCCCGACATCTATTTCCGCATGGCCCGTTTCTTCGTTGTCCGCAGAGGCGCGGTAGAGAATCCGGCCGGAGGGGGAAACGATTTCGCTGGAGCCGATATACCTCAGGGGTCCCTTGCCGGCCCGCTCTTCGGTTCCCGTTCTGTTTGCAGTTACGGCAAATACCCTGTTTTCGAGGCATCTTGTGACCATGGCGTCGGGACAGTAGGGCAGCACGAGGTTGGACGGATGCGCGATAATCTGTGCCCCCTTCAGGGCCAGTGTCCTGGTTGATTCGGGGAAAAACCAGTCGAAGCATATCATGATCCCGATCCTCCCCGCGGGCGTGTCCCATATTCTGAACCCCGTATCGCCGGGAGTAAACCACAATTTTTCTTCGGAATACAGATGTGCTTTCCTGTACACGCCCATGAAGCCCCGCGGACCGGTCAATACGGCGGAATTATAGATCCTGTCGCCGTCCCTCTCCGCCAGTCCGGCGACAATATAAAAACCTTTTTCCTGTGACAGGCCGGAAAGAGAGCGGCTCGTGAATCCCGACGGGACTTCTTCGGAGAGCTTCTCAGCCTCCTCCCCCGAAGAAAACTGATAACCGGTATTGAAGAGTTCGGGGAGGACAACGAGGTCTGCATTCAGTGAAGAGAGGACCCCGATGCTCCTTTCAACGTTCCCGCGTATATCGCCGAACTTCGGGCTGAACTGGAAAAAAGCCGCCTCCATCCTAAAAGAGCCTTTCGCCTTTTTCGATGTCTTTGACTTTTATAATAATAAAGCCGTGGCGTATCCTGCTGGTCAGAGGAACAGGGCTGCATCCCTGATGCAGCCATTTCTCGTCGGCCAGCCGGAACTTCAGGCCGCACTCGTTGCAGACCAGGTCGGCACCCTCCTGCCTGTACCCTTTCTTTTTCCTGTAACAGGCATAGCAGGCGTCAAAATGGGTGGAAAGATTCCCGGCGCCGTCGGTCCTGACAAAGAAATTGATGTTCCTGCCGGATTTCCTGTAAGTAAAAAAATGCACGTTACCGTCCATGAATTCTTTCACGTCAAGACTGATTTCGCCATCTCCGGCCCTGACTACCTGGTGTTCGGCGGCGCGCGCGTTGCAACTGACCGGGAAAAAAGAACATAACAGAACCAACCAGAGAATATATCCCATTACAACCGTAGAACGTTTGTCCGTTGCAGTTTGAGGTCGACAGGGAGAATTGGGGATGTACCGGCTAAAGGGCATCTGATATTATATCAAAAAGAAGGCCGGTTAAGCCGACAAACAGATCGCCGGAGTTCCCGTCCGCCCGGGGGGGCATGAATGTATTGGCCCATGCGATCTTTTTGCGAGTGAAATGCGTATTGGTTCCCGCACCGCTGCATGGGTTATATTTACAGGAGCCGACAAAATGATAATAATAGTTATTGCGGCGGTTCCGGAGAAATCGAAATGAAAGAGGCTGTAAATATAAGAGTCAAGGGGCTTATAAGCGATCTTCAGGATTTTTACGTCCTCGCCTGTCGCGGATTTCTCGGAATGTTCGGAAAACCATTTTACTTTGCGGATATCATAGAGCAGATGGACTATGCCGGGGCGGGCTCCTTCGTGATAATTTTTGTGGTTACTCTTTTTGTGGGAATGGCTTTGTCTCTCCAGCTTGCAGCCGAACTCTCGGGGCTGGGACTCAAGATGTATTCAGGGATGATTGTCGGTATATCGGTCATCAGGGAGCTGGGCCCCGTCGTGGCCGCCCTTGTCTTTACGGGAAGGGTTGGTGCGGGAATAGCCTCGGAGCTGGGTTCCATGGTTCTCGGCCACCAGGTGGACACCCTGAGGGTCTTCGGTGTCGACCCCATAAAGAAACTCGTTACCCCCAGAATAGTTAGCGCCCTTGTGATGCTTCCGGCCCTGACTGTCATAGGCGACGCCGTTTCGCTTCTTGGCGGCTACTACATAGCCGTATTCGTGAGCCATCAGAGCAGCACGGTATACTGGAGTTCTATCCGAGAGGTACTGACGTTTGAAAACGTTTTTTCGGGAGCTGCCAAACCCTTTATTTTCGGATATCTCATCGCCTCCATCTGCTGTTACGCCGGTCTTTCAACTAAAGGAGGAGCGATCGGGCTGAGGCAGTCTACTACGAAGGCCGTCGTCATGTCGATTATCATGATCATTGTCTCCGATTTCATACTTACGCGTGTTTTGCTTTATGTCCTGGGGTTTTCGGTATGATCAGGTTCGAAAATGTGAGGATGGCTTTCGGGAGGAGGCAGGTCTTTTCCGATTTGAGTTTTTCCATCGATTTTCACGAGAAAGTTGCAATCCTGGGAGGTAGCGGCGAGGGAAAGACCACTATTCTCAAACTGATCACGGGCCTTATCAAACCGGATTCCGGAAGGATTCTTGTCGACGGAGAGGATATAACGGTAAAAAGCGAAAGTGAGTTGAGGGATGTAAGGATGAAGTTCAGCCTTATCTTTCAGGAAGGCGCACTCTTTGATTCGCTTAACGTCAAAGAGAACGTAGCCTTCTGTCTGAGGGAATATACCGACATGCCGGAAGAGGAGATCGACAATAAGGTGAGGGAGATGCTGAGGACAGTCGGCGTGGAGCAGGCGCTGGAACTTATGCCGGAAGAACTGAGCGGCGGAATGCACAGGAGGGTTTCCATCGCACGGTCATTGGCCTTCTGCAGCCCCAGGATGTTTCTGTATGACGAGCCGACAACGGGTCTGGACCCTGTAAATTCCGTCAATATCTGTAAGCTCATTACAGATATGGCCCGCGGGGGAGCAGGACTCATAATAGTAACCCACAAGGTGAGCGATGCCCGCAAGGTGGCGGAGAGATTCCTGTTTTTATACGAGGGCAGGGTACTGTTTGACGGGGATGGAGAGGCGCTCCTGAACTCGACGGTGCCCGAGTTGCGGTTTTTTGTGAATGCCGAGAAATTATAAACCGGACTTGATGTGTAGGCTTATTATAGAAGAGCGGAGGTTGACATGTTCGATATAAAAAAACAATTGAAATGGTCGAAACTCAGGGCCGGTCTGGTCATTACCCTGGCTCTCCTTCTCTTGTTTTTCACGGTGTTTTTCGCCGGGAGCATCGATAAGATCTTTTCGCCCACGGCCCAGATCAAGGCCTCCATAAATGATGTCCGCGGACTGAGAGATGGTGCGCCGGTCTGGATCTCGGGGGTAGAGGTCGGGTCGGTCACCAATATTGCCCTGAACCGCGAAGGAGGCACTGTAGTGACGATGTCGGTAAGAAGGAGCGATCTCAAATTCGTCAGGAGCGACTCGGTTGCCAGCGTCCTTACGCTTGGTCTGCTGGGCGACAAATATATCGAACTGAGCCCCGGCAGTCCGCAGTCGCCGCTTGTTCATCCCGGGCAAACGATAGAGGGGACAAGTCCGATCGAGATAAAGGACATCATGGAGACGGGTGCAATGTCGATACAGAAGATGAACGACTTCATCGAGAAACTCGGCCGTCTCCTCACAAAGGTCGAGACAAGCAAGGGGACACTGGCCAAGTTCCTCGAAGATCCCGCTCTTTACAATAACCTGAAAGGATCGTTCGCTGTACGAAAGACTGTCTGAAACGGCTTCCTCCATGGAGGAATTCAGCGGAAAACTGGCCGGCGGGTCGGGTACCCTGAACAAACTCATGGAAGATACCACCCTCTATGACAGGTTAAGCGGGACCGCCGAGTCGATGGAGGCATTCAGCAGGAAACTGAACAGTAGTTCCGGGACCATCAGCAAGCTGGTGGAGGACCCCGAGTTGTACGACAACCTCAACAGGGCGTCCAGGCAGTTGTCCCTGATTCTCGAAAAGGTGGACAAGGGGGAAGGCACGGCGGGGGCCCTCTTAAGCGACAAGGAGCTTGCACAGGAACTGAAAGAGACAGTAAAAGAGCTCAAGGAGCTCACGGCGAATATCAAGGAGCATCCGGGAAGATATTTCAAGTTCAGTCTGTTCTGAGCGGGCCGGGCTTCTTTTCCTGCACCAGGTGTCTGAAGAGGAGTTCCTGTTTGAGTTCCCTCATGAAAAGTGAGGGATTTTGAATTCCGGCTGCGTAAGGTATGCCCCGATATTGCGGAGGATGTGCTTTTCAATACCCTCCAAGTTTAAAGGGCAGGAAGACGACCGGTGCCAGGCTTATTGCAACAAACAGGGCGATGGCCAGAATTGAAACAAGTGCCCACCTTCTCTGGACCAACGGAATGACGTGAGACAGAGACCCGATTTTCCTGAAGGGCTCAACGACGCCCGTCATAATACCGAAGAAGCAGCCGGCGAAAAGGGACGCATAAAGGGGATATCCGGCGTAATAATATCCGGACTGAAGGACATCGAAAGGACAGTGGTGAGTGGGGAGCTGATAGAAGTAAAGCGAGATGAAAGAGAGTATGGCAGCTATCGACGCGATAAAGAATACACCCGAGAGAAAGGAGAAGGAAACGAAGTACATCCTTGTTCCTGTCCGTATTGCGGCCACCCCCGTCATTGCCGTTACCGCAAAGAGAGAGTAGAAAACCGACTGCATAGGCCTTGCGGGCAGAAATGCGATAGAACTGGCGATGCCTTTACTCCCCTCGCTGAAGAGTACGCCGCAGCAGGATGTTATGACATTGGGGCTGATGCGGCTGAAATACTCTGTCTGGAGAACATACCCGGCCAATACAACGGGAAAAATAGCGAGCAGAAGCCTGTACTTTGTCCTGGTGAGCGGGTAATCTTCGGCCTTGTTGTCTATATAATTCAGGGCTATCCACGACCCGGAAAGAAAGAGGGTCGCGATTTTTGCATACAGGGCCGGGAAGCCGTAGGCATTTGCATTGAGGGAGCCCGTTGCGCACATGGCGCCGACAAGCAGATTGTGGATGTCGTCCGCCGTATAAATAAAGAGGAACAGCGACACAACCTCGAAGAGGAGACCATATTGTACGAGCGTCGAAACCAGGTAGGTCTTCCTTTCCAGTCCGAGCTGCTCTTCGGAATTGCTTCTGATGTCCCACCTGAAGAGAATTTTGAGCCCCAGGATGGCGGCAAAAAAGAGAAGGAGCACGGTTATGCCGGAACCGACTATCAGCGCAAGGACACCTGGCTGCATTATCATCGTCCGGTTAATTCCCCGAGACCCGCCTGACCCTGCCGTCCCGCATCTCGACGACATGGTTGACGCATTTATTTTCGAAGACGAGCGGGTCGTGGGACGCGATGATAATGGTCTTGCCCCTTTCTCCGAAGTCCCTCATGATGTCCATGAAGTCCCTGGAGAGGGCGGTGTCAAGGTGCGCTGTCGGTTCGTCCGCAAGTATGATATCGGGGTCGTTTATGAGCGCCCTGGCGATGGCCGTCCGCTGCTGTTCTCCACCTGAGAGACCCTGGACGGGGAAATCCCTGCGCTTCGACATGCCGAGGCTTTCAAGTATTGCCCCGGCCCTCTTTCCGAGATCGGATATCCTGATATCCGTAGGATATAGCGGGAGCATCACGTTTTCGACGACGCTCATGCCGGGTATCAGGTTGAACTGCTGGAAGATGAAGCCGAAGGTCTCTCTTCGTATTTCCGTCAGGAACCTTTCCGGAAGATGAGAAATATCCCTGCCCTCTACCGTGATGGACCCAGACGTAGGTCGTGTCATACATCCTATCAAGGAAAGAAGCGTCGTCTTTCCCGAGCCGCTGGGTCCCTTGAGGACCGAAAAGTCACCGCGTGCGAACTTAACGGACACGTCACTGACCGCAAGGACCTCATTTGCCTTGCCCTTGTTGTAAAATTTGACGACCTGTCCGGCCTCAATAATCGTATCCGCCATGGACTCCTGCATCCTATCCCCGCACCACCTCGTCGGGGTCCGTGATGGCCGCCTTCCACGACGGGATGATAGTCGATGCTAAAGAAAGAGAGACGGTCAGGCCCTCCCAGAACTTCATCTCGAGGATATCGGACGTTTCCCAGCCCAGGGCCTTCAATATGCCTATCTCCCTTTTTTCCTCAGCGCTGAGCCCCGTTGCCTTGTCCCACGCCAGGATAATAAAAGCTACCAGTGCGCCCGTGAAGACCGTCAGCACCAGTCCGCTCCTCCATCCGAAGACGGCGTCGTAGGTTCTTATGATCTCTCTTCGGAGAATGGGCCTTGTATCGGGGAAACGGTCGTGTATCTTCTTTGCAATGACCGGTGCCTCCGACTCGTGTGGTACGCTTACCACCAGGTCTGTAGCCATTCCGGGAGGCGGTCTGAAGAGGTCCGTAAAGTCCTCATGACCTATAACGATCAAATCCGACGCAAGGAGTTCGGATGCTGTATCGAATATGCCGACCACCCGCAGGTCCATCGGCGCCCCCGACGAGGACAACATGGTCAGCTCGTCATCGATGCCGACAAACCTTGCCCGGGCAACGCCGCTTCCGACCGCGGCAGAGCCTTTCTCGCCGGGCCCCGGCACACGGCCTTTCACGATACGGTTGGTTTGCGAAATACTCCCGCCGGCGGACAGGACTGTATAATTCGCGCCGACAAGAGAATCATAATAGTAGCCCCAGTAGCGGGGTTCGACACGGGACACGCCCGGGATCTTTTCAATGGCGCCTGCCATATCTGTCGGTATGAGCTCATGTCTGCCGGCGGTGGTCCTCTGCACGATCAGCTCGGGAGAATTCTCCAGTATAAGTACCGCCTCCCGCTTGAAGGAGTAGGCTAGGAACAAAATCGAACCCAGTATGAATATCACGAATGTGAATACCAGGATTATGCCTGCGTTCTTGAATTTCCTCCTGAGAAGGGACTGCAGGGTATAATCCAGGACATTGATGTGCTTTCCGAAGCTCATACGTTTACCTCAAGCGGCAGGAGGCTTCGATTAAAGTCTGTTAATGACTTTTGCCCGCTGTCTGATGACATCATATCATCCATTACCTGTCACCTATTGCCTATCACCTATTGCCTGTTGCCTGTTTTTTCAACCTCTTCACCGACAACCGTTTACCGAAAGAGCCGAAATCGGGCGGCGGGACGACAGAGCCCGAAGCGAAATGTTCGATTGATCCCGGGTAGTCCTGGAACGCGGAAAAAAGGTCCGCCTGTGACGGGTTTCGGGTGTACCTGGCGTCGTGTGAAAAAGAGATATCCGTGAGACGCAGCGCTCCTGCTATCTCCCCGATATCACGTGAAGAGCTGCGGAATTCAGAGATCCGGGCGTTAGAGTATACCGAAAGACCTGAAATAACGGCCAGGCAAAAAACCAGAAACAGGAAGAAAAAGTGTGACCTTCGCAATTATTTTAAATCCCCGGGCTTCACTTCTTCGAACCTGAGCATTCCGGTCCCTTTATGATCGTGCATAAACTCCTTCGCCGCATCAGACGTCGCTACCGGTACGAGTTCCGCGCCCATGGGGCCGTACACGTTGCTTCCGGGTATGAAGAAAACCTTTCGCACATCCATCAGCCCGGCCGAGTAATACTCGGTAACATACATCACGGCTATACGGGATTGCTTTCTTGCAGGGTTGTACTTCTCCATATTGAAATAATATTTGAACATATCCTTGGGCCCGTCAAAAACGTCATATGTCCCGTCGTCATAAATGATCTGTGCTATCCAGTCGGGATACCTGGCCACGAACATGCCGCAAACCGGACATTTATCCCGCTTCTTTACCTCCACGGGTTTCTTTTCGGCCGCCGGCGCCGAAGAGTGCAGGAACAAAAAGAACACCAGGAACGCAATACCGGACGTCAGAAAATTTTTCACAAACCTTCCTCCCTGTTTCGATCTTTCAAAATAAAAGGGCGCACTTTTCCCCCGCGCATTCCTGAAAGAGGGTCTTTTTCCGCAGGCTTCCGTCGACCAGGGAGCACTTCGGGTGATCAGACCCGATAACATATTATATAACATGTGCCATAACTCCTGCGCGGGTGAACGGCCGGTTTTTTGAAGGAGCGCCTCACGGTAAGAGGCCGGAGAAAAAGGTGTTTTTCGTTGCACTTGGAAAGGTATTTAATGTTAGAATATTCGAAAACAAGATGAATCTGAGTCGCCGAAAGCCGTATGTGGGGCGGACTCTCAAGGAGATGTGAGCCATGAAAATGTCCGGTGCTGAAATATTCCTGGAATGCCTGAAAAAAGAAGGCGTGAAACATATTTTCGGATATCCCGGCGGCGTTATTCTCAACATATTCGACCTGCTTCACGACGAAAAGGACATTCAGCTTATTCTTACGAGACACGAGCAGGGCGCTGTTCACGCAGCGGACGGCTACGCGCGGGCGAGCGGAAAGCCGGGTGTCGCCCTCGTCACCTCCGGGCCCGGGGCTACCAATACCGTCACGGGGATTGCCACCGCTTCCATGGATTCGATTCCCCTCGTGGTGTTTTCGGGTCAGGTCCCTACGCTTCTCATAGGCAACGATGCCTTTCAGGAAGCCGACATAGTGGGCATTACAAGACCCTGCACAAAATATAATTACCTCGTCAAGGACGTCACTGACCTGGCTGAAATTATCAAGGAGGCCTTTTATATTGCAACGACCGGCCGTCCCGGTCCGGTCCTCATAGACCTCCCGAAAGACGTTACCTCAAACAAAGCCGACTTTAAATGGCCCGAGAGCATCGGCATTAGGAGCTACCGGCCGACTTACGAGGGCAATAAATTCATGATCACGCAGGCTGCCCGCATGATGGCCAAAGCGAGGAAGCCCGTCATAGTGGCCGGCGGAGGCGTGATTTTATCAGGGGCCTCAAAGGAACTCAAGGAACTCGCCGAGTATACTGAGGTGCCGGTTACAATGACTTTAATGGGATTGGGCGGGTTTCCGGGAAGCCACAAACTCTCGCTCGGCATGCCGGGCATGCACGGGACTTATTTTGCTAACAAGGCCATACAGGAATCGGACCTTCTGGTGGCGGTCGGCATGCGGTTCGACGACAGGGTGACGGGAAAGATCGCCGCCTTCGCCCCCAACGCCAAGATCGTGCATATCGATATCGACCCGACATCCATCAGAAAGAATGTCCGCGTCGACGTTCCGATCGTAGGCGATGTGAAGAAAGTCCTTTCGGTCCTGAACAAGGTCCTTAAGAACGAAATAAAAGAGCAGTGGGGCGAGGTGAGGAAGGCGTGGCTCAAGCAGATAACCGCCTGGAAGTCCGAGAGGCCCATGTCATACGACAGGGAGACGGACGTTATCAAGCCCCAGTTTGTCATAGAAAAGATTCACGAACTTACAAAAGGAGATGCGATCATCGCCACCGAGGTGGGACAGAACCAGATGTGGACCGCCCAGTTCTACAAGTTCGACAAGCCCCGTACGCTCCTTTCTTCGGGCGGACTGGGGACGATGGGATACGGCTTCCCGGCCGCCATAGGGGCCCAGTTTGCGTTTCCCAACAAGCTGGTAATAGACGTCGCGGGGGACGGAAGCATACAGATGAACATACAGGAACTTGCGACGGCCGTCATCAACAGGCTGCCGGTCAAGGTGGCCATATTGAACAACCGCTATCTGGGCATGGTGAGGCAGTGGCAGGAACTTTTCTTCCAGGAGCGCTATGCCCACACCAGGCTCGACGACACTGTGCCGGACTTTGTGAAGATAGCGGAGGCATACAATGCAGTGGGCCTGAGGGCCACAAAACGCTCGGAGGTTGAGCCTGTCCTGAAGGAAGCGTTCGGCACCAAAAGGCCGGTTTTGATGGATTTCGTTGTCGACTGGAAAGAAAAGGTTTTCCCCATGGTCCCGGCAGGGGCTGCTATAGACGAGATGCTCTTCCTGGAGGAAGAGAAGAAGGCGGAAAAGAAGTTGAAGGCAGTGAAATAACTTCTACAGAGGAGAGCTATGAGACATACGATATCTGTTCTTGTGGAGAATAAGTTCGGCGTGCTTTCCCGGGTTGCAGGGTTATTCAGCGGAAGGGGTTATAACATCTCCAGTCTCTCCGTCGGGGAAACGATAGATCCCCAGGTCTCGGTAATGACGATCGTTACGTATGGAGACGACTGGATCATCGAGCAGATAAACAAGCAGCTGAACAAGCTCGTCGACGTTATAAAGGTGGTCGATATGACGGAGCTCGATCACGTGGAGCGGGAGATGGTCCTGATAAAGGTCGCCCCGCGACAGGAGGACAAGGCCGAGGTGCTCCGGCTCACCGAGATATTCAGAGGCAGGGTGGTAGATTCCAGTCAGAAGACTTATACCATCGAGCTTACCGGAGACGAGAAGAAGATAGAGGCCATTGTGGAGCTCATGAAGCCGATGGGGATAAAGGAATTCGTCAGAACAGGGAAAATTGCCATCGCCAGGGAAGGCACGGGCATCAGGAAGGGCTGAGGCTTTGGTCCCGGCCGGCGCTCGGGCAATCCGGCAGCCGCCGGTACCGGTCCTTCAATTTTTCAGTCTTCAGTGCACGGTCAGCACTTCTCCGCAGCACCTTCCTTATCTATTGTCGGCGATACAGCCCGATCAGTTCCGTCTGACCCACTGTGTGCCCGCGCATCGCACTCTCCAGATCGGCTTTTGTGGAATGGGAGCCGAGTTCAAGCACCGTGTCCAGGGCATAAAGCTTAAAAAAATACCTGTGGGTTCCGGAAGGCGGGCAGGGGCCGCCGTAAGAGTTCTTTCTGAAATCGTTCATTCCCTGCGCTGCGCCCTTCGGGACTGAATCTTCCTTTATCTCAGAAGTATCCGGCGTCATGTTCCAGACTACCCAGTGGACCCATGTCTTGCCGGGAGCATCAGGGTCATCCACTATAAGCGCCAGTGATTTTGCCGACGCCGGGACACCGCCGATCTTCAGCGGAGGATTTACGTCGTCGCCGTCACAGGTATATTTTTGCGGAATCTGTCCGTTGCCCTCGAACGCAGGGCTCTCTATCCTCAAGTTTTCCATTTTTCCCGCCTCCTTGCCCATGGAAATTGAAATGAATGCTATCGAGATGATCAATACGCCCGAAAGGAGATAAATCGATTTCATCTTCTCCTCCACTATTGCAATTCTACTTTCAGTTTACCAGATTGATTCAGGATTTCCATCGGTGTCTGATCGCCTTTTCCGGCGAACAGGAGGAATAGGTTAAAATAATTCATGAAAGTCTGCGAACTGTTTACCAGCATCCAGGGCGAGTCCACTTATTCGGGTCTCCCCTGCGTATTCGTCCGGTTGACGGGCTGCAACCTCAGGTGTTCGTATTGTGATACTCAGTATTCATATGACGGCGGCGATGAGATGGAGGTCGCTGATATTGTCGAACGGATAAAAGAGGCCGGGGTGAACCTTGTGGAGGTAACGGGCGGGGAGCCGCTGCTTCAGGGAGACGAAACCCTGCGGCTTATCGGCATTCTCCTGGAAGAGGGATATAGAGTGCTGGTGGAGACCAACGGGTCGAAGAGCGTCAGGGATATAGACAGTCGTGCGGTCGTCATACTGGACGTGAAAACACCCGGAAGCGGCATGAACGCTGAAATGGACTTTTCCAACTTCGAACACATCAGGCCCTCCGACGAAGTAAAGTTCGTTATATGCGACCGGGCGGATTACGACTGGTCAAAAAAATTGATAACCGACCACAGTCTGGAGGGAAAGTGTACGATTCTTTTTTCTGCCGCAATCGGCCGGCTGGCTCCCAGGCAGCTTGCGGACTGGGTCCTGCAGGACGGACTGGACGTGAGGCTCAATGTCCAGATCCAGAAATATATCTTCGGCCCCGGCGAGAGGGGTGTGTAGTCGTTGCGAGGTATGTCCTGATCTCGCATTCAAAATGCTCACTGAAGAGACCGCTGCCGAGACTGTTCCTTATTTCACTTAATTCCCGGAACTCGACTGTCTCAATCTCGTCCCTGTTGTAATGGAACGGTCCGTCATGGAGGCACGAAAAAGTGTGTACCATCTCGGTTTCTTCCATGCCTGAAAAGAGATAACGGTATAAGAATTTCAACGGGCATCGCGATATGCCGAGTTCTTCTTTCATCTCCCTGCGCGCCGCAACCTCGATGCCTTCGCCCGGCGATACATGGCCTCCGACAGAGGTGTCCCATTTGCCGGGAGCGACGTCCTTGGTCTGCGACCTTTTCTGTAGCAGCAGCCTGCCGTCTGCATCGAATACCAGGACGTGGACCACTCTGTGGATCATGGAGGGATCGGTGTGGATAGCGGACCTCCCTGCAAGTCCAAGGACTTTGCCCTTCAGGTCCACGACTTCAAGCATCTCGTCATCTTCGTTTTTCACGTTCTGCCTGACAATTATAATAATCGAATTGACCTTTTCGGGCTAGTAAACCCGGTCAAAGCCTGCCGTTAGCACGGCGTGTTTTTTCCGGTGATTCGCCGATAGCTTGAACGCCAGCTGACAAAGTCCGTAAAGCTGTACCCAATGGCCGAGAGTTGACCTTCGCCCCGGCGGCTGCATCAGCCAAGAACATGACGTATGATGAAAACGTCAATCTCTTGACCATGAACGATTCTTGCGGTACAACTACTTATACATGGGACGTGAGGAACAGGCTGGTGGGGATAACGGGGTATAAGCCTGATTGCTTCCCCTTATCCGCGTCTTTTGAATACGATGCTATAGGAAGAAGGATAGAGAAGACGATAAACGGAGTGACGACACAATACCTTTATGACGGAATGGATATTGTCCAGGAAATACAAGGTGGAGTTGTAACAGCAAACTATATCCGCACGCTGAATGTTGATGAGCCGCTGGCAAGGATACAGGCCGATGGAACCGTGAGGTATTACCAGACCGATGGACTAGGCAGCGCGATAGCCCTGGCCGATGAGAACGGCAATGTAATGACGACCTACACCTATGATCCGTTTGGAAACGTAACCATCTCCGGAGAGGCGTCTGATAATCCCTTCCAGTATACGGGAAGGGAGAATGATGGGACGGGTTTGTATTACTACAGGGCAAGATATTACAGTGCTGAGTTGCAGAGGTTTATAAGCGAAGATCCTATTGGGATATTCGGCGGAATCAATTCTTACTCTTACACTGCAAATTCCCCAATTAATTTGACTGACCCGTCAGGACTTCTTAGTGTTGGGGATGCAACAGGAGGTGCGATAGAGGGTATTAGACATGGATGGGAAAGTGGATATTATAAATGCTATATGAGATGTATGGCTGGACCTCTAGGATCGATATTGGCTGCTCACATTGGAGGTTACTTTTACAGCCAGGATATGGGAAATCTGGCTGCAAGAACATATTATCACTTTACCGACAGACGTTTCACGGCGTGGGGGAAATATTCTAAATCCTTGGTCCCAGAATTAGCGCCCAAGGTCGCAGAATACATCGAAGGCGGACTTGCAGCATGGCTTGCTTTTGATGCGTGGCACTGTATAGCCGAGTGCAGGAACTGTTTGGAATAGAATTGATGAATATAAGAGCTAAATCACAAATTATTTTATTTATAGCATTAATTCTTTCAGTTGTATCTTATTTGCTAAATATTTATCCATCATTTATCAAGAATATTGGCAAAGATCTTTCTCTCGAGTTTATTTTGTTTATTTATATTAGTCTGTTGTTCAGCTATTTTGCTTTTTTTATATGGCCTCATATGCGCACTCTTTTCTTTGTTGGCTTATCTTTTTTTCTTATTATTTTCTTTAACTTATTTCTTATTGTCACGGCCTTTTCTTCGTATGCCGCATTGGGTATTATCGTTATGTTAATTTTCTTGGTTGGCTTACTTCTTGTTGGCAGGACTAACGGCCTTCGGGAAAGGCGATGAATTAGTTGGCTCGAAAAAGCTTCTATGCAAGAAGGAAGGCATGGGGTCAGACTTGACTATTGAGCGTGCCCAGCGAAGGGTACTGCTTACTTGCGGGTGAGAGTCCCGTCAGGGCAAGAGCCGGAAGCCGTGTAGCTTGGATGGCAGGGAATGGTGGAGACGCCGTTTTCTGAAGCCCATCGACAAAGTCCGCTATAGGCGGGTGAGCAAATATCCGGGTCGTAACTAACG
>JARRRI010000016.1:28304-30767 GCA_037380845.1 Candidatus Sulfobium sp. | reverse complement strand
GAGGACGCAGGGTGTGAAATAATATTTGTAGATGACGCATCGCCTAACCCCAAGACATGGGAAACCCTCTTGGACATCCAGAGATCGCATAGAAATGTGAAAATTATTCAGTTGTCGAAGAATTTCGGCCAGCAGGCTGCGACTTTGTGCGGGATTGAAGTATCTAAAGGCGATTTTATCATAACAATGGACGATGATCTGCAGCAGCTTCCCGAGGACATCACTGAACTCATTAAAGAGCAGGACCATGACGTCGTGATAGCTCAGTTTGAAAAGAGAAGGCACTCAAGATTTGTTACAATCACGAGCAGAATAAAAGGGTGGTTTGAATACAAACTCATACAAAAGCCGAAACATATCCAGATGTCATCGTTCAGGCTGATCAAACGAAACACAATTGATGCCTTTGACTTTTCGTCTTCCCCTTATCCATTCATTTCAGCGACCTTGTTTTCCATCACAAATGATATTGTAGGGGTCACTGCAAGACACAATAGGGAATTCGAGGGGAAAAGTAATTACAATTTTATAAAGCGGTTTAAACTGTTCACAAATCTTATAATCAATAATTCCTCTTTTCTTTTGAGAATGATAGGCTCGTTAGGCATAATTCTGTCTGTTGTTGCTTTTTTGATCGCCCTGTGGCTTATATACAGAAAAGTTTTCCTCGGCGTAGGCTTGATCGGCTGGACTTCAACAATCGTTGCGGTTCTTTTCATTGGCGGCCTTCTTTTGTTTTCTGTGGGTGTGACAGGCGAATATCTTGTCAGGATAATAGGCACGATAGAGAAAAAACCGTCCTATCACAAGAGATATTTTATCGAATAGTGCCCTTTGCCATGGTCCTGGATATCCTTAAGGAATGTACCGAAAGATTTTCCATCGTCGAGGTTCTGGGAGAGTCTTCGCTGGCGGAATGCTGCAGAACATCTTTCACCTGGAGCGAGATTCCCGGATCGCTCTGCCTCGCGATGGATAAGCAATATTTCCTGAGTGCCATGGACAATGAGAATATTATGGGAATCATTGCGCCTCCGGCAGCCGTTGTGCGTGACCATACGCACACAAAAGGCATCGTCGTGTCTTCCCGCGCGAATGACTTATTCTATTATATCCATAATCTGGGCATTCATAGGGGCCGTGCGGGTGGGGAGATAATACAGCCGTATATTGATCCGAGTGCGAGAATTGCGCCTTCCGCGATAATAGATAAAAATGTGGTGATCGAAGAAAATGTTATCATATATGACAATTGCATCGTCAGGGACGGTTCAGTATTGGGGAAGAATTCTGTCTTATATGAGAATGTGATAGTGGGAAGTGAGGGGTTTTTTTCCAAGGTGGTACAAGGTGAAAAAATTCATGTTAAACATTTTGGGGGTGTCAAAATAGGAAGTAATTGCATGATTCATGCTTCGACAAACATAGCCAGGTCGGTCAATCACGGAGAATATACGATCCTGGGCGACAACGTGCATGTGGGTGGCAGTTCTAATGTGGGCCATGACTGCAGGATAGAAGACAATACCGATATATCCGTCAAGGTTCTGCTGGCCGGCAGAGTCCGGATAGGAAAGGGTTGCTGGATCGGGGCTTCCGTGTCGGTTTCTAACGCGGTGTCGATAGGAGCCAATGCCAGTATAAAGATCGGTTCGGTTGTGATAGATGACGTGGAGGAGAACGGCATTGTCTCCGGCAACTTTGCCTTGCCCCATTCTCACAATTTGAAGAAGTTTCTGAAAACGAAAAGGGACCTGCGATGACTGAATTATGTTTGAGGGGGAATCGCGACTATCTGCAGGGGACAACAATATTTGATTACATAGTTGACTTATTGGCAAAGGAAAATCCGCAGCCGGTTAAAATCGACTACCGGATGAACAGGATGACAAACAAGAAGTTGTTGCTACGCAAGAAAGATGCAAATGACTCTACTGAAGAAAGGATTGTTGGAGCGTTTCGCTGTGAGGCGGGTGAATTCGATATCGTCGAAACGGATGAAGAAGTACGCGAAAGGTGTGCTTATGACGAAGATACACTTATGAATATATGTGTATTTGATAAGGCAGAGATATTTATTCCAAAGGAAAAGAGTCTGAATTATACGCCCATAGAGAAGATTATCAGCGGCAATAAATTCTTGCTCAAAAGAGAATTCAGCGAAAGAAAAATCACCTATATATTTGCCAGATTGATATTGGATTGTATCCCCTTTGGTGATATAAGCATAAGTTTCAGTCGTATTATTTCCGGGAGATATTTTGAGTCGAAGATATTTGATGAAGGCAGAGCAGTAGGTGACATATATTTCGGGTTTAGAGAGTAAGCGATGGTAGGAATAGCTGAAATTGGTGTGTTTGTTCCTGATGAGTCTGTCAGCAATATTGAAAGGGCGGAGACTTATCAGGCAGAAGAGGATTTTATAAGAGATAAACTTGGGTTCCTCTCGCTGCCCAGAAAAAA
>JARRRI010000016.1:27489-28297 GCA_037380845.1 Candidatus Sulfobium sp. | reverse complement strand
GTCGAGACGTCCGATTTATGCGTCGAAGCATTTAAGCACCTTTACGATAAGCATCAATTTTCCAAAGACGACATAGACTGCATCGTGGTTTGCACTCAAAACCCGGATGGTGCGGGTCTTCCTCACACATCTGCCATTGTACAGTATAAGCTGGGATTGAAAGAATGCATCTCGGCGTTTGACATTTCTTTGGGTTGTTCGGGATATGTGTACGGTCTGAATATAATCAAATCTGTAATGGAGGCAAATGGCTTTAAGAAAGGGTTATTGTTTACTGCCGATCCATACTCTAAAGTGCTCGACTCCTCAGACAGAAACACGGAGCTTCTCTTTGGTGATGCGGCAACCTGCACCCTGATGAGTGAGGATTTTGAATATACATTACTCAAAACGGCCTTCTGTACGGATGGAAAGGGAGGGGAAGCAATAAGAGTTGATCCCGCAACCTCGTTTCTTTCCATGAAAGGACAGGATGTTTTCATGTTTGCCATGAAGAAGGTACCGGAGCAGATCAGGAAATGCATTGAAGACAACGGACTGAAAAGGGAGGAGATAGACCTGTTTCTTTTTCATCAGGGAAGCAAATACATTGTTGAAAATCTGCGTAAACGCCTGGGGTTGCCTGAAAATAGGGCGCCGTTTAACGCTTATAACTTTGGCAATACCGTTTCATCGAGTATCCCTATCATGTTGGAACATTTATTAACTGGTGAGAGCAGATATATTTTGCTTTCCGGATTCGGTGTCGGCCTTTCCTGGGCCACAACCATACTCAGCAGGACTAAAACCAAACTGTGAGGTTTTTTTA
>JARRRI010000016.1:0-27446 GCA_037380845.1 Candidatus Sulfobium sp. | reverse complement strand
ATGAATTCAGAAACAATGTGATAAGCGCAATCAAGAGTGTGACCAACAGGAGCGACGTGTCAATAGGCGACGATGAGACTTTCGAAGATTATGGGATTGACTCTCTCGACAGAATGAATCTTGTTCTTGAAATTGAGAAGTTTGCGGGGAAAGAACTGGGAGATCTTGATCTGGACAGCGTCAATACTATTAATTTGCTCTTTGAGTATGTGGCCAAGAATTAGTTTTTGTCAATTTCTTTCAATCGACTCCGCCTGCCATGTGTTGATCTTCAACACCTTTTAGGCCCCTGAGCATGATATTGAATCGTAAATGTCTTGTTGCCGCGGGCTGGCCAGATGCATCAAACAAGGATTACAAAACAGAATGAAACTCCCCTTCAATAAACCTTATATGACGGGAAAGGAGCTATGGTATATCAGCCAGGCTCATCATAAGGGTATGCTTGCAGGCGATGGGGAGTTTACCAAGAAGTGTCACGAGTGGCTGGAAAAGAACACCGGATGTCTCAAGGCTCTGTTGACTCATTCATGTACTGCGGCACTGGAGATGACGGCGATCCTTGCCGACATCCAGCCGGGGGATGAAGTTATTATGCCCTCCTATACTTTTGTCTCGACCGCGAACGCCTTTGTCTTACGTGGTGGAGTTCCGGTGTTCGTTGATATACGGGAAGACACACTTAATATGGACGAGAAGTTGATAGAGGCTGCGATTACTCCGAAGACCAGGGCAATTGTTCCGGTGCATTACGCGGGTGTCGGGTGTGAGATGGATGCCATTATGGATATCGCCCGACGCCATAACCTCATGGTCATTGAAGATGCGGCCCAGGGTGTGATGGCTAATTATAAAGGTAAGGCCCTCGGGAGCATAGGACATATGGGGGCGATCAGCTTCCATGAAACCAAAAACCTTATCTCCGGAGAAGGAGGAGCTTTGCTCATCAATAATGAGGGCTTTGTCGAGAGGGCCGAGATCATCAGGGAGAAGGGGACAAACCGCAGTAAATTCTTTCGTGGGCAGGTCGATAAGTATACCTGGGTAGATATCGGGTCTTCTTATCTGCCGGGAGAATTGATTGCGGCCTTCCTCTATGCCCAAATGGAAGAGGCGGAAGCTATAACCAATCGCCGCATGGAGATCTGGGAAGGATATCATAAGGTGTTTGCTTCCCTGGAGATTTCAGGTAAGGTCCGTCGGCCGGTAATCCCTGACAACTGCTGTCACAATGCCCACATGTATTATCTGTTACTGGAGGACCTGACAGTCAGAACGCGGCTTATAGATTACATGAAGAAGAGGGGGATCATGACGGTGTTTCATTATGTACCCCTCCATTCCTCGCCAGCGGGAATGCGCTATGGGAGGTGCAGTGGGAGTCTCGATACGACTGTGAGAATAAGTGAACGGCTTATTCGTCTCCCACTGTTTTGTGAATTGATGGAAGCTGGAAGAGTGATTGAAGCATTTCATGAATTCTGGAATGGGCATCGTCTTTGAGTTTAACCAGCGGAACTAGAATGAAGTACTCAAGCGTCACCGTGCCCATCGGATTGACTCGATCCTCCGGATCGACTGGACGACATCACCGAAATAAACACTGAGAAGAAAAAGAATGAATGTTGGACATATGAATAAGAATATGAAGTCTAGTCGGCAGACCGATTATATCGTAGCTTCGTGCTTCGCTATTTTGGCCTTGGTCGTGTTCCTGCCTCAGGGTTTCTCCCAACTCCCCACCGCCGAGACGTGGTTTCTCGCCAACAACGCGATCCATACGAACTTTACACAGATCCTCCACGTTAAGCCAAGGATGTTCTTGCACTTCTTTTGGTATGTGGTAATGGCTGTGAACGACCACTCATTTGTGCACATTAACTTGCTCTTCCCTGTATTGTTCTTCCTGCGGGCGTGGCTTTTCTTCTTTATCGTGCGCAGGTTGTGGCCAGGGCACACGGCAGTGGCTTTCGCTGCGGCAGCGATGTTTGCGTACCACCCAGCAGATATAGGCTATTTCTGGTTTTGTACCGTGTCAATTATGATGGCGCTAGTTGTGGCACTCGGGTGCGTTGCGCTATTGCTCGTCTACTGGCAAGGCGGACCAACTAGGAACCTCGCGCCCATGTACGCAATCCCAACAGGTGACCACAGGCGGTACAAAGGAGTTATCCCAGCGTTCCTAGTTGCGACGATGACGCTCTATAAACTAACTACACAGTCGAATCGTAAAGCTCTACCAGTGTTGGCTTTGTGGAGTGTAATGCCGTGTATGTGGTTTTTTTATATGACCGTAGCCGCAGGAGCGAGTGGGAGTCGGGCGCATAAACTCTTCGTTTTTGATCTGCCGCACGTGCTTGAGGGTCTGACTTTCGGATATCAGTGGGTGCTCCTACAGAGCTGGACCAAGGCCGCGCAAATAACGCCGAGCTACCTGGAGTTTGTCCTCGCGGGGATTGCAGGCATTGTGGTGGGATCCGTGTCGCTGCGCTTGGCCCGCAAACAGGAGGAGCATGACGTCAACCGGAGAGCGTGGCTGGCAGTCATCTTTGTGGCACTCGTGCTTCTCTTTTTGGCCAGAATTCCATTCGTCTTGACACCCCTATATTTGGCGAAAGGACGCGCGATGTTTCTTGCTGGCGCAAGTGGTGCTCTTGTGACATCGGCATTCTGTTGGCTTTTGTCTGTACGTTTTGGCTCCTATCGACCGATCGTGTTTTCGATAATGGTCGGTATTTTGGTATCATTTACCGTTCTGCACGGAATTGCTAATCGAAATCGGTTTACTGCTGTTGGAACCAAAAGAGGGATAGAACTTGCTCGCATCCTCGAAGCAGCGCCGCGTGTCAAGCCGAATACCGTGATCTTGGTTGACCTCGAATCCGACTCCCAATACCGCATGTTTGCTGAATACCCCAACATTTTGAATGGAGCGCTTAAGCTCTTAGGCGGAAGCCCAGTTGGAAGCAGTATCTCACCGGGGCCCATTGGAGCCGAACCACAGTTCGACTTCGGCTCTGATACTGTCTCGGTCCTGACATATAAGAACTCTAAGCGGAGAAGCTATCCTTTGCGGAACCTCGTTGTGATCGGTGTGACAGATGACGGCAAGTCTGCGGTTCTCGACACTATCCCGTCGAGCCTGATTGGGAGCAACCCCAGTCCTCCGAGCTACCAACCGTATCAGAGAATCGTGAGTGGCAGCTATTATTCTCGAGCGTGTACGATGCTGAACGGAGCAGCGTTACCAAGTTTCTGCCCCCAGTAGTGTAAAGAATTTGTACTGGACGATGAGCAGGTCAACGGTATTGGATTGAATTCACCTTCCAAGAGGCCAAGACGCATTGTGGCATGGCCGATTACCAGCCAGCGATTGCACTGGCAGCATTTCTCGTCCTGGCTCATTGTGTGCTGGTGGTATTGCGAGCGGAAGACGGACGCTGTCAAGATACTAAAGCGTTCCCGATTGAGCGAATAGCTGCTGCAACCGGAACGTTGGTGCTTGCGGCGGTTGTATACTATATCACATTGAAGATGACGACAGGGCTGGTTCTGGGACGGCGAACGCACATCAACAATCCCTCGGAGGTTATCCAGCAGCTCCAGGGCGCATACCCGGCGTTAATATCATATTTTACCAGCGGCTCAGATTACCTCCCTTTCTCGCTGCGCTGGTTGCCGCTGGCGGTCGTCATGGTCGGTGCCAGTTCTCTTGTTGTTGCAGCGTGGCGCAATGGTTACTGAGGGCTTTCCAGACTATCGTCAAACCGAGAGTCTAAATTTCTATTTTGGACGGGATGTTATTACCCGATCCACTGAAGAGTAACGTGAAAAAGCTTTGTCCACTACCGAGGGGCGGCGACCATGGCCGGCTCCTGAATCTGTATATGTCATCGATAACATAGTGGTTGTACTGCTGAAAAATACGAGCCGGGAGGTTCCATTACGTGGACGAGATGATTTCCAGCGACGTCTTTGTAGACGGTAAAGGCATGACGCGTGAACATTCTGATACTTTCTCCCTTTAATCCCTACCCGCCGATCCAGGGCGGGAAAATACGTATTTTTAATATTATTAAAAATCTATCGAAGACTCACGGGGTAACGCTTGCGGCGATAGTGGACGACGAAAGCGCGGAAGATGTTTCCGGATTACGGGATTATTGCGAAGAAGTACTGCTGGTGGAAAGACCGGCCAGGCTGTGGCAGGACCGCTTTCTTTTCCTGACGGGCAACAGGCCTTATAATGTTGTGAGGTATGCCTCGGACGGGATGCGCTCGGCTCTCAGGGGTCTTCTCGGCAGAAGGTCCTTTGACCTTGTGCAGATAGAGTTTTCCATGATGTGGCAATATGCCGACCTTTTTACGGGTGCACGCGTGGTCCTCGATGCCCATAATATGGAATCCGACATAATAGAACAGCTCGGGGAATCGAACAGAAATCTTCTCAGAAGGTTTCTCTATGCTGTAGAAAAGAAAAGATTCAGGCGTAGGGAAGAAAAGGCATGGCGGGAATGCGACAAATGTTTTACAGTCACGGATAAGGAGCGCAGCGTGATATCGGCCCGTTGCGGTCATGCGGGAAAAGTTGTAACGGTCCCCAACGGGGTCGACCTTGACCGCTTCAGGTTCCAGCCGAAGAATGTCAGCGATAATCGGCTGCTCTTCATCGGCGGTCTTGAATATCAGCCTAATTTCGATTCGGCTGTTTACTTATTAAAAGAGGTCTTTCCGGCCGTAAGAGATGCCGTGGCGAACGTAAAACTGGACATCGTCGGACGGCGGCTGGGAAGCATAAGATCAGTGGCGGCCGGGGCAGGTATCGACTTCTACGAAAACGTTCCGGATATATTACCCCATTTCAAACGGGCGGATGTACTTGTCGTGCCTCTTCGTTTGGGTGCGGGAAGCAGAATAAAAATTCTGGAGGCTATGGCTGCAGGTCTGCCGGTGGTCACGACCTCAAAAGGCTGCGAAGGGATCGATGTTGAGCATGGCAGGCACCTCATGATTGCGGACACGCCTCCTTCTTTTGCCGAGGCCGTTCAACTTGTTCTGAAAGACTCTGCCATAAGAAACTCGCTGGTTAAAAATGCCCGGGAACTCGTTGAGAACAAATATTCCTGGGAAAAGATTGTTGAGGAAATGGAAAGACATCTATCGACCTTGCAGTTTGGGCCGCGAATCGTGGCAGCAGAGCATTATAGATGAAGGTAATCAAAACGGAAATACCTGAAGTCCTGATCATCGAGCCAAGGGTCTTCGGAGACGACAGGGGATTTTTCTACGAAAGCTTCAACGAACGCAAGTGGAGGGAGGCTACCGGACTTGATACGAGGTTCGTTCAGGATAACCATTCGGGATCGGCAAAAGGCGTTCTGAGAGGACTCCATTACCAGATCAGGCAACCTCAGGGCAAACTTGTCCGCGTAGTTTCAGGAGAGGTTTTCGATGTTGCGGTGGACAGCCGAAAAAGTTCTCGGACGTTCGGGAAGTGGGTGGGCGTTCACCTCTCGGCTGAAAGTAAGAGGCAGCTCTGGATCCCGGAGGGATTTGCCCATGGCTTTCTTGTGCTCTCCGAATTCGCCGAATTTCTTTACAAGGCGACCGATTATTATGCGCCGGAACATGAAAGGTGCATTATCTGGAATGATCCTGTCCTGGCCTCGCGGAAAGACTCAGAAGGACTTTTAATGAAGGATGCCGAGGTTTTTGACTGAAAAAATGGGCATCGGCAACAGGCAATGGGCCATAGGCAACGAGTCAAACGGGCTAACCGTAGAAATATCCGGAATTCATGTTATCGATTGTGAAAGGATAGCGAGTTATGAATAGAATCCTGGTAAAGAGTTACTGACTCATACCACACGTGCTGGGAATTATCACGTGGCGATTCTGAAGGAGGTTTCTTTATGAAGGGCATTATACTGGCGGGGGGAAGCGGCACGAGGCTTTATCCAATTACCAGGTCAGTATGCAAACAGCTGCTGCCGGTTTACGATAAACCCATGATCTATCACCCCCTGTCAGTCCTTATGCTGGCTGGTATCAGAGAAATACTTGTTATCTCAACTCCCCACGACCTTCCGAAGTTCGGGGAAATATTCGGTGACGGGTCACAATTGGGTCTGAGGATTTCTTATAAGGAGCAGCCCAGTCCGGACGGTCTGGCCCAGGCATTCATTCTGGGGCAGGAGTTTATCGGCCAGGACGATGTCTGTCTTATCCTGGGCGACAATATTTTCTACGGCCATGGGATGACCGATCTTCTGAAAAGGACCATCAGTGACGTGGAGGAGAAAGGGGGCGCCACTGTTTTCGGATACTACGTTCACGACCCGGAAAGGTATGGTGTGGTCGAGTTTGACGCCGAAGGAAAGGTCCTTTCTATCGAAGAGAAGCCTGAAAAGCCGAAATCAAACTACGCGGTGACAGGTCTCTATTTTTACGACAACAGGGTTGCTGACATCGCCAGGGATGTCAAGCCTTCCTGGCGGGGCGAACTGGAAATAACGGATATAAACATGACATACCTTCGGGAGGGGCGACTGCGGGTGAAACCTCTGGGCAGGGGTACGGCCTGGCTGGATACCGGTACCCATGAGAGTCTTCTGGAGGCGGGGGAATTTATTGCTACCATAGAAAGGCGGCAGGGTCTGAAGATCGCATGCATTGAGGAAATCGCATATTTGTCCGGCTACATCGGTAAGGAGCAATTGCTGAAACTGGCCGAGCCGCTGAGTAAGAACGGCTACGGACAGTATCTTATGAGGCTGGCGGGGTAATAAAGCGGCTGTCAGCTACCGGTCATCGGCGTCTGCCTGTAACTGCATATCCGCAGCGCTAACAGATATTCTTCTTCGGCCTTTTCTTTCCAGGAAAAGGCCTTATCATGACGTTGCATCAAAAAGACGCATCGGCATTTTCCGACCTGAAAAGTGAAGATACTTTTCGTTAGTCTCTTTTTCCCCCGCGAGAATTCATTTCACGCCGGCGGGAGGTATGTCTTTGAAGTGATAAGGGAGCTGTCGGCGCGCCATGAGATATATCTTGCCACGAGACTCGAAGAATCCGAAATCCCTCTGCTATCCGGTCTTCACCCCTTCTGCAAGGATATCTACCCATATATTTACAGAACGAGAGAAAAGAGGGGGGCTCTGGATGTCCTGCGGCTTCTTCTGAATTACGCCGGTTTCAGCCGCTTTGCCAGAAAACTGTCAGGCAACGGGGACTTTGACATCGTACAGGTCGAGTGGACCGAGGCAGGGGTCATGATGAAAAAGATGAAGACGCCGATGGTCCTCGACGCGCACGACGTGATTACAAAACCGGCCGAGAGAAGGGCCGGAAACCTTCGGGGTATCAGGAGGTCCGCTCATTTTCTTGCCTACATTCTCATCAGAAACATGGAACGGAGAATAGTGAAGAAATTTGACATGGTCTTTACTTTGTCCGATTTTGACCGGAAGTATCTTGCGGGACTGCAGCCTGGTCTGAGAATCAGGACCGTACCCGTCCCGGCAGGGCTGGATATTACGGAAAAGAAATTCAAAAAAGACAGGAACACCATTCTCTTTCTCGCCTCCTACAAATATCGCAGGGTAAACGTGGAGGCCGCGCTCTACTTTTATCGTTCCGTTTTTCCCCTGGTAAGGAAAGAGGTCCCGGATGCGAAATTCATAGCGGCCGGCTACGGCCCGCCGGAGGAACTGACCGCACTCCGGGAAAAAGATCCGAACGTGGAGGTGCCCGGTTTTGTGGAAGACATCGACGAGTGTTACAAGAAGGCTGCGGTCTTCGTTGCGCCGATCCTGGTGGGCGGCGGGATAATCGTAAAGATACTCGACGCCATGGCGGCAGGCACGCCGGTTGTAACCACGTCCTACGGCAACGAAGGCATCGGGGCGGTGCCCGGGAGGGACCTCCTTGTTGCCGACGGACATGAGGCATTCGCTGCTGCTGTATCGAGGCTGCTCATGGACGCTGAATTCGCAGCTGAAATCGGGGCCAACGGCCGGGCCTTCGTGAGGAGGAATTATTCGCGCCAGACAGTGATATCGGAAATTGAGAGCGCGTACGAAGAGCTCGCCGGCATGCAGGGAGAAAAGAGGCTGGAGGTTAGAGGCTAGAGGGTAATTCGTTTGCGTCATTCCCGCGAAGGCGGGAATCCACGTTTTTCAGGGTTTAAAGTGGACCCCCGCCTTCGCGGGGGTGACGGATCCTTTCGAAAGTTAATTTTGAGACAGGTTCATAACAGAATGATGAATCGTACTACCATTCTATGCTATATTTTATATATAAAAAGTATTGTAGAGGTGGTATGATGAAAACGACATTGGATGTACCCGATGAACTTATAAAAGAAGCAATGGCATTATCCGGAAGCAGGACGAAAACCGAGGCGGTCATCACGGGACTGAGAGAACTGATACGACAGAAGAAGATCGAAAGAGTTCTCGCTTCGGCCGGCAGACTTGAATTCTCTGATGAATGGGAAAAGGCCCGGCATGGCAGGTGAGGTCCTGGTCGATACCTCGGTCTGGATCGCTTTTTTCAGGGAGAAGAATCTTTCTTTGGCAGAACGAATCGCTTCCTTGCTGAAGTCGGGAAGAGCGGTCTATACAGGGATAATCGCGCTTGAACTGATCAACGGAGCTAAGGGGCGCAAGGAGCTTGAGGTCCTTACCGATGCATTTGATGCGATGCGATGTATTCCTGTAAGAGAGACCACTTTTTTATCCGCAGGCACTCTGGGATATGGCGCCGCCAGAAAAGGGAACACATTGGGCGCGGTTGATCTGCTAATTGCACAGATCGCGATTGAAAACGGTCTGTTACTTATGACCTACGACGAACACTTCTCCGTAATAGCTCGACACAGCCCTCTCACTCTCTTCGGACGGTAAAGAGGATGGGAACGCACCGGAAGCATCAAGCCAACAAGCCGGCAAGTTCCTGAAACAGCAACATCCGAAGAGACAAACTGTATATCAAGAACGACTGCCGGGGGAGGAAGCAAGGCTGAAAGACCTTATTCCGAAAATTAGCGTTTGTTTTTTGTCAAGCTGTAAGACGCCACTTTGGCAGACCCCGTGCCGGCCTGTGATATAATGGCTTATGCGTAAAGAGCGCCTGGATGTCGAAAAGAGCGTGCGCGGTGATGCCGTCATTGAACGGTTTCTTGAGGCTTTGCCCCCCGGCAAAGGGATAAGGGAGATATATCTCTTTGGTTCCAGATGTCGTGACGATTGGCGCCCTGATTCCGACTACGACCTGTTGCTGGTGGTCGAGAAGAAGGAGCGTGGAACCATAAGCATGCTCTATGATATCGTCATGGAAATCCTCCTCGACACGGGCCGCCTGGTGTCTCTCAAGATATTCACCGTTTCCGATTTTAAGCGTCTGAGGGCGATACCTACTCCTTTTATGGAGCAAATTCTGAAAGAGGGAATAAGACTTGAAAGACACCCTTAAAGAAGTCCTTAAAGGATACATGGAGAATGCCCGAAAAAAGCTGGCTGTGGCCGAAAGACTTCTTGAATCCGGCGATTACGACGATGCCGTGTCAAGGGCATATTACGCCGCATTTCATGCTGCGCAGGCCCTCCTGTTGACGGAAGGGGAAAGGGCGGAAACTCAAAAGGGCGTCAGTCTAAAAGTCTCCCCGTGGTCACAGTCTACCGACATATGCTTTTCTCTTTTGCCCACAAGACCGAATCAGTACATATGACGGAGGGCATTTCGTGAAAGGGATAATCCTCGCGGGGGGAAGCGGCACCAGGCTTTACCCCATCACCATTTCTGTATGCAAGCAGTTGCTGCCGATTTACGATAAACCCATGATATATCATCCCCTGTCCGTTCTGATGCTGGCGGGCATCAGAGAAATACTTATCATCTCCACACCGCACGACTTGCCGAAATTCAGGGACATGTTCGGCGACGGTTCCAAACTCGGGTTGAAATTTACTTATAAAGAGCAGCCCCGTCCGGAAGGGCTGGCCCAGGCCTTTATCCTGGGTGAGGATTTCATCGGGGGAGACAATGTATGCCTGATACTTGGGGACAATATCTTTTACGGACACGGCCTGACCGGTCTTCTCAAGAAGACGATGAAGGGGATTGAGGAAGAAGGTGGGGGCACGGTCTTCGGCTATTATGTGAACGATGCGGAAAGGTATGGTGTGGTGGAGTTTGACGGGGAAGGCAAGGTGCTGTCTATCGAGGAGAAGCCCGCGAAGCCGAAATCGAATTACGCGGTGACGGGTCTGTATTTTTATGACAACAGGGTAGTGGAAATTGCAAAGAACGTCAGGCCGTCCCGGAGGGGTGAACTGGAAATAACCGATGTCAACAAGACCTATCTCCAGGAGGGCAGGCTGAGGGTGGAACTGCTGGGCAGGGGTACTGCGTGGCTTGATACCGGCACCCACGAGAGCCTCCTTGAGGCGGGCGAATTTATCGCCACGATAGAGAAAAGACAGGGTTTGAAGATCGCCTGTGTCGAAGAGATCGCTTATCTCCTGGGCTATATCGATAAAGAGCAGCTGCGCAGGCTTGCCGAACCTTTGCGAAAGAACGGGTATGGAGGTTATCTCATGAGGCTGGTGGAATAAAAGACGGTTACCTGCTGTCAGCCTCCAAAGATGTGCCTTCTCCTTTACGTTGTTCGGTGATTAAAAGAGTCTGTGTTTACGACGGCTTATCCTTTATATCTTCAAGTTATACTTTAGCTGTGTGATTTGTCCTCTCCACCTCGACCTTGGCTCAGCCTCTTGTTTCCCTGTAATCTATGCCCCGTCCGACCATATCGGTTGTTATAGTTAACCTGAACGGCGAGAAATATCTCCGGGACTGCCTGGACTCGCTTTCCTCGCAGACCTTCAGGGATTTCGAGGTGATCGTCGTTGACAACGGTTCCAGGGACGGCTCGCTGGACCTTATCAATAAGGAATTTGGATGGGTGAATGTGATCTCTCTCCGTGAAAACACCGGCTTTGCCAGGGGTAACAACGTCGGCATCGGCGCCTCTTCGGGAAAATACATAGCGACGCTGAACAACGACACCATCGCGGAGAGCCGCTGGCTTGAAGGGCTTGTTCAGACGGCCGAAGCGGATGCCCGGACCGGCATGGTGGCGTCGAAGATCCTTCTCGGCCGGGAAGGAAGCGAGCTGGATTCGGCGGGAATGCTCGTATATCCCGACGGGATGACCAGGCAGAGGGGGAGGGGGCAGACCGACAGGGGGCAGTTCGATAAGACGGAGGAGGTGCTCTTTCCAAGCGCCTGTGCCGCACTTTACCGGCGCGAGATGCTGGAGGAAACGGGTTTTTTTGACGAGGATTTCTTTTCCTACTGCGAGGATGCCGACCTCGGCCTGAGGGGGAGGCTCGCCGGATGGAGGGCGGTGATGGCGCCCGGGGCCGTGGTAAGGCACCTCTATTCGCAGACCGGGGGCAAGTATTCCGACTTCAAGGCCTACCACGTCGAGAGGAACCGCTTCTGGGTCCTGCTGAAAGATCTTCCGCTCTGTTACGTCTTCCTGTTCCCTTTTTATACCTCGTGGAGATATATTATTCAGGTCTACAGTATTCTTTCCGGGAGGGGGAGCGTTGCACGGCTTGCGGAGAATTCCGGAAGGGGCCGTCTGCTGAATGTTGCCTCCAGGGCTTTCCGGGACGCTCTCGGGGGAATCCCCCGGATGCTTAGGAAGAGGAGAAATATATGGCGGCACAGACGTATAGCCGCGAAGGATTACAGGAAGATCCTTCGACGTCACAGAATAACCGCGCAAGAACTTATGCTGAGGGAGTGAGTGAAGATCCTTGTCATTGTGCCGGCCTATAACGAAGAGGGCAGCATAGTAGGTGTGATCGAGTCCCTGCGCCTGAATTTCCCGCAAGGCGACATCCTTGTCATAAACGACGGTTCGACCGACAACACCTCCCATATGGCCAGGCAGCAGGCCCCGGCCGTCGTCGATCTTCCTTACAACGTAGGGATAGGCGGCGCTATACAGACGGGGTTCCTTTATGCTGTGAATAAGGGCTACGATGTAGCTATCCAGTTCGACGGCGACGGCCAGCATATGGCCGACGAGATCCCGAAGATATTTGAGCCGTACCAGAAAAGCGGGGCCGACCTCGTGGTGGGTTCCAGGTTCCTGTCGGAAGGCGGTTTTACTTCTTCCATGCAGAGGAGGATCGGCTCAAAGATCCTTTCTCTGGTGGTATCGACCATCGTCGGAAAGTGGATCACCGACACTACGTCCGGGTTCAGGGTATACAGCAGGAGGGCTCTGGATTTCTTTTCCTCTGTTTACCCGGAAGACTATCCCGAGGTTGAAGCACTGGTGCTGGCCCACAAGAAGGGCCTGAAGATCGAGGAAGTCCCCGCCGAGATACAACCCAGGGCGGCCGGCAAGTCGTCCATAACCTTCGGCAGGGCGGCATATTATATGGTGAAGGTGCTCCTTGCGATCTTTGTGGATCTGATCAAAAGAATTGAATGAGTAAAGAAAAAGCTGACAACGGATTTGTCGTCGTGTTGTTTGTCTTTGCTGACAGCGTACAGCTTATGGCTGAGTGCTATTTAAAGAAAGTGGGGTAAAGCGATGCTCGGGCTCATACAATTAATATCGATAAGCGCAAGTATATTTATTTTTGTCGTAGTCATCGAGCTTGTCAGGAGAAACCACCTGAAGGAGCGTTACAGCCTGATATGGCTGGCAACCTCCGTGATGCTCATAATCTTTTCCGTGTGGAGACGGCTGCTGGATTATATTGCACTCAAACTGGGCATCTATTATCCCCCCTCTTTCCTGTTTCTGCTCGCCATCACCTTCCTCATCGTGCTTCTCCTTCACTTTTCGACGATCATATCTTCGCTCAGTGAAAGGAACAAGAAGCTCGCCCAGGAGATGGGTATTGTCAAGGCGAGACTCGATACACTGGAAGGAAAGAAGGGCTCCTCGGCCGGCGTTTGATGAACCGTTTGATATCATGGCTTTCGAAGAGGAAGAAAATTTCCTTCCTTATATCGATTGCTTATCTGACGGCGATCAGTCTGGGGCACCTGAAGGTCTCGGGTTTTTTCGACTGGCTGAAAGAGCAGCTTACTTTCGGGGTATACGATTCGATGATGCGGGACCTGGGAGCGGTCCTGCTGCTCCTCCTGTCGCTTGTTCTGCTGCATCATATCCGGAAAGACAAGAGACGGCGGACCATGGGGATCGTCTGGTGGCTTTTTACCGCGGGGCTTATCGTGGGGTCATACGAGGCCCTGATCGTCTTTTCCGTCGAAACCATTCACTTTGTGCAGTACGCCCTGCTTGCGATACCGGTCTTTGCGCTGACAATGAGTTTTGGGGAGACCGTGGGATGGGTCACCCTGATGGGGGCACTTGACGAGGCGTACCAGTATTTCGTCCTTTACGCAGGCAACAGGACGGTTTATCTGGATTTCAACGATATAATTCTTAACCTGGTGGGCGCGGGAACAGGGGTGCTGATGATCTATACCCTGGCGGACATCGAATCTGCGCCGCTCACTCTGCGGGCGCGTTCTCTGAAGAGACGCCTGGTCTCTCCCTGGGCCCTGACAACCATCTCTGTCATAATGGCAGGGCTCGCTCTGCATTTGTCGGGGATTGTTGAACTATACCCTGAGGCGAGCGCCGCGAGCGCCCCAGTTGTCTTGAGCAGAAAGCTTCCGCCGTTCCGGTTCTGGCTCAGGCCCGATGTCGGGAAATCCTTTCATATCCTCACCCCGGCTCAGGGGATTCTGGTTGCAATAGTGCTCACAGGTGTGTATTCGTTAATGGATTTTCGCTTTGCGGGGGGACCTCATGAAGGAGGTACCGGGAGGAAGACAGAATAAAGGCCGGGGGAGGAAAGGCCCTCTTCCGCGTGCCCTGGATACCCGCAGCGCTTCTTTGCGCGGCGGTGGCGTCTTCCTGCGCCGCTTCCCGTTTTGGGACCAGGGAGGCCTCCTCGTCTTACTGCCGCTTTCTTCAGGTACCTCCGGCAAGTGCCGGGGTCTCAAAACCTAGACCTTTTCTGGGCGTCACCTTCAGCCCGAAGAATGTCGGGCGCAGGGTTTCCTCATGCAATAAGGACTCTGCCTTTGTCGAGGTCGCGGGTGTGATGGCCGGTACGCCGGCGGCAGAGGCGGGACTGAAGAAAGGGGACATCATACTGTCCCTCAACGGGACTTCGCTTTGCAGGGCCAAAGGCGAAGTGGCCGACGCATTCAGGGACATGATCGCCGGGGAAAGGATCGGGTCTGTGGCGTCCCTGGAAATACTGCGGGGTGACGAGAAGCTTACCGCATCGGCAAGGCTGACGGAAGCCCCGCGCCATGAGCAGCCCGAGGCAGCTCATCACAAGTCAGGATGCCTTGCCGGCCCGCCGTCTGCGCTCTGCAGGGCGCTCCGGAGACAGGAAGCACTTCCTTCCTTCAACGAAATACGGGCGGGGCTTCGCGAGACATCCGACAGGGTCCACAACGCCGCCTGGTTCTACAAAGGGCGGTACAACCCTTTTCAGCTGAAGGAGTTCACTTATCTTATCCGCCACCCGCTCGAAGACGCGGAGGAGGCCCGGAAACTGACCGACGGGTTGATAGCTGCGGCGCATGGCGAAGACTTTCGGGTAGGGTCCGTCATGCTGAGGATGGCCCGTCTCCTGGATGTCGAAGAGGTCGGACCGGCCGCGCCGAAGAAGGGGGGCATTACCTTTCCGGGGTTGATCAAGGCGATGGAAGCGGCGAAAGCGAGGCTCCGCAAATGTTTTGACCGCCTCACGCCGGGAGAGAGAAAACTGCTTCGGCAAAAGGCACTGAACCCCTGGGACGACAGCCGATGGCGCGATATTGTCAGGGCCTCGCTGGAGATAGACTTCACGGGCCTCGTTGACTCCTTCAGCCCTCTTCTGCCGTTTTTTTCCCGGCATGGCCTCTCTCTTCTGAGAGCTGACCTGGTGAGGCGCTTCGGCGGCAACGGCCGTGCGATATTATATGAGGCCGACACCCCGCTGGGGAAGGTGGTCGTGGGCGGCACCGGCCCCAATGTCTATCGGAAAGATGCAGCACTGGTCCTGGACCTGGGGGGTGATGACGTTTATCTGAACAATGCCGGGGGAACGCGTCCGGGGATTCCGGTGGCGGCTGTCATTGACTGGGGCGGCAATGATTTCTACCAGACGAAGGAAAACTTCTCACAAGGGGCGGGCCTTCTCGGCGGTGGATTTTTGTTCGACCTGGGGGGAGACGATGTCTTTGAGTCCCTGGACGGCAGCCAGGGGAGCGGCTTTTTCGGGGTCGGCATTTTATATCACGGCAGAGGGAAGGGGCTTTTCAGGGCGAGGACCTTTTCACAGGGTGTGGGGGAAATGGGAACGGGCCTGGTTCTGAACGGTGACGGAGAGACGCGCTATCTCTGCTCCGGAGAAGGTCAGGGCCTTGGCCTCTTCCGGGGATTGGGCGTGTTGATCGATGAGAAGGGGGACGATTATTATGAACTGGGAGGTCTCCAGCCGGACTTCCGCGACCCGGCGAAGTCGTCGGTCAGCATGGGCCAGGGATTCGGATGGGGGATAAGGCCGGAGGATGACAGATACGGCGTTTCCGGCGGAATTGGAATGCTTATCGATGGGGAAGGCGACGACATATATAACGCCGATTACTTCGCACAGGGGGCGTCCTATTATTACGGGGCGGGTATTCTCGACGACCTCTCGGGGGACGACCGCTATGCTGCGGGACGTTATGCGCAGGGCGCGGGGATACATTCCTCCGTCGGCATTCTTACAGACCGGGAAGGCAGCGATTTCTATTACTCTTCCTTCGGGGTTTCACAGGGGATGGGGCACGATTACGGGGTAGGATTCCTCGAAGACGGGCAGGGGGATGACAGATATCTGGGGGGAATACTTTCCCAGGGAGCTGCCACTCGCGGCGGGGCTGGAATTCTGCTGGACGGCAGGGGAACCGACCATTACATGTGCGGCACTGAATGCCAGGCATTTGCACAGGACGAAAGATGCGTCGGTATACTGGCGGACGGGGAACCATGGCACGACGTCCTGAGCCGATACAGTAAACCCGAACCGGTAAGGCTGGGGATAAAGAAAGCGATAGGTAAAGAGTAGAAGTAAGAAGGTCAAGGCGAGATTCCAGGTTTTTCAATCCTTCTGGATGTCCCGAAAGCTTTCGGGACATGACGACCAAAGGCAATTTATACCAGACTCTAATTAATCGGCGTCATTCCGGCGAAAGCCGGAATCCAGGAAACTACAGTGAATAAACACCCTGCGGTATACATTCTGGCAAGCAAAAGAAACGGTACTCTCTACGTTGGTGTGACTTCAGATCTCATCAAGAGGATATGGGAGCACAAAAATAATATGGTAGAAGGCTTTACAAAGCGCTACGATGTTCACCAGCTGGTTTGGTATGAATTGCATGAGACCATGGAATCTGCCATTCAGCGGGAGAAGCAGATTAAAGAATGGAAGCGAAAGTGGAAACTCGAATTGATCGAGCGTGCTAATCCGAATTGGCGGGATTTCTATCAGGTGATCGCCTGACTGGATTCCGGCTTTCGCCGGAATGACAAAAAAGGGGGGAAATCCTGGTAAGCTGAGGATTGCCCAGGTTCCCGGCCGGACGGCACAACGATGCAGCCAGTCAATTATTCACGATCTGCGGTCTTTACCGGTCTTCCTGAATTTCTTCTTCAGTTCCCTTTCGACGGGCGGGGGTACGAGTTTTGTGACGGGGCCGCCCAAAGAGGCGATCTCTTTGACTATCGTGGCTGTAAGAAAGGAAAATTCCTCGTTGGGCATCAGGAAGACGGTCTCGATTTTCTGGCTGAGCCGCCTGTTCATGAGGGCCATCTGCAGTTCATACTCGAAGTCGGAGACGGCCCGCAATCCTCTTATGATGGCAATGCCTTTCCTGGCCTCGACGTATTTAACCAGGAGGCCGTCGAAGACCTCGACCTGTACCCGTTCATAGTCCCTGGTACATTTTTTGGTAAGGGCGAGGCGTTCTTCAACGGTAAAGAGAGGGGTCTTCTTCATGCTGGGGGCGATTGCCACGATCACCTTGTCGAAGATCCTGAGGCTCCTTACCATGAGGTCAAGATGACCGTTGGTAAAGGGATCGAATGTGCCGGGATAGACGGCTACAGTTTTCTTCATGGCTCCTTCCTGAACAGTGTGAGCATTGTGTCTCCGTATTTATAATTCCTGACGAATCTCAGCGAAGGGGCGGCGTTCATGAAAACTTTTTTTGAAGGATGTTCTATCATCAGTAAGCCGCCTTCCCGGAGGACTTCCCCCCCTTCAAGCAACGGGAATATCTTGTCGAACTCCCCCGACGAATATGGAGGATCGGCGAAGATTATCCCGAAGGTGATCTTCGACTTAAGTGCCCTCCTGAGAAAGTCAGACGCCTCTTCCCTGAACAATGTCACCGAGTCTTCCAGACCCATTCGTTTGACGGAAGACATGATTTCCCTGAAGCGGCGGGGGTCATGTTCCACAAAGCAGCACTCTGCAGCACCCCTCGAAAGCGCCTCGAAGCCCACTGTGCCGCTCCCCGCATAGAGGTCCAGAAACGACGCGCCCCTGATGTCGTCTCTCAAGATATCAAAAATCGCCTCCCTGACCTTCGATGAAGTCGGTCTGAAACCCGCTTCCCTGTTCTTCTTCGAAGATAATTTCCCGCCCCTGATCTTCCTTCCTTTCAAAAGCCCTGCGGATATCCTCACGACTATCCTCTCTTAAAGCAAAGCGCATGGGGCGCAACGCACAGTGTGAATAATGACCGGAAAAATAGGCCTGTAGCTCGGCTTTTTTCCCTCGACCCCTGGAATATCCTGATTCTTCTCGTTTCTATGCACAACGCAATGAGTGTTTGCACATAGTTCCTTTTCCGTCATGCCCGGGGTCCTCAGTCGGGCATCCAGTTTCTTCCTGTTCCGGATTCCCGCCTGGGCGGGACTCGACATGAGCACTCGCTCACGATGGAAAAAGAAAATGGCCTTGTTAGCCATCCCCGCGAAGTCTGCCGCCTTTGGCGTGCCGGAGGCGACCAGGGGCGGGATATCCATGTTCTCACAAGGCGAATGGATTCCCGGCTACTGCCTCGGGAATTACGGCCTGTAAGCAATTTCGGTACAACGACGAATCTTAATGCGCAATTGTTTAGTGCGCAATATATAGCCGTAAAACTATGCCCGGCGCTCTCCGCTTCTTACTATCTCCTCAAACTCACTCTGCCTGTCGACGGGTCGTAATCGTACTTTCCGAGGTCGATGGACGAGCCCATGAGGGCTGCGGCATCCTTAAGGTCTTCGGGATACCTGCCGTTAGCAGACCGGTAGGCCTGGACACTGCTGTTCAGCGCCTCCAGGTTGGCCTGGTCGGCGGCATGCTGCGCCCTTTTGGGCATATTCAGGACTGTCCCGCTGTAGTCCTCCGCCTTCTTCCGGTCACAGGCCGAAAAAAGGAGCCCCGTTATACAAAACAGCAACAGAAGTTTCAGTGCGCTCTTTAACATGGTGTTATTCTAAAACAAAGTCCTCCGCCTGTCAAAATCGTGAAACGTGTTAAAGACCGTGAAACGTGAATCGTGAAACGGTAAAGACCATAAAGAATCTGCCTCACACAAAGCCACAAAGGTACGAAGACCGTGAATTGGTGAAGACCTTGAAACGTGAATCGTGAGACGCCTCATCCTCAAGCTTAACCTCATTCTTCGCCTCATACCCCCAACCTCTAACGCTTTTCCTCCTTGGTAAAACCCCGCATACCTTTGTTAAAATACAAAATGGCACGGATTATCGAAAAAAGACTGATCAGGAGGCCGGACGTCTTTTATTACAAAATCGACGCCCCTCTGATATCGAAGAAGGCCAAACCTGGTCAGTTCGTCATTATTCGCATAAACAGCGAAGGAGAGCGGATACCGCTTTCGCTTGCCGACATAGACCCCGGAGAGGGCACCATAAGCCTCATCGTGATGGCGGTCGGCAAGACCACTCACGAGATGTCTCTAATGGAGGAAGGTGAGGATATACTCGATCTCTGCGGACCGCTGGGAGAGCCGACCCATATCGAAAGAGTCGGCAGGGTGATCCTGGTCGGCGGGGGCTTCGGTGTCGCTCCACTCTATCCGATTTCGCGGGCCTTCAAGGCCGCGGGGAACGAGGTGGTGGCGATTATGGGCGCACGCAGCGCCGACTTGCTGATTTACGAAGAAGAGATGCGGAGTGTAAGCGACAGGGTTGTCGTAACAACGGATGACGGCAGCAGGGGGATGAGGGGTGTCGTAACTGATGCCCTCCGGCTTGAGATTGAAAAGGGCGGCGCCGGCATGGTGATGGCTGTCGGCCCCGCTGTAATGATGAAGTTTGTCTGCAGTACGACGAAACCCTTCGGCATAAAGACTGTAGTGAGTCTGAACCCCATTATGGTAGACGGAACCGGAATGTGCGGCGGATGCCGGGTATCGGTCGGCGGGGAAACCAGGTTCGCCTGCATCGACGGGCCGGATTTCGACGGTCATATGGTCGACTGGGACCTTTTGATGGCCCGCCAGAGGACCTACGCGAATGAGGAGAACATGTCCTTCGAGGAGTGGCAGAGGGCTCATGCAAATGCTATCTGCGAGTGAACAATCCTCGATAAGACGTATGAGTCTTGAGGTTGCAGGTCGGAGGATGGAGTCTGGCTTTTTTTGCCGCTTACCCCGGATTTACCCGGTGCCTGAAGATATGATGCGATGAAAGATAAAGGCGGGAAAGGATCGCGAATCGTCCCCCGGCGGATACCGGCGCCTGAGCAGGAACCCTTGAGCCGGCGCTGCAACTTCGAAGAGGTGTCCCTCGGATATACTCCGGAGCTGGCGATGGAGGAGGCGAAAAGGTGCCTGCAGTGCAAAAATCCGGGCTGCGTGAAGGGTTGTCCGGTCAATGTGCCCATACCCGGTTTTATCGAGCGCCTGAGAGGGGGGGACTTTGAGGGCGCTATAGAGCTGATCAGGCAAAAAAATGTATTGCCCGCCGTATGCGGCCGTGTGTGCCCCCAGGAGGAACAGTGCGAGAAGTTCTGCGTCCTGGGAAGGAAGTACGAACCGGTCGCGATAGGCCGGCTTGAAAGATTTGCGGCAGACTGGGAGAGAAGGCAATGTTCCGTGACCGTTCCGCCGGTCGCCCCGCAGTCGGGTAAGAGTGTCGCGATTGTGGGGAGCGGACCGTCGGGACTTACCTGTGCCTATGACTTGGCCAAACTCGGGCACAGGGTGGTCATTTACGAGGCCCTGCATGAGGCCGGGGGCGTTCTTTACTACGGGATACCTGAATTCAGGCTGCCTAAACTCATAGTAACGTGCGAAATCGAACTCTTGAAGAAGATGGGCGTTGAAATAGTCAGGAACGCAGTAGTAGGCAAACTCATGACGGTCGGAGAACTGATGGAGGACCATGACGCCTGCTATATAGCCACGGGCGCCGGCCTGCCCAGGTTCATGAACATAGAGGGAGAAAACCTGAACGGCGTTTACTCCGCCAACGAGTTTCTGACCAGGACGAACCTGATGAAGGCATATGATTTTCCCAGACATGACACCCCTGTAATAAGAGGGAAAAGGGTTGCGGTCATAGGGGGCGGTAACGTGGCGATGGACTCGGTCCGGACCGCTCTTCGCCTGGGCGCGGAGGAGGCGGTGATCGTCTACCGCCGTTCCGAAGCCGAAATGCCGGCCAGAAGGGAGGAAATCCACCATGCCGCGGAGGAGGGGGTGCGGTTCGAGCTTCTGACCAATCCGGTAAGGATTATCGGGGAGAACGGCAGGGTGAAGGAGATGGAGTGCATCCGGATGGAACTTACCGAACCTGATGATTCCGGAAGGAGGCGTCCGGTAAAGAAGAAGGGCACCGAGTTCAGAATCCCGGTGGATGTCGTGATTGTGGCGGTCGGGACGGGGGCAAACCCCCTTGTTCCGCGCAGTACGAGCGGCCTTGTGCTTACCACAGAAGGATATATTGCTGCAGACGATGAGACCGGATGCACGAGCAGGGAAGGTGTCTACGCGGGTGGCGATATCGTAACCGGATCGGCAACCGTTATATCGGCCATGGGTGCCGGGAGGAAGGCAGCCAGGGCCATACACGAATACCTGTGCAAGCCGACAGGAAGACAGACCGGCTAGCAGGACCTCAACCCGGCAAACGAGCGGAGAGCCATCGGCGCTCAGCTGTCTGGCTACGACGAAGGGTAAGGGGTGGAGAGACGAAGCTTGATAGCTTGGAGCTTGATAGCTTCATGTACGCTAAATTTTTTGTGATCTGTTAGAATACAGCAACCTGGAAACATGGAAGAACTTTACGAAATAAAACTCCCGGTTTTTGAGGGTCCTCTCGATCTTCTGCTCCATCTCATCAGGGAAGCCAAAATCGATATTTACGATATTCCCATATCCTTTATTACCCATCGCTATCTGGAGTATATTGAAATGATGAAGGAGCTCAATCTGGATATCGCCGGAGAATTTCTGGTGATGGCAGCCACGCTCATCCATATAAAATCGCGGATGCTTCTGCCTGTCGACGAGGTATCGGAGGTGGAGGAGACCGAGGACCCCAGGCTCGAGCTGGTCCAGAGGCTCCTTGAATACCAGACTTACAAGGACGCGGCCTTCGTCCTGAAGGAAAGGGAAGAGGAGGCGCTCCTGGTATTCGGGCGGGCGCCCGAAAACGAGGGAAGTGAAGATGCGGACGAGGCGCCTGAGCTTTATCTCTTTGACGTGAACATCTTCGACCTCCTGGGGGCCTTCAAGAAAATGCTTGACTCCGCCCCCCCGGAAGTGCGTACCGTTACCAGGGAGTTGCTGACGGTTAAGGACAGGATGGTTTTCATCATGGATATCCTGGACAAGTCTGATGCTGTGAGGTTCGAGGAGCTCTTCGGGGAGCAGTTGACAAGGACCCGGCTGATTGTGTCGTTTCTTGCTCTTCTGGAATTGCTCAGACTTGGTTTGGCGCGGGTGTATCAGGAAAGGGAATTCGGCAATATCTGGATAATAAGGAAGACGAATGACGATGTGGCGGAAGGCTCCGGGAGAGAGGCGCCTGCAGGCGCATATCCGTAGCTCTCATGCGTCATAAGGCAGACGGCACTGTTGTTCCCCTGCCGCCTGCTAATTGTGAACCTTGTTTTCGGTCCGGTATGATCGTTATGCAGAACTCTTTCAAAGTCGTGACCATATGCCTCACACTGGCACTGCTTTCATTTCTGTTCGCGGTGCCGCGCCCGGCCTGGCCGGCCGATTATATCACGGGAAGCGGGTGTTCGATAAGCAATGTCGGATATCTGAGCGCGCTGGCCGAAGAGTTCGAGAGAAGGACAGGCACGAGGGTCTTCGTGCGCGGAGGCGGAAGCGTAGTCGGGATCCAGGACCTTAAGAGCGGAAATGTCGATTTTGCAGCGTCCTGCAGGGGGAGAATCGCCGGAGACCCCAGGGGCCTGCAATTCATACAGGTCGCCTGGGACGCGCTTGTGTTCATAGTCTACCCGACAAATCCGGTCAGCGATATCTCTCTGGATGCCGTTCGGTCCGTCTATCTGGGGAGGATAACCGACTGGCGGGAACTGGGAGGCCGCGGCGGTCCGATAAAGTTGTTCCTTTCGCGGCCCCGAAAGGGCCTTTCAGGTGTGGAAACCTCCATCAGGAAACTGGTTCTTAACGGAAAGAGGATATCGTCTCCGAATGCCCGCCTTGTTCCATCGTCGGGAATCGTCGAGCAGCTTGTCGAGAGGACGCCTGACGGGTTTGCTGCAACAGGCTTTACCAGCGCCAGGAAGCGGAAGGTGAAAATACTGAAGGTGAACGGCGTTTACCCCACAATAAAGACTATTGTCGACGGAACGTACGGGTTAAGGAGACCTCTTTTTCTGCTGGTCCCCCCGCAACCGAAGCCCGAAGTAATGAAGTTCGTGAGTTTTGCGCTGAGCGAAGACGGGCAAAGGTTTATAAGTTCACTAGGTGTGGTGTCGTTTCTGGATCTTCAGTGAGGCCTTTTAAAAGGTGTCAGCTACATCGACAATGACGGACCGAAATTGTTGTCATTCCCGCAAGTGCAGGTCCGGAATCTTTCTGCCCGCCGGCAGCCAGGCAAGCCTGAATGAGAGGGCTCCGGAATAATCATGTTTTGTAATCGGATGAGAAAGGGATGTTTCATCTCTCGTTCGCACTGTTTGTTAACGTGTCTGACACTGATAATTGAAGGAGTGGAGCCGTAGCGTGAGAATATCCCTCCGGACCAGGGTCCTGGTCCTTGTTACGCTGGTCATTGTTGTTATCGGAGTGGTGACCACCTGCTTCTTTACCGCTGCGTTCAAGCGCAGCGAGGAAAGGGGTCTGGTGAGGAGGGGCACCGCCCTGAGCTATGCCCTGTCGCGCGCCGCCGAGGAAGGTCTCGTAAATGAAGACCTGGATCTTATCAAGAAGGCCTCGGATATCATCAAGGCGCCGGATGTGACTCTGGTGCAGGTGTACTCTGACCTTTGGGATGCGATAGACGCCTATCCTGTCGAGAGCATGAGGGAACCTGCCCAACCAGCGGCAATGGACCATTTCAGCGAGTCCGTCGAACCGTTGTCCATCCGGGGAGCAGATGGCTATGATTTTTACCGGCCGATTTTCTTCAGGGCATCCAAAGAGTCTGCGCCGATAGCGATAGGATATGTCAGGGTTGCCCTTTCGTCGGCGTCGATCAGGCAGGAACTGCGGGAGATAATCATCGCCGATATCGCGGTTTCCGGCTTGATCACGCTTCTTGCGATAATGTCGATCAACATCCTGATCGGACGTTTTGTCATAAGGCCCGTCACCAGGCTTTACAGGTCCGTGTCAATGTTTAAGGAGGGCGTCCTGCCGGAAGAGAACGTCGCTCAGGGGCCTGGTGACGAGATACGGGAACTCTCCGGAGAATTTTCCGCAATGTGCAAGTCGCTCAAGGAGAAAGAAGACAAACTTGTGGAATCGGAAAAAAGAGTGAGGTCACTGTTCGAGCGGGTTGAGCACGCCATTTTCAGACTTGATTCCGGGGGGGCGGTAGTCGAGGCCAACGGCAGGTTCAGGGAGATGTTCGGTGAGGTGTCCGGTATATGTGAAATATTCGGGCAGAAGGAGTCCACGGATTGTCTCGGAAAGAAGCTGCCTGAAAGGGGCATCCATCTGGAGCGCAGGGCGGTCGGAAAGGGCGGAGAGGAACTGGTCATTTCTCTGGCTCTCTATCCGGAGATCGCCGGGGACGGCTCTTTGACCGGCATGGACGGATATATTATAGACATCACCGAAAAGAAGAGGCTCGAAGAGAGACTGATCAGGGCGCAGAAGATGGAGGCCGTCGGGACATTGGCCGGCGGCATGGCACACGACTTCAACAACCTGCTGACGGCGATACTCGGTTACTCCGAGATAATCTTGTCAATGAGCAAAGAAGGAGACCCGTTCTACAGACCGGCAACGGTCATCCACGACGCTGCGCAAAGAGGGGCGGACTTCGGCCAGAAGATACTGAGCATAAGCAGGAAGGAAAAGATAGAGACCAGACCCGTGAATGTGAACGACATCGTACGGTATTCGATAGAGCTTCTCCAGCACAGTATTCCGAAAAATATAGAGATCATCGCGACTCTGGCTCACGGCCTGCCTTTGATAAATGCGGACCCTTCCCAGGTCCAGCAGGTCATAATCAACCTGGCGGTGAACTCACGCGACGCCATGGGAGGGGGCGGGAAGCTGCTGATTGAGACCTCAGCGGTCGGAAGCGAGAGAGGCGCGGCCGGCAGTCTTGAAGGCGAGAGGGGGTTTGTCAGGTTGTCCGTATCTGATACCGGGGGCGGCATGGACCGGGCGACGCAGGGGAAGATATTCGACCCGTTCTTTACCACCAAGGAGATAGGGAAAGGGACCGGTCTGGGTCTCTATATTGTTCATTCGATCGTTACCAACCATGGCGGTTACATAAACCTTTACAGTGAGCCTTCTCAGGGAACGCGTTTCAATATCTACCTGCCGGTTGCAAGGGAGGAGGCGACGGAAGAAGCGGGCCTGGACCCGAACATCAGGGGGTCCGGCACCATCCTTGTGGTCGACGACGAGCCCGACGTGCGCGAGCTTTGCAGGGACATGCTGGAACCGCTGGGCTATGAGGTAGTGACGGCGGAAAGCGGCAATGAGGCGATAAGGATATACCGGGAGCTGAGAGATAAGGTTTCGCTGGTTGTCCTCGATATGATAATGCCGAAGATGGGTGGAAACGAAGTGTTTCAGGTACTGAAAACAGTCAACCAGGATGTCAGGGTGCTGCTTTGCTCCGGATACAGCAGGAACGGGTTCGGAGGGATAGAGGAGATTCTGAAGCAGGGGGCGCTCGGATTTATTCAAAAACCTTTCTCACAGCGTACAATAGCCATTTCCGTAAAGAAGGCCCTGTCTGCCTGACAAGCCGGCGTTTACCCCATCTTGACCTGCGGCGGGAAGAGGTCCCGCAAATCCTTTTAACCCGGATTATTCATGAAGTGTGGCCGACGCGCAAGGACACAGTATTTTCGCTCATTCTCGGTCGTTACGACCTCCGAGGAACTTGCCCTCTTTATTTCAGGATACACAATGTCTGAATATCGGGCAAGTAAAACCGCGCAAACACTATGTCCTTTCGCCATGCAGGAAAATTTGTGAATAAAGCGGGTTAGGGCGGTTGGGTAGCAGTGGAGTGATCTGTGAGGCCCGGCAATAAAGGGTCTTCTGAAAACCGGCAGGAACGACCGACTTCGATACTGCCTTACTGCGCTTGACAATGAAACGTGTGCGGTGTTAATTTTTAGGCTATGGCTAAAGACTACAAGGACACACTGAACCTTCCCCGTACAGGCTTTCCCATGAAGGCCAACCTTGCGCAGAGAGAGCCTGAGATGATACAGATGTGGGAGGAAAAGAAGGTTTACACGAAGATGCAGGGGCTGAGGAAGTCGGCCGCGGGCGGCAGATACATACTTCACGACGGCCCCCCCTATGCCAACGGCCATATTCATATGGGACACGCACTGAACAAGATATTGAAGGATATCATCGTCAAGTATAAGTCGATGAATGGTTTCTACTCGCCGTATGTTCCGGGATGGGATTGCCACGGGCTGCCGATCGAACTGCAGGTGGACAAGAACCTCGGTGAAAGGAAGGACAAGATAGACATTATCGAAAAGAGGGCCTTATGCAAGGAATACGCCCTTAAATTTGTAGATATCCAGCGCGAGGAGTTCAGGAGACTCGGCGTCTTCGGTGACTGGGAGAAGCCTTATCTGACTTTGTCGCACCGTTACGAGGGTGCGATCGTCAGAGAGTTTAAGAAGTTCGTCCGTAAAGGATACGTCTACAAGGGCAAAAAACCGGTCCACTGGTGTCCTTCATGCGTAACCGCCCTTGCCGAGGCCGAGGTCGAATATGCAGACAGGGAATCGCCGTCGGTATACGTAAAGTTCAGGGTCGACGAAGACAATATAGAGAGGTACCTGCCCTCGCTCAAAGGCCGTGACGTGTTCGTAGTTATCTGGACGACGACCCCCTGGACGCTGCCTGCGAACCTGGCTGTAGCCTTCCACCCGGACCTGGAATATGCCGCAGTCGAGAAGGACGGAGAAGTACTTATCGTTGCTGAGGGCAGGCTTGAGGCACTCCGTCAGGCCATCGGTCTCTCGGGAGATGTAATAACCAGGATAGCGGGGAAAGAACTTGAGGGCATGGAGGCAGACCATCCTTTCACGGGGCGGAAGTCACAGGCCGTGCTCGGGGATTTCGTTTCGCTCGATGACGGCACGGGCGTTGTACATATCGCTCCGGGACACGGTGAAGACGATTACGAGATCGGCCTGAGGTACGGCCTTGATATATATGCACCTGTGGACGACAGGGGACGGTTCACGAAACAGGCCGGGGACCTCGAGGGACAGTTCGTTTTCAAGGCAAACGCCGTGATTGTGGACATGCTTAAGGAGAAGGGTGCTCTCGTAAAAGAGGTAAAGATAACCCATTCTTACCCTCACTGCTGGAGGTGCAAGAAGCCGGTGATCTTCCGTGCCACCGAGCAGTGGTTTATTTCCGTCGAACGCAATGATCTCCGCAAGGCATGTCTTGAAGAAATAGACAGGGTGGTCTGGATACCCAGGTGGGGCAGGGAGAGGATTTACGGAATGGTCTCGAACCGTCCGGACTGGTGTATTTCCAGGCAGCGGAGCTGGGGTGTTCCGATTACGATGCTAAGGTGTGAAGAATGCGGGCAGTTTGCCGATGACGAGAGCGTTCTGAATACTATCGCAGATATGGTGGACAGCGAGGGTGCGGACGTATGGTTTGCCAGGAAAGCCGAAGATTTTCTG
>JARRRI010000015.1:0-65855 GCA_037380845.1 Candidatus Sulfobium sp. | reverse complement strand
ATCTCCAGCTTATGCCTCACCGGAACAAAGTCGTTGGCTTCTGCAAGCTTGTCCTGAAGCCTTTCGATCTTTTTGTCATTGACCTCGATAAATCGTCCACACTTTATGCAGATAAGGTGGTCGTGGTGCTCCCTCCCGAACTTGGGCTCATACCTGGCCTTCTTTGTGCCGATCTTTATTTCATCAGCCAGGCCGCACTCACAGAGCAGGCCTAGGTTCCGGTGGACGGTTGCATACCCTATTTCGGGATTCTTCATTTTTATCAAGTTAGCAAGCCCTTCCACAGTAATATGTTTGTCGGCCGAGAAGAAGGTGTCGAGAATTATTTCCCGCTGTCTGGTATTACGTAATCCCTTTTCTCTCAGATATTTCTGGAAAATATCTTTTGCCTTGATCATAGTCATAAAGTTGCCACGATAATGAGAACTGTTATCAACAGTAACAGATGATGATTACTTTTGTCAACCAGGGAACTTTGCGTCTGCTTTTGCCTCCTGTTCTTGCCAGCTCAGAGGAGGGCTGACAATTTCCTCCTACCTGAACGTAGCGGTACCGTTGAACGCCAGAGAGCGTTCGAGAGTAATTTCTTTGCCGGCATAATCAAGTATATTGAATCCGCCTTTCTTACATACAATAGAGACCAAATCCCACCCATCCCCATAAAATACCTTGTCCCCGTAAGGAGCTTCAATAACTTTATCCGGCAAAATTGCGCTCCTTATCTGTTTTACAGTTACCTTATAAGTTAGTACTGTTAGCGCTACAATTACCCAAACTAGGATGAATGTGATTATTTTATTCTTCGTGATGAAATTTATTGGCTGTTTCATTTTGGTTGGACGAAACAGCAGGCCGGCCATATAGTTACGACGACGTTTCCTTTATCCAGTGTACTCGGCAGGTTTCACGAAGAAGAGGTTGAGGTCCATCCGTCGGAGCCTTCCATATGTTCCCAAAGACAAAATGGGGTCGACGTACTGTAAATAAGGTTCTCCAAAGATCCTATGAACTGCTTATTCGCTTCGACGAATCTCAGGCCGGCCTCATAGTAAAGCCCGCCGTATTTCTTAGAAACTTTACCTACTAAGGAAGACCAGATGACCTGGGCCTGGCACGATAATTCTTCACCGCCGGAGGTCCGTATCCTGATTATGTAAATTGTATTTCTCGTTAGTCTTTGGGATGTTCTTAAAGCTATTCCACTGACACTGATATTTTTGATAACGGCGCTGCCAGAGACCAATATCTCCGCCCGAAGGCTGACGTCGCTCTCGTAACGTTCCCACAAGCGGTCCTGTTTCTTTCCCCCTTTTTCGGATGGAATCGTCTCTCTTTCAAGTCCACGTTGCTGTTTATGAGCATACATCAATTCATCTGCTCTGACAAGAAGATCCTCCAAAGGGCATGGCTGTTCCGCATTGTAATGCACCATTCCCATGCTGACGGAAAGTTTATATCCCTTTTTTGTCTGTTCATTATGAATCTTGAGGTTGTCCCCAATATGGCCGGCAACGGCTTTTTCAAGCCTGAAGGTACCAGGGTCCGTTATAAGGACTGCAAACTCATCTCCTCCAATCCGGGCGATAATATCCGAAGCCCGGAAACTTTTCTTCAGCATGGTTGAGATATCAACCAACGCCTGATCACCTTCTCTGTGCCCAAATTCATCATTGATTCTCTTCATCTCGTCCAGATCGAGGTAAAGAATAGCGAAATTCGTTTTGTTCCTTTTGGCAATTTCACACTGTTTGTGTGCGAAGATCAAAAAACCCCGGCGATTAAGGAGGCCCGTCAGTTCATCCGTCATTGAGGCTGTGCGCAATTTCTCTTCAAGTTTCCTGCGATTGGCGAGTTCAAGTTGAAGTCGTTCTTTTGATTTGTTCAACTCGTTAGTACGTTCCTTTACCATGTTTTCCAGGTGTTTCCTGTATTTCTCCAATTCTTCTTCCGCCTGCCTGAGTTTAGTATGTTCTTCAAGTTCGAGCAATGCCCGACGTATTGCAACAGGAAGCCGCGAGAGGCTATTTTTAAGGACATAGTCCGTGGCGCCTTTCTTTATTGTTTCTATTGCAAATTCTTCCCCGATGGCGCCAGACAAAAAAATGAACGGTAGTCCCGGGCACTTTTGCTTCGCCATGTACAATGCGGAAAGACCGTCGAAGGAATAAAGAGCATAATCCGCTACGATGAGATCAAACCCGCCTTTTTCGAGCGCAGCCGCAAAGTCTTCTTGCGTTTCAACACGCACCAGATCACATTCTAGCGATTCCCTGAGGAGTTCTCTTCGAACGAGTTCAGAGTCGTCCTTATTGTCCTCAAGATGGAGGATGATCAATTTATGCTTCATATCGCACTTCAGCAGGCATTCCTGATAATTCTTATGTGATTTTCCTTTCGCGGACCCCGAGCCCAGTTCATGCAATTTATCCAGAAATCCTCTCTGCCACCCATAAGGCCTCGACGGTCTCTATTTCAGAAGCCCCCAGAAATCGCCGTCGTGTCAACACATTCAAGAAACATTCTTGAATCTGATAAGCCTCTTACTACCATCCTCTCAGAAAATTCAGGGCGCGTCAAATTAAAACTTCTTAATACGGCGGTAAACAGACGACCTCCGCTAAGGTTAGTTGTCTGCTTATTTATCGATTTCCATTTATAATCATCATTATTATGGTTCAGTTCCGGGACATCGAAAGTCCCTGGAGACAGGCTGGAGCATGGCACATAATCTAGCTGTGATTCGTGCCCGGATTCTCTTCGGCCGAAATGCCGTCCAGATAATGGTTTAAAGTCCTGGCCGCGACACCGCTTAAAACGAGCAGACCGATCAGGTTGGGAATAGCCATAAAACCGTTCAACACGTCCGACAGGGTCCAGACAAAGGAAAGCTTTGCCACGGCGCCGATAAAAGTGGCAATAACAAACAGGGCCCGATAGGGAATGTTGGTAGCCGAACCGAACAGATATTCGGTGCACTGTTCGCCGTAGTAGGACCAGCCCAGAATGGTGGAATAGCCGAACAGAACCGAACCCATGGTAACGATATACCCCCCGAATATTCCCATGACACTGCTGAAGGCGGTGATGGTCAGGGCGGTACTGGTCTGGCCGGTCTGCCATGCGCCTGTCATGACAATAGCCAGAGAAGTGACAGAGCAGGTCACGATGGTGTCGATGAACGTTCCCGTCATCCCGATCAGCCCCTGTCTGGCGGGATCGGCGGTCCTGGCGGCCGAGTGTGCCAGCGAACCGGTGCCCAGTCCGGCTTCGTTGGAAAAGATGCCGCGGGCCACGCCAAACTGAATGCCTTTGGCAACCGCTGCCCCCGCAAAGCCGCCGGCGGCCGCCTGACCAGAGAAAGCGCTGTGGAAGATCAGGGCAACGGCCTCGGGAAGGGCGCCGATCCTGAGCAGGATGACGATCAACCCGCTGCCGATATAGACCACGGCCATCAACGGCACGAACCATTCGGCAACTGAGCCCAGCCGCCTCACACCTCCCAGGATGACGACGGCCGTCAGAGCTGCCAGAAGGAAACCCACCGCCAAGTTGGCGGTGGCGACATCTTTGATATTGAAGAGGGTGGTAACAGAAAGCGCAACGCTGTTGGACTGGACCATGCAGCCTATTCCGAAGGCGGCTATCATGCCGGCGAAGGCAAAGCAGACGGCCAGGAGTTTTCCCAGGTTCTTCCCGATATGCTCGGATGCGCCTTCTTCCAGATAATAAAATGCTCCCCCGATCATCGTCCCGTCATCGGCTTTGCGCCGGTATTTTACACCGAGCATCGCCTCCGTTCCCCTGGTGGCCATGCCGATTAGCGCCGTAATCCACATCCAGAGCGGCGCGCCCGGTCCACCCAGGGCAATAGCGGTGGCAACCCCGGCGATATTGCCGTTGCCCACGGTGGAGGCCAGGGTGGTCATCAGGGCCTGAAAGGGGGTGATGTCTCCTTCGTCCTGTGCCCCGGCCTTGAAAGAAGCGCCGGTGAAGGCCAGTTTCAAGGCATGTCCCAGCTTTCTGAACTGCACTCCCCGGAGTCTGACGGTCAACACGATGCCGGTGAAAAAAAGCGCGATCATCATGTATTTGCCCCACATGAAACCGTCCAGGGCATTCAGCCAGCTCATTTGGACCTCCTTCTACAGTTGAAGTTTGCCGCCGGCTCAGACAATCCGGAAGACATCGGGACTTTTTTGAATAAGCGGTCTGTCAGGTGCACCTCGCTATCGCCTCCCCCTGTTGATTATAGTTTTCGTTTGGGATCAATGCAATATAGATCGTCAGGGTGCCGGGATTAAAGAGGATATCAGTATGAGCTCCCTTTTCATACTTTTCAGTTCCCGGAAATCTCTATGCCGGTGACATCCAGCCCAGGCATCTCCTGCTTGATCACGCTCGATAAACGCTTAAAATCCTCCTCTGTATACTTTCCGAAATGCCTGGTCTCCAGCACCCGGCCGTCTTCGCCGACGATTTCGCCGATGACTTCACCGTCGGGAAGACGGCGGATGTGGCAGCTTGCCTTTGGTTTCATGCCGATTGACCCAGGGCCAAATTAACCGATAGAAGATGCTTCATATTCTCCTTTAACCGTACCCTTATGAAGCAGGAAACGAAAGAGACCGCCCCTTCGATTCCGCATTGTTTAATTTACTTTCAGACCATAAAATAATCAAGGCGTCTGGGGCAAGCGGCCGACAGGCTGGCAGGAGGCGGAGATTAGCATCTCGCCGGGACAACTCGTTGACAATTTCACTATTTATGATATTCTGAAGTCAAAGACGGATGGGTCAAATATTATCGGCCGGTCCCGATAAACTATTGTTTATGAAAGGGGAGCACCATGAGAATGCTTGTCCACGTGAAATTCCCTCACGAGTCCTTCAATGCAGCGGTAAAAGAAGGCACGGTGGGTAAAAAGATTCAAAATATTCTCGACGAGATAAAACCGGAATCCGTCTATTTCACGGAGTACAACGGTCTGCGTTCGGCTGTCATTATTGTTGATCTGCCGGACGCCTCTAAAGTGCCAGGCATTGCGGAGCCCTGGTTTTTGGAGTTCAGTGCCTGCGTGGAATTCCACATCGTCATGAGTCCCGAAGATCTCGGGCGGGCAGGTCTGGAATCCCTGGGAAAGAAGTGGTCCTAGGCTGAAGGTTCTCAGTGTAAGAGGAAGCCGGCCGGCATGTCAGGCCGGTCCTTTTGGCCAGGAAAAGCGCGCATCTGTAATAGCTGTTATCATTGCAGCGGTGAAGCCTTACCAGCTTCTTCAATTTGACGGATCTCAGGGACGCCAAGCACACATCGGTTTCGGCGTTGCAGTAAGGGCACTCGACAAGCTGTCTTCTTTCTTTTATCATTGTAATCGTCATATCGTCCTTTGCTTCTCAGGAATAGGGTAGTTCGGACTGTTGATGAAGACGATCTGCGGCAAGTCACGCCTTGCCGTAAGGACTGGTTCCCTGCCTTCGATTTCTTCCTGGTAATCACACAGGATGTTGGGACACTCGGCGAATCTTCCAGTCTCCAACATTGTTCTGCCGCATGCCGGACATTTCATTGGACTCCTCCTTTTTTTGAACTGTATATATTTTAATGAAGAGAAGTTACAGGATTATTTCAGCAACATGAAATCTTCGTTCACCTTCTCAGCTACCGGCAAAATGAAGTCATGGAGCATTTCTTCCGGCGGCGCTGCCCAACACTGTCTTCTCTTTGGTTAGCGCTTATGATGCCCTGAAGATAAAACGGACACTTCCTGTAGGCAGTGCTCCTGCAGTATTCGGTAAGCTGAAACAGGCTGGGGGCGTAAGGTCTTTCCAGGGCCCTGCAGGACAGGTTCGTCCTCTTGACAAGATACATGCATTTCATGTCTTCCTCCTGACGCTTGATGTTTTTTATGGACGGTACGTGAACTCCTGATTTCGGCTGCGGCATTCGAGTCATTAGTCGGCATCTCTTCCTATAGTCCTGCTTGAGTTTTACAGTCCAGGTTTACCAATCTTTCTTCCGCAGCATCTTTGCAAGAAAAACAGGACAGTTGTCGTAATTGTCACTGCTGCAGTAAGACCGCCTGCGGTGCGGCCCGATAACCATGGAAGACAACGATGCGGAACAGATGCCGGATTCCACGTTTCCGGGAACAGATGCCGGATTCCACGTTTCCGAATGGGCAGTCATGTTCGGCGTCTGTGGTGCTTATTTGTGAAAAATGCACAGGTGCTGACGACATGTAAGCCTCCTTTCTCATGACCTGGATAATGCGAGCTTCGACCTGATGGCCGCTATAATTGCAGGTCTCCAGTGCCGCTTGCCGGCGGCAGGACATGGAAACAGCTGAGAGTCTTTGCCGATCAGATATGTGTTGTCTCTCCAGACGACCCTGTTGCTGAAAACAGGAACGAACCATATGCAGCCTATGAAGATATCCTTAACCGGTGCAAGGAGATACAGTAAGGGGTTCATGCGCGCTCCGAGTTTCCTCCCGATATAGTAGTCACAGATTATCTTCAACGAACTTACCAGTGCGGCAAGGGGCAGCGACACTCTTAGCGGAGAAAAAACAAGGGGCAGGCAGGAAATGAAGACCGCATTGCCGATCAGCTCTAGGAAGTACTTTATCCCTCCGATGTGCCATCTCAGTTTGCCCCAGCGGGTATGTCTGTTGAAAAACTTTCTGAATTCCCAGTATTCATTGACATTCCCGACAATGTGATTCGACAGGACGACCTTCTTGCCGAGTTTATGGATGCGTTGCCCTATGATGTAATCTTCCGCCAGAAGGTCCTTGACAGCTGCAAAACCCCCTATGGCTTCGAGGTCGCTCCTCTTCATCAGCATGGATTTTCCGATAACGCAGGGCAGCCCCAGATATTTGTCCAGGAAGCAGACACTTCCGACGATGAAGGAATTCAGGTGGAGATTTTCCAGAACGGCGCCGAGCGAGCGTCCGTTTACCCCCTTGATCATATTGCTGACAAGCCCAACAGAGGGATCCGTCATATGGCCGGCGACGGCCGCCAGATAGTCTTTCTCGACGCGGACATTGCTGTCACTGATGAGCAGGAGGTCGTATTTCGCCCTTTTATAAGCTGGTATGAGGTTGTTTACTTTCGGATTCAAACCATCGTCACAGAATTCGACAACGACCGATATGTCTTTTGAGGGATATTTCTCTTTTATCCTTTCAGCCACCCTGCCCGCCGGGTCGTTCCTGTTCTGCAGCGCAAAGATGATCTCATACGCGGGATAATCGAGATTGCAGAAGCTTTCGAGGTTGTCGAACAGACCGTCATCGAGTCCCTTCAGAGGCTTGAGAATCGAGACGGGCGGAAGACTCCGGTAACGGCCTTCTTCCTCCGTGAGACGCGGCGCAGTATAGAACCGCACTGATAGCGACTGGAACAGATAACCGACCAGTCCAATAAGTGCAATGACGGCGCATATCCAAAAAAAGGTCATGCTCACCTCCTAATTCCTGAAGAGCGTCATCGCCACGCCCTTGTTGTGTTTGATGCATTCCTTTATCGCCTCTGTGTCCTTCTCGCAGTTCAGAAGAGTTTTCCATGAATAAAGGTGTCTTGGTTTGTGGAAGTCGCTGTTTGCGATGTAAGGATATTTTTTCAGCCCTACGACGTTGAACATGTCGTCCCTGTTGGCTATCTCCCATGCGTCGATGTAGCGGGCGTACTTGTCCCGGTTGTTCCAGAGGAAGAGGGTGTCCCTGTCGGTCTTGAGGGTCATATGATGCGGGTGGCAGGCGACCGTCAGGGCCCGCTGTTTTTTCACCTCCAGGAAGATCTCTTCATAACTCCAGCAGGCGGGAATGAAATCCCGGATGTCGATGACCAGGAGGTGGGCCGACCTGTCCGGCGTTAGATGGTTCTTGCTAATTTCAACGCCCGGAATGACCAGCATGCCGTATTTTTCCCGGGCCCGCCTGGCCTCTCTGTTTATGTGGTCGATATACCCGTAAAAGTTGTTTGAGGTGACTGAATATTTGAAGCGGTGAGCGAGTTTTCCCAGCGAATTGTCGCCGTTGACAACGTGGTCGGTAATAGCGATTACATCGAAGCCGGCCTGTCCGAAAATATCGATGGTTCTTCTCAGCTCTACCGAGCCGTCAGAGTATGTTGTGTGAATGTGAAAGTCACACAGAAGCATTGCCAGTCTGTGCAGGGAACTGTTTTTTCATGCTCTATTTATAGTAATGTTCTTCCGTTGCAGGATTATGAAACCGCTGTTAAATTGAGGTTAAATTTGGGGATGTGCCCTTACCGCCATATATTGGCTTTTTATGCATGCCGGGCTATCCCGGAGCAAAATCAGTTGTTTGGATCAGTAGAAATTCCGGCTTTTTATGATGTAGGAATAATATGACGCGGCATTTGTGGGGGTGCGTTGGAGAGTGTCGAAATCTACCCTGTAGAGTCCGAAATGGGAGTCAAGCCCCTGGAGCCACTCGTAGTTATCGATCAGAGACCAGTAAAAATAGCCCCTTATGTCCATGCCTTCCCGGATGCACCGCTCGATAACATCAATATGTCTTTTCATGAATGAAATCTTTTTCTGGCCGTCCCGGGTAGCTATTCCGTTTTCGGTTACGATGAGGGGTATGTTGAGTCGGGAGGCGTGTCGGAGAACCTTTTCGAGTCCCTTGGGATGTACCTCCCATCCGAGGTCGGTGAGCCCGTATCCGTCGATGTCCCGATGCCTCATCTCTACAGCCATCTTCCTGAAAGGATTGAACCGCATGTGGATCCTCGTGTAATAATTGACTCCAAAAAAATCGAGCTTCCCCTTTATGGGCAGGGCTATGCTCTGCTCTTCCCTGAAGGGAAATTTGAGGCTAAGAGTACCGCTGAGAAAAGCGTCGAGCATGGAATGATTGTAGAAAGACTTTGCCAGCCGGGCCAAAAGCTTGTCCAGGGGATTCCATTTTCTCCACGGTGCCAGCGCTGCCATGTTGTGAGCAACACTCACCTGGGCATCCGGGTTGACGGAATGAATAATATCGTAGGCAGAGGCATGGGCGCGCAGTATATTCGTAAGCGCCCTGATTCCCAGGGGGACATTTTTGATTGCGGGAGGAGTGCAGCCTTCGAAATATCCGCCCAGCACAAGGACATACGGTTCATTGAAGGTTATCCAGAACTTTACCCCTTTCAGTCCGGCAACGATCTTTCCGACATATTCGAGAAATTTTTTTACGGAGGCATCTTCATGCCAGGGATATTTTTTTATGAACCAGAGCGGGTGGGTGAAGTGATGAAGGGTGACCATCGGCTCTATGTTATAGCTCCGGAGGATCGTCACAACGTCCTGGTAATGCCGGATGGCATTTTCGTCCCAGCTATCTTCGCGGGGCTGCAACCTGCTCCATTCAACAGAGAAGCGATAGGAGTTTACCCCCAGGTCTCTCAGCAGTACCAGGTCCTGTCTGTACAGTTTATAATGGTCCGTGACGTCGGGCTTCCGGCTTAATGCGGCATCCCATGACGTCCAGTCGGCATGAGGAGAGCCTTCAAGCTGAAATGCAGATGTGGCAACACCCCATAAGAAGACCCGTGTCGACGGATTCATTGAATCAGCAGAGGGGTAAGAGGGGCTCCGGGCGGTTAAACATCCGCATTGGCATAATATCCGATTCCTCTTTTTGTTTTTATGTAAAGAGGATTTGCCGGGTCATCTTCGATCTGCGTGCGCAGCCGCCTGATATGGACGTCAACCGTCCTGGGCTCGACATAGCCCCCGTCCTTCCATACCGTATTGAGAAGCTGCTCACGGTTGTATACCTTACCTTTGTTTTCGACCAGATGTGACAGGAGGCGGAACTCGGTAGAACTGAGGTCCAACGGTTTGCCGTCTTTTATTACGGTGTAAGCGGAGAGATCGATGACAAGAGCACCAAGCCTTATTACCGTTTCTTTTTCTTTCGGCGCCGCCCTCTCCGCTTTTGCCCCCGATCTTCTCAGGACGGCCCTCACGCGGGCCAGGAGTTCCCTGGGACTGAATGGTTTGGTGACGTAGTCGTCCGCTCCCATCTCAAGGCCGAGGACCTTGTCGAGTTCCTCGGTTTTTGCGGTAAGCATTATGATCGGCAGAGAAGCGGTCGCCGGATCGTTTCTGATGATCCTGCAGAGTTCTACGCCCTGCAGGCCGGGGAGCATTAAGTCTAGGAGGACCAGGTCGAAATTATCTTCCCTGATTTTTCCAAGGGCCGCTTCGCCGTCCGGTGCAGATGCTACGTCATACCCCTCCTTCCGGAGGTTGTAAGAGCAGAGTTCTACAATGTCAGCCTCATCGTCGACGACGAGGATCTTTTTACTCATCATGATTAAGATATAACATTTGCGCCCACTCCGCCGCAACAGACTTTGGGCGATTTAACTGACGTTTAACTGAAGTTTAACATTAATGTAACGTGTGTCAATTGCCGCCTGCATGACGATTGACAGGCGGCACATTGTGTGATAGACGTAATTAAGACAGGTGTCCCGAAAAAGCCCAACCCTCCGTGAGAAGGGGACGGAAAGCGGCGGATCTTAGTAAGGGGAAGATGGCCGAGCTGCCTGGGATTATCCATGGCAGGTTCGGCCTTTTGTTTACCGGAAAAGGAGAGAAGGAGGAATTTAAGAGACCTGGAGGGGGGCGGTGAGAGTGGAAGAAGGGAGAAACTATGGGAGATGATCTTCATGTCGTAACGGGCGCCTTCGGATTTTCCGGAAAATACATCGCGAAGCGCCTGCTGGATGCCGGCCGTAGGGTGCGCACGATAACAAACTCTCCTCATCGCAGCAATCCCTTTCAAGGCAGGGTGGAGGCATATCCGTACAATTTTGACCATCCTGATAAGCTTGCTGATTCACTGGAGGGGGCGGCGGTCCTCTACAATAACTATTGGGTAAGGTTCAATTATCCGGGTTTCTCATATTCCCGGGCGATCGAAAATACGCTGACATTGTTCAGTGCCGCCCGGGTAGCGGGTGTCGGAAAGATTGTCCACGTAAGCATAGCCAACCCCTCCGAGGAGTCGCCGTTCGAATATTACAGAGGCAAGGCGAAGCTCGAACGCGCATTGAAGGAATCGGGACTCCATTATTCCATCCTGAGACCGGCGGTCCTTTTTGGCAGGGAAGATATCCTGATCAACAATATCGCCTGGTTTCTGCGGCACTTTCCGGTCTTCGGGGTCTTCGGTGACGGAAGATACCGGCTCCAGCCGATCTACGTAGATGACCTGGCAGAGTTGGCCGTGAAGGAAGGGCAAAATATGGAAAACAGGATTATCGATGCCATAGGTCCGGAGACGTTCTCTTACAGGGAGTTGGTCGAAGAGATCGGGAGGATTATCGGACACCGGAGACCCGTTGTCCCTATCCCCAGGGATCTCGGCTATTTTATCGGGGTGGCAGTCGGCAGGGTACTGAATGATATAACGCTGACACATGACGAGATCGAAGGCCTGATGGCGGGACTCCTCTGTACGGATTCCCCTCCCGCAGGGAAAACAAAACTGACCGAATGGGCCGGGGAGCATGCTCTGACCCTGGGAAAGCGCTACGCCAGCGAACTGGCACGCAGAAAAAACCGGACCGCGGCGTATGACCAGCTGTGAGTGAGGTTGAACGAAAATTCTCAGGGCCGGCGGGTAATTGAGAAAGAGAGGATATCCGGGTAGTGAGAAGGAAAGAGAGGGATGGCACGGAAATCCTGCCTGGTGAGGAGTCCCCGGCCACCCACTCAATGGGAAATTTCACAACGGCGGTGAGGAATCCCTCGCCCGAAACTCAGCGCGGGCCAATTCGCTTTCGTTCATAACGCTTCGAGGTCCCTCACCGGAACTATTGAACGCTTCACGAGTCATCATTACTGGACCACCGTGAAGTCCGTAACCCAGAGATAGAATTTGGCGAGGCTCTGGTCGCCGGCCGGCATTACCGCGACTCCCAATAGATATGTTCCCGGGGGAAGGCTTGAAAGGGGTATGGTGCCAAACAGGGTTTGATTGATCGGGCCCGGAGAAGACGGTATCCAGGGCGCAAGCCCCGCCGCAAGCGTCTGCAACTGGCCGGAAGACGTTAACTGGTAGATGTTGACCGGATCGATTGACTGGTTATAGAGCAGGAAATAGATATCGACAGGTCCCTCAAACTGGTCGAGGGCGACGCTTATGGCCAGATTGGCGCCGCCCGTTGCAACATCACCGATACCGATAGGCTGTGCCTCGGCCGGCGATGTGCTGAGGGAAGGCAAAGCCACCGCGGAATAAGTGAAGGTCTGCGCGGTTTGGGGAAGAGGAATGGTCGTTGAAGCCGCGATCACGGTAATCGTTCCCGTCATTCCGAGGCCGCAATGGAACGTGCAGTGGTAAGGATTCGTTCCGGGCTGGTCGAAGGTGACGGAAAAACTGTCGCCGTTAGACATGGTTCCGGAGTCCCAGACCGCGCCGCTGGTGCTGCTGCTGCAGCCTTGCCCGCTCGTCGTGGTATGGAGAGTGCCGGTGGGATTAGTCCATCGCACTGTGTCCCCCACGTTTATCGTGAGGTCTGACGGCGAGAAGAAATAATTCCCCATTGATACATCAAAGGTCTGGGCCGCTGAAGACAAAGCCGGACCACCGACCATGCACAAAAATGTTGATAGAAATACAACTATTAATCTTTTCATGGTAACCCCCTCAATGTTTTAGGTTAATGCTTCTTTTTTTCATTCCCCTGGCCGAAATTCTACTTCACGCTTTTCTCCTTTCTGTCTGCACTCAGGTTGCAGCATCGTTTAATGAAAACGGTTCCAGAACCGGTGCGGTCGTGCCGTCATGACAACTCGAACAGGGTGGACCTATTCTCCCTCTCAGATCAAAACCATGGCAGTTTGTACAGGAGACGACAAAGCGCTTTCCATACCTCCCATGAAAATGAGCAGGGTCGTCAATCCGCGACAACCAGCCGGCCGGGTGCCCGACGCTTCCGTCCGGGCCGTTATGACACGCAAAACAGCTGACCTCGGCGATGCCACCATCGAGATCTGTCCCGTGACACTCCATGCAGAGTGATGTGTCGAACACAAACTCCACTGCCGGAAGATTTGCTCCGGGCGACGAAAGATAATCTGCTATGGACTGCCGTTCCTCCTGACTGAGGACGGCATGGCCTCTCATGATCGGGAAGGACCCGATAGCGGTATTGATCAGGTCTATGGTGTCACCACGGATGCTGGGGCCGATCTTGCCTTCTGCATTTGCACCGTGACAGGCGGAACAGTGGCGCACAAACAGGACACCGTCCTCCGGACCATCTCTCAGATTCCTGATCCTGGTGCCGTGGAAGTCATCTCGCCCGATGAACAGGGGATTGACCCAGTCGGCGGGGTGTCCGGAGGAGGAGACAAAGACCCTTCCGGCGTCCGATCCGCTGCCGCAGCCGGTGAGCATCAAAAGAATGAGAAGAGCGAATTCCAGCCTCATCGGTGGCATCTCCTGCACAGTGCGTTGTTCTGTCTGCCATGGCAGCGGAAACAACTCGTTGGGTCGATTCTGCCGTCGATCCTGTGCTGGAAAAGGTAGTCACCCCTGTGAGGGAGCCATCGCTCCGGTGAGCCCGAATATCTGCTACTGGGCTTTAACTCGTTCTTGTATGCATGGCAGTCCGTACAGAAGGCTTCTTTATGGCAGGCGTTGCACAGGTGAAAGGTCTGGGAGGCGTAGAACCGGTGCACAGTGATCCAGTCGCTGCTGTGACTGAAAACCTTGATGGGTTTAAGAGCCACGCCCGTTTCATCTGTGTGGCACTCGGTGCAGCGCGGTCTTGCGGTCAGCTCGATCGGATGAGTCTCCGGAATTTTTACTTCGGCGGCGTCAAGACTCCGTGGAAACGAGAGTCCTGGAAGCACCAGACAGGATACCAGCATTGAGACAATAAGCAGTCTGTTCATCATCATCTCCTGAGGTTATAGGCCAGCCTGAAAAGCACAGTGGTGTCGCCGGTGAAATCCGGATTCTTGCTATACTCGACAGAAAGTCCGGCTTTCAGCTTCCCGGTCACCGGATAAGAAATCGTACCGTCGACGGAATAGGCGTCGCTCAAACCCGAAAAGGCCTTGTCATAATGGAGGTCGATGGCATCGACCGAGATTGCCATCTTCCGGAGCCCGCTCTTTGCGTACATGCGAAACTCGGTGTACCTCAGCCTCTCCGAGTTTCCCTGCATGCGGTGGAGTTCGATACCCGACGATATCCCGTAGACGGTAGCCGTGGCACCTCCGCCATAATACAAGGCGCTGCCGGCCTCCTTGTAAGAATATGCCGCAATGTCCGCGACGGCGGTCAGGTCCCTGCTCCAGCGATATTCGAAGTGGCCCGCTGTCTTTGTGAGTTCCTCGTCTTTCCCCAGAAACTCCGGAGAAAACACATTAAGCGTCCTCGCCGAAAAAGCGTCATCATAACTGCTATGGAGGAAGAGGCCCGTTACCGTCAGTTCACCGGACAGAAAGTACCGGAGGGCATACGAATGCTCCATCCAGCCGCCCGTATCCAGGTTCACGAAAGAATGGCCCTGAAATTCCAGCTTCTTCATCGGGAGCAGCCAGATGTCGATGCCTGCCTCTTCCCGGTATTGACCGTTATCGTCGGTTTCTCTCAGGAAAGAGGCCCCGGCCTCCAGCTTCCGAGTAACCCTCTGAAATACCCGTCCGCCGTAAATCAGGTCCCCCGTCCTGCCGTCGAACTCGGTCTCCACAGGAACTCCGCCGAAGACCGAAAAACCTGTGTTAGCCGTGATCTCCCATCGCGAAGACAGTCCGTCGACCTGCTCCGATGCAACACCTTCGAAGACCAGATGCCTGCCGAGATTGAAAGTGAGGCGGTTGTCGGCAAAAGGCGCATATCTCAAGAAAGCGTAAGTGAGCTCGTCCGTCTCCCGCCTCGTCGTCCTGAGTGTCTTCAGGTCGTAATCTATCCATCCCGATGCATGGAAGCCGAGTTTTCTGTTGCTGTTCCTGAGGTCCATCAAGACATGCTCATAAACCGGAACATACCTTTTCCCCCGCTCATCCTGGTATGCCTGAAGATAAGTCTCGGAGAGAAAATAGACCTCGGGTGTTCCGGTCTCTTTCATGATCTGCGCCTCGGGAGGGCCGAGTCGATGGACCTCTTTGGCGTCAAGGTAGCTGATCACTGCGGATATCTCCTCAAGAGAAAGGCCGAGTGCCGGCATGCGGAGATTCCCGTAACCCTTTATGAGTTCTGTGGCAGTCTCGTCACCGCTCCTGATCATCTTGCCGGGATCGGAAATCCAGGCCACAAGCCACTCCCGCTCCCTCCGCTTCGTGACTCCCTGAAGGTCAGGGCCGACTTTTTTTCCTCCACCGATGGTATGACACATCGAACACTTCTTTTCAAAGATCTCTTTGCCTTTCTCGACTTGCGGTGAATTTTCAAGCGCCAGCGCCCGCGAGGCGGCGAGGGTAAGCAACACCATGAGCCATATACGGTACTGAAAAGCCGGCATTTTTTTCATGGTCCCCCCTTGGGCAATGTGAGGACAGGATCCATCTAATGACAGTCGGTCATCCCCCCGAATCAAAGACAAGTTTGCTGTAAAAATAAGCCTGCAGCTATTGAACGACCTCAATCCTGCCCTTCATACCGAAGGCGGCATGAAAAGGCTTGTCGCAATAGAATTCGTATGTGCCCGGCTCGGAGAGGTCAACCTTGACCGCTGTAGTTTTCCTGGGGGGGAGAGGCACACTATGCAGCGCCCGGCCTTCAGGATTGTTTATCGTAAAGTTATGCACCGTATCCGAGATGTTTTCGATCCGGACCACCAGCACGCCGCCTTTATAGGCCTTGATGTTGTTGGGCTGGAACTTGAAATTGCTGGCCTTGACCTCTATCTTCGTCTCGCCTTTGGCCGGTCCGATTGTTACCAGCGGCTGTTGACTTGCGCAGGCAGTAAGCACCAACATCAAGCCAAGCAAGGGCACTATTAATCTGTAAGACTTTTCTTGCACCGACCTGCTCATCCCGGCCCGAATTTGTAAGGGGAAAGTAGCCACCTGCTGTGGTTCCTTTTTTCCGCAATCAGCTATCGGAGCACTCTTCTGCGAAGGAAGCCTTTGAGGAAAAAGTCGCCGACTGCTGAAGGGCATATTTAGAGACTATCACGTTGGGACCAATTGTCAAGCGATTAAAACAGTGATTTTCTAATGCGCTGTTCTTCCTGAGCATCGAAAAGTGTTAAGACGGCTTCAATAGAGAGACAGAATTGTCCGGACGGCCATTTTCATTGCTTTCCTGACTCACAGACAGCAGTCCTGTACCGGCTGTGATATGATGTAGAAAGAAAATGAACGTTCTCATTATAAGCACCAACCGCAATCAATTCCCTATGCCGGTTATTCCCCTTGGGGCATGCATGGTGGCGGAAGCCGCGGCGAGGGCCGGACACAGGGCCCGGCTTGTGGACGTGATGTTTGAGGACGACCCCGTGGTTGCGGTCAGGCGCGAACTTGAAAAGGAGAAGCCGGACGTTGTCGGGCTTTCAATAAGGAACATCGATAATAACGACTGCAGTTACCCGGAATTCTTCATAAGGGAACTTCCCCCTCTCATCGGCGCCGCACGGGATTTAACCTCTGCCCCTCTGGTGTTGGGCGGCGCCGCCGTCTCCGTAATGCCGGAGGAATTGCTCCGTTTTACCGGCGCCGAATGGGCCGTGCTGGGTGACGGGGAGACCGTATTTCCTCAGTTTCTCGGGGAACTGGCTGATGGATGTCCGAAGACGCTTGAGGGGGTAGCGTGGTTGGAGGAGGAGACGTTTTATTCCAATCACTTTAGATCACGGCAGGACCGTTGCTCCTGTGATTTACCCGATTTTCATCGATACATCGATGTCACGGCATATCTCAGGAGACTATCGACAGGGCCCGTTCAGACAAAACTTGGATGTCAGTTTTCGTGCGTGTACTGTACGTACCGGAAGATTGAGGGAGGCAGTTACCGCCTGGGCGACCCTGAAGAGGTTGCCGCCAACATAGGCAGACTGGTATCGAAGGGATTCCGCAATATTGAGCTTGTGGACAACGTTTTCAACGCTCCCTATAGTCATGCGCTCGCTATTTGTCACGAACTGATACGGACCCGCTCACAGGCGTCTCTGCAGAGCCTCGAATTGAACCCCCTCTTTATCGATGACGACCTTATCTCGTCAATGGAAAGAGCGGGTTTTTCGGGTATCGGCATTACCGTGGAAAGTGCTTCTGACGCCGTCCTTGAGGGACTGGGGAAGGGGTTCTCAGCCGAACATGTGTATAAAGCGGCGCAGGTGGTCGGGCGCCACGATCTCCCCTGTGTCTGGATATTCATGATGGGGGGGCCGAATGAGACCAGGGGGACGGTAAGGGAAACCCTCCGGTTTGCCGAAACTGTTATCCGTCCGAAGGACGCGGCTTTTTTCGGGATGGGCATACGAACCTATCCCGGGACGGAACTCGACTTAATAGCGAGAAAACAGGGGCTTCTCTCGCTCACACCCGCCGAGATGCTTGAACCCGTTTTTTACATCTCCCCCACCGTTGATTATGGCTGGATGCTGAAGCAGGTAAAGAATTCAATGAACGAACACATGAATTTTATGAATTCTGAGTCACTGGGTATGCGACTTCTCCCGGCTATTCATCGGCTGGCATATATGATGGGGGTGCGATCCCCTCTCTGGAGACATACCAGTGCCATAAGGCGGGGACTCAGGTTATTAGGCATGGAGGTATGATCATGGATGAAGAAGAAAAAACGGCGGGAAAAGTTTATATTGCATCCGTCGCGGTCGCGACGCCATCTTTTTCCGCCGACCAGGCAGAGGTGGAGAAGCATCTCCTGGACCGGTATTCGGACAGGCTGAGTTCCAGGAGTCGCTCGCTGATGCACAGCCTGCTGACGCACCCCGCCATCCGTAAAAGGTACTTCGCCATCGAAGACCCGCAGGATTTCCTGAGCGAGGACCCCGACGCCCGTATCTGGCGTTTCGCGCGCTGGGCCGTCGATCTCTCGGCCGAGGCCGTACAGAAGGCCCTGAGCAGGGCGGGGCTGTCGACCGAAGACATTTCAGGACTCGTGGTCAATACCTGCACAGGCTACATCTGTCCCGGCATATCGACGTACCTTATCGAAAAACTGGGGTTCGCCCGCAATATCAGGGTGTATGATCTCGTGGGCAGCGGTTGCGGTGGCGCGATCCCCAACCTGGAAGTAGCAGGGGCGCTTGCAAGGGGAGCGGGGGGCAAAGCAGTAGTGAGCGTTTCTGTAGAGATATGTACCGCCACATTTCAGATGGGGGATGATCTGAGCCTGCTTGTCTCGAATGCTCTCTTTGGCGACGGGGCTGCGGCTGCGGTGCTCTGGGACCGTCCGGAAGGTCTTGAGCTCATCGCATCCTCAAGTTGCTATGTCCCCGAGGACCGGGACGCCATACGGTATGTCCACAGGAACGGCCAGCTATATAACCAGCTTTCTACAAAACTCCCTCACCTGGTAAAGAAAGCGGTTGCACAGGTAGTAAGAGACCTTCTTCAACCGAGATCGCTCACCGTGGAAAATATAAGGCACTGGGCGCTTCATACCGGCGGAGAAAAGATAATCTGGTTCGTGTTCGACAATATTCTGGCAAGCGGGGTGGAAAAGGGGAATTTCTGCATCATGGTCGCCTTCGGCGCCGGACTTTCTGCACACGCCTTCCTTCTGAGAAAGGTCTGAATAGCGGTATTAACTGTTCAGCCGCGTCCAGGAAGTGGTCCGAATAGAGAAAAAGCACATAACCCCTCAAGTGAAGTTTGTCCGCCGGGGCATGGTACATCTTCCCGCTATATGTCGTCTCGTTCTCCGGATCATAAACTGCGCCGGTCCTATCGTTGTCGCCCTCAAAGATTAAACCATGGCTATTCTACTGCGGGCCGCGTGGATGCAATGTTTATTATCTGCCAAAAGAGGGCGTTTTTTTGCCGTTTTTTGTCAATTTTGGAGCGATTACGCCCTTTTTTTACCCGAAAAAGAGGTGTTAACCAGGCACGCAGCATGCATGTATAATAATCAGGCCGGGAAAAAGCGGCGGCTATTTGGCGGTCACGGGGCGGAGAAGAGAAGTCATGGGAGGAGGAGAACCATGAAATCAACGCGAAAGAGTGACAGGCGGCCGGGTCGCTATGGGATTCTCGCCAACTTTCGGTTTTATGTGGATGAAGACGCTGAAAAGGTCTTTGAAGGCATTACCCTTGATGTTTCCGATTATGGATTCGGTTTCATGACCTCTGCGAAAGTCAGAGAGGGACAGAGCCTTACAATAACGAAACACTCTTTGCCCGGCTTCTCCTCTCCCAGGGCGAGGGTGAGATGGGCGAGGCAGGGGCCCCGCTGCACGGAAGCCGGCGCGGAATTTGTTCCGGTCGACTAGCCTCATTAATTTCATGTCTTTCCGGCTGTTGAAGTGGGGAGGGCAGATGGCCCGTCAGGCGTCCCTGCCCTCGTTTTTACCCGGTGCGGTTATATTATGCCGTTTGTTTTCCAGTAAGTCCTGATCTTGTCCTTTAAAGATTCCGGGAGGGGGACATAAATCAGTTCCTTTGCCTTCGCATCGCCCTGTTTGAATGCCCAGTCAAAGAACTTTACCGTCCTGAGGTTGGAATCCTTTTTCTCTTTCGCAAGGAGGATGAAGGTTGCCCCTGCAATGGGCCATGCGTCTTTTCCCGGTGCGTTGACAAGCCAGAGATGAAAATTCTGTCCGGGATCGAAATTCGCCGTGGCGGCTGCGTTTTCGAAGGTGGCGAAGCTGGGGGCAACGAAATTGCCTGCCGGGTTTTTCAGAAGGACATACGCAAGTTTGTTTTGTACTGCATATGCAAACTCTACATAACCGATGGAATCCGGCGCCCTTCTCGTATAGTTCGCCACACCTTCGTTGCCTTTGCCTCCGATGCCGGTGGGCCAGCTCACGGAAGTTCCGGCGCCCACTTTCTCTTTCCAGGCAGGGCATGCCCCGCTGAGATAGTGGGTGAATATGGCGGTTGTTCCCGAGCCGTCAGACCTGTGGACAACGGTTATTTCATGATGCGGCAACTTCATTCCCGGGTTTAATCGCGAGATTTCCGGGGTGTCCCAGTATTTCAATTCACCAAGGTATATCTTGCAGACGGCGGCTGAATCAAGTTTCATCTTCCCCGCCTTTACCCCCGGGATATTGACTACCGGGACAACGCCACCCATGACCGCGGGAAACTGATAGAGCCTGTCCTTCTTCAGCTGTGCGGGGGTGAGGGGTGCATCGGACGCGCCGAAGTCCACCGTCCTCTCAGTGATCTGCCTTATGCCGCCGCCCGATCCTATTGACTGGTAGTTCAGCTTCACCCCGGTGTCCTTGTTGTAAGCATACGCCCACGCCGAATAAACCGGATAGGGGAATGTAGCGCCCGCTCCGTTGAGCATGTCGGCGGCTCCTGCCGGCGAAAAGTAAAGCGCTGTAAGTAAAACTGCCATCAGTGTGATAACTTTCTTCATGTTTTCTCCTTTCAATAAATGTGTTGCAGGGCACGCGTCCCCGCAGTCGACATACCAACGATATTCTTATCCCGTGGCCTCACCTCCTCTGATAAAGTCAAATTGACCGAAATTAAAAAGACGGTTTCATAGCTGTTTATATCACTATAACACCGGGTTTATTACGGGCCTGTTAGAGGAATATTACATTTGAATTAAAATTTGTCGGCATATTCCGTAACCGTGCTTCAGGCTAATATTTGCTTTTGAGAAAACTTGTCCATTAAGTACTTCAGCGGGGATGAGGGTATCAGATCTGATAGTGAAAGTTTCCGGAAGTTGAACTTATGGTTAAAAAAAGTGACTTTACGGGCCGGGTCTTTCCGGCCCGCAAAGTCTGAGTGGAGGGTTAGCCCTTTAGAACTTGAAAACGAGGTCCGTCTGGAAGAGGTCCTCGTCGGTCGTACCATGAATTTGGCTGCTGTGATAATAATCGAGACCGAGTGTGACATGTTTCATCAGGCCGTAGGAGGCCACCGCCTCATGACCTTTAACGTTTGTTGCGCCCCCGAAGAAATCGGAATCCGGGAAGACATCCGGCCAGGCGTCTGTTTCGAGATAACGGTACATATATTTCACCTGCCAGTCGCCTCCCTTCGAAACCTTTTTGTCGCCGAACTTCACACCTGCGAGGAAGCCCTGGTTATTGTCGGAGGGATCGGGATTGTAGACGTAAGTTCCGAACAGTCCCACATAAGGAAATATCACATCCCTCAAACCCAATTCGGTTTCGGCCGTGAAGGCGTTATACTTGTATTTCAGACCGTCTCCCGGGACAAGCGTGTTGGTCTTAGCTGAAAAATCCAAAGTCTCTCCCTGGAGGCCGCTGAAGTAATAGTAGGAGCCCGCTAACTTCAGGTCAGTATTTTCTGCAACCTTCCAGTTTACGCCGAGCTGAAGAGGGAACATGAGGGGCTCGGAACTGTTTTTAAACTGATTCATGACAAACAGTCCCGTGTTGAAGAAAACGTCGACCGGTTCGCCTTTCATATACACATGAGCAGCGAGACCCTCGGGGTTGATGTCGTCGTCCCAGAGCAGGTCTGCCGTCGTCCATATCGGATTTGCGAATTTGCCGCCCGTGAGAGTAAGCCATCCGACGGGCTCATACCTGGCGTAGGCCCGGTCAATCCTCATGCTCTTGCTCGAAAAGATGTCTTCAAAAGTCTGGTTTGTCGAACGCGGATCGTCGCCGCCGCTGGCAAGCCGGAAGCCGACCTGCAGGTTGTCGACTACCTTTGCTTCGGCCCCGAATCTCCACCTGAACCGTCCCCTGTCACGAGCATCTTTGCCTTCGCGGTGCTCCCACTGGTTACGTAGCCTGAAGTCGCCGAAGAACTTGATGTTGTCTGTCCATGAGGGCGCTGCTGCCTTTTCCGCCTTTGCCATCTGTTCTGCCTTCGGCTGTTCCTTTCTCTCCGCCTCCTTCGTCTCCTTGAGGATCGCCTCCGCATCGCTGCGGGTGAGGACCCCTTTTTCGACCAGCTTGTCGATTAAAACATCCACATCACTTGCGCGGGCAGACGCTGCAAAAATCCCGGCGAACACCAACTGCATGAGCACGATAAGAACGATCACGCCCATTCTGCTGAATGAAATCCCTTTCTCCATAAAGTCTCCTCCTCTCGGATAGTTCGGCCGCTCCCGGCCTTCTTTCGGGATATGATACGTGCGGCGTATTACGGGGGAGTTAAGGCAATGTTACGGAAACGTTAAAAGGCGGTTAAGTTTGAAGTGCATCGGCATGCGTCAAACGTCCTGAAACAACCCGGATGTTTATCTCGAAGTTCTCTGAATTCCCGGCTTGTATTGATATAATGTGAGAAATGGACACGCTGGGCGTCATTCATGGAACATGAATTCCTGGGTTCCCTCGTCATCATCCTCGGTGTTTCCGCAGTCGTTGTGTTCCTGCTCCACAGGCTGAGGATCCCTTCCGTCGCGGGATTTCTCATCGCGGGGACGATCGTCGGTCCCGGGGGGATCCGGCTGGTAAGTGATGTGTACGCCGTTGAAGTCCTTGCCGAAGCCGGCGTCATCCTTCTGCTTTTTACCATCGGGATCGAGTTTTCGATTTCACGGCTCCTCAGGATGAAAAAGGAGGTAATTGCGGGGGGCGGGGCGCAGGTGCTGCTGACGATAGCGGTATCGGCGGGCATTGCGTTTCTGGCAACAGGCGCTCCGAAGAAGTCTGTTTTTTTCGGGTTTCTGGTGGCCCTGAGCAGTACGGCCATTGTTCTGAAAATGCTTGTCGACAGGGGAGAGACGGACTCTCCCCAAGGCCGTCTTATGACCGGGACGCTGATTTTTCAGGACCTCTGCGCGGTGTTCTTTATGCTCCTTATCCCGGCGTTGTCCGGAGTTGGGATACGGACGGCGGATATTGCGGAGCAGGTTGCAGTGGCAGTCTTCATCATTGCCGTTGTGCTTCTGAGCGCCAGGTGGATTGTCCCCGGATTGCTCCATCAGGTTGTGCACACCAGAAGCCGGGAGCTTTTTATCGTCACGATCATATTCCTCTGTTTCGGTATTGCGCTGGTTACCTCTCTGGCGGGCCTTTCTCTGGCACTCGGCGCTTTTATCGCAGGGCTTGTCATATCCGACTCCGAGTATTCGCACCAGGCGACCTCGGACGTCCTGCCGTTCAAGGACAGCTTTATGGGACTATTCTTCGTCTCAGTCGGGATGCTCATGGACGTCGGATATATAGCGGACCACTTTCTGCTGGTTGCCGCGGCAGTCACCCTCTTCTATTGTCTGAAGATAGTGACAGGGACGGTGTCGGGTCTTGCAGCAGGGTTCCCACTGCGGGCATCCGTACATTCGGGGCTGGGACTTGCCCAGATAGGTGAGTTTTCGTTTGTTCTCGCAGTGGCGGGTAAATCGGCAGGCATTGTCACCGAGGACTTTTACCAGGTCTTTCTCTCCGCATCAGTGTTGACAATGATCGCGACCCCCTTTGTCCTCGGTGCAGCGCCTGCCTGGTCGGAGAGGTTTGTATCCGGACTCAGGGGACGCGCCGGGGGGAGGGGAAGAATGCCGGATGCCGAAAGATTCCGCCCGGGGAGACGCGGTCACGTGATCGTTGTGGGCTTCGGTCTGAACGGGAGGAACCTGAGCAGGGTTCTGCGTGAAGCCAGGATCCCCTATGTCGTGCTGGAGATTAACAACGATACGGTGAGGGAGATGAAGAAGAAAGGCGAGCCGATTTATTATGGCGACGGGACCAGCAGGGAAGTTCTTTTGAAACTTGGACTGGAGAAGGCGAAGATGCTGGTGATCGCGATATCCGACCCCGCGTCTTCCCGAAGGATCGTTTCCATCGCGAGACACGAGCACCCCGGCATCCACATAATCGTGAGGACGCGCTACCTCTCGGAGGTCGACGACCTTATGGCGCTGGGGGCCGATGAGGTCATCCCCCAGGAATTCGAGACTTCGGTCGAGATTTTTTCGAGGGTACTCCGGCATTACCAGATACCCGGCAACGTGATTGAAGAATATATCGAGGCGGTACGGATGGACGGCTACAGGGCTCTCCGGACCACCGACCTTCCTCCTCTGGAGTTCGCCGAGCGTTTTAAACTCCTGGGGGGTGTCGAGACCGAGACGTACCTGATCAGGGAGGGAGAAAAAATTGACGGGAAATCTGTTGGAGGACTGAGGTTGAGGACGAAAACCGGCGCGAGTGTCGTTTCCGTTCAGCGTGGTGACCGTATCCACTACAACCCTTCGCCTGATTTTGTCATGAAGGCGGGCGATGTAATACTGCTGATCGGCGGCAAAGATGACATACACCGGGCCTTTGAATTCTTCAAATCCGCGAGGCGTCTTGACCGGGAGCGAGGTGAGATGACGTGATTCTGCTATGGATTTCGTTTCTTGTCTGCACGGGGGCGATAGTTTATTCGGGCACGAAGCTCGCGCGATACGGAGACATCATCGCGGAAAAGACGGGCATGGGCCGCACGTGGATCGGCCTTGTGCTCATGGCGTCGGTTACATCTCTTCCCGAACTTATTACCGGGATAAGTTCGGTCACCTTCGCCGGTGCCCCCGATATTGCCGCCGGCGATGTCATCGGGAGCTGCGTGTTCAACATGCTGATCCTGTCTGTCCTGGACGCCTTTTGCCGCCAGTGTCCCATTTCTTCGAGGGCCCACCATGGTCATGTTCTGTCCGGAAGTATCGGGATTCTGCTTCTGAGCATCGTCGCCGTGGGTCTCTTCGCAGCCAGGGACCTATTTCCATTCGGATGGATAGGGCCATATTCGCTTCTCTTCGGAATAATTTATTTCATAGCGATGAGGCTGATCTTTGCCTATGAGAAACGTGAGATCGCCGCTTATATGAAAGAGGTCGCGGTGGAACTCAAATACACCGACTATGACACGAAGGCGGTTTACATCCGGTACGGAGTGAACGCCATGGTGGTCATTACGGCAGCCGTTTTCCTCCCGGGAATCGGCAAAGGCATCGCGGAGGCCACGGGTCTGGGCCAGACCTTTGTCGGCAATGTGTTCATCGCCCTTTCCACGTCTCTGCCTGAAGTGGTGGTGTCGGTTTCAGCTGTAAGAATGGAGGCAATAGACATGGCGATCGGGAACCTTTTCGGCAGCAATATTTTCAACATCTTCATTCTTGCCCTGGATGACGTCTTTTTCATCAAGGGTCCATTGCTGGCCTTCGTGAGCCCCTCCAACATAATTTCCGCACTGTCGGCCATCGCCATGACGACGATCGCAATCATCGGGCTTACCTATCGGACGGAAAAAAAGCCTCTTTTTCTGGCGTGGGATTCGATAGCCATAATCTGCGTTTACGTGAGCAACCTGATGCTGTTGTACATGATGAGGTGAGGATTGCCATGGCGCGATTACCGCCGGGGAAGACAGCATGCCGCTACGCCTTGTGTCCGGGGCCTTCGGAATCTCTCCCGGTGAAGAAATTGAGCAGGTCTTCAGTGTCCTTGGGAGACAAGTCAAATTTTAAACAGGCCTCCTGGACCAGCCCCGACAGGCGGGCTTCGGGGTTATCGAGACGTTTGTCGGAGATCCATTTGATCGCCTTTCTCAGTTGTTCTCCCTCGGGCAGAACACTCATCGTGTTTCCTCACATGGTTTGGCGCTTCTTTTATGGCGGTTCACTGTTAAGTCTCCCTTTTAAAAATATTAATGTATTATCACAAAGGGATGCAACAAAATTCATTCTCTCAGAATATTCCCTTCTTTGGCAAAGTCGAAGGACCCCGGCGAAGCCCCCGGTTCGGTGGAGTGAGGCGGAAGGCCGGCTCTGGTGAGAAATTCCTTGCGACAGGCCTGACATTAGAGAAGTTGACATGCCCTCTTTCTCGTGATACAAGAGAAGTAATAGTTCATCTCTTTTGACCATAAGACGGTTGTCTGTTTCCATAGAGTTCTTTCAAATCAGACGAGGGGTAAGATGTCACATCAGAGGGGACGGCCTTTCCGGGGACAGGCTGAGGAAAGGACCGCCCGATTGCAAAGCCTTGAAGTTCTGGCTTGAGGAGGTGTGTTATGGTGAGGGGGATGATGAAAGGCCATACGATCATCGAATATAAGTGGATATTCCTCGCGAAGGTTGTCGTTTTGGGTCTGATCATTGTCAGCGGTCTCGGGTTGACTTATGTGGTCACAGTTCCGGGAATGCCGGCGAGTGCCAGCAAAGCGGTTCCCAAAGTTATGCCTGTGCCGAAGCCGGCGCCGGCGCACCGCAGCGCAGCAGAGCTGAGGAGCGCCGCAATCAAGTCGGCGGTTCTGGAGTGGATGAGAGCAAAGTCGGACATGCCGGATGAAACGTTGTCCAGGATATACGATGCGGCCCTGAAGAGCGGCAATGCGGATCTGATCCTGGCGGTCTGCGTTGTCGAGTCCAGCTTTAATCCTACCGCCAGAAGCGACAAGGGCGCTATAGGCCTCATGGGTATCATGCCTAAGGTATGGCTCAATGAACTGAAGGAGAAGGGCATAGTAAGCGAAAGAAGAGACCTGTACAAGATACCGAAAAACATAGCCTCGGGCGCCTATGTGCTGGAGAGGTATGTGGGAAGAACCGGCGATATCGAAGCGGCGCTTACCGGGTATGTTGGAGGCGACCCGTCTTATGCGCAGAAGGTGCTCCATGAGCTGGGAGAGATCTATCTGGTGCGCTGGTCGGTTCTGGGTAGCAAAGTATCCTGATCAGGAAAATGGCCTTGCCGCAAAGTCGGGAAGCCGGGCTCTCAAAAAGAGTGGATTCCCGGCTGCTGCCTCGGGAATGACGGCGCTCTGGGCATTTTCCGGTTAACGAGAGAAAAGGGGGACGGCTGTTTCAGGCCGTCCCCCTTTTTTTGTATTTGAATCTTTCCCTATTCTCCGGAGTAAGCGCTCTGCTGATGACCGAACATGGACGCCTCCATCGCCGCTTCTCCGTGGACCGGTGCTGATGCACCTCCCGGGAACAAGTCAAGATTATATGCTCTTTCGCCGTGCTCGCTCTCGTCGAGCCCCATCACCTCCGCCTCTTCATCCACCCTCAGGCCTACGACGGCCTTCACGACCATGAAGATTATAAGAGTGACCGTGCCGGTGTATGCAAGGGTAACACCGACGGCGATCAGCTGGGTGAGCAACTGTCCGGGATTTCCGTAGAGCAGACCCGCTCCTGCGCTGTTGATGGAGGGATCGGCGAAGACCCCGGTCAATATTGCTCCGAGCGTCCCTGCCACGCCATGGATGCCGAAAGCGTCGAGGGTGTCGTCATATCCAAACCTCGGCTTCAATGCCGCTACCGACACGAAGGCCACGATGCCGGCCGCAGCTCCGATGAAGAGAGAGCCTGAGACGTTAACGAAGCCGGCGGCGGGCGTAATGGCTACCAGACCGGCGACTGCTCCGGAGGCGAGACCGAGGACGGTCGGCTTCTTCGAGTGCACCCATTCGGCTGCCATCCAGGCCATCGCCGCGATGGCAGTCGCCGTATTGGTGTTGATGAAGGCTGCCGCTGCCAGACCATTCGCTGCCAGGGCGGAGCCGGCGTTAAAGCCGAACCATCCGAACCACAGAAGACCTGCTCCGGTAACGACCAGTGTCAGGTTGTTCGGCACAAGGGTGGCCTTCCGCCTCTTCCCGAGGGCGAGGGCCCCCACGAGGGCCGCTATGCCGGCATTGATATGCACTACCGTCCCGCCGGCAAAATCAAGGGCACCCAGCCTGGCCAGGAACCCTCCGCCCCACACCCAGTGGGCCACGGGCAGATAAGCAAAGGTGAACCACAGGACCGAGAAGAGTACCCACGCCGAAAATTTCATGCGTTCGATGTACGCCCCGCTTGCCAGGGCCACGGTGATGGCCGCAAACGTCAGCTGGTACGCGATAAAGACATATTCGGGAATCGTTCCCGCCAGGGGCGAAACGCTGCCCACATTGATGCCGGCAAGGAAGAGTTTCGCGCCGTTTCCGATCACTCCTCCGATGTCCCCGCTGAAGGTGAATGAATATCCATACAGCACCCACAACACACTCACGATACAAAAGGCTACAAAGGACATGGCCATGGTATTGAGCATGTCCTTGCGCTTTGTGAGACCGCCGTAAAAAAGGGCGAGCCCGGGGATAGTCATCAGCATCACCATTGCAGTGGCTACGAGCATCCACGCGGTGTCCCCGGTATTCGTCGTTGTTGAAGCCGCCGCGGCGGCGGCGGCCGCGGGCTGCACCGTATCCGCCGCATACACCATGCCTGCCGATAACAAGAAAAACCAGACTATCATAAAATAACTCAAGAACCTTCTCATCTTTATTCCTCTCTTCCCGAATAATTAAGTATCAACGTGATGACTTCAACCGGCAAGTATTACCCGTCTTCACATTTCCCCGGATTTCCGGCCTGTCTCCTGTTTAAGCCACCTCACCTCCTTTGTCCTGATGCCATGCTTCTGAACCTTGTAGCCCATCATTCTCTCGGTTATGCCCAGACTTCTCGCCGCCCGGGCCATGACCCAGCCGCAATCCCTGAGGGCCTTTATTATCTCTTCCTTTTCCAGTTCTTTTATCTTGTCTCTCAGTGTTCTCATGGTTTCTCCTTTGAGTTCATAGCTGCCAGAAGCATGCCAGCTTGTATTCGCTTGATTTAAAAGGAAATGGAAGCGCCGGTCGAGAGACAAAAATGTTGGCGATACAATTTTGTAGTAGACGGCGCTGCCGGACCCCGAGGATTTAAAAATGAAGGAAAGGAGTACAATGTTATAAAAAGCGATGCTCGAATTGACGGTATACATAAAGATATTCACTACGCTTCTTGCAATAGTGAACCCGCTTGGTATAATCCCGATTTTTGTAAGCCTGACCAGCGGCCTGGATGAAGGGGAGCGCTCACGTATTGCTCACAAAACCAGTGTCGCAGTTGCAGTCATACTGATAGTGGCTACTCTGCTCGGCAAGCCGCTGCTGGGGTTTTTTGGTGTGAGCATAGCCTCCTTCAAGGTCGGGGGCGGTATTCTTCTCCTGCTGATGTCGATATCCATGATGCAGGCCAGGTATGCACAGAGCAAGCAGACCCCTGAGGAAGCGGCAGAGGCCGAGGAAAAAGAGAGTATCGCCGTCGTGCCGATTGCCATGCCTCTGCTGGCGGGGCCGGGCGCGATAACCACGGTTATCATATATGCCAACGCGTCGTCCAACCCCTTGCATATCGGCCTCATTGTCGTGATCTGCGTCCTGATCGCCCTGACGGCGTGGCTTGCGCTGATCGCTGCCGGCTCCGTCGGAAGACTGCTGAGCAGGACCGGGATCAACATTGCAACGAGGCTCATGGGCCTGCTCCTGGCCGCCATTGCCGTGGAATTCATCGCCGGCGGCCTGAGCCTGCTACTTCCCGGACTGGGATGAATTAAAGACGGTTAACCTTTCGGGCAAATGATGAAAAGATCAAATCCCCGGGAATCAGTGACCGCTCGTGTTCATCGATGGCCAAAATGCTTCTTCCGAGGTCAGCGGATCATGAAAGTTGTCTTGTCGACCCCCGCATTTCCGGTCACGGGATCGAAGGAATATACGGTCATTTCATAGACGCCCTTTTTCGTAACATCCAGATTTCCTTCGAACGTGCTGGTCTTGCCGGCGAACCGGAGGGGTAACGTGCCCGAAGGGACGCCGTTATGTTTTACGACCGCCCTGACTTCATACCTGTTTGCGTCCCAGAGGCCGCCGGGTTTTACCGGACAGCCGCACATCATCATTACATTCGCCCTGATCGGTACGGTGAGTTTTCCGCCCGAAAGCTTCAGCATTTCATGAGCCTGCGGCGCCAGGACGTCTACGGAAAAGCCCGGGACTTCCATAATGATGCCGTCGCCGAGAATGTCCTTTCCGGGGATGAGCCATAACTGAGTCGAAGTTTTTTCCAGCGACTGTCTCTGGGCATAAGGGGCGGAAACCTCGACCGTGACGAGTGTGGGCTCATCAATGTCGACAACGGCCTCGAACGCCGCCGCTGATTTTCCAGCGAAGGGAATTCCCCTTCGCCGCGGTTCGACCATTATCTTTTTGCTGTCTCCGGTGCCGCCCGAGGTAAACCCTTTCGCCATGATTTCATCTGTCTCGCTGTTCCTGACGACGACGCGGGCCCCTCCCATCGTGCTACCGATAAACTTTGCGTCCCGTGCCCGTGCCCTTACGACCAACCGCGTCTGCATTGCTTCCGAAATATTCACTATAAACAGCAGCAAGAGTAAGCCCAAAAACAATTTCTTCATGCCCGGCTCCTTATCCAGCGATTATAATTGCATAAACCTGCAACAAAGCAATTATAAATAAAACCCTTTTTTCTGTAAAGCGGGGAAGCTATTCCGGCAATCGTTATTACTTACCGGCGGGCTTGGGCGGGACCGTTCCTCAGCTGTCTTGACAACGCAGAGTTTTTTGTTAATCTGAAAATTAAGGAAACGAGGCCGGGCGGCTTTCGCGGCCCGGCCATAAAATGGTTCACTATTCACGCAGATAGCCGAAACAGGAGGAGGAACGGATGAAACGAACAGCCGGCATATTAACGGTGGCGGTTTCCGTTGCGGTTTTTGCAGCCGCCGCCTTCGCAAGCGGTGACGTTATGGAGAAGGCACAGGTCCTTTTCAAGCCTGTTCCGAATGAGCTTAAGGAAGTGAAGGGAATTCCGATCACTCCGCAGCTTGTCGATCTCGGGAAAGCCCTTTATTTCGATCCGCGGCTGTCGAAGAGCGGACTGATAAGCTGTAACACCTGCCATAACATAGGTATGGGCGGAGCCGATTTCCAGCAGACCGCAGTCGGTCACGGCTGGCATAAAGGCCCCCGCAATTCACCTACGGTATTTAATTCGGTCTTCAACATTGCCCAGTTCTGGGACGGCCGCGCACCCGACCTGAAAGAGCAGGCGAAGGGCCCGATCCAGGCGGCGGTCGAAATGAATAATACGCCCGGTAATGTGGTCGCCACTCTGAAGAGCATGCCGCAGTACGTCGAGATGTTCTCAAATGCCTTCCCGGGAGAGAAGGACCCGGTAACTTTTGACAATATGGCCGGTGCTATCGAGGTGTTTGAGGCGACTCTCCTGACTCCTGACTCGCGCTTTGACAGGTTCCTTAAGGGTGACGAAAACGCTCTTGGTTCCAGGGAGAAGAGCGGCCTGGAGAAGTTCATGGCCAGGGGATGCTCTGCCTGCCACGGCGGCATAAATATGGGAGGCACGGGCTATTACAAATTCGGCGTCAGGGAACGTCCTGATGCCAGCCTTCTCAAGGGAGACAAGGGGAGGTACAAGGTCACGTCCATCGGGGCGGACGAATACAGCTTCAAATCGCCCTCTCTCCGGAATATCGCACTCACGCCGCCCTATTTCCATTCGGGGAAAGTCTGGTCCCTCGATGAGGCCGTGTCGATAATGGGCAACGTCCAGCTGGGCGTATCCCTGACCGACAGGGACATCAGCGATATCGTGGCCTTTCTGCATGCCGCTACGGGCGTGCAGCCGAAGGTGGAGTACCCCGTTCTGCCCGCTCCTGCCGGATCGACACCAAGGCCTGAACTGGATTGACGGGCAGCATGTGAGATCGGCTTTACTGGCAGAGGACATGAATCAGTCCTCTGTTCAGTAAAGTCAGAATGGATTTTCGAAAAGGACTTCCTGCTTAAAGAAGGTTTTGACGCCGAAGACTAGACTTCAAGCGAGCCGCCCGGCTCCAGTACCTCCACGGTCCCGCGTTTTACAAGCTTCCTGAATTCATCCGACTTGCCGGTCAATGCCGGGAAGGTGTCGAAGTGCATCGGGATGATGGTCCTTGCGTCAAGGAATTCATTGCAAGCTATGGACGCCTCGCGGGGGCCCATCGTAAACCTGTCGCCGATTGGAAGCATACATATGTCGGGGCTGAAAAGCCTCTGGATTAACTGCATGTCGAGGAAAAGCCCCGTGTCACCTGCGTGATATAACGTGTGACCGCCGAATTCGATTACGTAGCCGCAAGGGTTGCCGCCGTAAACGATGCTGCCGTCTTCTATGAAGCCGCTGCTGTGGTGTGCCATGACCATGTGGACTACCAGGTCATCAAGTTCTATTGTGCCGCCTATATTCATCGGCTCGTAGTTGGTTATCCCTTTTGTTTCAAGCCATTTGCATATTTCGAAGATGGCGACAACCTTGCCGGTCTTCTTTGAGAGGGTGACTGCATCTCCCATATGGTCAAAGTGGATATGAGTTAGAAGCAGGTAATTGACACCCACCGTAATCCCCTTGTACTTTTCCGGAAAGGCGGGATTGTCGGTTATGAAGGGATCGATAACGACACTTTTGCCGTCATGTTCGAAAAGGAAAGCCGCATGTCCAAGCCAGGTGACTTTCATGATCTCTATTTATATCATAATAAAGACCGATGTGCAACTGCCCGGCGTGATGCGGCGGGCAAGTCCGGGAGCATCAAGGGCCGATTCACGACGTCAAAAAATTTGTTTACTGATGCCATAAACGAAAAGGCCGCACTGTTCTCGTGTTACGGCAACTTCCGACGCTTTTACGAACGTACCGCCGGGAAGCGCCTCTGTCTCGCCTGCGTTGCAACGCTGCTGAATTCTGTGGAGGATATGGTTATGGGACTTCTCATAGTTATTATTGCCTGGGCAATTAAAGACATTAAATGCGGCAGGCCCGCTTTACTTTCGGGAAAGACCGTATTTCGAAGTTTCATGCACCCATGCACAGGAATTCCGTCGAACAGGGCCGTAATAGAAAAATCCCGCTAATTGTAATATAATAATGCCTATTTGAGTACAAGCGACAATATTCCGGAGGAGGAAAGCATGATCAAGATTTACTATGATAAAGACGCAAATACGTCTGTTTTAAAGAAGAAGAAGATAGCGGTTATGGGTTACGGCAGTCAGGGACATGCCCATGCAAATAACCTCAAGGAAAGCGGCATGAACGTCATTGTGGGTATAAGGAAGGGTTCGAGCTGGGACAAGGCGAAAAAGGCGGGATTCGAAGTGATGACGCCCTCTGACGCGGCGAAGGTTGCAGACATCATAATGATATTGCTTCCCGACGAATATCAGGCGGATATCTATAAGACCGAGATCGCTCCCAACATGAAAAAGGGTGTTTATCTCGCATTCGCCCATGGGTTTAATATCCATTTCGGCCAGATCGTGCCGCCCGGTGATGCCAACGTCTTTATGGCGGCGCCTAAGGGGCCCGGACATCTGGTCAGGTCCGAGTATTCCAAAGGGAGCGGAGTGCCCTGCCTCATAGCTGTGCATCAGGACCCTTCAAAAAACACGAAGGAGGTGGCCCTTGCGTATGCGTCCGGCATAGGGGGCGGAAGGGCCGGCATAATCGAAACTTCGTTCAGGGAGGAGACCGAGACGGACCTTTTCGGCGAGCAGGTGGTTCTCTGCGGAGGCCTGACGGCCCTGATCCAGGCGGGTTTTGAAACTCTTGTAGAGGCGGGTTATGCACCCGAGATGGCTTATTTTGAATGCCTCCATGAGGTGAAGCTGATTGTCGACCTCATATACGAGGGCGGAATCTCGAATATGCGGTATTCGATCAGCAATACGGCACAGTACGGCGATGTGACCCGGGGGCCGAGGGTCATCACGGATGATACAAAAAAAGAGATGGGGAAAATACTCCGGGAAATACAGGACGGGGCCTTTGCGAAGGAATGGATACTCGAGTGCAGGGCCAACAAGCCTGTTTTCAACGCCTTGACCAGGAAAGGGGAGAAACACCTCATAGAGGAAGTGGGGTCCCGGCTGAGGGCGATGATGCCGTGGCTGAAGAAGGGAAAACTCGTTGACAAGTCCAAAGCGTAGGAAGAGGCAGGGATAACTTAACTAAGCGACAATCCTCAAGTTTTTTCCCCTTTGCCGGGACCGGGGATGTCGCGGAGAAACTTATGGCCAGACTTGCTCCCGAGGGATATCCGTTTATTGCCGGTTTCGGGCTTTTGACCTTTGTTGTCGCCTTTTTTACGGGACCGCTGTTGGCTGTCGTCCCGTTTGTTCCCACCCTGTTTATGATATATTTTTTCAGGGACCCTGAACGGGACGTCCCCGTTGCGGAAGGTGCTTTCCTGGCACCCGCCGACGGCAGGGTGATGCAGATAAGGGATACCCGCGAGTCCGAGTACCTTAATTCCGACGTAAGGGAAATCAGCATCTTTATGTCTCCTCTGAACGTCCATGTGAATCGTGCACCATGTGACGGAAAAGTCAAGGCGGTGAAGCACAACAAGGGGAAGTACATGGCCGCTTACAGGGAAGATTCTTCCCTGAAGAATGAAAATATCGCGATGGTCCTGGAAACCGGATACGGCGACATTCTGGTGAGGCAGGTGGCTGGGTTTCTGGCACGGCGGGCGGTATGCAGAAAGAGGGAAGGAGATACGGTCAGGAGCGGCGAGAGATACGGGATCATAAAGTTCAGCTCCAGGCTCGACACCTATCTGCCAAAGGATGTCGAAATTAAGGTAAAATTGGGTGAGAAGGTCAGGGCCGGTGAGACCGTAATTGCCAGAATACAACGCGGGGAACAGGTTGCAAAAGGGTGACGTCCGGTGAAAAAGGGCATTTATATACTTCCGAACAGCCTGACTCTCTGCGGCATGTTCTTCGGCTTTTACTCGATCCTTTCCGCAATAAAGGGCAACTACAATTATGCATCCTGGGCGATAATGATCGCAGTGGTATTCGACGGTCTGGACGGCTGGGTTGCACGCCTGACGCACAGCACGACCAGATTCGGGATAGAGCTTGATTCCCTGTCCGACCTGGTGGCCTTCGGAGTGGCTCCGTCGGTCCTGGTCTATAAGTGGGCCATCTCTTCGTTCGGCAGGATAGGTTTTGCGGCAGCATTTCTTTTCACTGCCTGCGGGGCCCTGAGGCTGGCCAGGTACAACGTACAGATGGGATCGACAGAATCGAAGGCGTTCACGGGCATGCCCATACCCGGTGCGGCGACCCTGGTCGCGGCCCTTGTTCTCTTCTGGCACGGGATCTGGCACGGCGCTCCGCGGGGAAATATTTTTATCCTGATCTTCACCGTCTTTCTCGCTCTCCTTATGGTCAGTACCCTGAGGTTCCACGGGCTCAAGGAGATCGATTTCAGGAGGAGGAAGCCGTTCTGGATTCTCGTGGTTTTTGTTGTCGGTTTCGGTCTTATCCTGATCCATCCTCCCATAGCGCTCTTTGTTTTTGCTATGATTTATCTTATGGAGGGGCTGGTCGAAAACGCATATCTTTATCGCAAGAAGAGCAGGATGCGCCGGGAAGCCGGGCGATGAGAATAATAAGGATCTTCGATACAACACTGCGTGACGGCGAGCAGTCGCCAGGCGCCTCCATGAATGTTGAAGAGAAGATCCAGGTTGCGAGGCAACTCGTCAGGCTCGGTGTGGATGTCATAGAGGCCGGGTTCCCGGTGGCGTCGCCGGGTGATTTTCACGCCGTAAGCAGGATCGCGGCGGAAGTGGCGGGCGTGACGATTGCGGCACTTGCGAGGACAAAAGAGAGGGACATACGGAGCGCGGGCGAGGCTATAAGCCGGGCCGAGGGCGGGCGGATCCATACTTTTATCGCGACGTCCGATATACATCTCAAACACAAATTGCGGATGGAGAGAAAGGAGGTTCTGGAGAGCGCTGTCAATGCCGTTAAGGTAGCGAGGGGATATACGGACGACGTGGAGTTTTCAGCCGAAGATGCGACGAGGTCCGACCGGGACTACCTTTGCGCCGTGACGGAGGCAGTCATAGAGGCCGGCGCCGGAACGGTTAACATACCCGATACGGTGGGGTATACCGTGCCCCAGGAATACGCGGAGTTGATAGAATATCTTTTCAACAGGGTCCCCAACATCGACAAGGCGGTAATATCGGTACACTGCCACAATGACCTTGGACTTGCCGTTGCCAACTCACTTACCGCGGTACTGAAGGGAGCCGGACAGGTCGAGTGTACCGTGAACGGCATAGGTGAGCGGGCCGGGAACGCCTCCCTGGAAGAGGTAGTGATGGCCCTTAAGACCAGACAGAAGTTCTTCAATGCGGAGACAAACGTCAGGACGGAGGAGATATACAGGACCTCGCGTCTCGTCTCGAAGATAACCGGCATGATGGTGCAGCCGAACAAGGCGATTGTCGGAGCGAACGCCTTCGCACACGAAGCGGGAATACATCAGGACGGTTATCTGAAGGAGCGCTCGACGTATGAGATCATGATGCCCGAGACGGTGGGAATACCGCAGAGCAAACTCGTGCTGGGGAAACACTCCGGCAGGCATGCGTTTAAAGAGAGGCTCAGGAAACTGGGATACAGTCTGACGGAAGAGGAATTGAACAAGGCGTTTGAAAGGTTCAAAGAGATAGCGGACCAGAAGAAATACATCTTTGACGAAGATATAGAAGCGCTGGTTTCCGAAGAGGTGTCCAAGGTTTACGAGTATTATCGCCTGCTCGATATGTCCCTGTCGGGCGGGCTGAACCGGAAACCGGTGGCGTCCGTCAAACTCAGGGCAGGCGATCAGATTGTCGACGCAACGGAGGACGGAGACGGGCCTGTGGATGCAACTTACAGGGCTATTGCCGGGATTACCGGCACGAAGAGCAGCCTCATCAAGTTCGAAGTGAAAAGCATTACCGGCGGGACCGATGCACTCGGCGAAGTGACCGTCACTCTGGATGAAGGCGGAAACACGGTGCGCGGCCATGGCGCCGACACTGATATTATCGTCGCCGCCGCCAAGGCATATCTCAATGCATTGAACAAGCTTGCCGCGACAGAGGGCCGCTAGGTCGTGCCCTCTGTCGGGTGCACCACAAGAACCTTTCAGTAGTTTCAGCAGTGAGTCGGCACAGAAGAGGAGTTAGGAAGCTCCTGCGAACCGGACGGCTTTCTCGCCGTCTCTCCAGCACTATGCTGTTAAGATGCACTGTTATAAAAACCTAATGATTTTTCATCTGAAGTTTCATATAATGATTGTAAAAAGGCCAAATTTTTTTGAGAAAGGGAGGTGGAGATGCCCAAGCCACTCAGCAGTGAAGAACTTTACAGGTGCTGTGACGAGAAAGTTTTCACATTCAATACCACCGACGAACTTCCTGAACTGGTAGAGACAATAGGACAGGAGAGGGCATTGAACGCGATAGATTTCGGGCTCAATCTGGACAGTAAGGGGTTTAACATCTTTATACTCGGCGAAAACGGCACCGGCAAGACTACCACGATAAAGTCCCTCCTGAAAAAGAAGACGGTGAACGAGCCGGTGCCCCGGGACTGGTGCTACGTCTATAATTTCGACGAGCCTGATATCCCTCTGGCGATATCCATGGAGCCCGGAAGCGCGGTGATCTTCCACAAGGATATGGAGGAACTGATCAAGGTCCTGAAGGTGGAGATCCCCAAGGTTTTTGAATCGAAGGAATATGAAAGGCAGAAGAACAAGATCCTGGAGTCTTTCCAGTCCAAACAGAAGGAGATGTTTTCGGGGCTTGAGGAGGAGGCCCAGAGCAAGGGATTTTCAGTCAGAAAGATGGTCAGCGGTCTCATGATAGTCCCGGTGAAGAAGGGCGGCGAGCCCCTTACGGAGGAAGAATACGGGGCCCTCGACGATAAAACAAGGGCCAAGATAGACGAAATAGGCAAGGCCCTTCAGGAGAAGCTGAACGATGTTGTGCGGGAAGTGAGGGAGACTGAAAAGGGTGTCAAAAAAGAGCTTGCGAAACTTGAGCGTGAAGCGGCCCTTTCCGCGGTGGGCCATTTTATGGACGAACTGAAGACAAAATACCGGGACGACGAAAAGATCACCCATTATCTTTCGGCCGTTACGGAAGACATCCTGGAGCACCTGGACGATTTCAAGGCCCAGGAAGAACAGGCATCCCCATTGCCCTTTATGAAGATGCAGAAGACGGAGCCTACTTTCACGAGATATGCAGTAAATGTCCTTGTAAACAACAAGGATGTCAAGGGTGCTCCCTGTGTGTTCGAGAGCAACCCGGCATATTTCAATCTTTTCGGCAGACTGGAATACAAGTTCCAGTACGGGGTGACGACGACCGATTTTTCGATGATCAAGGCGGGATCCCTCCATAAGGCCAACGGTGGATATATTGTGATAAACGCCCTTGACCTCCTCCGTAATATTTTTTCGTATGAGACGCTGAAGCGGGCATTGAGAAACAGGGAGATAAAGATTGAAGACGTATGGGAACAATACCGGGCCATCTCGACCGCGACACTGAAACCTGAAGCGATTCCTCTGAATGTAAAAGTCATTCTCATCGGAAACCCTTACCTCTACTATCTGCTCTACAACCTCGATGAGGAATACCGGGACCTGTTCAAGGTGAAGGCCGATTTCGACAACAGGATGGAAAAAAATGAGGGGGCCATGCAGAAATACGCCGCTTTTGTGGCCAGTACATGCAAGCAGGAGAAATTCCTCCCTTTTGACCGGAGCGGAGTTGCCAAGATAGTGGAGCACGGATCGAGACTTGCCGGACATCAGGAAAAACTGTCTTCCAGGTTCAGCGATGTCGCAGATGTGATAAAAGAAGCGCATTACTGGGCGAAGAAAGAAGGGAGTGATCTCGTCCGGAGCGGACATGTGGACCGGGCGCTGAAGGAAAAGATATACAGGGCCAACAGGATCGAGGAGCGTCTGCGCGAGATGGTGGTCGAAGGGACTTTGATCGTGGATACCGAGGGGGAAAAGGTCGGGCAGATCAACGGGCTCGCCGTTCTGGGAATGGGAGATTATCAGTTCGGAAAACCTTCCAGGATTACGGCCAGGACTTACGCGGGCAAGGGCGGCGTCATAAACATAGAGCGTGAAACGAAGATGAGCGGCAAGATCCACGAAAAGGCGATTCTCATCATAACCAACTATATCGGCAGTACATACGCAAGGAAAAAACCGATCAGCTTTTCGGCATCCATCACATTTGAGCAGCTGTACGACATGGTGGAAGGCGACAGCGCCTCGTGTGCGGAACTCTATGTCCTGCTGAGCAGCCTCGCCGGCCTGCCACTGAAACAGAACCTCGCGGTTACGGGCTCGATGGACCAGAACGGCGACGTCCAGCCCATAGGAGGCGTCAACGAGAAGATCGAGGGGTTCTTCGACCTCTGCAAGATACGGGGGCTGGATGGAACACACGGCGTGGTCATCCCTGCGAAAAATGTAAAACATCTGATGGTAAAACAGGAAGTCGTCGACGCTGTGCGGGACGGAAAGTTCGCCATTTATCCCATTAGCAGGGTAGAAGAAGGCATGGAAATATTTACGGGGATGCCAGCGGGAGAAATTCGTGAGGAGGGCACTTATCCCGAAGGCACGATAAACGGCCTGGTGGCAAAGCGTCTGGAAGAGATATCCACTGCCATGAGAAAAGAGAAGGAAGAAAAGGAAGGCGACAAAGACAAAGATAAAGAAGATAATGATAAATGAGGCGGGTGATATGGCTTTGCCAGTTTTTCCTGGTCGTGGTCTTTACGGCGCCGGTCGCCCTCCTTCCGTACAGGGTATCCCTAAAGGTCGGTGAAGTTCTGGGATCTTCCATTATTTTTTTCTGGAGGAGTCTTCGCGCGATAGCGGTTGAAAATCTGAGGGCCGCCGTGAGGCGGAGGTCCATCAGCATAGACGCAAGCCCCGAAGAAGTCATAAAGCGGAATTTTCGAAACCTCGGCAAATCCGTCGTTGAAGTTCTGAAGATATATTACGGCCTCGGCGAGCAGGTTATGCAAAGCGTCAGGATTTCGGGCTCGGAACACCTTCAGGCGGCACGGGAAAAGGGGAAGGGCGTTATTTTTATCACCGGTCACTGTGGTAATTGGGAGCTGAACGCCCTTGTTTTTTCCAGACGTCTTGGCAGAGTCAACATTGTGGCCCGTCCTGTAGACAACCCGTATATCAACAGACTTGTCGAGCGGGCGAGAGAAAAATACGGCAACCGGGTGATTTACAAGAAAGGGGCACTGAAGAGGGTACTTTCGTGTCTCGGTAAGAAAGAGATCGTAGGAATATTAATGGACCAGAGTGTGGTGGCGGCGGAAGGTGTGGTAACGGAATTCCTTGGAAAGAAGGATTATACAGCCAGGATGCCGGCTTTAATAGCCAGGAAAACGGGTAGTCCCGTCGTTCCGGCGTTTATCAGGAGGACTCCGGAGGGACATCTGATAGAAATACATGAGGCAGTGCAGCTCAATCCTTCCCTGGAAGGCGAGACCGCCGTGGCGAATGACACTGCGCGGTTTTCTTCTTACATAGAGGAGTACATACGACAGAACCCCTCGGAATGGCTCTGGATCCACAGGAGGTGGAAAAGGATAAAATCCTGATGTCTCCGGAAGCCCCGGGAAAGACCGGACGACACTTATTTTATCCGGAGGAGTATAAAGTCTGTGTGCAAGGTCATCAAAAGGGGGAAGAAATGCGAAAGAGGGGAACGACACTGGTTGAACTTCTGGTGGTAATATCGATCATAGGTATACTTTTGGTTGCACTCGATATTTCATTCGAGGACTGGAAGAAAAGTTACGAGGTGGAAAAGATAACAAAGGAACTCTACCACGACCTGATGCATGCCAGGATAATGGCCGTGGAGAAGGATGTGAAGTATCTTACCTTTCTGGAGTTTTATCAATACACGATGGCGGAAGACCGCAACGAAAACGGGGACATCGATAACGGAGAGGTGCTTCCGGGCTTCCCCAGAAAAGTGAAATACAGATTGGGATGGAACAACGGTACCACGAATATAGTATGCGACACGCGCGGTCTTCTGACGCCGAACAGAACTATATCGGTAACATCTCCGGCCCACGCGAACTTCGACTGCATGAAAGTATCAAGGACCCGCATAATCATGGGGAAATATGACGACGACGAATGTGTGTCAAGATAGTCCGGTATCGCTTCCGGCGGATGACAACCTGCAGCGCACATCGCGGCCTCCCAGATTGCCGTAATGGTAACGGTTGTGTGCTGGACAGCCGCCTGTGCAAGAGTTTCTGTTGGTGCAGAAACGATCGTTGCAACTACGCGCACCCGCATCCCGGAAAGTGTCGAGGCGCGGGTTTGTCCAGAGAAGGGCGAAGTCGTCCTGAAGGATATTGCCAAGGAGAAAGTCCGGAAAACCGTGAAAAAGGTTACACGGAAAAACCGACCCGTCAGGCAGAATCGAGAGTTTGTTAACTCCTCCGGAGCACCGAACGGGATAACCGATCAGCTCTTTTGTGAAGCAGGAGGCGCTGACTGTCAATATCTCCATGTCACTGTTCATGTCCCGGATGTGATCACAAAAAATGCTGAAACGAGGGTATGAAAGCGCCTCTTTCATAATTGCCGGAAGTCCGGTCAGAATGTCCATATGAATCAGATGATAACGCCTTATGCCCAGACTTCTCAAAAGGCCCGTTATTTTCGGGATATCGGGGGCAATTGTCCTGCTCACGACTGTTTTTACTGCTAAATCAAGGCCGAGGGAGATGAGCTTGTCGATGGTGTCCATGGCGAGTGAAAAATGAGAAGACGCCGTGATCGTGTTGTGTCTTTCTTCTGAGCTCCCTTCCAGCGAAACGCCGATGGTAACATTTTGGCTGTCTTTAAACCGGGCCATGCTCGCCGGGAAGCTTCCGTTTGTACTTATGTTTACCTTCATGCCTCTCTCCGAAGCCTTTTGTGCAAAAAAAGGGATCCAGGGTAGCAGCAGCGGTTCGCCTCCCATTACGTCTATTTCTTCGGCCCCCTGGTCTTCAAGAATACGAAGAAGCCTCATTGCATCCGGCAGGGAAAGGTCCGGCAGCGCACCCTTCCCAGAGGAAAGATGTCCGTTAAAGCAGAAGAAACAGCGTTGATTGCACCTCACGGTAGGATAGAGCTGCACGTAGCGAAGACGGGGCGGAGCCATAGGCTAGAAAGCTGCAAAGTCCTTCCCGGCGCGGAAGGCTTCCTCCATGGCCGAAGGATGTTGCAGAACGGCTCCCTTTGCATCGATTCCCAGGAAACTCAGCGTCTTGTGTTCTTTTACGCTTACGGTTCTGAAAAAGGCGGTCGCCGTAGCGCCGGAGCATTGCACGCCGGTCTCCTTCTTCATTCCTCCGACGACCAGTAACATTCCTTTTCTTCCATAGGGACCCTCAGGAAGCGGTTTTTTCAGGAGATATTTCTCGCACCAGAAGCTCTGGCACCGGTCAATCATTATCTTTGTCTGGGCGCTCAGGCCGAAAAAGAAAATGGGAGAAGCCAGAATTATCCTGGAAGAGTTCCTTATTGCAGGGTAAATTTGAGACATGTCGTCCTCAAGTATGCATTCGCCCGTCTTTTCACAGCCGCCGCAATCCTGGCATGGCATGATGTTCATCTGGTTGAGATTGAAGATACTAACCTCCACACCCTGCTCTTCCATACCCCCGATCGCACTCTGCAACAGAAGTTCGGTATTGCCCTTCTTTCGGGGGCTTCCGAGAAAGGCTATGGCTTTCAAAGACTCTGTCACGGCTGAACCTCCTTACGCCTCATGAAACCGGGTAATCATGGTGCAAACAGGCATTATCTTGATTATATCAAAGTCAGAAGTCCGCTGCACAGGGGCGGTCTTGTAGGACAAATGCCTACAACTTATCACCTGAAGTCTTACATAAAAAACAGAATTTGCCTGATATTTTTATCTTCTTCAATACCGTAAATTATAAAAGTGACTGAAATTCTGAGTTTATTATCCATCTGTCTCATTAAAAGGGGGTATTAACTATGGGTAAGTTGCTGGATGTCCTGGATTTTTCAGAGGTCGAAGAGGATCGGGATGATATCGACTTCGGAGACCGGAGAGAGAAGGATGAGCAGGACATTTTTTGGAGCGACGATGAAAAGGATGACGGCGAAGAACAGCCGAGGAATTCAGGGGATGACAGCGATTATGAGCCTCTGAAAATGTATCTGAAAGAGATGGGCAACATTCCTTTGCTGACCCGGGAAGGTGAAATCGAAACGGCAAAAAGGATTGAGAAGGGAAGGGAAGAGCTGGTGCGCGTTGTTTTTTCAGTACCCTTCGCTGTGGAAAGACTGATTTCCATGGGTGGCGCCGTGAGAAGTGGTGACCTGTCGCCGGAGGACATAATGCAGGTGGGTGCGGATTCGGAAGAGGCGGTCATGTATGAAACCAAAAGATTATTGTCTGTCGTTGACGAGATAAGCCGCCTTTACAGAAAGCCCCGGATCAACAATAACCACTCGCGGACGGAAAGAAGCAAGCCGGCTTCCCGCAACAGGAAACGGGCCGATTCCAGCCATGAAAGAATACTCGATTTGGTGAGCAGCCTCAGGTTGAAGGAAAACCTGGTAGTCGGTTTCTATAATGAAATCGAGAAAGCCGCGAAAAGGCTGGAGGAAGCCAACAGGGAACTCTCGTCTGTGGGCAAACGTCTCAAAGCCGCAGGGGTTGATATGAACAGCGGCAGGAGCGGTAATTGCAGAACGGTTGCCGGTTTCCTGAAGGCCAACGCAAATGCTGCCAGACTGAAGGGAAAAGAGCACCTGTTAAAGGTGTATCTTGAATGCAGAAACAATATTAGCCGGAGTGAACATTCGGTCGGCATCTCACATGCGGACATGAAGAATACCATGAAGGCATATGCCGCGCGCCGTGATGAGATTGTAGAGGCCAAGCGGGCCATGGTAGAGGCCAATCTGAGGCTGGTTATCAGCATTGCCAAACGTTACATCGGCAAAGGCCTTAGCTTCCCTGATCTGATACAGGAGGGAAACATCGGCTTGATGAGAGCGGTTGACAAATTCGAGTACCAGAGGGGCTACAAGTTCAGCACCTATGCGACATGGTGGGTAAGACAGACCATAACCAGGGCATTGACGGACCAGTCGAGGACGATACGAATACCCGTACATATGGGTGAGATAATAGCGCGCATTTCCAAGGTTACACGGGAACTGGTACAGGAACTGGGATGCGAACCCCAACCCGAGGAAATCGCGACGAGGCTTAACATACCGCTCCCCAAGGTCAAGACAATATTGAAGATATCGAAGGAACCCGTTTCACTCGAAACCCCGATAGGAGAGGAAGAGGACAGTCATCTCGGGGACCTCATAGAAGACCGGGCGTCTGTCTCGCCTCTCGAAAGCGCAATAAACCGTGACCTGAAGAAGCAGGTGGAAACCGTTCTCGGGACCCTTAATGACAAGGAAGCCAGGATCATAAAGCGACGGTTCGGTATCGGCGAGGAATTGACGAAGACTTTGGAGGAACTCGGTCAGGAATTCGAAGTCACCAGGGAACGGATAAGGCAGATAGAAGTCAAGGCGATCAGAAAACTGAAACACCCTTCCCGAAGCTTCGGCCTCAGAACATTCCTCGAGGGCCGCTGACCGGAAGACAGGCGCAGAGAACGATGATACTATGATGGAGACGGAAAGGACGGCGTTCCCGGAAAGCGACATTATCCGGTCAGGTTTGGGAAGCTATCCGACGACCCCGGTGTCGAGCACTGACAATAAAAAGTGTGCACGTCTTTCGGGCAATTGCAGGGATATCCTGTCAAAGGGTGTCCTTGCAGTCCCGCCTTGCAGGCCGGCTAGAACTTCATTCTTACCCTGTAAGAAAGCGTCACGGTTTTATCCTTCGGCACCTTCATATCGAATTCGGCGCCAAATGCGTCGGTCTTTTTGTAAGGATGAGAGGAATTAAGCATCGTCCAGTCACCCGGAATGGGTTCTATAACTTTAACGGTGACATCCCTGTTTTTGTGGTTTCCCAGAGAGATCTCGAACGCGGCTTCGTATGTATCATATGCAATTTTTTCCCAGTCGACCTGTTTCCTGCTCCCCGTTACATCGAAGGCTTCGCCGACTTTTATCCTGACTTTTTCGTCTTTGGGTGTGTGGTCTATGGTATCTTCTCCGACGAATTGGAGGCTCCCTTCGCTGTCGCGTTTATACACCCTGACGGTCCCTTTTGGCAGGGGTATGCCGAGGTTGTCTTCCTTTCTGTTCCTCATCTCCACGAATACGCCTATCTTCCGGCTGGAAACGCCCCCGCCGTACCTGCTTCGATAGTAGTAGGCTGAGCCGGAATAGACCAGCTCTTTTTTTATGGGTATGTATTCTGAAGAGATAAGACGTATCTGTTTTGTCTGGTTATTACTTATAGTCGAAGGTCTCTGAAGGGTATATACATGATATTCGAAGAATTCTTCCTCTCTGAACTGGGGTGCCTGTTTGGCGGCCTCGGCCTGCAGTATTCTCCCCCGGTACTGTTGTTCCGGCGTGACCCTGTGAACCTGCCCGGCGACGAGCTTTAGCGAAGCATTCCGGTAGGCTGCGCCGCTTTTGTTTTCAATGGTGACCCATGCAGAGAGGTCCGCCTTCTCATCACCGCTGTCCAGGGTGACGACGTAGTCGGCATTCCAGCTGATGCCGGTTGTCAGGTATGACGCCTGGACGTTCTGGGGTGAGGGGAGTCTGTTCTCGACAAGCCATACGAGTGTGGGCTTGGAAATCAGGCTTTCAGGTACCCGGGGGAAAACGATCCTGCCCGGATGCCCGAATGTTATTTCGTCGCCGATCCTGAAGATCGGTTTTCCGTTATTGGATAACAGGGTGGCGCGGACGATTTCCTCCCTTTCGGTGAAGGGATTTTTGTAATAGAGTTTTACTTCTTTGCCTACGTACTTGTCCAGGAGCTTCTGAGGATTCAACAGGTCATATTCATAGTTCTGTTCCAGGATCCTGAAGCCGTCGGTGGCGCCTTCAGACTTTATATATACGCTGGTCGGGATTATATGCGATGCGACATCCATGAATCTCAGCTCTTCCGTACCCTTGGGGAGACTAATGGTCCTCCGATCTTTTATAAGGCCGAGATTTGTATTGTAAACTGTAACCGACACGCCTGTCTGGTCCTGCAAGCCCGTGACATGTACTGCGGACTTCGGCATGTCAGCATTTGCTAAAGTGCAAGACAGCAGAAGGGAAAGTGCCGTTACCGAAAGAGTCCGAACACTTCTTCTCGTCATCTTGTGACCTCCTTTGTTCATTCTGTGTGTTCTCACGGAGGTGAGGGGAGATGCATCTCCTGAATAAGCCTCCAATGTTATAGTAAATTTTCGGCGAGATAATACATTATTGCAACCGCCTGGCGGTCCTTTAATGAACAGGGGCAAAAAGAGGCTGTGCCCCCGTAAGCCTCACACAACCCGCCGCACACCCTGTTCCAGTTTGGGATTTCGCTTGATTGCGGCGGCTTGCATATTTTATTGCAATTGTAATGTATAATGAGCGATGGCATCAGGGGCAGCACATCGGGGCCTGTTATACACCGAGAAAGGGTCATGAAACGTCTGGTTGTAAAGATAGGCAGCAATATTCTGTCGGGCGGAAAGGAGGGCCTCGATGTCCGCCGGGTGTCGTCTATCGCTGCGGACATATCCGGCCTGCAGCAGATGGGATACGAAGTTGTGATCGTGTCATCCGGCGCCGTTGCCGCCGGCATGAGAAAACTCGGGCTGAAAGGGAAGCCGGCTGCTATCAAGCTAAAACAGGCGGCTGCTGCAGTCGGACAGAGCAGTTTGATGCGGGCCTATGAAAAGAGTTTTGCCGCTTTCGGGAAGAAGGTGGCGCAAGTCCTGCTGACAAGGGAGGACCTGTCTGACAGGAAGAGATATATTAACTCGAAGAACACTCTGCTGACGCTGCTATCCTACGGGGTAGTTCCCGTCGTGAATGAAAACGATACCGTGGCGACCGATGAGATTAAGTTCGGAGACAATGATACACTGGCGTCACTGGTAGCCCTTTTGGTGGAGGCCGAGAAACTCATTATATTGTCCGACGTCGAGGGCCTTTACAGAGAAGACCCGAGAATTAAAGCCGATGCCGACCTGATTCCCTGTCTGGAGGAGGTGACGCGGGAGGTGGAGAAGATGGCTGGAGGTGCGGGCAGCGCCGTCGGCACGGGGGGGATGTATTCCAAACTGCTCGCCGCAAGGAGAGCCGCTTCCCACGGAATATCCGTATTCATTATCAGCGGCAGGAGAAAGGGCCTCCTGACGTCGCTCGTGAGGGGGCGGGAGCACGGAACATTTATAAAACCGGCCGGGAGCAGGCTTTCGCACAGGAAGGGATGGATCGCTTACAGCAGCCGGCCCAAAGGTTCTCTTGTGCTGGACGGAGGTGCGGTAAAAGCGATTACCGATAGGGGCGGAAGCCTTCTTCCTGCCGGCATAGTTTCCGTCGAGGGAGAATTCGATCTGGGGGATGCGGTCTATTGCGTGACCGCCGGCGGGAAACGCATAGCCAAGGGGCTTGTAAATTATTCTTCCACGGACCTGAGGAGGATAATGGGGAAAAAAACCGCCGAAATAGAGCGTATCCTCGGCTATAAGTATTCCGATGAAGCCGTACACCGTGACAACCTTGCCCTGCTTTGAACACGCCTATGGGCAAAAAGGATCTTTCGAATGAATACGTCGACAAATGCCCTTACCAGGGGCGGATCGTACAGCGTACCGCTCTTTTGAACGAGCAGTTCAAGGGCGTCTTCCCTCCTGATCCTGCTTCTTCCGTAAACCCTTCCTAGGACCATACTGTCATAATCGTCGGCGATGCTTACAATCCTGCTGAAGAGATTCAGTTTCCTGCCTTCAGCCGCAGGCGGGTAACCGGAAAGATCAAGCTTCATATGATGCTCATAGGACACGAGCATAGAGACGAATTTCCCCGGGTGTTTTTTCCTCTCCCGCCGCTCGAACCGGTATTCTTTAATCCTTTTCTCCTTTTGTGGTATAGTGAATAGCCGGATACTTTGTGGTCATTTACCGGCGTGACAGAGGAATTGCGAAGGCATGCGGCATGCATCCGGTGAACGAGACGGAGCGGAGGCAAGCATTTTTTCGCGCTCGTTTCCATGGTCCAGGGAAAGGAAAACCCCTTTGAAAACCTTAAACAAAACGCTCTTTCCTATTTCAGGGTTCTCAGCGGGACCGTCACCGGCGTCGAGGGTCACAATGTGGTACTGTCCCTGGGGGAGAAGGATTCGGTAAGGCCGGGTATGAGACTGAAGGTGCTGAGGGAAGACGTGCCTTTTATCCATCCTGTTACCGGCGAAGTGGTGGGGAAAGTGGAGGCTGCCGTCGGGAAGATAGAAATCAGGGATGTCGGCCCCGACTCGTCCTCGGGTGTTCTGGTCGAGGGGCAGGCAAAACAGGGTGACAGGGTGCGTCTTTCGGACGCCAGGATAAAGATGATGTTCTGCCAGGAAAAGGATGTCGACTGGTATCTTGCCGATGAATATTATAGAAAACTGAAGGAGACGGGTCGTGTCCAGATGCTCGATACCGGTCTTGAAACGGACGATGTTGGGAAGGTCCTTGCGGAAGCCAGAAGGCTGGGAGCGGAGGTGGCGCTCCTTCTTACTGCAAAAGGGGCCAAAGACGGGACACTGTTGCGCGAGCGGCTTTTCTGGGTTTCTGACGGCTCGAAATTCGTTGACGCAGAAACCACAGTTGATACGGAATATTCAAAAAACCTGAAATTCGGCCAGGAGTATTTTGTGCCGCAGACGGGTGAGCCTGTGATGAGCTTCAATCTTCCGTTTAAAGCAGGTCTGGTGACAGTCGGCGACGTCGCCGGCGACGGGAAGAAGGAAATCATCCTTAGCGACGGCAACAGTCTGCGGGTCTACGCTCTGGGTGTGGACCTCAAGTTCCTATGGGAAATAAAAGGATCGGCGACGGATGACTTCATATGGCTGGATTCGGTTGATGTCGATAAAGATGGAAAAGACGAGATAGTCGGCACGTCCATGAAGAACGGTGAGGTCCTCTCTTATATTTATGAATTTACGGGGTCCGGCTTTAAACGCATGTGGAAGGGCAAATATTTCGTCCGGAGGATCGGCAACGGCCTTGCCGCCCAGCAGTATTCGGCTTCGCAGGGCTTCAAGGGGAAAGTATTTTCTCTGAATTGGGCTTCAGGTGGATGCGTTGCCGGTAAACCCCTGAATATTCCGAAGGGCGTGAACATTTATGATTTTATCACCATGAAGGGCCCCTCCGGTGAGAGCCTGGTTCTCGCCTATGACGATCAGGGATTCCTGAACCTTTATAACGGGAACGGACTTAGGGTATGGAGGAGCAGAAAGGGCACAGGGGGGTTTCTCACTACCTTCAGGAAGGAATCAGTCGGGACGATCCTTGAGCCCGGGGAATGGGCGATAAAGGACAGGCTGGCCGCCATGCGTAAGGAGGTCCTGGTCATCGACAGGAAGCCTCTTACTGGTGTGGCCAAGGGACTGGGCTACACCAGCTCCAGCATAAGGAACTACTGGTGGAACGGTTTCTCCATGGAGCAGGGCGAGCTTATCGACGGCGTCGACGGATCGCTGCTGGATTACGCGCTGTCAGGGGACGAGGTCATTGTCCTGGCCAGCCCTTTTATGGGAATAAAATTTGAGAATATCCTGAAGGGCGAAAACCCTCTCGGGACGGTATTATATGTTTATCTGGTGAAGGGCAGGTAGTCTGAGATGAGCTTTTCCGAAAAGATGCCGACTCATATCGGGGTCATCATGGATGGCAACGGGAGGTGGGCGCAGATCAGGGGTCTGCCCAGGATAGAAGGTCACAGGGTCGGGGCCGAGAGAGCCAGGGAGATAATAGAGTCTTCCTCGGACCTGGGAATAAAATACCTTACCCTGTATACTTTTTCGTCGGAGAACTGGCAGCGGCCGTCTTCCGAGGTGTCAACCCTCATGAAGCTGCTCGAGCTGTATCTTAAGAGAGAAATCTCGGGTCTGATGAAGAAGGGTATTGTATTCAGGGCTATCGGAGAACTCTGGCGGCTGCCCGATAATATTCAGACACTGGTGAGAGATACGGAGGAGAGGACGGCATCCAACGAAGGCATGACCCTGGTTACCGCGTTGAGTTACAGTGGGAGGAACGAGATTATCAGGGCGATCAAAAAGATCGTGACTTCGGGATGCGGGCCAGCGGAACTGACGGAAAAACTTTTTACGGGTTATCTGGATACCGGCGGGTTGCCGGCACCGGATCTTATTATAAGGACAAGCGGTGAAAGAAGGTTGAGCAACTTTCTTTTGTGGCAGAGTGCTTACGCCGAGTTGTATTTTACCGACACCTTATGGCCAGACTTCGACAGAGAGGAACTCATGCTGGCCTTGCAGGACTTTCAGAACAGAGAGCGCCGTTTCGGGGGCATACCTGTGAAGTCTGATGCATATTAAGAGACTGATAGTAGCTGCAATCCTGGTCCCTTTCCTTTACGCTGTGGTCATGTTTCTCCCTGCCGAGTATTTCTTTTTCCTGATTGTTATTCTGTCTTCTCTCGCCCTCCTTGAATTCTATGCCATGTTCAGGCTGGAGGGTCTGATGAAATATATCGGCATGTTGTGGGGGGCCGCACTGCTTGCCGTCTTCTATACATCCCGGGAGCATTTTGCGACCGTAGTATTTCTGTTTCTGTTAACTATCATGACTGTGAGGCTGTTCTTCAAGAACGACCCGGAATCCTCTCATGGGGATGTGTCCATCGCGGTGCTCGGCCTTCTTTACATCCCCGGCCTGCTTACATTCCAGCTTGGCCTTGCAAAGGCTTCCCCCATATGGATAATTTTCCTTTACGCATCCGTGTGGGCTGCCGACAGTCTGGCATATTATGTCGGGAAAGGGATCGGCCGGAGGAAGCTTTACGAGCGGATCAGCCCCAACAAGACTGTGGAAGGGGCGGTTGGTTCTGTAATAGGAGGCATCCTTGGCGCCCTGTTCATAAATGCGGTACTGCTTCATCTGGTTTCTCTTTCTCAGGTCATCCTGCTCGGGCTCTCCATGGGGGTAGTTACGATCATCGGTGACCTCGTAGAATCTATGTTCAAAAGGGACGCCGGCGTAAAGGACTCCAGCCATATCATCCCCGGGCACGGGGGGGTTCTCGACAAGATTGACGGTGTTACCTTCGCCGGACCGGTGCTCTACTGGTTTTGTCTGGGGCTGGGACTGATCAGGTAGGCCGGCTCAGGGGGAGAGCGACCGGAGCGGTATGGCGAAGCGGAGTTCCGGCAGGTGAAGCTTCCGTCGGCCAAAGGCGGCGAAAATGGAATCACAGACCGCGTCAAACTTATGTGGCTACCAGCTTTCCCGCCGGTTGCAGTGGCGGTCTTCGGATGTCTTTACGGGGATAAAAAGCTCTGCTTTTAGTATAATTAAAGATAATGAAAAGACTTACGATACTGGGCTCTACCGGTTCCATCGGTCGCAGCGCACTCGATATTGTCGCCCGGCACGGAGAAGACTTCAGGGTTGTCGGCCTCACTGCGGGAAAGAACATAGACCTTTTTGAGCGTCAGATACGACTTTTCAAACCTGAGATAGTAGCTGTAGCCGACAAAAAAGACGCTGACAGACTGAGAAAGAGAGTCGGCGGTCCGGACATAGATTTCGGGGTGGAGGGAATCAGGCGCGTTGCTTCGTGCGGGAATTCGGATCTTGTTATATCAGCCATCGTCGGTGCGGCCGGCCTCATTCCGACTATAGCAGCCATCGAAGCCGGCAGAAATGTCGGTCTTGCCAACAAGGAAGCTCTCGTTATGGCGGGTGAAATAGTTATGAAGAAGGCTCGCAGGAATAAGGTGAAGATCATACCCGTGGACAGCGAACATTCGGCGGTCTTTCAGTGTCTGGAGGGCAGAAGACCGGGAGACATCAAACGCATCATATTGACGGCCTCCGGCGGTCCGTTCCTGAATAAAAGGAAAAAAGACCTGCAATATATTACGGTGAAGGATGCCCTGAAGCATCCTAACTGGCGCATGGGGAAGAAAATCTCGATAGATTCCGCCACCTTGATGAACAAAGGATTAGAGGTCATCGAGGCGTTCTGGCTGTTCAATCTCCCTCCCGAGAAGATAGACGTGGTGGTCCATCCCCAGAGTATTATTCACTCTCTCATAGAGTTCAAGGACCGGAGCTGTCTGGCCCAGATGTCGATGCCTGACATGAAGGGTCCCATTTCTTATGCGCTTGCTTACCCCCGACGGCTCGAGGGGCCGATAGAGGGGCTTGAACTCCACAGCCTCAAGTCATTGACGTTCAGCAGACCTGACAACCGGAATTTCCCGTGTCTGTCTTATGCGTATGATGCGCTGCGGGCCGGGGGCACTATGCCCTGCGTGCTCAATGCCGCCAATGAGGTTGCCGTTAGCGCCTTCTTAAGGGGCAGCATCAGGTTCAACGATATTCCTTACATAATAAAGAGGGTCTCAGGGCTTCACCGGACCACATCCGCCGCCTCGCTGGAGGAGGTGCTGGCGGCCGACCGTTGGGCCCGGGAAGCCTCGCAACGTTGTGTCGAGGGGCTGTTGAATTGACTATACTTTACGCGGCATTTCTGCTCGGTATCCTGATTTTTGTTCACGAACTCGGCCATTTCCTGTTCGCCAAACTGCTCGGCGTAAAGGTCCTGAAGTTCTCCCTCGGCTTCGGCCCCAAACTGGCAGGAAAAACGGTCGGCGAGACAGAGTATTGCATCTCGGCTTTTCCCCTTGGCGGCTATGTCAAGATGCTGGGGGAAGAGCCGGGAGAAGAACTCCCGCAGACTGAAAAGGAGCGGGCCTTCAGCAACCAGCCGGTCTGGAAGAGGTTTTCGATAGTTTTTTTCGGGCCGATCTTCAACCTCATCTTTGCGGCGGTCGTATTTATAGCTATCTTTATGGCCGGGGTCCCGGTGTTACACCCGGATGTGGGGAATATTTCTAAAAACTCGCCTGCTGAAACGGGCGGCCTCAGGACCGGCGACAGGATAACGGAGATCAACGGACATCGCGTGCGCAGCTGGGATGAAGTGGAGACTCAAGTGGAGGGAAGCAACGGGGCCCTCTTAAATCTTAAAGTCGAACGAAACGGCCAAGTGGTCAGCGTGAGAGTCATTCCTGAAAGGAAGGCTGTAAGAAACGTATTCGGAGAGAAAAAAGAAGCTTGGGAGATAGGGGCGTCTCCTCTGATATATCCGGTAGTCGGAGGGGTCCTCAAGGGGTCCCCCGCGGAGAAGGCGGGATTAAGGAAAGATGACCGTATTTATGCGATCCAGGGGATCAGGATCAGGACATGGCAGGATATGACGGAAGTGATACACGGGAGTCCGGGCGAACCTCTGAAGTTTACCATTAAGAGGGGCGACAATCTTATAAAGCGGACGATTACCCCCGAAAAGAACACCATCACTGTTCCCGGCGGCGGTGAAAAGGAAGTCGGCCTCATCGGTATCAGGCCTCTGGAGAACACTTTTATAAAGAGGTTCGGGCCTGTATCCGCTTTATCTCTGGGCCTCGGCAAGACCTGGGAGATTTCCGTCCTGACTGTCGAGTCGATAATAAAGTTGATCCAGAAGGTTATCCCGGCCAAGACGATAGGCGGGCCGATCATGATATTTGAGATGGCGGGACAGACGGCTTCCAGGGGGGCAATAGATTTCTTTACTTTTATGGCAGTGATAAGCATAAACCTGGGAGTGTTGAACCTGTTGCCGATACCCATTCTCGACGGTGGGCATCTGCTTTTTATCGGCATCGAAGCCGTAAGAAAGAGACCGGTGAGTGAAAAGGTTGTCATGTTGGCTCAGAAGGTAGGATTGGCCCTCCTTATATCACTCATGGCGTTTGCCTTCTACAACGACATATTGAAGCTGATCGCAGGGACGATGTTTCCGAAATGACCCATACGATCCTGGTGAAGATTTACTATGAGGACACGGACTGTGGCGGGGTCGTCTATTATGCCAATTATCTCAGGTACTTCGAGCGCGCCCGGACGGAGTTTCTGGAGTCGCGGGGAGTCAGCCTGAAAGCCCTCATGGAAGAAGGGTTCTACTTTGTGGTTTCGGAAGCTGCGCTCAGGTATGTGGCGCCCGGCAGATACGGCGACATTCTCGCCGTGGGCACCTCGGTTGACCGGGCCGGACCTGCTTCCATAATTTTCAGTCATACCGCGCGGAGGGAGCAGACCGGTGAGGACCTTGTAAAGGCGACCGTGAAGCTCGGGTGCGTGGGAAGCGATATGAAGCCGGTCAGGCTGAGAAAAGATGTCGTGGAAGCGGTGGCGGCCCGCTTTATGTGAACCTGCAATTACCAAAATAATCGGAGAGCCCGGAAGGGACGGCCGGAGAGTCCCGTAATGACGACATGATTCTGTTTATCTTCCAAATAAGTGCAGACCCGGCGCACAATTACTTCAGGAAAGAGCTGGCTTGCCCTGTCTGCAGCTTCTTCATCCCGGCGGCCCATCCGGTGTCGGCTGGCGGACGGTACATATGAAACCGGCGTCTCTGAGACGGCAGACGTCTTCGGGCGGTGTCATATTCCGACGCAGAGAGGGGAGAGCGGAAGTAGTCCTTGTGTCGGTTAAGGGCGGCAAAGTGTGGTGCCTGCCCAAGGGCCTGATCGACAAGGGAGAGACGCCCGAGGTGACTGCGGTCAGGGAAGTCCGGGAGGAAACCGGACTGACGGGAAAGATTGTGGACGGCCTGGGTGACATTACCTATTGGTATTACATAAAAGGAGAAAATGTAAAATGCAGAAAGACGGTCCATTTTTTTCTCCTGGAATATGTGAGCGGCAATACCGGCCAGCATGATCTCGAGGTCGACGACTCACAATGGTTTCCCATTGGAGAGGCCCTTGAGAAAATCAGCTTCAAGGGAGACAGGTCCATCCTTGAACGGGCGGAGTCGAAGCTGAGAGAGACAGACCGGATCTGACACGGGCGAACAAGCTGACATGAAGAAAATTCAGGACAGAAATAATCTCAGAAAGATATGCAGGTCCCTGAAGGTTTCGGGCATGAGAATAGTCTTTACCAACGGCTGCTTCGACATATTGCACAAGGGGCACGTGCGATACCTGAGGCGGGCGAGGAAACTCGGCGATGTCCTTGTAGTCGGTGTCAACTCCGACAGTTCCGTGCGAAGGATCAAGCCCGGCAGACCGATCAATCCGGATAAGGACCGGGCTGAAGTGCTGGCAGCCCTTTCGATGGTCGACTATGTGACAATTTTCAGTGAGAGCACTCCTTACCGTTTGATAAAGACGCTGCGTCCCGACGTCCTCGTTAAGGGAGGCGACTGGAGGAAGGAGGACATTGTCGGTCATGACGTCGTGGATGAAACTTATAGTCTCCCTTATGTCAGGGGTGCTTCCACAACGGACATAATCGAAAAGATACACCGCCTGTCTTCATAGGTTCAACGTCAGCCATGGAACTCTTTTCTCTCCTGAAAAACGCCTTCCCCGATCCGGGCTGTGAAGGCTCCCGTATCTTCAACCTGACGGGTTCGTCCGCAGCGCTCTTTCTTGCCCTCAGAGACCGGCCTTTCGTTGCCGTGGAGAAGGACGAGACCGCGGCAGAATTGCTCAGCAAGGACATAAATTTCTTCCGGAAGGTTTTTTCCGGCAGAGAGGTCATCTTCCTTCCGGAATCCAACGGTCCCGATGCCTCAGGGAGAAGGGCGCATATGATTTATTCTATGACGGAGTCCGACTCGCTGGTGACGTCGTTCAGGGGCCTGCAGGTCGGCTGGGATAAAGGGTCCCTTGAAGCGGGTCTCATCAAGATCGGGGCGGGAGCAGAGTTGTCGAGGTCCGTACTTGAGGAAGCACTCGTTGGCCTGGGTTATTCGAAAGTGCCGATGGTCGTCGAAAAGGGAGAATTCAGCAGGAGGGAATGGGTCTTCGACGTTTATCCTTCCACGGCGGAAGACCCCCTGAGAATAGAGTTTTTCGGAGACCGGATAGAGGAGGTAAAGGTCTTTGATGTGGGAACACAGAGATCGAGGCGACATATTGAAGAATATCTGCTTTTTCCGTCCGCCGAACCGGTAGAGACGGGAGGGTGGCAATCGCTTGCCGGGGACAGAACTTTTTACTCACTTTATCCCGAGGTTGAAAAGGAAGAGTTCCCGGGCAACACGGTCCTGCTTTCCAGGTATTCTTTTGAAGGCCCCGGTCCTGGCGAGGAAGGGGAAGCGACAGGTGTCAAAGCCCCGATGTATCCCATACGGGGCCACGGCATCCTTCCGGAAGAGAGGGAAGGGGTCGCGGGGCTTCCGGAAGTGATTGGCAGACTCGACAGACGCCACAGAGTGATGATCATCGCCTCTTCTTCAGGGCAGGCCGAGAGAATCAGAGACCTCTTTCGGGAAAAAGACGTCATAGTTCCCGTTGTAGGGACCGGAGATCTTGCGGAATTTCCCGGGCCGATTTCCCTCACGGCCTCCGAGCTTTCGTCGGGACTTTTCATGGAGGGCCTGCTGGTTCTGACCGCAAGGGAGATGTTCGGAGAGCGGCCGTCTTTCCGGGCCATCAGAAAATCGAAGGTTGCTAATCTTCTGGTTTCACTCGATGATATAACTCCCGGCGATTTTGTCGTGCACAGGGACCACGGGGTGGGCAGGTTTGCCGGGGTGGACAAGAAGAAGGAGAGCGACGGCACCGAACTCGAGCTTATGCTGATCGAGTACGAAAACGGTAGACTCTATATACCGGTCCAGAACATCAGGATCCTTTCAAAATACCGCTCCGAAGAGGGTATTGTTCCCAGGACGGACAGACTGGGAGGCAAGACCTGGCAGAGGAAGAAGGAGAAGGTAAGAAAGAAGGTGCGGGAACTGGCGGCCCGGCTCCTTTCACTCTATGCGGGCAGGAAAGCGGCCCGGGGGTTCTCTTTTAGTCCCGATACCGAACTCCACAGGGAGTTCGACAGTTTCTTCGCTTACGAGGAGACGGCCGACCAGCTGAAGGCGATATCCGACATAAAGAGGGACATGGAGTCGGACACGCCGATGGAGCGGCTGCTCTGCGGCGATGTGGGATACGGCAAGACGGAAGTGGCTATGCGGGCAGCCTTCAAGGCGGTGTACGACAACAGGCAGGTTGCGGTTCTCGTTCCCACAACTATTCTTGCAGAGCAGCATTACAGGACTTTCAGAGAGCGGTTTTCCGGTTTCCCGATAAGCATAGATTTTATAAGCAGGTTCAAGTCGGCGGAGGAGATCAAGCGGGTCCTGAAGGGGGTCGCCGGAGGCGAAATCGACATAGTAATAGGAACTCATGCTCTCCTTTCGGGCAGACTGTCCTTCAGCAATCTCGGACTGCTCATCATCGATGAAGAGCACAGGTTCGGCGTGGGACAGAAGGAGCGGATTACCGAGATTAAAAAGAACATAGACGTTCTTACGTTGACGGCGACACCGATCCCGCGGACCCTTCACATGGCCCTTTCCGGGATCAGAAATATCAGCGTCATAGAGACCCCGCCGGAAGAAAGACTTGCCGTCAGGAGCGTGGTCGCCGTGTCCGGTGATTCCCTCATCAAGGATGCCGCAGTGAACGAGCTTCAGCGGGACGGGCAGGTCTTCTTTGTCCACAACAGGGTGAATGACATCCACAGGGTTGCCGACCATGTCAAGCATCTCGTCCCTTCCGCCGAAGTCGGAGTAGCCCACGGCAGGATGCCCGAAAGGGCCCTGGAAAAGGTCATGCACAGATTTTTTGAGGGGGAGGTCGGTATTCTGGTTTCGACCGCCATAGTTGGTTCAGGCCTTGACATACCGCGCGCCAACACCATCATCATAGACAGGGCCGACAGGATGGGTCTGGCCGACCTCTACCAGCTGAGGGGACGCGTGGGTAGAAGCAACAGGAAGGGGTATGCTTTTTTCCTCGCGCCTCCGGAGTCGCTGCTGACGGAGCAGGCAAGAAAAAGGCTGCAGGCGGTGCAGGAGATGAGCTACCTCGGCGCGGGCTTCAGGCTGGCGCTCAAAGATATGGAGATAAGGGGCGCCGGCGAAATATTCGGAGCCGAGCAGTCGGGACATATACATGAAATAGGGTTTGATCTCTATATCGAGATGCTCGAAAAGGCGGTCGCCGAACTCAAGGGCGAAGAAGTGAAGGAGGATCGGGAGCCGGTAATGGAAATACAGATATCCGCTTTTATTCCCGAAGAATATATAGAAGACGTTACGCTCAGACTCAGTTTCTACAGACGGATCGCATCCCTAAGGACGGCCGCCGGAGTGGAGGAGTTCCGGAGCGAACTTGAGGACCGGTTCGGCCCGCTGCCGGAGCAGGTCGGCAATCTCCTGAAAATCGCGGAACTGAAAACGGCGGCGAGGGGACTCGGCGTAGAGCGGTTGCAGGAGGCCGGGGACAGGGTCCGGGTGCTTTTTTTCTCCGACACCCCCGTGCAGCCGCCTCATATACTTGGTCTCCACAAAGGAAGAAAAGGGAGAATCAAGTTCCTGCCGGAGGGCTTCGAAATCAGCTGCAAGGGGACCGGCCGGGAAGCGCTCGCCCAAGTCGGAAAGATATTCAGCGAGCTTGCCGCCGCCGCTGAAATGCCGATGCCGGCCTGAATTTTGTACCTGGCTCCCCCTAAATCGACAACAGAGCGTTGTAACCGGCTTCGGACAGGATTTGGTCGGGGTCGGTTTCCAGCACCTCTATGAATGCCTGCACAATCTCCAGGTCGAACTGGTGCCGGCGTTGGCCTTCAATTCTTCTTTCACTTGATTTAGGTCCAGTGCCCTCCGATAGGGCCTGTCGGTCATCATGGCGTCGAAAGTGCCGACTACGGACAGGACCCTGGATTTCAGCGATATCTCATTTCCCCTGAGTCCATAAGGATACCCTGTGCCGTCATATCTTTCATGGTGCTGAATGATCGTCTTCCTCACGGCTTCAAGATTTTCAATCGGCCCCAGTATTTCATCTCCTATGAGGGGGTGAGTTTTTACCAGACCGTATTCCCTGGATGTCAGTTTTCCCTGTTTCTGGAGGACGAAGTTGTCAATCCCTATCTTGCCTATATCATGCAGAATGGCAGCGTGCTCCAGGAGCTCCAGTTCCCTGAAATCCAGACCCAGGTGTTTTCCCAGTCCGACGGACAGCAGTCTGACTCTTTCGGAATGACCCCTTGTGAATCTGTCGCTCGCCTCGAGGGCATTTACCAGAGACTGAATCGTCGCAAAGTAATTGTTCTTCACACTTTCATAAAGCCATGCGTTTTCTATGGCCACCGTGGCCTGGTTCGAAAGTGTTGTGAGCGCTTCCAGTTCTTCCTGCTCAAAGGGGCGGCGGGCCGGACCACTTTCCAGAATCAGGGCTCCGATAACATGCCCTTTTACCTCCAGGGGGACCCCTATTCCGGTAGTTTCCTGCTCGTTCGGCCTTTTCCCGGCAGCCGGAACGATAACCGGCCTCCCCCGGCTGAAGAGATAAAAAAACAGCACCAAACGGCTGTCCGCCTGCCAAACAGGAACGGAGGCCTGAAGAAAATGCAAAATATTTTACGGATTATCGTGCGATGTCGGGGTTTATAGTAGAATAGTCTTATGGCAAAACCTGTGGTGGTGATCGTGGGCAGGCCGAATGTGGGCAAGTCGACCCTGTTCAACAGAATGACAGGGACTCATTCCGCGATAGTGGAGAACATACCGGGTGTTACAAGGGACAGGAATTACCTTGACGCTGTCTGGGACGACAAAACGTTCATGGTTGTCGACACAGGCGGATTTTATACCGGCCCCACCGAAGACCTGTTCGAACAGGCCAGGGAACAGGCTATTTTCGCCGTAGAAGAGGGAGACATCATCATCCATCTCCTGGACGGGAAGGAGGGACTTCTTCCGGCAGACATGGAGCTTGCCAGACTGCTCCGTACTTCGGGAAAACCCGTGTTATGGGCGGTGAACAAGATAGACGCCCCCGTCAGGGAAGACAGGCTCTACGATTTCTATGCCATCGGTTCGGACGAACTGCGACCGTTGTCTGCCGCTACCGGCTATGGTTATGGAGAGTTCATGGAGAGGCTGGATTCGTTGCTTCCGGAATACGGAAAGGAAACCGTCGAGTGCCCGAAGGTGGCGGTGGTGGGCAGGCCCAATTCGGGTAAATCTACCCTTGTCAATGCCCTGCTCGGGAAAAAGAGGATGGTCGTCGGCTCCGCTCCCGGAACGACGCGTGATTCGATCGACAGCTATTGCACATATTACACCAGAAAGTATCTTTTGATCGATACGGCCGGGATACGGAGAAGGGGGAAGATAGGATACTCCCTGGAGAGGTTCGCCATGGTAAGGGCGGTAAGGAGCATAGAGCGCTGCGATGTAGCCCTCATCGTTATCGATGCGGCAGGGGGGATAACGGAACAGGACGTCAAGATAGCCGGGATAGTGAAGGAATACGGGAAGGGCGCAGTCTTTCTCCTGAACAAGTGGGACCTGGTAGGTGACCCGGACGAATCGGTTAAGGCCATGAAGGCGGAGTTGAAAAGGAGGATGTGGTTTACCCAGTACGCGCCCGTTCTGACTGTGTCGGGCCTTGCCAGAAAGAGGATTACCAAGGTTTTTCCTGTCATCGACAGGATAGTCCTGGAAAGGAAGAAGAGAATATTGACTGGCGAGCTGAACAGGGTTTTCAGCCGTATTTCGGCGAACTTGTCACTGCCGCTTCATAAGGGGAGAAAAGTCAAAATATATTACATGACACAAGTTAAAGGAGAGCCGCCCGCTTTCGTCGTCTTCACGAATTATCCGGAAGAGGTCAGGGAGCATCACCTGAGATTCATTGAACGGGAACTCAGGGAATATTTCGGCTTTGAGGGGACCCCGCTGCGCATCTATGTGAGGGCGAGAAAGAGAGAAAAAGTTTCCTGAGCTCTGAGGATTCTTTGCTGGAGTGCGGTTGATCCATGCCGCACCTCATGCCGGAGGTGGAAGATGAGAGAACTTGTCGGCAAGGTCGTCGAGGTCCATACAGCGGATATGATGTATACGGGCAAGCTTGTCGAGGTCGGTGAAGAAGACGTATACCTGGAATCGGAATCGGGATGGATCGTGCTTCCGGTCGGAATGGTGGCCTTTATAAGGGAGAAGGAACAGGACTGACCTTTGAAAACCCCCCACGTTGCAGGAAATACGGAAAGGGACAGGGGAAAAAGTATTGTAATGACGCCCTGGGCGTTTCATAGGACTGCGGGACGGCGCCGCAGGACATTTTTCGGCGCCCTTCGTGATTACCTGATGTTTTTGCAGCTGTAAGGAAAAGTTGACGCGGTTTTCCTTATGTGCTAAGAAATAAGCTATGGATGTCCTGGTAGTGGATGACGATCCTTATGTCCAGCGTTCGCTCACATTCGTGCTGAGACGGGAGGGTTTTGCCGTTGAAGTTGCCTCAAACGGCGAGGAAGCCATGTTCAAGGCCCGGAATACGAGGCCGAAGATCGTGTTCCTGGACATCATGATGCCGAAGATGAACGGTTTCAGCACGTGCAGGTCGATCAAGGAAGACGTGGAGCTGAAAGAGATTTACGTCATCATCCTGACCGGCAAGGGGCAGGAAATCGACAGAGAGCAGGGGTTCAGGGAAGGGGCCGACGAGTTCATAACGAAGCCGTTCAGTCCGAGAGAAATAGTTTCAAAAGTCAGGGCGCTGCTTGGGGCTTTTCATTGATGAACAAAAAGATCTATCCATTTTTCGGACTGCTTTGCCTGATCCCGGCCCTGTATTTTACGGGGGGAGTGGAGAGCTATTTCAGACTCCTTTACTATCCGCTCATGGTACTGCTTATACCGGGGCTGAATGCCGAGGCGGTGCTGCAGGCAGCCCTCACGTTCATTATGCTTTATGCGCTCCTGCCATTGCCGGGACACGGACAGTATCCCTCTTATTTTGTGGCTGTGAACGTGGTGTCGTTCCTGCTGACCGCCGTAGTCTGCGGCAAGCTCTCGGACTATCTTCAGAAGGAGCGGGATTCACTCCAGAAGACCACGGATATCTTTCATGGGCTGACGAACTCTCTAAATCTGAAGGTCATGAACCAGCAGGCAAAGATGGATTCGATCTCTGAAAGCTATGAGCGGCTGCTCGCCGCCGACAGGAACAAGACGCATTTCATTTCGGGCGTTTCCCATGAACTGAGGGCGCCTCTGTCCTCCATCCGTTCCTTTTCAGAGATATTGCTTACTTACGACGACATAGACATGGAGACCAGGAAAGAGTTCCTGAGCATAATCAACGAGGAGAGCGAGAGGCTTGCCCGGCTTACCAACGAAATACTCGATGTTGTCAGGATGGAGGCCGGGAAGGTGGAATGGCACATGGACTATGTCAATACCAGTGAGATTATCGATTCCGCAATCAGGATGATGCAACCCCTCGCTGAAAGCAGCGACATTGTGATCGAAAAGCAGGTTCCGGACAGGCTTTCGCCGGTAAAAGGGGACAAGAACAGGCTGTTGCAGGTTTTGTTGAATCTCATCAGTAACGCCGTTAAATTTACTCCGCGCGGCAGTATAACCGTCGGGGTTGAGGACCTGCCCCACGAGGAGAAAATATTCGTGACGGACACGGGCGAAGGGATTTATCCTGAAGAGAGGGAAAAAATATTTGAGGAATTCTACCGCATAGGGGACGAATTGCACGGACGGCCGAAGGGGTCGGGGCTGGGTCTTAGCATCTGCAAGAAGATCGTCGAGGCACACGGGGGCAGCATATCGGTGGATAGTGAAATAGGCAGGGGGAGCACCTTCTTCTTCAAGCTGCCGAAGCTGGGAGTAGAGGACTCGGCTGAAGAGGCCCGGTATTTTGAATACGTCTCGGGCAGACATGTTCTTGTCCTGGAGGATTCGGTGACCATGCGACATATCATGAGGCTGGCACTTGAAAAAGCCGGTTACAAGACGATGGGCGCAGACAGCCGAATGGCCGCTGAAGTCGTCAAGGCATCCAGACCGGATGCGATTATTATAGGTTATCCCGACAATGCCGATTACGTGGACGAGCCTACATTTCGAAGCCCTTCGACAGCTTTCAGCTGAATACCGCGCTCGAGGAGGCCGCTCTGAGAAAGACGGGCAGGATTTTTATTGTGTCATATAATCCGGAGGACGCGAGGAACCTTCAGACCCTGATCGGTACGAAAGGCTATGATACAATTGTAGTCCCTGATGCGCGCGGCGTACAGACAGGTCCCCTGCCTGACGGGGTCATTGTCGGACCCTGTCCCAAAGAGGAGATTTACAGGACGATCTCCGATATCAGAAAACATTCCTCCTTTGCCGGTGTGCCGGTAATACTGACTCTGAACGTTCCGATAGGCGGAATAAGAGGAGTGGGGCTCGGTGCGGCGCGCTACGGGCGGGGGCTGGAGGAACTGTGCAAATGCCTGGAGGTGAGGGTGCCCGGTGTCAAGAATTTCTGAATTGATAGGGATCGAGGCGTTGAGGAAACTTGTCTCCCAGTACGCCGAAGGTCTGAAAGCCGACCTTTTTCTTCTGGACAGGGAGAAGAAAGTAATAACGGGTGTTCGCGACGACGTGCCACATATTGATTTGGCCGAAAAACCGCTCCTTCTCAGGGAGTCCGTGGTCGGTTATGTTGCCGCATGCCGGGAGAACGGGGGACAGGCGCTGGGCTTCATAGCTGAAAACCTTTCCGGCATCATCGAAATGGCATACGATATCGAGAGTCTCTCCGGGGAAGTGGCAAGGAACTACGAGGAACTCGCCCTGTTGTGGAGCATCTCGACGAGATTAGGGACCGGCCTGGATGTGGATACCATCTGCACCGTTCTCGCCGATGAGATGATGAAGCTCTGTCCGGTGAACGCCGTTTCGATATTCCTGCTGGGTGAGATGCCTTCCGACCGATTGCTTCCAGTGGAACCGCGCAGTGCGGGGGGAGCGGTCCCGCCGCCGGAAAAGGCAATCCTTTTCCCCAAGGTGTCCCTGGGCGCATACTCGGGTATGGCCTCAATGATGACGCTGACTGCGGACAGAGGCCTGCTCGGATATGTGCGCGAAAAGAAAGAGCCTGTTACCATCTTCGACGTGAGCATGGACGAACGTTTTGAGGGGTTCCCTTATCCTGTCAAGAGCCTTCTCGTAGTTCCTCTTATTGTTGAGGACGCCATGATAGGGGCCCTTATTGCCAGCGACAAACTCGACGGGAAAGAATTTTATTCTACGGATATAAAACTCATATCCGGCATGGCGTCGGCCTGTGCTGTTTCCATTAAGAAAGCCTTTCTCTTTGATGACCTGCGCGGCATGCTTTTCGGTGCTGCCGAGGCTTTCTCCTTTGCAATAGATGCCAAGGACCCTTACACTTACGGGCACTCCAGGAGGGTGGCTGAAACGGCTGTTGGTATCGCTAAGGAGGCCGGATTTTCTGCCGATATGATGAACTGGCTCAGACTCGCTGCCCTCTTGCATGATATCGGCAAGATAGGCACGCCTGAAAGTATTTTGCACAAACGCGGCAAGCTGGACGATGAAGAAATGGTCATGATCAGAGAGCACCCGGTGATCGGAGCGAGAATGATCCGGCATATACCGCGGCTGAAGAGTATTTCCCTGTGGATCCGGCACCATCATGAGAAATACGACGGCTCGGGCTATCCTTCGGGTTTGAAAGGCGAAGAAATCCCGTTTGTGTCGCGGATAATAGCGATAGCCGACTGTTTTGACGCTCTGACGACCGATAGGCCCTATCGGAGAGCTCTTGGCAGGGAAGAAGCGATAGACATAATGCGGGAGACTGAGGCGGAGCACTTCGATCCGGTTCTCTTCGGGCATTTTGAGAAAATGACGGGATGACGTACGGCAGCCGACGTGGTCGATGAGTTACTCGACGACGCAGATCGCTATTCCCGCGCCATGGTTGATGATCTTGCTGGTTACGCTTCCCATCAGGAAGTGCCTTGCGGGCGACAGGCCTCGTCTGCCGAGTACGAGCGTGTCGTAGCCGCCATCCCTGGCTTCCTCCAGGATGCTCCCGGCCACGTCTATGGAATCGGAGATCGATTTAGTAACTATGTTTCCGGGTCTTATATTCTCTCCCGTCAATATCTGTACCGCTTTGTCAAAGACGGGTCCGAGCTTGGCTTTTTCGTTCTTCAACCACCTCTCGAGATACTTTGCCCTTATCTCACTTTCTTCTTCCGTAGGTATATGTCCATCGTCCCACAACGGGGCAGGGGGGTATGGCAGTACGTGAAGGATGGTCAGAAACAGGTCGTTTATTCCGGAAAACTGCCTGCCGACATACTCCACCGCCTTCATGGCGTTGCTGGAACCGTCGATGGCGATAAGCATTTTTTTCATTTTTATCCTCCCGCTTCTTTTATATCATCTGAGGCCGGCAATATCTGAATAGTGCGTTCCATAGGTCAAGAATCTCACGATACAGCTTTCAAGTCAAGCGAGGCGGCGGGGGCTTCAAGTTGGAGCACAGGTGAAGAGTCACAGGTGGTATACTACCCGGGTGAGCATTTCAGACCATGAAACCTCTGACGGGCCGGAAGGAATAAGAGGACGTCAAGGAGCATCTCAAGCCATTGCTCCGATGGGGAGGGGCTCCGTCAGTGACGGCTCGATGGCAGCCGTCTCACTCCAGTCGGGGAGCAACGGCAACTGCATATTCGTTGAGGCCGGGGGTGTGAGACTGCTCTTTGACGCGGGCATCTGCGGTGCCGAGGCGGAACGAAGGCTCTCCTCCCGGGGATACGATATACGGCAGGTCGATGCCCTCATTATATCCCATGATCATGCCGACCACGTACTATATGCGGGGGTCTACCATAGAAAGTACGGCCTGCCTATCTACATTACTCCCGGGACTCTGTCCGCCGCCGAGAGAAGGCACGGTCTTGGAAGTCTG
>JARRRI010000014.1:0-22237 GCA_037380845.1 Candidatus Sulfobium sp. | reverse complement strand
GATTGGTTCGATCGATGGCCTGAACGAACGGTCTATGTTCCCATGCCAGGGAAGGTCCGAAATTACAACCTTGCCAACACTGTAAGCGTGGTCCTCGCACAGGCAAGCCTCAAGGCAGGCATTTACGACAGGTGGAAAGAACCTGATTAGATTCTACAGTTGCATAAGGGAGAGGGCGGCATGAGCTTTTATCTTGGTTACGTGTAACTGGAAGCTTTTTCGCGTCATGCCCGAGGTCTTAGTCGGGCATCCACTCTGTCTGAAAACCTGGATTCCCGATTACTACCTCGGGAATGACGGACCCGGGGTGCAGGCATTTTTTACAACGTTAAGGTAGAGTCTGCGTATAAAATCGTTACTGGTCTGTCATTCCGGCTTGCCTGCCTGCCGGCAGGCAGGTCCGGAATCCTTCCGAGACTTCTTGAAGAAGGATCGACTACGCGCGGAGTCTGTCCCGACTCTCGGGGCTTGCGAGAATCGGCATGACTATGGCTCACAAAGAGGCATGAAAATATTTCCTAAAAAATCCCCCTCTATCCCCCTGTGGAATAACACCCCCGCCTTCGGCACCCCCTCTTAAGTTAAGAGGGGGGAAGGGGGAGTTATGATCCCGAACCGTCTTCTTGCGAGTCACCGAACCAGCATAGCGGACAAATTCTTTAAAATCAGTCTCCGGCCGGCTTTCCGACATTTGCCTTCTTGATTCCATAAGTGAAATATATCACCAGGCCGATGATCAGCCACGTAAAGAGTCTAATCCACGTGTCCCTTGGAAGTCCGGACATCAGGTAGAGACAGGTGATGATTCCCAGCACCGGAGTGGCAGCGCCCCCCGGGGCTATGAACACCCTTTTCGCATTGGGGTTGGTGTACCGGAGGACCAGCACGCCTGAGCAGACCAGGACGAAGGCCAGAAGGGTACCGATGCTCACAAGCTCTCCCACTATGCCGATGGGAAGGAGGGCCGAAAGAAGCGCCGTGACTGCGCCCGTCACCACGGTTATGATATGGGGAGTCCTGAATCTTGTATGTATTTTCGACACAAAGGGGGGAAGAAGTCCGTCCCTGCCCATGGAAAAGAATATCCTGGTTTGACCGAGAAGGAGCACCAGTATAACCGATGTGAGGCCGGCAATGGCCCCTATCTTGAGTACAGGCGAAAAGACATGCAGGTTCATTGCATCCAGAGCGACGGCGAGGGGTGCGGGACCGTCGAGTTTGGTATAAGGGACGACCCCCGTCAGCACGAACGATACGGCAACATAGAGTATCGTGCAGATTACGAGGCTGCCCAGAATGCCTATCGGCATGTCTTTCTGTGGGTTCCTGGCCTCCTGCGCAAGGGTTGAAATAGCGTCGAACCCAATGTAGGCAAAAAATATGATTCCAGCTCCTCTCAGGACACCGCTAATCCCGAAGATTCCAAACTGTCCTTTGTTCGGCGGGATAAAGGGATGCCACAGTTCAGGTTTTATGAAGAAGAGGCCCGCCACTATGAAGGCGACAATGATGAGCACCTTGATGAAGACGATTACGGCATTCAAGGCTGCCGATTCCTTTATGCCCAGCACGAGTATAGCGGTAATAAGGACCACCACGACCACCGCCGGCAGATTGAAGAAGGCGCCGGTCGTGACCCACTGGTGGAGCTGAATGTCATAAGTAACGGGCGGTGCAACCAGGGAGGCGGGAAGGACTATGCCGAGGTCTTTCAGAAAACTGACCAGGTACCCGGACCATCCTATCGCCACGGTGGTAGCCCCTATTGTATATTCGAGTATAAGATCCCACCCTATTATCCAGGCTACGAACTGGCCCAGAGTGGCGTATGCGTAAGTATAGGCGCTTCCCGAGATCGGAATCATCGAGGCGAACTCCGCATAGCACAGGCCGGCAAAGGCGCAGGCGACGGCCGCCATTGTGAAGGAGAGGACGATTGCCGGACCTGCCATCTCTGCCGCAGCATGGCCTGTCAGGACAAATATGCCCGCCCCCACGATGACACCTATGCCCAGGAGAACAAGCGTTACCGGGCCGAGCGACCTCTTGAGCCCCCGCTTCTCATCGAAGGCCTCCACGGTCAGTTCCGCAAGCGTCTTTTTGAGAAAGAGTCTTTTCATTTACCTGTCCTCCCTGTGTGCAAAGTCGCCGCCAGCAGCCGGCTGTCACTCAAAGACTACGTATTGCCCGATTTTCTCCGCTCTTTTTCCCCTTACACCAAGGTCCTCAATCCGGCTGAGCCTTCTTTCCCGGCGTCCAAGGATTATCTTCCCGGCGGTCTCCGGGCCTATACCGGGAACCCTGAGCAGTGTTTCCCTGTCCGATTTGTTGATCCTTACGGGATAAAAGTCGGGATGGCTCTCCGCCCATAACTCCTTAGGGTCCTTGTCGAGCCTTAGATTGCCGTCCCGGCCCAGGAGAATATCCTCCCTGTTGAAGCGGTATTTCCGCAGGAGGAAATCGACTTGGTAAAGGCGGTGTTCGCGGACAAAGATCTCCCCCGGGTTGGTAAGAAATGTCCTCTCACCGGGTATCCCGGGATCGCCCAGACCTTTCTGATATGCCGAGAAATAAACCCGTTTGAAGTTGAGTTTTTTGTAAAGGTTGAACATTGACCCGACGATCTCCGAGTCCGTCTCGTCCGATGCCCCTACGATGAACTGAGTGGTACACTTGACCATGGAATATCTCATGCCTTTTGATGTGAGACTTCCCATAAGACTGAGGGGGCGGAGGATGTCGCGGTCGTAATCCTTTCTGGCGGAAAGCCTCTGGAAATGTTCTTTCCCGGGGGTCTCGATATTCAGTGAAACAGCGGTGGCCAGGGAGAGGGAATCCTCTATAGCAGCGTCGGACGCCCCCGGTATGATCTTCAGGTGAATATATCCCCTGAAGCCGTGTCTGTTCCTCAACAGTCTTGCGACGCTGTTTATCTTCTCCATTGTACAATCGGCATTATTGATGACTGCGGAGCTCAGGAAGAGACCGAAGACCTTGCGCCTTCTTACGTATTCCATGAAAAGCGAGGCGACCTGTTCCGGCTTAAGGGTGCAGCGGCGCACGTTCGTGTCCGACCTGAGAGGGCAGTACTTGCAGTCGTTTGAGCAGGCGTTGGAAAGAAGCGTCTTGAAGAGCACCGTGTAACCGCCCTGCGGAAGTGCCACAGGGTATATCCATCTGCCCTCCGCGCCTCTCTTGCGGTGTTCGTCTTTTGCCGTACCGCACGCACAGGCCAGGTCATACCGGGAATCTTCAGAGAGTACCTCTAATTTTTCCGTCGTGTCCATGGGCTAGGGAATTATAGCATACCGTAATCCATTATCCCGCCCTTCTCCAGGCCGCCTTCTTTGTTCCAAAGTGAGCCTGCCGGAACGGCTGCGAAGAAAACATGATCTTCATCTTCCGCCGAACGCGTGTTCCGTCGTGTATGGTGCAGGGCCTTTTAAAACAGTACGCCGACAAGCCGATAGGTAAGCCGAGGTGAAACTATTCCGGAATTACGGAAGAAACTGAGTGGCCTTGTTCTGTGGTCTCTGCATTTATTGCCTTAATTTTCACTCGATGTTTTAAATTTGCGTTTTGCTATAAAAGTTCCCGCCAAGCCGCCGATGCCGCAGAGTATTATTGCTATTATAAATTCTAGGCAAACGAGGGTAACAAAACCTTTGAATCCCGGGAAGTCGCTCCCCCTGCCAAGAAGTTGCCATAAATAATTTTCTATACCGAATATGATTGCCGAAGGCAGAGCCAGAAGAAAAGCCAGTGCTAATTTCCTTGATTTTGCCATTATTGCAGTTATAAACGCCCCTATAACCGGCGAGGCCCACGCAAGCAATCCAATATATGCCGTTTCAAGTGCATCCATTGTCAATAAGGCCAGCCAAGAGAGTACTGCGATAACAATAAAGCCGATGATGAATGCCTTTATATTGTCTTTCATATTTCTATTATTCACAGAACGTCGTGCGTCAGGCGCGGCTGAAAGCGGGAGCGCAGCGGACGCCATAAGCCGTTACCTGCACGCCTTGGTTCGGCGCATCTCCTCCCCGTTGTTCTAGGGCGCCTTCCGTTCACTGCTCGGATCGGTCATCGGGAGGGACGGATCTGCCCCCCATTCGAACAGACTATTGTCGTATATCGCGACATTTGTGTACCCCAAAAGCGCCAGGGCAAATCCAGCAGTGGTGGCACAGCCCCCACCGCCGCAATAGATGATGACACGGTCTGCGGAGAGCACGTCTGCCTGGTCAAAATGCGCACGCATCGCTTCCGCACTGGCAAAGACCCCGGTGTCCCAGTCCACCAAGTCCGGCATGGGGACGCTCACAGAGCCGGTAATGTGACCCTTCCTCGGGCCATAGACGATCGCACTTTCCCCCATGAATTGATCAGCAGGCAGCGCATTCACCACGCAACACGACCTATCGCCCTGGAGGGCCTTCAGCACATCTTCTTTATAGGCAATACCGCGCCGCCAGTGGGGGTCGGCACGAAAGTGGGTTGGTGGATAGTACCCCGGCACGGCGGTGACCGGACGTCCTTCAGCCATCCACTTCTCCAACGCCCCGTTGAGAATGGCGCACTCCACCCCAAAGTGGTGCATGATCCACCAAGCGCGTGTACACCACATCTGACAACTGTAATGTCGTTGCCCGACGGTGGAACTATAGAGGATCACGTGCGCATCATTGCCGACGCCCAGTTGGCCCATGATCGCTTCAAATTGTGTCGGCGTGGGCCACGTCAGGGGAAAGGTGCCCCGGGGGTCCGAGAAGGGGCCATAGAAACTTGCAACATCCAAAAACACCGCGCCGGGGATGTGGCGCTTGTCGTAGCAAACGGTTTTGGCGATGTTTTTCCGCTGGGCGTTAAGCATGCCTGAGACCTCGATCATGCGCAGGTTGGTATCCTGCAAGTGGGCCTCAAGCCATGCAGTTTCGACCAAATATTGCGGGTTGACATACGGCATGTGCGATCCTCCTTCTAACCGGTGCAATGCCTATACCATGGTTCTATGATGCCAAACTATATTATTAACCAGTTTTCTCGTTATCATACGTCAGTCATCATACTTCGTCAATGAGTGCGACAGAACTTTACATAAATGAGTAGAATTTACTCACGTTCTAACCCGTTAACAATGCAAAAAGTGGAGATAACAAGTTTTCTTGTTATCTCCGAGATAGTTCGATTGCACTGATTTTCACGAGAATATGACATGCTCTATGTTTATCCGCAGAATGCGAAGTCAAGGAAGTAATCTCCGTGAATATTTCGGAACGAACACCGCCCTCTTACACAGTAAGCGGGGATATCATGTATCACTTTCAGCTGGAGGGGTAGGATAGGGAGAGGGTGGCTTTGTCGACAACATGGGGAAGTACTCTGACATCTTGGTTATAATATCATATGGATGGGATGAACCGAACATGAAAAGGGCAATCGTGGACATAGACAATACCCTTTGGCAGTTTTGCGATGCCTTTTATGAAGAACTGCGAAAGATAAACAAAAATTTCCCGCCCCCGGATAAGTGGACCAACTGGGATATATGGGAGGGATATTGCTCGGAACAGGACTTCCTGGGCGCCGTCGGCGCCGTCCATCTTAAGCAGGACAGCGATGCGTTCAGGCCCTATCCCGAAGCCAGGGGCTTCCTTGAAGGCCTGAGGCAAAACGGCTATCATGTCACGATAGCCAGTCACCGTTCCCCCTCGTTCATGTCCCAAACCCAAAGATGGCTGGGGAAACACGGCCTTGTTTATGAGGATATCCACCTGTCTTTCAATAAGACGAGACTGATAGACGGTACGACCGCCGTAGTCGTAGACGATTCCCCGCAGGTTCTTGAGAAAGCGGCCGGCAGCGGGGCATTGGCGACAGGGTTATTGTTCCCCTGGAACATGGCTTATCTGAACAATGGATTCAGACTGTGTTCTGACCTGAACGAAATACTGGAAGGTATTCTTGCCGGAACAATGTGACCTGCAAAGGATTGTAAGAGGTGACTGATGCCTCCCTTGTGGGGGCGTCATCTTTTTTTCAGAAACTCCTGAAACTGCTTCTTTATCTCCAGGTGGTGAATGGGGATGTTCGGGACCGCCTCATTGCCGGGGAGGGCCAGGACATGGATGAAGCGCAGGCCCTCATTTTTCGCTTTTTTCATCACCTCGATGATCCCTTCCTCGGTCGAGACTTTGACGGTGTTTCTTATTCCGAACCCCCGGGCAACAAGCTCAAGGTCGACACATGAGCCGGTCAGAGTAGGCTGACTGCCCGTCGAACCGTAAGCGCTGTTGTCGACGGCGAGGATGGTCAGATTTGGCGGGGCCGAATGTGCCACGGTAGCCAGTGTTCCGGGGTTCATGAGGATGCTCCCGTCGCCGTCGATTACGATAACCTCCCTGTCCGTCGAAAGGCTCAGGCCCAGACCAATGGGTGTGACCATGCCCATGCTGCCCAGCATATAGAAGTTGGAAGGCTGGTGCTTGAGTGAGTAAAGCTCTTTTGACGGGATGCCGAGGTTGCATACTACGACCCTGGATTCCAGATAAGGCGAGATCGTTTTTATGATCTGATAACGGGTAAGTTGCGGGACCTGTTCGCCCTCCGGCCGTGTCATCGGGGTTGATGATATCGGACACTGGTTCGACAAAAGGATCTCCGCTACGCAGGACTCCTCCCAAAGGGCGGGGCTGAGGAGAAAAGCGTGTATCTCGTTTTTCCCGTACACTTCTTCAAGTCTCGGCTTCACCAGTCTGAAATCTTCGGTTGAATTGATGACCGTGTGACGTATGGCAGCTCCCTTGAGAATTCCGGGCAGCCTTTTGCCCATGGGCATCTGGGCCTCGATCTTCTCCTTGTATATCCCTCTCCTGCTGATAAAGACGGCAAGGGGGAGTTCATAAAAACCGGTGAGGGAGAGAAGGGCGTTGATCATGTTGCCCATGCCGGAACTCTGTACGAACATCGCAGGCCTTTTTCCTGCCAGAGCGGCCCCCGTGCAGATCCCGACACCTTCCTCCTCCCTCGTCAGAGGGATATGAAAGAACTCCCGGTCCACCATGGTCAAAAGACCCTTGATCTTTTCGCAGGGCAGGGAAGCGGTAAAATCAACCCCTTCCTTTTTCATTATTTCTATCAGTTCTTCTTCCGGATAGCGCATAACAGTTCCTTTATCTCCTGCTCCGAAATTTTTTTGGATATCACCCGCGGTTCGACGGCGTGGGTCCCTTTGTCCTTCTGCAGTCTGTGCTCACCGCCACCCGTTATATTGAGGAGTATCGTATCGTCTCTCCTTATGGTACCCCGCTCTGCCGCCATCCTCAATGCCGCCACCGCGACGGCGGCAGCCGCAACAACGTCAATGCCCTCCTTTTCTTCAAAGATATTCATGGCCGAGTAGACATCTTCGTTCTCTATGCCGTACATTTCCCCCTCAGTCGCCTTAAGGGCATCGTAAACACCTCCCTTTATAGAATACGCCGGATAGCGGTTGGAGAGAACCCTGGTTGTTATCAGCGCGATAAGGTCAGGCTCCAGGTCTTTTTCAAAAAGGTCCCTGCTGCCCTTTTCCCATGCCTTTACCATCGGGGCGAAGGGCAGGTTCTGGGCGAGATGCAGTTTCGGAAGGCGAGAACCGAACCTTCCATCCACCAAAAACCGTCGGGCCATCTCCCACACGCCTATCGCCCCTGTCCCGCTGCCGACAGCCTGGAAATAATGGTTCGGAAGTCTCTCCATCTCCGAAACGGCCGTCATGAGTACGGTACCCAGACCGTCCCTTTTGGCTATGTTCTTGACGCCGCCTTCGAAAGGGAAGCCGGCGGAGGAGGAAATCCTTCTCGCTACATCTATGGAGTCGGCGTAATCGCCGTCTATTACGGCAAATGTCGGTATTACGGATGAACTCTCGAGATACCACATCTCGGAAAGGCAAGCCGTGGGCACCACGATTATGACCGGGAACCCTGAAGTTACGGAGAGGTGGGCGAAGGCCCTGGCCGTATTTCCGGCGGATGCGACGGTCAGGCCGTCGACTCCGTTCTCCATGGCGTTCTGGAGGACTACCGCGGCCTCGAATTCCTTGAAAGTACAGGTCTGAATCATCGCTCCCTTCTCCGGCCAGTAGCCGTTGAAGGCTATGTAAAGGTTTTCGAGCCCGAGATATCCGGCAAGTCCGACCGATCTGTAGACCACGGGACCGGGCTGATCGAACCGTGGGTTGTGAACAGGAAGCCACCTGAAGCCCCATATGCCCCTGTCTTTTTTGCGTATGAAAGTTTTATCTTTATATTCCGTTACCAGCAGGGCATTGACGCAATGCTCGCAGAAGGCGCAGTAAACTTCCTTCAGTTCAGCGCCGCAGTTGGTGCAGCGGATGGTGAAATGGCTCATATCATCTTCTCCTTATGACCCCCGAGACAAGTTCCATGATGTCGGTAATCCGCACCTGTTTTTCATATCCTTCCATGGCTTCGTTTACTGTGGCATAACATGCAGGGCAACTGAGAATGAGCCGGTCCGCTTTTTTGTCCACCGCCTCGTCTATCGTGAGTCGGGCCATCGCCGACGCATTTTCCTCGAAGGTCTTTCGTGCGGCGCCTCCCGCGCCGCAACATCTCGACTCGAGTCCGTGGTGTTCGAATTCAAGCACCTCAACCCCGGGGATACTCCTCAGGACCTCTCTAGGCTCTTCGATAACGCCGACCCCTCTGCTGAGATAGCAGGGGTCATGATAGATGATCCTTTCCTTCATCCCTTCCGTGAAGGTTAGCTTTCCGGCCCTGACAGCGGCTGCTACGAACTGCGTGATATGCCGGATCCTGAAAGGCAGGTCGCTCCCGTAGAAAGCGGGCCAGTCCCTTGACATAATATTAACGCAGCAGGGACAGGAGCAAAGAAGCGTCTTTACCCCTTTTGCCTTATAAGCCCCGACCAGCCTCTTTGTAAGATCCCGGAGCAGGTCGTGCTGGCCGGTGATGAAGAGGGGAAATCCGCAGCAGACCTCCTCTTCGGCGGTGAGCATGGTGAAAGGGTCGCCAATCGCGTCAAGCACAGTCACGTCCCCCTTAACCATGGGCATTGCCGAGTAAGAGCCCGTGCATCCTGCATAGTACCCTATTTCAGCTTTTTCCGCGACTTTCATGCCCTCGGGAAACCACGGGCTGAACCTCTCATCCACCGGTTTATTGTAAGGGTTTCCAGTTTTCAGGACATGGTCCGGTATCTCGGCCTGGGAACCGAAGGGACCGAGGCCCCGTCTTACCATCTCTCTCCTCAGTGCGGGCCAGAGCCTCTGGGTGAAGATACCCACCGAGCAGTTCTGGCCGCAGGCCCCGCAGGTCGTGCATTCATAGATGGCTTTGCTGAAATCCGCGATAAGCCTGGGATCGACGCCTTTGCCGAAGAGCCTGGCCTTCAGGCCCTCCGTGGCTTTTATGAACTCCCTGAAGACGCGGATCTTTTCCGGGGGAGAAATCGAGGGGTTTCCGGTCACGTCCTGCACGGGACAATGTCTGAGACATTGTCCGCACTGCGTGCAGGCGTCCAGTTCCATGAGCTGCAGGGATGAGAGTGTTTTTCCGAAAGCGTCCCTGCTGTCCCGGCTGCGTCGATTCTGCGCAATAATCGCTTTTTGCCCTCTCTCACTTTCCATGCAGCAACCTCTTGAGCTCTGATTCCCGTCGCCTCGCCTCATGCATGATGACGGGGGCGATAAAGAGGTGAAAAGGCAGCGAGAGCACCAGGATAAGGACAAGGAGAAAGTGGACTATGAACAAGGGGCTGTGGGGAACCGGTCGGAAAGAAAATGTAAAAATGCCCAGGACAAACTCCTTTACCCCCACGAGATCCACCCTGAATACGTGTAGCATGATACCGCTGACGCCGATAAGAAAGACAAGCCCCAGGACGAAGTAATTAAATCGGGAAACGTATTTCTCCCGGCCCGCCATTCTGACGAACGCTATGGATACTATCGACGCCGGGAGTATATATCCTGCGATAAGGCCGAGAGTCTGAAGATCGACTATGCAACGGGCGACAGTATTCATAAAGTACCTCAGATGCCTCACCACCACGAAGAGAAATGAAATGTGAAAGATCCATGCACTGATCCATAGCAGACCGTTTTCATGAAAAAGCCTCCTGAATAAAACAACGTCCGCCGCCGTTTCTACCCATGCCCTCAACGCTTCCAGTCGGGAAAGGGCGGCAACTTGTCTTGTCCCGCCGGTCGCCCTGTACCAGATAAGAGAGTGTAAGATGACCCGCCAGCAAAAAGCGGCGTATACGCAGTACACAAGGACTGTCAACAGTATAGCCATCAACCATCACTTTACTGAACTTTCTTAATGCAGGAGTTCGCTCAATGTTGACTCCAGATGAAACCCCTTTTCCGTCATGCCCGAGGTTTTAGTCGGGCATCCAATCTGTCTGAAAACCTGGATTCCCGATTACTCAATGACGACCTAAATGCAGGTTCTTTATGCAATGTTAGGGCTTAACCACGCTGTTACGGCTCCTTCACGAATTTTATGCTTACGTCTTTCGGCACGTTAAGTCCTGCCTCCACTTCCAGCGCCTTCAGTATGGCGGAAGGAACGGGGCAGGCAACGTGTTTTAGGCACTTCACCGCCCCGGTATAGACGGGATTGTCCATCACCCTTTTGAATGCGTCCATCATCGTGAGTTCCGGTATCTCGCGGCCCAGTTTCACTACCATCTCGCACTCCGAGCCCACTTTCACGCTGTAGGTTTTGGAATCTTTCTTTTCTATCTCAATAGTCGATTCCATGCCGCAGGCGCCAGGGTTTACCACTACCCGGGTCATTCCCTTTTCCTTCCCCTAGGCCTTTATGTTGGGCGCGACGGGCGCCTTCTGTTTTTCCAGCATTGCCTTGAGGCTGGGGAATTTGTCCTTCATGTGCGGGATGTGCATAGCCTGCATGAACTCTTTTTCGAACGCGGGCTCTGTCGCAATCTCGAGGAATTCGACCCAGCGGGACCTTTCGTCAGCCTCGATCCTTTTCCCTTTATTAAGTAGTGCCATGCGGGCACCGTCTCCCGCGGCGTTGCCCACTACGACCACCTTGTCAATCGGCACGTCCGGGAACAGCCCGAGAGTAAGGGATGCCTCCCTGTCGATGTGACTTCCGAATGCCCCCGCCAGCTCCACCCTGTCGAGCCTGGTAACGCCCATTTTCTGCATCATGAGCTTTGCTCCGGTGTAAAGTGCCCCCTTCGCAAGCTGCATTGCCCTGACGTCGGCCTGGGTGACGGTAATATCCTGGTTGATGGAAGTCTCGTCGGCCCATGCAAGGACATACTCCGGTTTTCCGGACGCATCCTTTCTGATTCTGTTTGTGTCCAGGCCGGCGACAAACTTGCCTGTCTTGTCTATGATGCCGGCCTTGAACATCTCGGCGATGACGTCTATGATTGCCGAACCGCATATGCCCTTGGCATTGATCTTCCCGTCTTCGATGTGAGTATGCCAGTCCGCTTTTCCGATAACCTTGTACAGGGGCTCCTTCGTGTCGGGGTCGATCTTTACCTTTTCTATGGCCCCGGGGGCGGCCCTCATGCCGAATTTGATCTGGGCGCCTTCGAATGCGGGACCTGTGGCACAGGAGGTGGAGCAAACCCTGTCCTTATTGCCGAGGAGCAGTTCTCCGTTCGTTCCGATATCGATAACGAGGACCATTTCGTTCTGGAAGTACTGCTCCTGCGCGATAAGGACCCCCACGTTGTCGGCGCCGACAAACCCGGCCTCGATCGGCAGGACGTGGAGGTAAGCAGCGGGGTTGATTCTGAGGCCCATGTCGCGGGCCTTGATGTTCAGCGAACGCTGGACAGCCGGGATGAAGGGTGAACGGCCGATATAGGTCGGGTTCAGTCCCAGGAAGATGTGATGCATGGCGGTGTTGAAAACGATTGTGAGGTCATCGATAGCGTATCCGGGATTGGGGCCGTCTTTTTTCACCTCACTCACGACCCTCTCGATGATCTCGTTCAGGCCGGTTATGATGGCCTCCTGCATTTTTTCCAGCCCTTCGGGGTTTGTCATGGCGTACGTGATCCTGGACATCACGTCTTCGCCGTAGGGGACCTGGGGGTTCATCATGGACTCGGTGTTGATTACCTTTCCCGTGCTCATGTCGCAGAGATAGCCCACGCAGGTCGTGGTCCCTACGTCGACTGCGAGACCGTAGCAGACCTCGACCGAGCCGGGCTCGACCTTGATTATCTCCTTGTCCATCCAGACGGTAACGGTTGCCATCCAGTTTCCGGCCCTGATTACATCCTGAAGGTCTTTAAGCACCAGATAGTCGAATTTAAGGCCTTTCAGTCCGTAATTTTCCTCCAGTGAAGCGAGGACCCTTTCGTAGTCGCCCGTTGTCATGTCGTGCAGGGTAGGGGGCGCCAGTTCGACTGTGTATTTCTTTACGGCCGGGTCCAGGGCTATGGACAGTTCTTTGGCCGCCTTCCGGACGACCTGCTTGCCCGCTCTCGACCTTTCCGGCACGTAGACCTTCAGGTCGCCGTGGATTTCGCAGGAACAGGCGAGCCTGATGCCCGGGCCGTCCTCGGGCTTGATGTGCTTAAGCTCGTCCTTGGAGGCCTCGCGCGGGGTAATATGGGCCATCCCCGATTCTATATTGTCTTTCTCGAAGTAGCCTTCTTCGATCCTGACCTTGCATTTCCCGCAGACCTTTTTGTTGCCGCAAAGGGCCTCAAGGTCGACCCCAAGCGACTGAGCGGCCTCGAGGATTGTCTTCCCTTCCTCAATGTCACCTCTCCTGCCCGCGGGCTGAAAAATCACCTTATATGTGCGACTCATATGTTTATCCTCCTGAGTTGTCTTTCTTTAAAATACCTTTATCAGTTTTATTCGTTTTTTCGTGAGAATTCCTGACCTCTTTTTTGCGCCTTTGAGGTTCATTGTCAATAATGTTTCCCAAGTCTCTAGTCATCCGGAAACCTTAATCAGGTCTTCCTGCCGGCAGCCGGCCAGGTTTCGATAACCCCTGGATTACCGCTTAACTCCTCGGGTAATGACGCCAAGGCCTTACTGTAACGGAGACCTTGCGGTCCGATAACTTGTCGGGGAAGAAATAATTTTCCGGCAGGTCGGAAAGCAGCAACACGTTATCAGCTTCCCACGCAGACTCCGCAGGGCTCGACCTTCTTCCTGCCGTTCCGGGAGTAAGGGCATATCGTAACACACAGGCCGCAGTTGGGCTTTCCCTTCAAGAGCAGTCTGTCATTTTTGAGTGATCTGCATTTTTCATATGCCACCATCTCTCTCAAAGGGTCCCCGGACGACCACACACGCCCCCTGATAGCCCCGGAGGGACAGTGTTTGACGCAGAGATCGCAATCGCCGCACTCGGAGTGCGTGGTCGGCAGATCAGCCTGCAGGGGAGCGTCGGTAAGGACAGTTGCCCAGGTCAGTTTCGAACCATACTTCCTGTTGATTACAAGACCGTTTTTCCCGACCCATCCGAGACCGGAGCAGGTGGCGGCCGTCTTATGACTGAAGAGCTTATACAACCGCGAGACAAACGTGTCTGTTATGCGGTCGGAGTCGGGGGGTATGGCCAAAGCCCTTGCCCCCCTTTCCTTGAGCCACTCCACAGTCAGCTCCTGAAGTCGGGAAAGCAGGTCCACGGTCGTCCGGTTCAGGCTCCTGTTTACGGCGATCGCAATTCCCCTGTTGAGGTGAATGATCTCATCAGTAAGTGCCCGGCTCACGTCGCCCACGCCGACAAGGGTTGCCCCTTTGCTCTTCAGATATTCCTTGAGTGCCGATGACTCCATTCTACTTTTTAAGCTTTTCCTCTCTGAGTTTCCTGAGGAAGGCCACCATCTTGATCGCCTCTTTAAGGGCGTTGCTGGCATCCTGGGCATACCCGTCCGCGCCCCACTTGTCGGCAAGCTCCTTGGACGTAGGCGCCCCGCCGATCATGATAAGGCATTCAGGGTTCTTTTCCTTGATCTTCTCTATGACCTTGGGCATGCCGACCATGGACGTCGTCATCATCGCGGACAGACAGACGAGGTCGGAATCGGTCCTCAGCTGCTCCTCGACAAACTTGTCGAGTGGAACGTCCCTTCCAAGGTCGTAGACCGTGAATCCGGCGACATCGAACATCATCTTCACAAGGTTCTTTCCAATATCGTGGACATCTCCCTCGACCGTACCAATCACGACGGAACCTTTTATGCCGAGGTCCATCTGCTGGCAATGGGGTTTCAATATGTCCAGTCCGGCATAAAGGGCGTCGGCGCACATCAGTATTTCGGGGACGAAATACTCCTGAGCCTCAAAGAGTCTCCCGACTTCCTCCATACCCGCCACCAGGCCTTCGAATATGGCTTCATTGGCGTCCATTCCCAGGTCCACGGCCTCCTGCGCGCCCTCTCGGCAGGCATCCTCATCGTACTGGATAACTCCGTTCTTCAGTTTTTCGAGTATTTCTTTCTTTTTGGTTTCGTCTACCATTATTTCTTACCTCCATGTTTATTGACTTCGTCGATCATTGCCGTCATGTTCCTGGGCGGCACAGTGGGCCATATATCGCACCCCGGCCAGACAGCGCTCACGCCGTCATCTATGCACTTCCTCATGGTCGTCCTGACCAGTTCCTCGTCGCCGGAGACCAGGACGTTGTAGGGGTCGTAATTACCGAAGATGAGTGCGTCCGCACCGAGCTTTTTCCGCGTCTCGGGGACATCGTTTTTCTGCTCTACACTGATTGCGGTGGGGCCGGCCTCCATCATGAAGGTCACGATATCATTAGTCTTGCCGCAGATATGCAATACGGAATATGCGGTAAGCTCCTTCATTATCTTCTGGAGAGGGGGCTGAATGAGGCTTTTGAAGACCCTCGGGCTCAACACGTCCGTGGTGGCGCCCATCTCGCGGACGGTTATGAAGTCCGCGCCCGCTTTTTCGTACTCCTTGGCCACGGCTATGATGGCGTCGGCCATCACATCCAGCATCTTCGCCACCTTGTCGGCCTTCTTGAAGGAAAGCTTGAGAAGATCGTTCAGCTCCATGACCTGCCCCGCAAGGGTGAAAGGACCCAGGACATAAGAGCCTATAGCGACCTCGCTGCCGATATCGGCCTTAAGAAGTTTAATGGCCTCCCGGAGGAGGGGGACCCTTCCCCTGTTGGCGAGGTCCGAGGGGACTTTCACGTCCATCTCGTCCTCCTTGTGGACGAGCTTTTCCTTGATGGTGGGGTAGAGGATGCCTTCGGCGTGCGGATACACGTTGATCACGCACCCGAGGGCTTCCGCTTCAACGCAGAGATCGACCGGCACGACACCGCTTTCAAAACCGAAAAGCTTGTAAGTCGTTGCCGCCGTATCCGCCATCATCTTGGCATCGAGGTGGATATCGGCGAACCTGTATCCCAGTTTCTTGATGCCCTCCTCGGTTACGTTGCCCATGCCGCTGAAACAGGGCACCCTGTCTATGGGTTCTCCCTTGAACAGTTTAATCACTCTTTCTCTTGACGTCATGAATGTTTTCTCCTTATATCTTGATTATCATCTTCAGTGCTATTTCTTCTTCTTTCTTCCTCCTCCGGCCTTCAGTTTCTCGATGAACTCGGAGAAGTGCTTCCTTATCGGCAGGTTCTCGTTATCGTAGATGACCCCTGTCTCGTCGTAGACGAGGGTGGAAAGCAGCATGTGGGCGCTGGCTACCGCAGGGAATACCCTGGGGGCCGTGACCGCCGGACCGCAGAAGTCGTAATCACTCCAGAGTGCCGAGGACATCCCCTGCACTACAGCGTCCATCGCCTTGAAGCCGTCCAGTCCCCAGACCGGCTTTATCTCCTTCCACATGTGCGTCCCGTTGGAGTAGGCGCCTCCGCAGGGCAGGCCGTGCTTTTCCTTTATCAGCCGGTTTGCAACAAGGGAGAAGGAAGTGGACGGAAGGTTCATCACGGATGTGTCGACGATTACCGTTTCGAAATCGCCGGCGCCCTGGTCCAGGAGGGATTCGAGGGATTTCAGCCTGCCCCCCGGACTCTGATCCTGGTCGTCAAATGCCTGTATAACAACATGCCGGATCCCGAGGTCTTTCAGTCGCTGGACCTGCCCTTTTATATCCTTGTCCCAAGGGGTAATGCTGTTATACAGAAACTTGTCCTGTACCCCCAGCTTCGAGATATACTCTGTGGCCCTTGCCCTCTGCTCGGCAACCTACATGTCTATCCCGAAAGGCATGTCCGTTGTCTCCAGGAAGAAATCAATGTAGATCTTCGCCTCGTCGGGCGAGTTGGCGACCATGGCGACCATTCCGGGGACGCCCGTCACCTTCGTCATCTCCTCCTGCTTCCGGATGATCTCTGTTGCCCTCTGCCTGTCGAAATTGCCCTTTCTGTCCTGAAGTATCTTGTCTTTATTGTGGAACATCGAGGAAATCATCAACGGCGGATTCTCTCCGGGCTGGCCCCCGATCATGATCCCGCCGAAGCTGAACACCTTCTGTTCTTTCTGAAACTTGAACATTACATCTCCTTTAGGTCGAAATTATGTTAATATACCGATATATACCATCTGCTCAGGCAGCGTTCCCTCAAAAGGCGCTGCCTCTTTTTTACTGCGGGAAAGAAGCCGTGGGCAGGTGACTGAAGAAAGGCTTCACCTTATGTCTTCCCTCTCGCCCCTTGCCCCGTGCCAATTGCCTTTGTTTAAAATACGCCGTGGTCGAACCTGGGCTGCGGCAGGTACTCCCATTTCTCCCCTTTTCTGTACTTCGCCTCTATGTCGAGGCATTTCAGCGCATACTCGAATGCATAGGGAATGCCCGGACCGCCCGGCACAAAACCGGCGAGTATCATGCCCACGGCAGCGGCCTCGAATATTTCCTGGGTGGTCGCCCCCGCGTTGATAGCCGGAATGACGTGAATGATGCATCTTGGCGAGCAGTAGCCGACGCCGCCGGACATGAACATCAGTTCCTTGATCTTTTTTGAAAGCGCCCCGTCTCCGAAAATGCTTGCATAGAAATCGGCGAACGTCCTTCCGGGTTCGGGAGTGACCGTGTTGATTATCTGGAACATCCTCGGCACGAAGCCGCACTTCTCTTTCATGTACTCGTTTACCTGTTCAACGGTCATAGTTTCTGCCATTTTCGTTTCCTCCTTGATTTTGTTCGCCGGCCTCATGGCCGACATGATTCTCTCAAGAATTCCCATCTTTCACCTCCCCTTATCTGGGGTCTCGCCTCAATCCCTTTCTTCTTTTCACCTCCCGTCCGGGACCAGGCACGTTTGTTGATTAATATTTCCAGTTGAGGGCGACGTCGTGAAATACCTTTATGTTTTCATAAGGTATGGTCGGCGGTATGTCGCAGCCAGGCACCAGTATGTATCCGCCGTCCTTCGCAGCTATTTCTATGACTTCCCTGCACGCCGCCTCTACCTCGGCCGCAGATTTGTTCAGGAGGACATGGACCGGGGCGATGTTGCCGCCAAAACACATCTTTCCGCCGAGCACCTCCTTAGCCTTGGCTATGTCCACCTTCTGATCGAAGAATATGGTCGAGCAGCCGGTCATCGGGAACATGTCGAGACGGTCGCTCGTATTGCCGCATATGTGCAGGATGGTGTGGACGTTTTTCGATTTGGCCCAGTCGCTCATTTTCTTCAGGGGCGGGACCGCGAAACGCTCCATCTGCTTGGGGTTGATGAGGTCTCCGGAGGCGGTGGGGTCGGCGATGCTGAGGCATTCGAGCGTCCCGTCGCTGACAAGAGGCTCGTAAAGATGTATGAGCAGGTCGGCGCAGAAGTCGATCATCTTTTCGACGAAGGCGGGCTTCTTGAATGTCGCCTTCATAAAAACCTCTTCGCCGACAAACCGCGCGGCCAGGGTGAAAGGTCCCCAGCAGGTCATGGTGACAAGATACTTGTTCCCGATCTTTTCCTTGACCCTGCGGGTGGCATCCACGACGGTCTGTATCACGGGGTCCTTGTGTATGTCGGCTATATTGAGCTTGTCTATATCTTCCTCGGTATTGACGATGTGGGCCGTGAGGTCAGGTGCGCCTATCTCGCGGTACTTCATGCCGACCCCGAAAGCCTTCCCCAGGGCTGAAGCGTGAAAGTTGTTGTAACCGGAGCCGACATAGACGACGTCGCTCCTTATCTTTTCTGCCTCCGTCACGCACATATCCGTCATCTTTGCCGGATCGCTTGCGAGCTCCTCGAAAGACGTTCCATAGTCCTTGATGCTCCACATGCCGGCCCCGAAGAGCGTCACCGGAACCCTTTCGGGCTTGCCCAGCTCGAACGCCTTCATGATGGTTTCTCTCGGTGTCATAGCCATCTCTTCTCTCCTCCTTAAGTTTTCGAAATTTTGCGGACGCTTATAACATTATGGACCAGATTTCTCAATTCCGATAGATCCATGGGCACATTTATACCGGGGCTGTCCTGATCATCGTCGCTGCAGCCGACCAAAATGACCGTTGTTTCCGGGGAGACGGTCTTTATGATCTTGGCTGCGTCTCCCACGGAGAGGCCGAAGGGCTGGGAATCGATTATGACGGCATTGTAGCTCTGTTCAAGCACCATGCGGACAGCCAGCGCGGGATGGTCCGCAGTCTCTACCCCAAATCCCTCATCCCTCAATATTCCGTAAAGGTTTTTGACGGATATCGGATTGTGGGTGCAAAGGAGAATATTGTTCACGTGATATAAATATGCAATTGCAATGCCATCGGGCCGATGCTCGTTTAGTTCCGGAGAAAAATGCGCTATTTTGGGGCTGGAGCGGGTCCGCCGGGGTAATTTCCCGCGGTCTCAGGTCGAGGTTATAATATTTTTGTCGGGGTCCGGAAGGAAGGTCGGAAGTAGAAAAATGCCCCACCGGGTGGGGCATTTTTACACACCATCCAGCGCGTCGATGATCGCCGTTACCTCGTCGGACCTGTTCATGCTGTAGAAATGAAGATACCTTGCCCCGTTCTCAATCAGGTCCCTGCATTGCCGGATAGCCAGTTCGACGCCCAGTTTTCTCATCTCCGCCGGCTTGTCGAGAAACGGTTCCATCGCGTCACGCACACTCTTTGGCACCGTAGCGCTGCAAAAATTTGCGAATTCCATAATTTTCCTGCAGTCCGTCACCGGCATGATTCCGGGGAAGACCGGAACGTTTATGCCGATTTTTTCGACCCTGTCCGTGAACTCATAGAAATAGCGGTTATCGAAAAACATCTGCGTAATTGCGAAGTCGGCCCCCGCATCTATCTTCTGTTTGGTATATTCCATGTCTTTTTCGATGCTGGGGGACTCGAAATGTCCCTCGGGATAGACTGCGACAGCTATCGAAAAATCCCCTTTTTTGACGATGAAATCCACCAGATCCTTCGCATATCCGAATTCGCCTGTCGAGGCGTCGAAGTCTGGGACGTTCCTTGGCGGGTCGCCGCGAAGGGCGAGGATATTGTCTATCCCGCGGGCTGCCAGGCCCTGCAGGATGTCGTCTATCGAAGATTTCTTCTCCCCCAGGCACGTCAGATGAGACATGACGTTCAGCCTGGTCTCCTCTTGTATCCAGCGAAGGGTATTGCCCGTCCTGTCCTTCGTGCTGCCGCCGGCCCCGTAAGTCACCGACACATAGAGGGGGTCGAAGCGTTCGATGTCGTGCACTACCTTCATGAACTTCGAACGGCCCTCGGCCGATTTGGGCGGGAAGAATTCGAACGAAACTCCGCTGTCCCTTTCTTTTAGAACATCCCTAATTTTCATTGTTTCCGGTCAGGACGATTTCTCCTGTAATGTCCGTAGGGTTCTTCAGACTGTCGACCACCGGGCAGTGTGATACAACCTTCTCCGCCAGTTCCCTCACCTTCTTCTTATCATCCGGGGAGTCGATGCGGAATGTATATTTCAGGTCCTTGAATCCCGCTCCGATGTCGTCGATCATGAAGAGGCCCCTCAGGTCGAGGGTCCCCTCTACATCGACGCTGAGAGAATTTATGGTGAACCCCTCATGGACGGCGAACTCGTAAAAGGCGGCTTCGATGCAGGCGGCAAATGCTGAAAGAAGAAGTTCGATAGGGTTGGGCGCCTTGTTGCTTCCTCCGGCGGCCTCTGCGTAGTCCGCTTTTACCAGATGGTCCCTGACCGTGGTCTCGGTATAGAGCTTTTCGATATGTTTCGATGAGACCTTCGGTCTGTAGGTAGCCGTTTCCGGCCTTCTCCTGAAACAGTCCAATCTCCTCGAAACGATTTCCTTTAAATCCCTTCCATTGTCTTTTTTCAATGAAACCTCCTTTCAAAAATATTGCCTGTTTGTGGATAAGAAGCTGCTTAACCCAGATATTAACCGCCATCGATTTAGCAAAAACAATGCCATAATTTATTTTTACATGTTGTCCGGGGGCCATGTCAAAAACATGCACTTTCGCACGCGCCTGTGAGACATGGCATCTTAAATCCCGGGCTGCGCGATTGCAGGAGCGGATTTTTTGCGATATGGTGTAATTGACAAGAAAAAAACAGAAGTCGGGGAGGAGGATTATGGCAGCCGAAGAATCGTTCGAACAGGCCCAGCGCCTTTTCATAGAAGGCAAACACAGGGAGAGCCTGGACAAATTTACGGAAGCGCTGGATGCCGGTTACGAGCCGGGCATCACCTATGTCAGCCGGGGGGCGGCATATCTGAAGATCAATGAGCCGGATAAAGCGATAGAAGACTTCACCCGCGGCATCGAGGCCGACCCGGAGAAGGCGAATGCATATTATTATCGCGGAGCGGCCCATATGGCGAAGGAGGAATATGAGAAGGCCATTGCCGACATGAACTGCGCGACCGAGTTGAAGCCTGATTACCGTGCGGCGATTTTCGCACGGGGACTGGCGGAGGTCAGTATCGGCAGGAAGGAGGAGGGCGCATCCGACATTAAGACTGCGATGACCCATGCAGAGGCGGAAGTGCAGGGTTTTGCGGACACTTACGGATGGAGGACACAGATTGAGAAAGTGGTCGCTGCGCTTGAGGGAGAGAGAAGGCCCGAAACGATGATCCTGAGCGACAAGGAGATGGAAGAACTGAAGAAACTGCTCCTGCCGGAAAAGTCCGGGAATTAGGTCGGGCTGCCTTTACGGCGCATACCGCTTGGAAGGGGCACCGAAAAATTATTACAATGTCGACATGATTCCATTTATCTTCCACATAAATGACAGCCTGACGTTTGGTGAAGTCCGAAAAATGGCCGGCGGACCGCTCTATAGGTTTTTAAGGTGTCGCTACAAGACCTTTTTCGGCCTCCCTTCCGGGGTTTGCGAGGGGCTTTTTGCAGCTGCACGGTTTACTGAATCCCGGAGGACCCTGAGTTTTTGCGGCAGGATGCGTCTTGGTTGCGGCTTTGCCGGGTTAGGATGAAGGCACTTGTTACCGGAGGGACCGGGTTTGTCGGCAGTGGGGTCGTGGATCTCCTCCTCGGGGGAGGCCACGATGTCAGGCTATTTTCTCGAAAACCTTCTATGCCTGAAAGGTGGGCCGGGAAGAGGGTCGAGGTTTTCAAGGGAGACCTTGAGGATTTCACGTCCGTCGTCCGGGCGATGGAAGGGGTCGAGGTCTTTTATCACATAGGGGAAATAAAGAACATCTCAAAGGCCACGGCGCTCAGGAACATAAGGCTGGTCCAACGCATAACGGACAACCTTGCACTCAAAGGTTTAAGGCGGCTGGTCTTTATCAGCTCCATCACGGTGGCGGGTGTGCCTTCGTCCGTGCCGGCAACCGAAGAGACCGTTCCGGAGACTGCTCTTGACGACCACTATACTCACGGCAAACGCGAATGTGAAAAGTATATTATCGATCATTCCGGGGGTGCGGAATACGCCATTATAAGGCCTGCCCCCGTTTACGGTCCGGGATCCAGATATCTGGGACGGGTTGTGGAAACCATAAAGAAGCTGGGACCTGTGGGACTGCCTTTCCCCGGCGACGCAAGAAACCTCGCCCCCCTGATTTACGTGAAAGATCTCGCAAGGGCTATCTACCTTTCGGGCGTGAAAGCGGAGGCGGCGAACCAGACATTCAACATCACCGACGGGGCCAGTCACAAATGGATCGATTTCATTTCGACGATTACCGAACTCCTGGGCAGAAGACTCAGGATACTGCCTTTTCCACCCTTTCTGTTCAAGTTTCCTTCATTTTTCCTAGACCTCTTTTCGGGGATATTCGGTTTCGAACTCGACAT
>JARRRI010000013.1:0-74314 GCA_037380845.1 Candidatus Sulfobium sp. | reverse complement strand
TCTGCTGACGATCAAATTGTGGCTGCCAAGGAGGATTCGCAGGTGGTAGTATTATGTCCTAAATGCCGGGCAAAGCTGAAAGTGGACGAGACAAGACTTTCGCCTTCCGGTTCGAGGTTCAGATGTCCGAAGTGCGGTGCGGTGCTGATCGTCAGGAAGCCGGCGGTCCGGCCCGGAAAAAACCTCGACACCGGCAAGATTCTCGTTGCCCATTCAAACCCCGAAATGATCAACAGCATTACTTCCATTCTTTCTCCCCTGGGCTGTGAGATCATAACGACATCGGACGGAATCGACGCGGTCGTCAAGGCCCTCAGGGAATATCCTTTTCTCATCATAATGGAAGTCGCCCTTCCCAAGATATACGGCTTTGAGGTATGTAAAAGACTGAAATCCAGGCCCGAAACGAAGGACATGAAGTTCATACTGATCGCCTCCATATACGACAAGAAAAAATACAAACGTGAACCCGTGTCACTTTACGGGGCGGATGACTATATAGAGGAACACCAACTGTCCGGGCAGCTTTTCGACAAGACAGTGAGACTGCGCGGGCACCAGCCGGCAGGAGGAGGACCCGCAAAAGAAGCCCCGCTTCGGCCGGCGGAGCAGCAGCCCCGGGAAACACAATTCGGACCGGCGGCCGGAGAAGCGGTCGCTCCGGCGGGCGGGACGCCATCCGACGATAAAGTGGAGAAGGCCAGGAGGCTGGCAAGGACCATAATAAACGACATCTACCTGTACAACACGACCAAGCTGGAGGATTCCGTGAGGAACGACAATTTCTACACGGTGTTCGCTGCTGAGCTCAAGGAAGGCAAGAAACTTTACGAAAACAGGGTCTCTCCGGAGACCAGAGCCGTCGGCGATTTTTTCACCGAGGCGATAGAAAATTTCCTTGCGGCAAAGAAAGATTCTCTTGCCTGATTTTCATTGAAAATTCCTGATTTTAATAGAAAAAAAGAGAAACTTCACCTTTTCAGGATTTTTCCTTCTTAATAAGACCTTGCCTTATGCGTCGTTTTCTTTGTATATTAGCACTCACTGCTGGTGAGTGCTAATAACCCAGATATTCAATACTACGCTCAGAAAGGAGAAAGAACCATGAAGTTCAAGCCACTTAAGGACAGAGTATTCGTGAAGTATTCGGATGAGGCCGAAAAAACGGCCGGCGGGATCTTCATCCCCGAATCAGCAAAGGAGAAACCACAGAAAGGAGTTGTAGAGGCGGTCGGGTCGGAAGTAAAGGATGTCAAGGTGGGCAATACGATCCTGTTTGACAAATATTCCGGCTCGAAGGTCAACATCGATAATAATGAGTACCTGATCATAAAGGAAGAAGACATCCTGGGCATTGTCGAAGGATAGTCCGCTATTTTCAAAAAATAAAGGAGGAAGATCAACATGGCAAAACAGCTTCTCTTTAACGAAGAGGCAAGAAGCTCGATACTCAGGGGCGTGGGCCTTCTGACCGACGCGGTCAAGGCCACCCTGGGCCCCAAGGGCAAGAATGTTATCATCGACAAGAAGTACGGTGCTCCCACTATTACGAAAGACGGTGTAACCGTCGCAAAAGAGATTGAGTTGAAAGACCCTTATGAAAACATGGGGGCGCAGCTCGTAAGGGAGGTGGCGAGCAAAACCTCCGATGTCGCCGGCGACGGCACGACAACGGCAACAGTATTGGCCCACGCCATATACGGCGGCGGCATAAAGCATGTCGTAGCCGGATCAAACCCCATGGACATCAAAAGAGGGGTCGAAAAGGCGGTGGACCGCATCGTGGAGGAACTCAAGAAGATCAGCAAAAACGTGCAGGACAAGAAAGAGATCGCCCAGGTGGGCACCATCTCGGCTAATAACGATGCGACAATCGGGGAACTGATCGCAGACGCGATGGACAAGGTCGGGAAAGACGGCGTTATCACCGTGGAAGAAGCCAAGAGCATGGCCACATCTCTGGACGTAGTGGAAGGCATGCAGTTCGACAGGGGATATACCTCTCCATACTTCGTGACCGACCCCGACAGGATGGAATGCAACCTGGAAGACGCCTTCATCCTGATCCATGAAAAGAAGATATCCGCGATGAAGGACCTTCTGCCCATTCTCGAACAGACCGCCAAGATGGGCAAACCGCTTCTGATCATTGCTGAAGAGGTCGAAGGCGAGGCGCTCGCGACACTGGTGGTCAACAAGCTGAGGGGCACGCTGCAGGTCTGCGCCGTGAAGGCCCCGGGGTTCGGAGAAAGGCGTAAGGCGATGCTCGAGGACATAGCCATCCTCACCGGCGGCACCGCGATATCCGAAGACCTCGGGATCAAGCTCGAGAGCATCAAGTTAGACGACCTCGGCAGGGCCAAGAAAATAACGGTCGATAAGGAGAACACCACGATCGTCGAAGGCGCCGGCGAAGCGGCAAAGATACAGGGCAGGGTCAAGCAGATCAAGGCCCAGATAGACGAGACGACATCCGATTACGATCGGGAAAAATTGCAGGAACGCCTCGCCAAGATCGTGGGCGGCGTTGCCGTCATAAACGTGGGAGCAGCGACCGAGACCGAAATGAAGGAGAAGAAGGCCAGGGTCGAAGACGCGCTGCATGCGACACGGGCGGCCGTGGAAGAAGGCGTAGTCCCCGGAGGAGGCGTTGCGCTCCTGAGGTGCGTCGCGGCGCTCAACAATCTGAAACTGGAAAACCACGACCAGAACGTGGGAGTGGACATCATCAAGAGGGCGCTGGAGGAGCCGATCCGCCAGATAGTGAACAACACCGGACTTGAAGGTTCCGTGATCGTCGAGAAAGTAAAGGCCTCAAAAGATGCAAACTACGGTTTCGACGCCGCCAGTGAGCAGTATGTGGATATGCTTAAGTCGGGGATTATCGACCCGACAAAAGTGACAAGGTACGCTTTGCAGAATGCGTCCTCTGTCGCGTCCCTCATGCTCACTACCTCGGTGATGATTACAGAACTCCCTGAAGAAAAACCCGAAGCGCCTGCCATGCCTCCCGGAGGCGGAATGGGCGGGATGTACTAAAAATGCAAACTTGAGGAGCCGGGGATGAGAAGGTGCTCTTCTCATCCCTGACCCTCTGATTCTCTCTGCTTCTTACTCCGGATCCCCCCGTTTCGGGGGCGTTTTCTTTACATTTTTACCCCCATCTGTCATCCTAAACATATGAACAAAAACATCCTGATCATCTCTGCAGCAGTTATCCTGCTGGCCGGCGTCTATTCCTCCCTTGAGATGTTTGTGCCTGCCCAGACTGTCAAGAACACCGAGATAGAGATTCCCGAAGGCGCGACATTCAGGCAGGCGGTGGACATCCTGGCCGACGCAAGGCTCATCAGGGACAAGAAGATCTTCACGGCCTGGGGGAGGGCGGCCGGGGTGGACCGCAAAATAAGGGCCGGATACTATTCCATATGGGACAATATGAGCCCCTTCGACATACTGGAGACGCTAAGCAAGGGACAGATAATCGAATATGAAATAAGGGTTGTGGAAGGAGATTCCCTGCCTGAAATAGGTGATGCCTTTGCGAAGGCCGGCATTGCGACCAGGGACGACTTCATGAGGCTCGCTTATGATCCCGATTTCCTGGCCGCCTACAATATCGATGCGCCCAGCATCGAAGGGTACATCTTCCCCGACACCTACCGGATCCCGAAAGGCGTTCCCCTGGAAGACGCGGTAGGGCTCATGATCGACAGGATGCAGGAAAAGTTTTCGGGCGAACTGACCGCCAGGGCCGCGCAGATAGGGATGTCCGAGAATGAAGTCCTCACCCTCGCCTCGATTATCGAGAAGGAAGCGGTGATTGATTCCGAAAGGCCGCTGATTTCAGCGGTTTACCACAACCGACTCAGGAAGAAGATGCCTCTGCAGGCGGACCCCACCGCAGTTTACGGGGTCAAGGGCCCCGGGGAAAGAATCACCCTGAGCGACCTGCACAGAAAAACGGCGTATAATACTTATTTCATAAAAGGCCTGCCCCCGGGGCCTATCGCCTCACCGGGCATGAAATCCATCCGGGCCGCACTTTATCCGGCCGATGTCCCCTACCTCTATTTCGTGTCGAGGGACGATAGGGTCCACCAGTTTTCGACCACTCTGGCCGAGCACCAGAATGCGGTAAAGTTGTACCGCGAGAGAAGACAGGAAATGAGAAACAGTGAGAAGGAGGATGTCGCTGCCCATGGCCCGTCGTAAGAAAACGAAAAAAATCCATGTGGGCAATGTGCCGGTGGGAGGCGGCAGTCCCGTCACTGTTCAGTCTATGACCAAGACGGATACGCGTGATGTCCGGTCGACGGTAAGGCAGATACGTGCCCTCGCCAGGGCCGGCTGCGAGATCATCCGCGTGGCGGTACCCGACCGGCAGGCGGCGGAGGCGCTGGGCAGGATCAAGCCGGCTTCGCCCATTCCCGTTATAGCAGACATACATTTCGATTGGAGGCTTGCGCTGGAAGCGGTGAGACAGGGAGTGGACGGCCTGAGACTGAACCCCGGCAACATAGGCGCCCGCTGGAAGGTCGCCGAGGTAGTGGCGGCGGCGGCCGGGGAGAACGTCCCGATCCGGGTAGGCGTCAACGCGGGCTCGATAGACAACAAACTGCTGCGTAAGTACGGCCATCCCTGCGCTGAGGCCCTCGTCGAGAGCGCCGCTGACCACATATCGATACTGGAGTCCCTGAATTTCCATAACATAAAGGTATCAGTCAAGGCCTCCGGCGTGCCGACCTCGGTGGATGCGTACAGACTTTTCTCGAAGAGGTTCAGATATCCTCTGCATGTCGGAATTTCGGAGGCGGGCCCGCCTTTTACCGGTATAATCAAGAGTTCGGCCGGACTGGCAATACTACTGTCCGAAGGTATAGGTGACACGGTAAGGGTCTCCCTGTCGGCCGGGCCGGCAGAAGAAGTCAGGGTGGCGTACGAAATTCTGAAAGCGCTGAATCTGAGAGAAAAAGGAGCCCGCATTGTTTCCTGCCCGACCTGCGGTAGATGCCAGATCGATATCCGTGGACTGGCTTCAAAAGTGGAGGGCCGTCTGAGGGGTTTCCAGAAGCCCGTAACCGTCGCCGTCATGGGATGCGTGGTAAATGGTCCCGGTGAAGCCAGAGAAGCAGATATAGGGATAGCGGGCGGCAAGGGCTCGGGACTCCTGTTCAAAAAGGGGAGAGTGGTCAGGACAGTCAGGGAAGAAGAGCTTTTTGATACTCTGATGGAGGAGATCGGCGTCTGGTCCGCTGACTGGAAAGCCTGTTGAAGACAAAAGGTCGCCGGGGAGAACAATGAGACAACTATCGAAGAAAACTGTTGCGCCGATGATAAGCCTTTTTCTGCTTCCAATCCTTTTTTACGGGTGTGCGTTTACAAAGGTCCAGGTATTACAGCCGTCGGAACTGAAGTCGATGCTGAGCAGGACCGGGGTTGTGGTTATCGATGTCAGAAGAGACAAGGAATGGAATGAAAGCGACGTCAAGATCAGGGGAGCGGTGCGTGAAAATCCCGACGATGTTTCGTCATGGGCGGGCAAGTACCGGAAAGACAGGCTCATAGTGCTGTACTGTGCCTGACCGGACGAACGAACCAGTGCCCGTGTGGCACGGGAGCTTACGGACCTGGGGTTCGGGAAAGAACAGGTGGCGGTCCTGAAGGGCGGCTGGAACCGGTGGCTGAAAGAAGGATATCCGCTTCAAAAGAAGTGATCATCGGCGGCCGGCAAGGGAGGTCGCAACCCCCTTCTTCGACCCACTTTATCAAGGGGAATAAAAGGAGTATATCCGGGTGCAGCATATTATTACTCTGGCAATTGGATAGACCGGACGTATTGTCGCGTCAATAACAGCGCGATGAACCGACAGACATCAAGGTAAAGATCAAAATGGAGATAATCCGGATACCCCGCATCGCTCAGGAGACGTGCAGGAAGCATCTCCTGAAGGGGAGATCGATAGGGTTCGTCCCTACAATGGGTGCACTGCACGAGGGTCACATGAGTCTGGTGAGAAGGGCAAAAACGGAAAACGACATTACCGTGGTAAGCATATTTGTAAACCCGATTCAGTTCGGTCCTGCCGAAGACCTTCACGAGTATCCCAGGAACACGGAAGAGGACATAAAGAAACTGCGGGAGGCTGAGGTGGATACAGCTTTTGTCCCGGACAGTTCCCTCATGTATCCCCCGCATTTTTCGACTTGCGTGGAAGTGGAGGGGACGTCCCGGAGGCTGTGCGGCGGACAAAGGCCGGGACATTTCAGGGGTGTAAGCACCGTCGTGGCCAAGCTGCTGAACATTGCGAACCCTGCCAGGGTCTACTTCGGACAGAAGGACTTCCAGCAGACGGTAATAATCGGGAGAATGGTAAAAGACCTCAATTTCGATGTTGAGGTAGTGGTCTGTCCCACGGTAAGAGAACATGACGGCCTGGCTATGAGCTCCCGAAACCTTTACCTGGACGATGAGCGGAGAAAAGCCGCGGCTGTTCTGTACAGGTCTCTGACGGCCGCTTCGGATTCCATAAACGCGGGTCAAAGGTCGGCAAAAGAAATCAGGGGACTCATGGAAAGGATACTGTCGGGAGAACCTCTGGTCACGCAGATCGATTATGCCTCGCTGTATGACCCGGCTACGCTCGAAGAAACTGATGAGGTGAAAGACGAGGTGCTGCTGGCGGTTGCGGCGAGACTGGGAGAGGTTCGCCTCATCGACAACGTGATCGTCAATGTGTCATAGGTTCTTGTAGATGCTCTTGACGGTGGGAAACAGGTCGAGGTTGGTGTGAGGCAGGAACAGGGCAGACATATATTCGTCCATGAAACCTCTCGACACCGAAAGCTCCATATATGTCATCTTGCGCGCAATTTCTTCTGCCTCTCCGCGCATCTTCTTCGAAAGCAGACAGAGGTATGCGCCCGTAATTGAGGCATTTCCAATAAAGGAAAATTTCTCTTCCGGCATGTCCGGCAGCATCCCGATCATGATCGCCTTGTGGACATCCAGATAGTTCCCGAACCCTCCGGCGACGTATACCCTTTCTACAATATCGAGCGTAAGGCCGACCTCTCCCAGAAGCAGGGACACTCCGGCGTAGAGCGCCGCCTTTGCGCGCAGAATGTTTTCTATGTCCACCTCTGTCAGGACAATGTCTTTCAGCTCCCCTCTGTGAAAAACGTACTCCGGACCCTCATCCTCGACCCTTATTCTGTCAACCCCGGCGTGCGTTACGAACTTCCCCTTCTGGTCGATCACTCCGGCCAGAAAGAGCTCCGAAACTGCGTCTATCATGCCGGACCCGCAGATGCCGGCCGGGGCGGCGTTACCGATGACCCCCAGGGAAGGCTCAAAACTGTCGCGGTCTATCTTCACCGATTCGATCGCTCCTTCGGTGGCCCTCATGCCGTGGCGTATGCCGGAACCTTCAAAACATGGCCCCATCGAGCATGCCGCGGTTATCAGCCATTCGTCATTCCCGATAGCGATCTCGCCGTTGGTGCCGATATCCATGAAGAGAGAGATTTCCGGGCTGGTATGCATCCGAGACGCCATGACTCCGGACACAATATCTCCCCCCACGTAGCTCCCCACACAGGGAAGAGTATGGACGGGCGCTCGACGGTTAACTCTTATCCCGGCCGTGCCGGCCGCCCACCGGGGGAATGAGTTCAACGTGGGGACATAGGGCTCTTCCCTTATCGATGACGGATCAAACCCCCAGAAAAGCTGCTCCATGGTGGTATTGCCCGATATGACAACAGAATCTATATCTTCCCTGGAGGCGCCATGACGTTCGCAAATGGGATCGAGGAGGTCGTTGATATCGGCCACCACCGCGTTCCTCAGGTCGGCAAGTCCACCGCCTTCGGTCGCATGAACGATCCTCGTGATGACATCATCGCCGTAACGCATCTGCGAATTATATGTCATGCCAACGTCCACCAGACCGCCGTCGGAATAATCGACCAGATAGACGACGACGGTGGTGGTCCCGATGTCAACAGCTATCCCGTACCTCTTTGCCGGACTGCCGGAGGTTATCGATACCGCTTCCAGACCTTCGCTGAGGGTCACATCCACATCCCAGCCGGAAGACCTGAGTGCACCTGCCAGGGACCTGACAAAACCGTGAGAAAATCTCACCCCGGAGATCCCTTTGCGATCCAGCGCACCGGCCAGACGATCGAGATCGCCGACATGGTCCTCTATGGTCGGCGGGTTGATCTCCAGGTGGACCGTTTTAACCATGGGGGTGATGCCGTCGCCGAAGGCCCGAAGAGACTCCACAAGGTCCTTCGACTTCGAAACGGCGATCTTGTCGCCGACAATAAGCCTGGACCCCTCGGGAATCTCGATGGAAATATTCCCCTGGGGAAAGGTCTTGCAGGCAAGGACGAACTGTTCGTCGATCTCTTTTTTCCGAAGCTTCCCTGACGACTCCGACCTGAACTGCCCTTCCAGAATTCTGACGCGGCATTTCCCGCATACGCCTTTGCCTCCGCAGGATGCAGCCAGATATATACCGTTGCCCTTCAGTGCTTCGTAGATGCTTTCCCGGGCTTCGGCTTGCACGATTGCGCCATTCAGGATTCTTATTTCCATGGCTTTACATTTTATGGTCTGAAAGGCCCTAAAAGCAAGAAAGGTAAGCCGCCCCCTTCACACCTCATAGCGGCAGAACGCCGGGTCCGCACCCCGGACGGATTTCAGCCGGGGACGGCGAGGCCGGTTGCAGGGCGGGAACAGGGCATTTGATACTTTGAGGGAGCTGAACTCAGCTCAGAAAGAGCTGCTTCAGGAACTGCCGCAGTTTGATGCATACTTTTTTGCCATCTTCTTTTCATCTTCTACAAGATGACACTTCTTGTATTTTTTGCCGCTTCCGCACCAACAGGCTTCGTTTCTGCCCACCTTCTGAATCGGCTCTTCCGCTTCTGTTCTGAAAAAAGATACTATACTATCCAGAAATCCCATGAAAACCTCACTGTGTTTCGAAATTTCTTGATTATAACAGATTAACTGCTGATATACCAATGCCTGCCCCGTCACCAGCATCTTTGATTTCCCGTTCCCCTGTCACCATTCCGGATGTCCACCAGGACGCCGTTCCTGAAAACGAGAATCTTGACGAACCTCCCTTCTCCACAATTGTAGTAGAATCTCTTTATTTTTTCCGTGGTTGCAATGAAGCCGCCCTGCTTCTGCCCCTTCCCGGCCTTTTCCGAACCGAACTGCCCGGTCGTTACTGTCTCACCTTCTTCCGTGTAGTCGGGAGCCCCGCACTTATGAATTACCTCGTATTCCGTGTCCCCGTCGCACGCAAGCTCCGTATAACTGGTACCCGTCGCGGAAATGCAGCTCATGCAGTCGGCAAATGCATCACCGGCATTTAAGGCGAAAATAATGCATGTTACCGAAAAGATAACGGCGGCCGGTCTCATTTTCTTTCTCCACCTTTTCATTCAACCCCTACCTTTATAGTAGCAGGAACCGAGACTGCAATCCATGCCGCAGGGAGGTGCCGTCTTCAGAAAAAGATATTCACTTTTTTGGAGGCAAAACATTATAATGATGAAAATTCAGGCGTTACTTCACGGGGAGGAATGCTGATGAAAAAGAATTGCTGGGAGTTCAAAGGCTGTGGCAGACAACCGGGCGGCGACCGGAAGAAGGAAGGGGTTTGTCCTACCGCATTGATGACAATCTACGACGGGATCAACGGGGGAGAAAACGGCGGCAGGGCCTGCTGGATGATCGCCGGCACCAGGTGTGAGGGAAAGATGCAGGGCACTTTTGCCCATAAGGTGCAGTCCTGCACGGAATGTGATTTTTACAGGGCCGTTACGGACGAGGAGGGACAGGAACTCAAACTGCCGCTGGAAATTCTTGAAGACATGTTGTGTAAGCTGGAATAACATCTTACCCGAACAGGAACTTATCATTACAGGAAGTACCTTTTCCCCGCCCGGGTTCCCGGCATTTATTTAGTGGAAAGTGTCATCTGTATGCCACACACGCAGGACTTACCGGTTTTCTCACTTTTCAGGATATATACAAAGAAAGGCATAAGAATTTGGTGGAGCTGATCGGGATCGAACCGACGACCTCTTGAATGCCATTCAAGCGCTCTCCCAACTGAGCTACAGCCCCAAGGTTCTATAAAATAACACATTTGAAATACCGCTGACAATATCATTTCGTGTCGATTTTAATATAAGGCAACAGCCAACTGCATTCTCCCGCCTGCGGAATAAAAAAGAGGGGCCTTGATATTTCAAGGGAATAATGATATATTCAGCTGGCTCTCGACAGACGGGAATAATTATTCAAGTCAAAGATAAAAGGGGGCAACATGTTCATAAAAATTAAACTATCGAGCGTTTTTCTCCTGGTTGGCTTTGGCTTCTTCGGTTGTGCAGGTCCTCAGATAACTCATAATACTCCTCACGTATTTGCGCAGGCTAAGGACGCATCAGGACAGCAACCTCAACTGGCATTGGGAAATCGATCTTCGACCGAAATGCTTAAATACTCAGGCAGAACGGAAAAAGAACCTGTCAGACAAAAGGCTTCAATAAAACCAGAGTCCTGAAAATATTTTCGGGCGGCAGATCCCGGAGGCGAACATCCCCGGCAGGCCGGGCTAGACCTCGAAGGCATCCTTTATATGCTCGATACTGTGCCCGGTCCGCGACCTCTCTATGCTCAGAACGTCGAACCTCGCAGGAACCTCTTTCCTGAGCTTCTTCATGAAACATAGCGCGACTTTTCTGATCTTCTCTCTTTTCTTCTTGTGCACCGCCTCGAAAGGTGAGCCGAATGCATCATCGGTCCGCGCCTTCACTTCTATGAAGACAAGGACATCCCGATCCCTGGCTATAATGTCGATCTCCCCGAAAACGGTCCGATAATTCTTCTCCAGTATACGATATCCCCTGTCCCTGAAGAACGCCAGAGCGATCTCCTCCCCTTCTCTGCCGACCGCATTCATTCGGCCGTACCCGCTTCGTCCACAGGCCGCAGCGTCCCCTCCAGTCGTATCAGCAGCTTCGGTATCCCTTCCACGTCCTTTATGTCCTTCTGGCAGAGTATTTTCAGGATGCCCCTGAACCCCGAAAACTCTTCGCAGTGGCCTGCCAGATGCCTCGAAAGAGACCGGTTAAGCACCTCGCCTTCCCCGTCCCAGTCGGTCAGAACGATCACCTTGGCAAACTGCTCAATGATGTCTTCACAGAAGTCATAAAGGCCCTTCCCCCTGTGGAGGGTGATAATATCGCCTGCCAGACCGATCTTTCGAAGGGCAAGTGCGTCTTTTTTGCCTTCCACGATAACGGGGAACCTCTTGTTTGCCTCGTAGAGCAGCCCCAGGACCTCCCGGAGCCTCTCGCCCCGTTCCAGGTCCGTGGTCGATGGCATCTTCTTTTCGGTGTGCAACATGGTCTTTATATTTTACATACCGCCGCCATATTTGAAAACACGGCTGTCGAACAGGCCCGGCTGCCCCCCGGGACTGTCATGTAAGTCACCGTTGTCCCAGCCTTTTTTCCAGCTATGACGAAACAATTCGGTCTGGTGAAAAGGCCTTTTGGGGGCCTGTTCGTTTATTGACAATAGCCACCATTTCATATATTTTAGACGTATGGCAGTGAAACTAGGTCAGTTACTGACAGCCTCAAGTATTATCTCAGAAGAGCAACTGAAACAGGCATTAAATATTCAGAAAAAAGAAGGCGGGAGGCTCGGATCAAATCTTGTCAGGCTCGGATTTGTTACGGAAGACAAACTTGTCTCATTTCTGAGCAGGCAGTTCGGCGTCCCTGCCATCGACCTCGGTGAATACCATATAGATCAATCGGTTCTCAAGCTTATCCCGACGGATATGGCAAAAAAATACCTGATCATGCCGGTAGCACGGGTGGGGGCCACCCTCACGGTCGCCATGGCTGATCCGTCAAACGTATTCGCCATCGATGACATCAAATTCATGACCGGTTACAACGTAGAGGTTGTCGTAGCCAGCGAGTCCGGGATTGCCGGGGCCATAAGCCGCCATTACCTGGGCGGCGGTGAAGCCGGGCTGGCGCCCGTCGCGAAAGAAGAGGCTCCCGCAGCATCGATCCAGGCGAAAGATTACACCTTGGGCGACGATGATTTTTCGCAGAACCAGTTCGACGACGGCTCCTTCGACGAAGGACCCAGCGTCAATGTTGAAGAATTCGACAAGATCGTGGGGAGCGCCCTTGACAACGTCGATGTGCTGGAAGAAAAGGAAGACTCAGAGGTAGTAAAGGAAGTCGAGGCTCCGATCGTGAAACTGGTCAACGGCATCTTCGTGAACGCGATAAAGAGCGGTGCCAGCGATATACACATAGAACCCTATGAGAATTCCCTCAGGGTGAGATACAGGGTTGACGGCGTATTGTACACCGTTATGAACCTTCCGACCAAGATAAGAGCGGCTTTGACATCCCGCATAAAGATAATGTCGAAACTTGATATCGCCGAGCGGAGGCTTCCCCAGGACGGCAGGATAAAGCTCAAACTGGGGAGGAAGAGGGACATAGACTTCCGGGTTTCGGTCCTTCCCTGCCTGTTCGGGGAGAAGACCGTTCTGAGAATACTCGACAAGGCCAACCTTGAGGTAGACCTGACAAAGCTGGGGTTCGAGCAAAGCGCGCTGGATGATTTCATGGAGGCCATTACGAAGCCATACGGCATGCTGCTCGTCACGGGTCCGACCGGAAGCGGCAAGACGACAACCCTGTACTCTGCGCTCCACTACCTCAACAAGCCGGACACCAACATCATGACGGCCGAGGATCCGGTGGAATTCAACTTCATGGGGATCAACCAGGTGCAGGTAAGGGAGGAAATCGGCCTTTCCTTCGCCGCATCCCTGCGATCCTTTCTCAGGCAAGACCCCGACATTATAATGGTCGGGGAAATTCGTGATTTCGAGACGGCGGAAATAGGCATCAAGGCAGCTCTGACCGGCCATCTCGTCCTGAGCACCCTGCATACGAACGATGCGCCGGGCACCATAAGCAGGCTGCTCAACATGGGGATTGAGCCTTTTCTTGTCTCGTCGTCTGTCATTCTCATCCTGGCCCAGCGGCTTGCCCGCCGGATATGTGAGAAGTGCAAGGAGGAGGAGAAGGTTCCCGTTCCGGCCCTGCTTAAGATCGGTTTTTCCGAGGAAGAGGCCCGGACAGTAAAATGTCTGAAGGGCAGGGGCTGTCCGTCCTGTAACGGGACCGGGTACCGGGGAAGGATAGCGCTGTATGAGGTGATGCCGATAAAGGATGAATTAAGAGAACTGGTGCTTGAGGGAGCGTCCACCGCCGAGATAAAGAAGGCGGCCATCCGCCTCGGGATGAAGACGCTGCGGATGAGCGGGCTTACGAAGGTGGCAGAAGGAATAACAACGATGGAAGAGATCATGCGGGTGACTTTCAGCGACTGAAGGAGAAACTGATGGCAAGCATATACGATTTACTGAAAATCATGATAGAAAAAGGGGCCTCCGACCTCCACGTCACTACCGGCAGTCCTCCCAGGCTGAGAGTGGACGGAAAACTTGTCCCCCTGGATTACCCGAACCTGACTCCTGCCGAGACAAAGTCGCTGTGCTACAGCATACTGACGGACAGCCAGAAGCACCGTTTCGAAGAGAACAATGAACTCGATTTTTCTTTCGGGGTGAAGGGTCTCAGCAGGTTCAGGGGAAATGTTTTCATGCAGAGGGGGGCGGTAGCGGCCGCGTTCAGGACAATCCCGTTCGAAATCAGGACCTTTCACGAACTGGGGCTGCCTGAAATAATCGGCGAAATCGTGAAAAAACCCAGGGGGCTGATCCTCGTCACCGGCGCCACCGGCAGCGGCAAATCGACGACACTGGCCGCGATGATCGACAAGATAAACGCCGAGAGGTACGAACACATAATCACCGTGGAGGACCCGATAGAATACCTGCACGGCCACAAGAAATGTCTCATCAACCAGAGAGAGGTAACGTCCGACACGGCTTCTTTCAAAACTGCCCTGAGGTATGTGCTGAGGCAGGACCCGGACGTGGTGCTGATCGGAGAATTGAGGGACCTGGAGACGATCGAGTCCGCCCTCACGGTCGCGGAAACCGGCCACCTCACTCTGGCGACACTGCATACTAATTCAGCCGTCCAGACGATAAACAGGATCATAGATGTGTTTCCTCCCCACCAGCAGGAACAGATCAGGGTCCAGCTGTCGTTCGTCCTGGAGGGGATCTTAGCTCAACAGCTGATACCCAGAAAAAACGGTAAGGGACGTGTTCTGGCCTCGGAACTGCTCGTCCCGACCCCTGCAATCAGAAACCTCATAAGGGAAGACAAGATACATCAGATCTACTCCATGATGCAGACAGGTCAGGCCAAGTTCGGGATGCAGACCATGAACCAGTCCCTGGTGGAACTTTATTTAAAGGGCTTACTGTCCTATGAAGACGCGGTCGCCAGGTCGGCCGTTCCTGATGAAATAATCGTAATGCTCCAGAGGTTGACAAGCTCAACCCCTGGCCGCGGGAGGTGAAGGACATAATGGCAACTGTCTTTGAATGGTCCGGTAAGACAGCCAGGGGGAATATCGAGTCGGGCGAGATAACCGCTGGCTCAAGAGAAGAGGTCATTTCACAGCTGAGGAGGCGCAATATCAACGCCACCCTTGTGAAGGCAAAGGAAAAGAAGTCCTTCTTTGACATGAGCATCGGGGGCGGGGTCAAGGACAAGGACATCGTCATTTTCACGAGACAATTCGCAACCATGATCGATGCAGGGTTGCCGCTGGTCCAGGCCCTGGAGATATTGTCCACCCAGGTGGAAAACAAGTTCCTGCAGAAGACTCTGGCTTCGATCAAGTCTGACGTGGAATCGGGCTCGACATATGCCGATGCTTTGAGAAAGCATCCGAAGGCCTTCACCGAACTATACGCAAATATGGTGGCCGCCGGAGAATCGGGAGGCATACTCGACACCATATTGAACAGGCTTGCGACTTACATCGAGAAGGCGATGAAGCTGAAGAAAAAAGTGAAAGGGGCCATGGTTTACCCGATCGTGGTTACGGTCGTCGCCGTGCTGGTCATTGCGATCATAATGATATTCGTTGTACCGACGTTTGCAAAAATGTTCACCAGCATGGGAGGGGTCCTTCCGCTGCCGACACAAATAGTCATGAAGATGAGTGATTTTCTCGCCGGCATGGGAGGCCTTATCCTGCTTATATGCATTGTCGGGTTCTTCGTGGGGCTGGCACAGGTCAGAAAAACGGAACGCGGGAGGGCGATTACCGACGGTATTTTCCTCAAGCTTCCAATTTTCGGCGTTCTTCTCAGGAAGGTGGCCATAGCAAAGTTTACCCGTACCCTGAGCACCCTGATAGGCAGCGGAGTGCCGATACTTGATGGTCTCGAAATCACTGCAAAGACCGCGGGCAACAAGGTGGTGGAATACTCTGTCATGGACGTCCGGTCGGCCGTCTCGGAAGGCAAGACCCTGGCGGAACCCCTGATGAAGACCAAGGTCTTCCCGCCGATGGTGACGCACATGATAGCCGTGGGCGAATCAACGGGCGCCCTGGATACCATGCTCGGCAAGATTGCGGATTTTTACGACGATGAGGTGGACAACGCGGTTGCAAACCTCACATCTATGATGGAGCCGATGCTGATGGTCTTTCTGGGGGGCTCCGTAGGATTCATAGTTGTGGCGATGTATCTTCCGATCTTCAGGCTCATCACCCTGATCCATTAGGGGAAATGCCCTCACAGGATGTCTTGATTACGCGGCTGAAGGCCCTGACAGGTTTCAGGGCCTTCTTCGTCACGCTTCTCCTGGGATCGGCTTATCTTTTCAAGGTCGAATATTTTTATGCCCACCCAAAGGCTATTTCCCTGTTCATCATTTCCCAGTATTCTCTGACCATCGTTTACTCTCTTCTGATCGGAAGACTGAAAAATCTGCACCTTTTTACTTACGTACAGCTGATCCTCGACGTGCTGTCCGAAATCTGTCTGATTTACATTGCGGGGGGGATAGAGAGCTGGTTATCGTTCATGCTGATCCTCACGGTTTTATCTTCCAGCATTATCCTGGACAAGAAAGCGGGATACGTTACCGCCAGCCTGAGCAGTATCCTTTACGGGATACTCCTGGACCTCCAGTTTTACAGACTGCTGCCTCTTCCCTATGATTCTTCGATTCCGGAAAAGGAATTTCTCTACAATATATTCATCCATATACTCGCACTCTATGTCACCGCCTACCTCAGCGGATATCTTTCCTCCAGTCTCGAAAGGACAAGACAGGAACTTGCGAAAAAAGACTCGAACCTCAAAGACCTCGAATTCTTCAATGTCAAGGTGATAGAAAGCCTGCCCAGCGGCCTGTTCACTACGGACCTGGGCGGCGATGTCCTCATCTTCAACCGTGCCGCCGAAAAGATCACCGGCATACGCAGAGAGGCGGTGATAGGTTCGAAAATCGGGAACGCCATGCCCTTTCTTACCTTCCCTTTCCTGGAAGGCCGCCGCGAGGGCATACTGGAGTCGGACAAGAGGGGCCGCAAGATAATCGGGATAACGGTGACGGACGTCAAAGACCTCAGCGGCAGGCAGACGGGCTTCATCGGCGTATTTCAGGATCTGACCCAGATAAAACAGCTCGAAGCCGAGGTCAAGGAAAAGGAGAAATGGGCCGCCATAGGAGAGTTGTCGGCGAATATCGCACACGAAATCAGAAATCCGATCGCGTCGATGAGGGGATCGATCGAGATGCTGAGGGACAACAGGATCCCCCCGAAACACAGGGATCAGCTGATGAGTATAGCGGTAAACGAAATGGAGCGGCTGAACGACATCATATCGGACTTTCTGACCTATTCCAGTTCGCGGCCCCCGGACCTCAAAGATACCGACCTCCACCTGCTTCTTGACGAAACTCTTTCACTCCTTGAAAACATAGAACAAAACAGGGGCAACATCACCATAAAAAAGGATTTCGACGGCCCTCTCTTCGCCGCCGCCGACCCTCAGAAGATCAGACAGGTATTCTGGAACCTCGGAGTAAACGCCATTGAGGCCATGAAGGACGGGGGTGAACTGGCGGTATCGACCGGCAGCAGCCCGGACTTTGTCAGGATCGCTTTTTCCGACACCGGAGTCGGAATAAATCCCTCCGGTTCGGAAAAAATTTTCTACCCTTTCTTTACCACAAAAGACGGGGGCACAGGGCTTGGACTTTCTATCGCCTACCGCATCATAGAGGAACATAACGGCCGGCTCACCGTAAAGAGCAATCCTGGAATTAAGACGGTCTTTGAGATTATACTACACAGGGAAAATGGAAGACACCAAGGGGAAAATTCTCGTCATAGAAGACGAGAAGAGCATGAGGGAAGTACTTAAGATACTTCTCGAAGAAGAGGGCTATGACGTAGCGGCAGTTCCTGACGGCCTCCAAGGCATGGAGGCTATCGGGAACAATATCTTCGATCTGGTAATCACCGATATCAAGATGCCCGGCGCCGACGGCTTTGAAGTCCTTAACCTGGTAAAAGAGGTGCATCCGGAAACGATCGTCATCATGGTAACGGCTTTCGGCACGACCGAATCGGCGATCGAGGCTATGAAAAAGGGCGCATACGATTACATAAACAAGCCCTTCAAGATAGACGAGATACGACTCATAGTCAGGAAGGCCTTCGAGAAGAAGAGATTAAGCGACGAACTCATTCTCCTGCGCGAAAAATTCCAGTCGTCTTTCAGGCTGGAAAATATCATCGGCAAAAGCACCAGAATGCAGGAACTCTTCAAATTGATCCCCCGTGTGGCCCAGAGCAGCTCCACGGTGCTTATCACGGGAGAGAGCGGACCGGGGAAGGAGCTCGTGGCCTCGGCACTTCATAACCTGAGCCCCAGAAGTGGCAGGAACTTTGTAACCATCAATTGCGCCACTTTCCCGGAGGGGCTCCTGGAATCAGAGATGTTCGGACATGTGAAGGGCTCATTTACCGGGGCGGTTCACAACAAGGCGGGGTTATTCGAGATAGCGAGCGGCGGAAGTTTTTTTCTCGACGAGATCGGGGAGATGCCCCTGGCACTGCAGTCGAAATTGCTGAGGGTGATAGAAAACGGCACATTCAGAAGGGTCGGAGGCACCACGGACATCAAGGTGGACGTGCGGGTTATCTGCGCCACCAACAGGAACATCGTGGAACATGTCTCCTCCGGCAGTTTCAGGGAAGATTTATATTACCGGCTCAACGTAATCCCGATCACCGTCCCCCCGCTCCGGGAGAGAAAACAGGACATCCCGCTTTTGCTGGACCATTTCCTGGGCAAATTCTCGGGCAATTCCAAGAGGGTCTCACCAGAGGCACTGCAACTCAAGAGATCAAGGGGACACCGGAGGAATTCAGGGGTCTGCCCGACATAGACGGAGGGTTCGACCTTGAGAGGTTTATGGAGGACGTCGAGAAAGACTATCTTCTCAAGGCGCTTGACAGGTCTCAGGGCGTTAAGACCGAAGCGGCAAAACTTCTGAACCTCACTTTTCGCTCCTTCCGGCACAGGCTCCAGAAATACGGCTTGAAATGAAGGTACTGAAACTCGGAGAAGCGCTGGTAAAAGAGAGCCTGATAACCAGGGAGCAGCTCAAGCTGGCGCTGGAAAGGCAGGTCATCTTCGGGGGCAGGCTGGGCACGAATATCGTCGAACTCGGCATCATGTCGGAAAAGGACCTGCTTTCCTTCCTGAGCCGGTACTTCAGGGTACCGTCCGTCGACACAGGCCAACTCGCCTCGGTAGATAACGAAACGATCTCATGTATAGGGAGCGAGACCGCCGAAAAATACAAGGTGGTCCCCTTCAGAAAAGAACGCAACCGGCTGTACGTGGCGATGATGGACCCCAGGGCGATGGCGCATGTCGACGAACTCAGGTTCATAACGGGATATGACATCGTACCTCACGCCATTACGGAACTGAGACTGCTTTATGCCCTGGAAAAATACTACGGCGCGGAGAGGGACCTGAGGTATATAAGCATCTTCGGCAAGGAAGAAGAAGAGGAGAAGGCGTCAACCAGGGATGAAACGAAGGAACAGCTGAGAAAGGTCAAAGAGGAATTTGCCGACGCAAAGGGAAAAGAAGAGATCATCGGGCTCCTCCTGAGTCATTCCAAAAAGATCGCGAGGCGGGCCGTAATATTCATTATCAAGGGTGACAAGGCGGCGGGCTGGAAGTCCAGGGGCATAAATATCGATAATGCCGAACTGCCTCTGGGTTCGAATTCCGTTTTTTCCGATGTCATCCGAAGAAAAAACTATTACCGGGGACCTCTTCTGAAGGTCTCCGACAACGAGCCTCTCATGGCGCTTCTTTCCGGCACACCGCAGGACTGCCTTGTATTTCCGATACTCATAAGAGAAAAGATCGTCGGCCTTCTCTACGCCGACAACGGAAACAACTCCGTTCTCGATGCCGGGCTCAACTGGATCAGCACCCTCATCACGATGGCGGCCATCAGCTTCGAGATCACAATCCTGAGGCGCAAGATCCTGGACTTGTAAAACTTCTTAGTCACGCTGAACACGGATAAACACGGATAAATACGGTTAAGGATAAAAAATCCCTTGGCATCCGCATTGATCCGCGGCAAAAATGCCTTCCTGCTTTCTTGTTCCTGCAAGAGCTCTTGCCGGCTCCCTTAACTGCCGTTTTTGGGCAGGATAATCCTATGCTTGCCGGCGTACACATTCATCCTGTTGCCGCGCACGAAACCGATCAGCGTCAAACCCGACGATTCCGCTATTTTTACGGCAAGGCTGGTGGGCGCTGCCCTGCTGACGATCACGGGTATCCGGCAGCGGGCACACTTCGATACGATCTCCGAAGACAGCCTTCCGCTGGCAAGCATGATCTTTCCCCGGAAGGGAATATTTTCGAGGAGGCAATACCCTATAACCTTATCCACTGCGTTATGTCTGCCGATGTCCTCGGCAAAGGCCAGGATGTGTAAGCCGTCCGTCAGGGCCGCGCTGTGAACGCCGCCCGTTGCCCTGTATCCTTCCGATTTCTTCTGGAACTCCCCAAAGGTATTCCTGACGATTTCGGCTTCAAAGGTGGTATTATCCGATATAATGCCCGGAGGTTCGGCCCCCATGCTCACGCCCCCGGCGCAGCCGGAGGTGATGATCCTCTCACCCTCGCTAAGCCGGCCCGACGAAGGCACGTCCACCATAATATCATCGTCGTACTCTATGCTGACCCTTTCCGCACACCATTCGCCGTTTATAAGTCCCTCGTTATGGATGACCCCCACTACGAACTCACGGACCATCAGGGGCGTGCAGTAGAGGCTGAGGGCGTGCCTGCCGTTCACTGATATCCTCACCTTTTTCTCAACCGCAACGACATCCTCTATCTCCTCCGCCGAACTGTCTCTAATTCTCAATATCTTTATAGTGTCGAATGCATTCATGGTTTCAATGCGGCCGGCCGCCGCTGTTTCTCCGGACGTTCATATTATACCCGATGTCGGTAAGCCGGGCTGGATTATAGCCCGGCGTTGGTTTGTATTAATTCCCCCCTTGATAAAGAAAGCAAAGGAGGATTGCACCTTTCAGCGTCCGCAGGCGTATAACTTGACATCCACTGCCTTGTGAAATTATTATCCATAGACGGGGCGTAGCGCAGCCTGGTAGCGCGCACGGTTCGGGACCGTGAAGTCGGAGGTTCAAATCCTCTCGCCCCGACCATCTTCCCTCTTGATTCTATGTGCTCATTTGGCCTTTGTCCGCAAATCTTTACCAGATATTTGATGTGCAATTTCCTAAGCAAAACCAGGGCCGCGATAGGGTCTGTCAGGCACCAAAGCATGTCATGCCGAGGGAGCAAACGGGAGGGATGGTGGTGACCTGAAAGGCGCATGTTCGAATAACCGGGGACAGCCACCAGGCGGAAACGGTCCGCTGCCGGGAGGCAGCGGACCTCAAACTCTGTCAGCTACTGGACATTGTCGGGAACGATGAAATAGGTTACCCAGCGGTAAAAGCGGTCGTAATTGTTATTTGCCGGGCTTGACCGCGTAACATTAAGTATGAGTACATATAATCCGGGCGGCAGGTCCGCCACGTCGGCAGAGGCTATAGTGTCGTGCACCTCAAGCACATTGCTTTTCCATGGTACGAGCCTCTTGAAGTTTTTCTTCCCGTTTGACTGGCCCGGAGGAGTACGAGCCTCTTGAAGTTTTTCTTCCCGTTTGACTGGCCCGGAGGATTGTTCTGGACCAGTCCGCCCTGCACGTCCGAGGCGTCTGCAAATTCGTCCTGAAGTGAAGTGATCTCATTATACACATTTATGAAGAATATATTGGAAGCGTCAAATGATGCGTCAAATATGCCCAACGAAACATCGACCGGCTCATCGAACGGGCCGACGTCCACATTGATCTCGAGGCTGCCGCCACCCTGGGCGATGTCGCCGACTCCTATGGGTTTCGCTTCAGCCGGATCACAGGCTATCACCGGGTCCGTGACGGGAGTATAGGTGAATGCCTGCTTGAAGGCAGGGGTCGGAATCGAGCAGGTTGTCGTCGTCTGGACAACCGACATATTATTAGCGCCGTCATGGACGCTGTAATATGCGTATATCAGGTTTTGGTCAGCCTGTGCAGAACCGGCATATGCCGTGCCGAAAGCGAAAACAGCGATAAGGCCTGTCAAGACAGCAAAAAGAGTGCTCCTGAACATTTTCTCCTCCTTCGAAAAATAGTGAATTTGCATCCTGTTGTTCGACCGCCGGGTTACAACCAAATCACCTCCTTGTTAAGCCGGCTTTATTACAACAATACATAAGGGGAAGCAAAAAGAGAAGTTAAGTTTTCTTAATAAACGGTTGGTGTTGTCGTGTCGTGCATTCCCATCGCTCAAAAGATACCAGAGAAGAAGGACGTTGTATGTGATCAGGATTACAACTCCCGCGATGAGCGAGGTTTTTCGAAGTGTAACAGTCCGCAAGGAGAAGAAGGGACAGATATCTCAGCAAAGAAGGACGACGGCTCCGCCCTGTCAGCCCCGGCCCCTCATCTGAGCCAATATCTGTTCCAGTGCCGTCTGGCCCGGAGTAACAAATGGGGTCGACGCAGGCACCTCCGCAAGCAGCTCCAGCAACTGCTCCGTCCTTGCCCTCGCCGGCGGCAAGTGCGCCGAGAGGACCGTTTTCGGACCGATCCGGCGAATCCTGTCCAGCGCCTTAACGAATCCGCCCGGCTCGATCATATGAGCCCAGGGGCTGTCTGCGCTGGCCCAGCTGATCATGCCTTTGGCCAGATCTCCTTCCGCAACGTCATCCACATTCTGCGCCGGCGACGGGATGATGGCGCCAAAGAAATCAGCGGAGAAAAAGGCTTCCGACTTATTATCGTAGATACCGACAGTAGTCGGGTTATCGAACATGGGCGGCCGGACGGCGGTCAGCTTGCGGTCACCCGCCGTAATGCTGTCTCCCGGATTAAGCCAGTAGACCCGGTCCATGGGTACCGGCCACGCCGTGCTCATCCTGAGCACGGCCAGGGAGTTCGCCGCAAGCCTGACTCCCGGCGCAGCGTCGAGAATTCCGCGGATGTTGCCGGTATGATCCGCATCATCGTGGGTAAGCCACAACCACTTCAGGTCATGAGGGTCGATGACCGATTCGAGGGCCTTCATAAACTCATCGCTGTCAATGCCCATTCCCGTGTCGACGAGGACCGGCTCTTCGGCCTTGATGACAAATGCATTGACCGGAAGAAATCCCGCACCGGGGATCGGGAAATGTGCGGGCAGGATATAGATATCCGGCATCACCTGATGGGGTTTATCCATTGGACAGTCCTCCCCTGGTTCTTCAACCCGGATTCCTCTGTAATTACAATAAGTGCGGCCGACGCCGCTGATCCGGCATGCCGCATCCGGTTGTCTGACAATTGCCGTGCCCTGAAGACTTTCCCAATCTATAAAATGATGTTATCACATTCGACGTCTCATTCAAATCGAAAAAGAAGTCACACGGGAATTACCTGCAACCCGATAGAAAGCCGGTTTTTATGTCTGTGGCCGGTATGCGGCCAACTTCAGTTTTCAGGGATTCCCGAAGCCTCCAGCCGGGGAGGATTTTCAGAGCTTTCTTCTTCGACCGGTTCCACCCTGACCGCACATACCTTGAATTCCGGTATCTTTACGTGCGGGTCCAGGGCGTCGTTGGTGATCAAGTTGGCGGCGGCCTCACGGTAATGCATCGGGATGAAGACCGTGCCTTCCGGGACCCTCGGTGTGACCCTGGCCTTGACCGTGATCCCGCCGCGTCTGGATGATACCCGCACCTTGTCTCCCTGTCTTATTCCGAGCCGCTCCCCGTCGGGGACGCTGACCTCCACATAGGGCTCGCCGGCGTGGCTTTCTATCGACATGACCCTCCTGGTCATAGAGCCGGAATGATACTGGAAGAGATTTCTTCCGGTAGTGAGGATAAAAGGATACTCGTCGTCCGTAATCTCCGCAGGAGGACAGAACCCCACCGGTGCAAAACGCACCTTCCCTTTGGGGAAGCCGTCTTTGTAAAGAAACCCGGTCCCGGGATGCCCTTCGGAGGGGCACGGCCACTGAAGCCCCCCTTCTTCAAGACGCCGGTACGTAATTCCCGCAAGATTGGGCCAGAGCCGGCCGAATTCACTCAGCACCTCTTCCGGAGAAGAGTATTCCATCGGGTACCCCAGTCGCTTCGACAGTGCGGTAATGATCGACAGGTCGTCCCGGGCCTCTCCCGGCGGCAGGACCGCCTGTCTCACCCGCTGCACCTTTCTCTCGGTGTTCGTAAAGGTCCCGTCCTTTTCGAAGGCGCATGCCGCCGGCAGCACCACGTCCGCAAGACGTGCCGTGTCGGTCATGAAGATGTCCTGCACCACGAGAAAATCAAGGCTTCCCAAAGCCTTTACGGTATGATTCATATTAGGGTCGGTGATGACCGGGTTTTCACCCATGATGTACATCGCCTTTATTTCGCCGCCAGAAGCGGCGTCTATCATCTGGGTTGCCGTCAGGCCGGGGGAAGGTGACAGCGCCCTGCCCCACGCCTCCTCGAACTTCTTCCTTACTTCAGGCGAGTCTGCTTTCTGGTAGCCGGGATAAACGTCGGGTACGCAGGCCGCGTCCGTAGCGCCCTGCACGTTGTTCTGTCCCCTCAGAGGGTTCACGCCGGTAGATTCGCGGCCGATATTCCCCGTGAGCGTCGCCAGGTTGGCCACCGCCTTTACGTTGTCGGTCCCGCAGGTATGCTGGGTGATTCCCATGGTGTAGAAGATGCCGGCCCTCCGCGAGCCGCCGTAGATTCTCGCGGCCATGACGATATCCTCCTTCGGCACCCCTGTTATCTCCTCGACGCTCCCGGGATCAAACTCTTCCAGGGACTTTTTCCACTCCTCAAATCCCTCCGTTTTTTCCCTTATGAACTCGTCGTTCTGGAGATTCTCCTTAACTATGACATGGGCAATCCCGTTGAGCAGGGCCGCGTCGGTGCCCGGTCTCATCTTGAGAAATACCTCGGCGAATTTCACCATCGGCACCCTCCTTGGGTCGGCGACTATGATCTTTGCGCCCCTGCGGTACGCCTTTATCATCCTGTTTGCGATGACAGGGTGGGTCTCCTTGGTATTCGAACCCACGATGAAGATGACATCCATCCCCTCGATCTCCCTGATCGAATTCGTCATGGCCCCGGAGCCGAATATGGCGGCCAGCCCGGCCACCGTCGGCGAGTGTCAAAGCCGTGCGCAGTGGTCTACGTTGTTGGTCCCCACAGCGGCCCTCATGAATTTCTGGAATGCGTAGTTCTCCTCGTTGGTGCACCTGGCGGAGGAGAGTCCGGCGATTGCATCAGGGCCGTGTGCTGCCCTGATCTCGCCCAGACGCGACGCGATATGGTCAAGGGCCTCCTCCCAGGACGTTTCCCTGAAAAGTGAGGAGTCAGGAGTAAGCTGTGAGGAGTCTTCTCCCAACTTCTGCATTCCGACTTCTGGTTTGGGAGCGGTTCGCATGAGCGGTTTTTTAAGCCGGTCCGGGCTGTTTACGAACCTGTAGCCGAACCGTCCCTTCACACAGAGCCATCCCTCGTTCCACGTATTCTCTCTGGGTATAACCCTGGATATCTCATTGCGTTTCGTCTGGACAGTGATATTGCAGCCCGTGCCGCAGTAGGGACAGACCGTATCCACCTCTTTCAGTTCACCCGGCCTTCCCTTCCCAAGCCACTGTTTGCCGGTAAGGGCGCCCGTCGGACAGACCGTGATGCATTGTCCGCAAAACTCGCAGTCCAGGTCGTCTTCGTAGGGGGTGCATATTTTCGACCGGAAGCCGCGGTAACCGAAGTCTATGGCCTCCACTCCCTGGACCTCGTCGCAGACCTTTACGCACCTGCCGCAGAGTATGCACTTCTCCAGGTCCCTTTCTATGAAGTGGTTGCCGTCCCTCTTCTCGTATGTCCTCCGCTCCCCTTCAAACTCGTTCTCCCTTATGCCGTAGGCGTAAGCAAGCTCCTGCAGTGTGCAGTTGCCGGCCTGCTCACAGACCATGCAATCATTGGGATGGTCGGAGAGGATAAGTTCGAGAATAAGCCTTCTCAGGTCTTCTATTTCCGGGGTAGAGGTCGATACCTCCATCCCTTCCCTCGCAAGGGTATTGCAGGACGTCACCGGTTTCGGCATGTCCTTTATCGCCACTATGCACATCCTGCAGCCCCCGAACGGGGTGAGCTTCGGATGGGCGCAGAGCGTCGGCACGGGGATATCGAGCATCTTTGCCGCCCGGAGGATCGTTGTATTTTCAGGGACCTCTACGTCCCTTCCGTCTATCTTCAGCTTTATCATCCTAATCTTTCTCCACCGACTTAAATTTGCACACGTCGAAACAGGCCCCGCACCTGATGCATATGTCGGGGTCTATGACGTGCGGCTTCTTCTTTTCACCGCTGATGGCGCCCGCGGGGCAGGCCCTCAGGCATGCGCCGCATCCGGTGCAGGATTCTTCCACGATGCGATAGGTGAGGAGTTCCCTGCATACCCCTGCAGGGCACTTCCTGTCCCTGATATGCGCCTCGAATTCATCCCTGAAATACCGGAGGTTGCTGAGGACCGGGTTCGGCGCGGTCTGGCCGAGCCCGCAGAGCGAAGTGACCTTCACCCCCCTGCTCAGCCTCTCCAGGCGCTCGATATCGCCCTCCCTCCCCTGCCCTTTTGTGATGCGGTCCAGGATCTCAAGCAGCCTCTTCGTCCCCACCCGGCAGGGTACACACTTTCCGCACGATTCGGCCTGTGTGAACTGTACGAAATACTTTGCCATGTTGACCATGCAATCGTTTTCGTCGAGCACGATCATCCCCCCCGAACCCACGATGGAACCGGCCCTGGAGAGAGACTCGTAGTCGACACTGAGGTCGGCCATGCCGGCCGGTATGCATCCTCCCGAGGGGCCGCCGGTCTGCACCGCCTTCAACGCCCCGTCTCCGTCGATGCCTCCGCCTATATCGTAGATTATCTCCCTCATGCTAATGCCCATCGGGACCTCTATGAGGCCCGTATTCTTTATCTTCCCGGTGAGGGCGAAGACCTTCGTCCCCCGGGAGCGCTCCGTTCCGTAAGAGGAGTACCAGCCGGCCCCGTGGCTGATGATGGACGCTATGTTTGCCAGGGTCTCGACGTTGTTGATTACTGTAGGCCTCTGCCATAATCCCTTGTTGACCGGGAATGGCGGCTTCGACCTCGGCATGCCTCTCTGTCCTTCTATCGACGCGATGAGAGCCGTCTCTTCCCCGCATACGAAGGCACCCGCCCCCAGCTTGATCTCGATGTCGAAATCGAAATAGCTGCCGAAGACGCTGCTTCCCAGAAAGCCTTTCCGGGACGCCTGCTCCAGCGCGAGCTGCAGCCTCTCTACGGCCAGAGGATATTCGGCCCTGATGTAGACGTATCCCTTATGGGCCCCTACGGCGTAGGCGCCGATGATCATGCCCTCTATTACCGAATGGGGGTTCCCTTCTATGACCGCCCTGTCCATGAAGGCGCCGGGGTCACCTTCATCGGCATTGCAGATGATGTACTTGACATCGCCGCTGCTTCTCCTCCCGAGTTCCCACTTAAGACCCGTTGGAAATCCGGCGCCGCCGCGGCCCCTCAGGCCCGAAGACTTTATCTCCCCGATCACGTCGTCCGGCGTCCAGGCGTAAAGTACCCTGCGGACCGCCTCATACCCGCCGATGCCGATGTACGACTCGATATCCTCCGGATCGACCCTGCCGCAGTCTTGAAGCACCACCTTGACCTGCTTTCCGTAAAAGGAATCATAGGCGTCGTCGATTTTCCATTCCTCTACGGGCATACCCCCGACGATGTGCTCCTTCACTATCCTCTCCACAATATTGGGCTTCACATACTGATAGACTGTTTTCACGCCGTTCATCAGGACCTCAACCAGCACGTCCCGTGCGCAGAGTCCCAGGCAACCCACCTGGTGCGAGGAACAGTTCTCCACAACGTCTGCCTCTGCGGAAGCCTCCGACAAGGCTCTCCTGAACGCCTCGAGGACGGCCTTGCCGCCTGCCGCTATGCCCGCCGGGCCCATGCAGACCCTTATCACCGTCTTATCCCTCATTCTTCTTCCTCAGTGAACCTATCTCCCTCGTGACTTTCTGTGCACTGGCCCTGCCGCGGACGTCTCCGTTTACAAGGACGACCGGTGCGAAACTGCACGTGCCGAGACAGGCCACCTCTTCAAGTGTGAACTCCCCGTCGGCTGTTGTGTCGTTCCCCTCGGGCAGCTGGAGCTCACGCCTCAGACTTCTGATTATCTTCTCGGAGCCCTTGACGTGACAGGCCGTCCCGCAGCAGGCGGTTATCCTGTTTTTCCCGGCGGGGTGGAGCCGGAACTGGGAGTAAAACGTGGCGATGCCGAAAAAGCGGCTGGGGGCGATGCCGAGTTCTTCGGAGAAGAAATTGACTGCTTCCCTCGGTATAAAACCGAAGGCGGCCTGGGTTTCCTGCAGGAGGAATATTATATTCCCCTTTTTTTCCCTGTATCTTCCTATAATTTCGTCGAGTTTATCATTCATAAGCATATTTTATAAACCTATTATATTTTATCATTTTTCCGGACGGCCGGGGCCGCGCCCTAAATCCGGAGGCGTTGTAAACTGATGTACCGCGACGGCATTTATCCAGAAACTGCGGATGGAATAATAAGGTGTTCTGCCCGGCTCCTATCCCTTTTATTCTATTAGTTAGATATGAAAAAAATGTGAAGAATTCTGAGCAATAAGCGATGGGCTTCAGGGGGGGCAGGCAGGAGAGGGCCCCCGTCTTTGGCATTCACGCCCAGGCAAAGTCCTGATTCAGCAACGCGCAAAAAGAATCCGCCCAGATAAGGGGGGACTGAAGAAAACTGCTGCCGGATAAATCGCCGGCCCGGGGGTTCGATAAATCTATCGGCTCTTCTCAGTATCCCGTAATGTAGTCCTTGAGATAATGAATCTCTGATGTAAGTTTTCCCACGTGGGTCTGCACGATGTCCCTTATGGAAAGCATGCCGATAACCTGTCCGTCCTCGATCACCGGGAGATGCCTGATATTCTTTTCGACCATGATCGCCATAACGTCGCTGATGTCATCTTCCATTTCGGCAACCATCAAGTCAGTCGTCATCGCGTCCTTTATAGAGATTTCCTTGAAGCTCTTACCCGCGTTGACCATGTAAGACCTTACCACGTCCCTTTCCGTGAAGATGCCGACTGCCTTGCCCTTGTCGTTTACCATAAGCGCACTGATCTTCCTGGCGTTCATCGACGTGATGGCGTCCTCTACCGTGTAGTGATCATCGATGGAGACCACGTCTTTCCCCTTGGTCCCCAGCAACTCCTTTACCTTCATAAGCCCCACCTCCGGGCCCCTTCAGGGCCTTGAAATAAACAAAGAATGCCCCGGTCTGCCGGGTAGGACATGATACCATACTTTAATCCCGGATGCCACATCCGGCGCCGGGCTAGGGGAGGTTACTCAATCCGTTTCTCATCTTCCACAGGAAATATTTTTCGAATGCGAGTTTCGCCCACCGGAAACGCCTGCCTTCCTCGAAGACCGACTCTTCCCTGGGCGGAAGAACGGGATCTGCCCTCATGTACGCCGCTGTGTTGCCCATATCCATCAGACACTTGACTCCCAAAGGTTCTTCTTCAGGTACGTCACCGCCCGTTATGTCGGAGGCGACGACCCGTGAGGCGGATTTTGCCATCGTCACCGTCATATGCCCGGTCTTCGGAACGCCGGTCGGCACGGGCGTTTTTTCAGGAGGCGCCATCGCAACGGCAACGCCGACGCTGAAGATGTTTTTGTACTTCGCATGCCGATATTTGCCGTCAACCGGAATAAAGGCCCTCGGGTTTCCGATGTCGGCTACGGCAGGCACTCCTTTCAACGCCGGGCCTAACATGGCAAGTTTGAAGGGGATATTCGTGCCGTCCTTCAGCTTCACTTCCGTCGGCGTAAACTCCTCGATGACCGCGTTTGCGACGACCTTGATGTCTCTCCTTGCGAATTCATCTTCCATCAACCTCTTTGAATTTCTCAATCCCCCTATGCCGAAATGCCCGATATAGGGCTCTGAGGTAACGAATACCATCGGAACCTTGTGCCTGATTTTCCGCTCCCGGAGGACGCCGTCTACCTCAAAGGCGTATTCATAGGGAGGCCCGAGGCAGCTGGCCCCCTGGACAGAGCCTGTGACCAAGGGCCCGGGCTCTTCAAGAAACCTCTCCCAGGCTTTATGCGCCTTCTCCGCCAGGTCAAGGGTAAAGATGCATTCCGTATGGCCTCTTTCCGGGCCCAGACCCGGTACCTCTTCAAACGCGAGGTAGGGACCGGTCGCCACGACCAGGTAGTCGTAAGGTGTCTCTCCTTTTTCCGTAACTACCTTGGATGAGTCCGGTTCTATACCTTTTGCCTTTTCATGAAGAAAGGATATGCCCCTCTTCTCCAGAATGGACTTTACCGGCAGGGTAATGTCCCCGGCTTTTCTCCATCCCAGAGAAAGCCAGGGGAGCGAAGGTACGAAAACGAATTTGTCGTCGTCGGACATTACTGTTACTTCCGACTTTTTTCCCAGAAGTCTTTTCAGTTCAAACGCGGCGGTAAGGCCGCCGAATGAGCCTCCCAAAACAAGTATTTTCGCCATGTCAGCCTCCCCATCATAGTTGCTTAAAACAATCCTGTTACCTTGTCGCTTTCCGCCATAAGGTCGACAAGGCCGTCATAGCTGATGTCTCTTATGTTTTTGTCGGCATCAGCCTGCTTCAGTCCCCTCAATCTCCTGTCATCCTCGAGCACATATGTCGCGCGATAGATTCCCAGGTCTTCCAGCCTCTGCCCCTGAATAAAATAGACTCCGTTCTGCAGGAGAACTATATCCGCCGACATATCCCGCGCGATCCTGACACCTCTCTGTCCTTCAGGAGTGTCCGGGGAACTTTTTATAAGGACTACCATACATCCTCCCAACTGGTTAAATTAGAAAATCATCGTGGTGTCCGACTCTTTAATCATCCCGGCTATCTCCGATTCATCTACTGCCGCAACTCCTTCCACCGCGCTATCGGGAGAGAGACCGGCCATTGCAAGTGAAATTTTCTCCGCGTATACGGCTACGCCCATATCCAGGCAGTCTCTTATTCCTTCCTCAACGCTCAGATATTCGGTATCTGAGATGTCCTGGTTTTTTCGCGCGGCCTCGACTCCTCCGTCCATCAGCATGAGATTTACGTCAAAACCTTCACCTATCCCGCCGAGGGCATGTCTTATGGCCTCAGCGGCCTCAACAGAACCGTAAGGCGATCTTCTAAGGACAATGCCGATGCCTCCCATCATCTCCTCCTATATCCCGAAATTCAAAAATATCGGTTTCGACCCGATTACGTCCAGGAGACCTTTCAGGGAACTCATCTCCCCGCCCTCTATGGAGTCTTCAGCCGCAAGACCGCGACCCTGCATGCAGCCGGTTCATATGTCCACCTTGAGACCCCTTTCGACAAGGTCTTCCAGCGCGGCGAGAGACTTGGGCACCTGGCCTTTCACGACCGAAAAAACCCCGTCTCCCGACGCGATGAGCCTGACTTTATGACCTTTTTTGAGGGCTGCGTCGGCGATCCTCATAATGGTGTGGGTGTTTTCGAAACTATATGGTGTCGTAGAGAAAAACAAGGCTATTTCTTTCTTCATTTCTCCTCCTCCCGGGGAAGAACAGCGGCTCCCTGAATTGTCAAATACAGGTTTATCAATTCCTCCTGTCACCCGGATACTTCCCCCTCCTGGTTACGGGACAGCAGGCCGGGGCAGGCAGGTCCTCCTCGTAATCTTTCCTCAGCAATTCCAGCAGATCGGGGATGAAGGGCTCCCTCAGAAAATAACAACGGAGTCTCCCGTCAATGTAAAAATCGATAAGACCATGCCGCCTGAGCAGCGAAAGATGTTGTGAAATATTGGACTGCCTGATTTCGAAAAACTCTTCCAGGTCGCTCACGCACTTCACCCCTTTGCTGAGTTCCTCGAGTATCCGCATCCTTAAGGGGTGGGCAATGACCTTCAGGACCTCTATCTTGTCGGCTTGAGAAATCATGGAAGCCAAACCTCCTATTCAAATATTGGAATATTTGAATAATACTACCAGTACCAGATATCATCTGTCAACTTTCCAGCTTATCCCCTCCCTCGAAGGGAAGGGAGGAGAGGGCAGACTTCACCGGGCCGGGGTCCGCTACTTGAAAAACCCCTTAAGCAGGTCCTCCGGGGAACTGCCCTTCTGCGGTGTGGCCGTCGGCTGCTGTTCCTTCTTCTTTTCTCCCGAGATCGCCTTGAAGATCTCCTCTTCTACCTTCTTCTGGATGCTCTTCGTGGCTCTCTTGCCGATCGCCGTTGTATCGACCCCATAGGACGGCCTGGCGACGGTCCCGGTCAGTTTCAGGGGAATTTCGGTCCACCCCTTTTCTTCCGACAGGAACTGCGAGATTCCGGACTGGCCCAGCAGTTTTGGTGAAAGTTTGTCAGAGACCTTGACCAGGATGCCCATGTCGAGTCTCTGGTCCATCCCGACGGTCCCGGTTTCGTCAATGGCGAGGTCTTTGCCGGCGATGACGCTCGTCAGGTTTATCACTCCGCCGGATATGTTGAAGGTGCCGGCAGCCTTCTCGATGGGTATCTCCTTCAGGCTCCGGAGGCCCAGAAGCGCCAGGAGGCCGTCAGCTATCGGCGCGTTCTTTATCTCGCCGTTTTTCACGCTGAACGAGCCTTTCCCCTTCAGATTGCGTTTGATTGTCTCGCTCGCTGAGCCCGCTCCGCTGATATCGGCGCGGGCCGACAAACTCCCGAAAAGAATGCCCTTCGCCTTCGGTGCAAAAGCGGCGGTGATCTCCTCGAGCTTGACACCGTCCGTCCCGGCATTCATGGTATAAGCCATACCCTTCTTCGAGAGGTCCACGGCGCTCCGCGCCCTGAAGCTGCCGCTGAGGGTGTCGCCCGTTAGCGGGTCAATGGTAAAGATATTGTTGTGGAATGTATAGTGCGCCTTCAGGTTCCGGACAGTAATGCCTTTATACAGCATCCTGGCGATCGCCACATCTCCTCCGGCCGTAATCTTTGTCTTCAGGGGCCCGAACTCCTTCTGCTCCTTCCCCTCTTTTCCCGGTCGTCCCCCAGGAGCATCTGCCTCTCCCTTTCCCTGGGGGAGCATGATGCTGTCGAGATTAAGCATGGGGCTCGTTACATCCATGCGGATATCGGGATTGGTCGAATAGTTGGCAACCCGGCCGCTGATATCCGCCGAACTGTCCCCCGCTACGAGTTTCATTGACCTGAAACCGATCTGCTCCGGCGCGAGGGTCACCGTTCCGCTGAAGACAGGTTTCATGTTCTTCACCTGTACCGCGACCCTGTCGAGTTTTATCTCGCCGCTGAAGACCGGTTTCGCGTCTTTCACCGCTTTCTGCGCGGCAGACACCTTCATCGAGAAGCCGCCGCTGATCCTGATCCCGGAAGGCAGAAAAACTGCCGCGCCCTTCTCCACGTCTGCGAGGTCCACCGAAGGCGCGCCCACCTCCAGGTCATAAGAAAGCGGTTCGCCATAATTCACCGTACCCTTGATCGTGGCGGGCACGCCAAGTGTCTTTACCGAAGCGTCAAGGATATACACTTTTTTTCCGGCGAGGTCCACCTCGGCGCTGTACTGCAGCGACACCGGGATATCAGTGATCGGCCCGGGACGGTCTTTCAGCACCACCTCAAGGACCTCCATCCTTGCCTTTCCGGAGGGAGCGATCACCTGCCTGGACCTTCCTTCGATCGCAATACCGGCGTCAAGTCCGATCAGGGCCTTCTTTACCGTGCCGACGGGATCGGAGTATTCCAGCCGGGCCTTGTCGATCCGGAGCGACTGTACGCTCAGGCTGACCGGAAGGCCCGACAGTCCGCCGGTATCTTTCTTCTTTGCAGCGGCCTCCCCTTTCCGCCTTATCATATCCGAAAAATTGTAGGAACCGTCGGAATTCTTCCTGATCACAATCGTGGGCGATTCAATTTCCAACTGGTTGATGACCAGTCTCCGTGAGAGGAGCGGCAGGAGCTGATATTTCAGCACGAAGGCATCGGCTTTCACGAAATCCGAATCAGAATCTTTCTCCTTGATCTCGAAATCCTTAACCGAAATGCCTCTGAAGATGCTCACCGAGATCGCACCCAGGGAGACCTTCCGGTGGAGAGAGGACTCGGCTGTCCGGGTGATCAGGGTGCGTACGCGAGCGTCAGTCAGGTAGGACTTGACGAAGACCGTGAGGCCTGCCACTACGACCAGTATGACGACAGCTATTATGACTATTATCTTTAGGGGCGTCTTCAATGGGGTGCCTCCTTTCGGCTCTCGGCCTGCCGGCACACAAGCGCATCTCCGTTGCGGGAATCCAACAGTCCTTTCAGTGGACAGGACTTTTTCTGCCGGTTTCTAATTCAAGTTTATGCGATTAAAAGAAAGGTTACAACGGCAACGTTTTAAGATATTGCCGGGGCCGGATATTTGCAGAGCGTCCCTTAACAGACTATTCTTTGATTATGAGGCGGTACGGCGGCGATCAGTCCGGAAAGAAAGGCGGAGGTCCAGGTGGTACATTTTGCGGATATGTCTGATGAGGAGAGAATCAGACGGCTGGAAGACAAGGTGGCAGAGACAAGAAAGATGTTGTTCGGGACGCTCCTTCTGGCCAGGGACATGTGGGGGGAAGAACTTTCGCGGAGTCCGGAAGGTTCTGAGATCATGAAGGCGATGGAGAAGGCGGAAGAATCATTTACCGGGGGATCGCAGCCGGACAGGTTCAAGAGACTGGAGCACGCGGTCGATGTCATCGAGCAAAGGGCAAAGAGTATCTTCGACCTGATCTCCCATATGTCGAAACGCGGGAAAACGTAATTGAACCCGGGATGATAAGAATGGAGGCCCCTTCCGACCCTCACGGAAAAGGGCCTCCGGCATAAAAGTGAGACTAGATAGCGGCTTCTCCGATCTCGCCGGTCCTGATCCTGGTTATCTGTTCAAGGGTGGAAACAAAGATCTTGCCGTCGCCTATCTTTCCCGTCTTCGCCTTCTCCCCGATCTTTGACATCACCTTCTCCAGCATTTCGTCGGGAACCACCACCTCCAGTTTCACCTTCGGGATGAAGGATATGTCATACTCTGCTCCACGGTAAAGCTCGACATGGCCTTTCTGCCGTCCGAACCCCTTTACCTCGCTGACCGTCATCCCCTGCACGCCTATCTCGTGCAGTGCGTCCTTCACTTCGTCAAGCTTGAAAGGCTTTATTATCGCTTCTATCTTTTTCATGCTTCCTCCTGTGTCATGCCCCTGAAGGTCTGGGCCTGCAAGCCCGCCTGCGGCATTGAAGGCGGGGCGCTGAAGCTCCTCGCCGGGTGTATCTGAAAGTCCGGATATGCCACGTTGCCGTGCTCTTCCAGGTCGAGCCCTTCAAGCTCTTCCTCCCTGGATACCCTGAGGCCCACAACCGCCTTGATCACCTTGAAAAGGATAAAACAGGCTGTAAATGACCACACAAAGGCGGTGGCCACCCCAAGTGCCTGGACACCCAAAATTTTTGCCGTTACGCCGTCTGCGTTGAAGAGGCCGGCAGCCAGCGTGCCCCAGGCCCCGCACACGCCGTGTACCGATACCGCACCGACAGGGTCGTCCACCTTGAGCACCTTGTCGATGAACACGACCGAAAGGACCACGATTACACCGGCTATGCCGCCCAGAATAACGGCCCCCACCGGCGTCACATTATTGCAGCCGGCAGTGATCCCGACAAGACCGGCGAGGCTTCCGTTAAGCGTCATACTGGCGTCCGGCTTTTTGAACATGATCCAGGCCGTGATCAGGGCCCCTATAGTGCCGGCGGCAGCGGCAAGATTTGTATTTACCGCAATCCTGGCGATATCAGTATTGGCAGCCGTGGTGCTGCCGGGGTTGAACCCGAACCAGCCAAACCAGAGTATGAAGACACCCAGCGCCGCAAGGGGGATGTTGTGGCCGGGAATGGCCTTGGGTTTTCCGTCAGTGCCGTACTTCCCTATGCGGGGCCCGAGGACAATGGCGCCCGCGAGTGCTGCCCAGCCCCCGATGGAATGGACGACTGTGGAACCCGCAAAGTCTATGAAGCCCAATTTCTCCAGCCAGCCTCCCCCGTGAAAGAGGCTGCCCCACGCCCATGACCCGAATATGGGATATACGAAGGCGCTGATCACGGCCGAGTATATCAGATAGCTGACGAACTTCGTCCTTTCCGCCATCGCGCCCGACACTATGGTTGCGGCTGTGGCGGCAAAGACTACCTGGAACATCCAGAACGCAAATACCCATGGGTCGTTGCTCTTCACAAAATCGCTCAGGAAGAACCCGTCGGTACCGAACCAGCCGGTCGCGGTGACTCCGAACATCAGGCCGAACCCTATCGCCCAGTAGGCCAGGGAGCCCATCGCAAAGTCCATCAGGTTCTTCATCATGATATTTACCGCGTTCTTCGCCCTGGTAAAGCCGGTTTCGACCATCGCGAATCCGGCCTGCATGAAGAACACCAGGAAGGCCGCAATCAGAGTCCAGACGTAGTCCGCGTGTTTCTGAACGCCTTCAGCGGTGACCATGGCAGATGCCGCTCCGACGGACGTCACAGGTGCCGGCTGAGCAGACACTGTCTGCTCAGCCGTCGAAGGAGGGTTGGCCGTCTGCACCTGCTCCGCGAACACCACCCCGGCAAATAAGAGTAACAGCAATATTGCCAAACTAAAACATTTCTTCATATTTCATCTCCTTTCGAAATCGCTTTATCGCTAGAAGCTCAGCGTAAGGTTGATGCCCCCGTAAAGGATGTCATGGGTGCCGTCGTCGCTGACACTGCTGATCGCGTGCTTGGCATCATTGCTGAGCGCAAGGGAATAGGCCGCCTTCGGCGTCACGCTAAGGGCCTTCGTTAACGGGACTGACACGGAAGCGGAGAGTTCGCCGTTATAGAAATTGGTGAAGTCGTTGCCGTCCTTATCCAGTCCCATGACCTTGTCGTTGAGGTTGACACTGGCGGAGGCTCCCAGATTGAGGGGGATGTCCTTCGTGATGTCGATGGAGTGCCCTATGGACGCCACTGCGAAGCCGCCGCCCCCCTCGACGAAGTCGTAGTATACAGTCAGTGTCGGGTTGAGCAGAATATCATAGCCGGCTGAAAGAAAGACTTCCTGCGTGTCGTTGGCGCTCTCCAGCGCATAATAGATATACCCCGCGGTAAAGCTGAGTTTGTCGAAGGAAAAACCGTAGGTCGCCGTAAGGTCGGTCTCCGTATGCTTGAACCTGTTGTCGATCCCGAGGAATTCGGGGTCGCTGTCGAGGTTCGCCCAGATGTTGGCGGCGAAATCGCCATAGTTTATGCCCACTGAAGGCTGGATGACGTAACTGTTGCTCAGTTTCTGCCCGCGCCACACATAATTGCTCATCACGTCGACTGAGGTGAAACCCGATACAGCTGGTTCCCCTGCATAAGCCGAACCGGCCGCAACCGACAGCACCACTGCCGTTACAATCATCATACTCTTTACTCTGTTCATGTTCTCCTCCCGCAATGTATTTACAGACCGAAGGTCCGCACTTCGGCACAAAGACGTAGCAGCCGACTACCCGATGCACCTCCTTGTCCTGACGGGGTATTTTCCGGCTTCGATCCGGTCATGCTTCCGGCCGTCATGAGCCGGGATTTTTCTCCTCGCCGTGCCCTGTTTATATCCAGAACCGTGCCAACTTGCAACTTCCTGATTTTCAAGGGAAACCTCAAACAGAAAATGCTACAATAATGTATAATACGACAAACTTGTCACTCGTTCTGTGTGGCAACTTTGCGGCTGGTATAATACCTTAACCCCATGAACATGAAGGAAGTCCTCGAAAGGTTTTACAGAGATTTCGATTTCCGGGAGAGGATGCGGCATGATCCGATTGAATTTCCACACCGGTATGTTTCGTCAGCCGATATAGAGGCGGCGGGCTTCATATCTTCCTGTTTCGCTTACGGGAAGGTGGAACTGTTCAGGGCCGTTCTGGAAACAATATTTTCGAAGATGGGCGAAAGCCCCTTCGAGTTCCTGGCCGGCTTCAACCTGAAAAGGGATGGCGGGCGTTTCGGGGGTTTAAAATACAGGTTCAATGAAAATGCGGACATCCTCTGCCTTTTTTTCCTGCTCCATGAGATCCTGAAAAAGGAAGGCTCGCTGATGAATGCCTTCAGGAGGCATTACAGCGAAGACGACAGAGACATCCGCAGGGGACTGACCGGCTTTATTGGCGAACTCCTGGGCGGCAACACATCCCCGGTTTATGGGACGGACATAAGGCCCCGGGGATTGAGACAGTTTCTTTCCTCCCCCGCCCACGGCAGCACCTGTAAGCGCGCCAACCTTTTCCTGCGCTGGATGGTGCGGGACAGGGACATCGATTTCGGGATATGGGACGGAATCCCGAAGAACAAGCTGATCATTCCTCTGGATACTCACATAGCAAGGATTTCGAGATGTCTGGGCTTCACGGAGAGAAAATCTCAGGACTGGAAGACGGCCGTGGAAATAACCGAATCACTGAAGGGCCTCGATCCCGAAGACCCGCTGAAATATGATTTCGCACTCTGCCACCACGGGATTTCAGGTCTATGCAGGGGAAGAGGAGGGGAAAACTGTCAGGCCTGTGCTCTCAACCTTTGAGGACTGACGGTGCCCGCCTGTCGCTGTCGCCGGAAAGTACGGAACCCCTGTGATATAATTCTTCAATGAGCTACAAACAATTCATAAACCTCAATTGTGAATTCCTGCCCTGCCACAATCTCGATGACTGGCACTCCTGTCTTTTCTGTTACTGTCCGCTCTTCCTGCTCCCCTGTCCCGGCGACTTCGCCGTTCTGCCCTCAGGCCTGAAGGACTGTTCCAAATGTGTCATCCCTCACGCCAGAGACGGCTGGCAAACCATCCAGGAACAACTGCAAAAACTCTACAGCCAGGACGCGCAGCGCAGACTTCAATTCTGACCATCTTTTCACAGTTCACCAAAGACCGGAGGCCGGATAATTCATACCCTACGTCAAGCCGGCGACGTCAGCCCCGATCAGCTTCGCCCAGACCGCCTCGTCGTCGCGGAAGGAACTGATTGCCCGTATAAGAAGGTCGGCATAGGATCCCTCAGCGACCCGGGCGGAAAGACTTTTCATGGTCTCTGAACCCTCGCCGAAGCTGTTGTCGACTATGGAGCAGAGGAGTTCGATTCTTTGCACGGCCCCCTTCAAGCAGCCGCTCCGGTTCCACCAGCCGCCCTCCTGCAGCAGGCGCTCTCTCAACAGCCCGGCCTTGGCCGCTGCTGCGGCCTTCTGTTGCCTGTACAGCCTCCACATATCACCCTGGACAGCCTTTACGACAGAAGATATCTCCGGAAGGCCCGGCATGATGTCGGGAAAACCCGAGTTCGTCAGAGACTCGATGGAAAACAGCATGACGTCTCCCCAGAACTGCCTGATAAATTCTCCCGAGAGGTCTATCGAATCTTCTGTCCCGGAAACGCCGCTCCTGTATACCCGGGAGCTGTCAGGGTTCGTCCTCCGGTGAAGCAAAGGCAGGTTGGCGGATGCGAACCTCGCGCCGATTGCCGACTTAAGAATACGGCCCAGCGTGGGACCCGCCATCCTCAGATTCAGGCCGGCAAAAGGGATGAAGTATTTCAGCGCCCCCGGGGTAAAGACATAATTTCCCGTGTATACGGTCCTGGCGCTCTCAGTTTTCGTAAATCTGCCGAAATGACGATAGAACTGAACTCTGGTCGGATGAAGACCGTGAAAAAAATCTCGGACTTCCCGCGAAAAGGCCTGGAAACAATCTTCCGTGGTGTGGTCTCCCGACAGCGGACAATCATACTCCAGTGCCCCGGGCCGCCGGTATCCGAAGAGTTCCACCATATCGTGATATTCCGCCGAAAACGCTCCGGGCCTTTTACCGCGATGGAAGGGGCAGGTGTCACCCGGCTGCAAACCCGAGACGGTTTCCAGAAACAGCAGGACGTCGTCGAGGAAGGTATTGATCATGACCGAAGGGGAAACGGGCGGGTCGCCCACGACCTTCCCCGTGAGGACCTGAATGCCGGTTGTAGTGAATATCCTGTCGAGCCAGTAGAAATAATTGATGAACCTGATATCCGCCGCCGCCGCGTTCTTCTTCACCTTGACCCTGAACTCTTCATCGCTGTCGAGAAAATATATGAGTACCTTCTCGTCCGCGCCCGGCCTGCGGAGAAAAGAATTGAGGTAAAGATACGCGAGGTTTCTCGTAACCGAGGCGCCTTTATGGGCAAGGGTCGCATTGCCCGGGCCTCCTGTCAGCCGCGAAGACGCTCCCCCGGTCAGTCCGCCTATATGCCGCAGGAGTTCCGCCTGCTCTTCGACGCCGAAATAGCGGGTCCTGATCCCCCGCTCTGCCGTTTCCGAAGCTATCTTTCTGGTCCGGGACCTGTTGCCCTCGTCCGCACTGTCGTCTACGACGAAGAGCCTTACTTTGCTGAAGAAACGGCTGCCGTCCGCACCAGCGGCCGTCCCCCCGTAACCAAAATCCTCGCACTGCCCTATAAGACTGTCCACACAGTTCCTCAGCATGGAAGGTCTGTCGGCAACGGGTATCACTACAAAGAAGTGGTGCCTGGAATCGGGACTATCGAGGGAATAAAGATATTCCAGCTCCCTGTAAAGACCTTTCTGCAGTTCCAGGAGGTCGTCCCGGAAATCCGTTTCGGCCGCCTTGTCTTCAAGGAACGACAGGGATTCCTCATAGACTGACTTCAGCTGCATATGGTCCACAGGTCCGTCTTCTTTCTGAAACAGCAAGGTTTTCCCGTCTCCGCCAGGGCACACGACGGAACTGAAAAGGTCAAAGAAATGAAGGAGATGGGGAAATCCGTCAGCGGCCGGACGAATATTTCGGAAACTCATCTTTATTCAGGGTCAGTTCGATGAGATTGATGCCGTGCAGGAAATCGACTTCCTGCATGACAGTATCCGCCTCCGGCTCCGATGAAACCCCGAAATAATTGATACCAAAAGATTCGGCCAGTTTCGCATAATCGGGATTCACGAATTCGCTTGCGATAAAACGTCCCGAGTAGTTATAAAACTGGTTTTTTCTCACCAGGCCGAGGGTGGAGTTGTTGAGAAGGACCACGGTCAGGGGGACGCCGTGGTTCACGGCCGTCATGATCTCCATGCAGCACATCTGGAAGCCGCCGTCGCCAAGTAAAGCTATAACGGGCCTTTCCGTGGCAAGTTTGGCACCTATGGCGGCCGGTACGGCATGCCCCAGAGAAGAGATACCGGAGTTGGGGAAGTAGCTCCGGCTCTTCGTCACGCTGCAGAACCTCTGCATATATATGATGTTGTCATCGAATATCGACACCTCTCCGTCTTTGAAACAATCGCCGAGATTTCTCAGAAAGCGGCTCACGAGAAGGAATTCGTTGTCCCCGATGTCGTGGTTTTCATATCTCTCTTTATAGTCCGCCGCCGCCGTATCCTTGCGGACAAAGCCGTTGGAGGAGAGTGCCGCGAGCAGGCTGTCAAAAAAAGACTTTACGTCACATTTGAGAGCGACGTCGGCGGAAAATACCTTGTTCAGCTGCGATTCGTCGTTGTCTATCTGGACTATCTTCTTCCCGGCCAGCAGGCTGTTGTTCCAGTTGTAGCTGGTCCTCTCCCCGAAACTGGCACCGGCTATAAAGACCAGGTCCGCCTCTTCAGAGATATAACGAAAAGCGGCCTCATTGGAAGTTATGCCCAGGATACCGAGCGAGAGGTCCGACGATTCGGGAACTATGCCCCTCGCCTTCAGGCTGGTCGCAAGGGGCGTTTTCGTGTCGGCACAAAAACGGGCGATAGAACCTTCCGCACCCGCAAGTACGCTGCCGTGTCCGGCGACTACGACCGGCCTCTGCGCGCTTTTCAGCATGGAGAGAACTTCCTTCACGGATGCCGGACCGGCCGCCGCGTCCGAACGGCTGCGGCCGAAGCTGATATTGTCAAGCAGCGCTTCGTCGACGGTTTCCTTCAGCACGTTGTAAGGGAAACTGAGCAGGACCGGGCCGGGATTGTCCGACAGGAGAAGGCCGGTGATATTTCTGAAGAGGTTCAGCAAATAGTCGGTCCGGTGGACGATTCCGTTGTAACGCGTGACACCCCTGAAGATATCGAACTGGTTGATGCAGAACCCTTCGCCCGAACTCTCCTGGAGGGCACCCTTGCCGAAAGAGTATGTGGGCGTTTCACCCGTAATGGCGAAGAGGGGAAGACGGTCCAGGTAGGCGTTTGCAAGACCGGTGACAAGGTTCGTCGCCCCAGGGCCGGCTGTTGCGATGCAGACGCCCGGCTTGCCCGACTGCCTCGCATATCCACCCGCCATGAACGATGCACCCTGTTCATGCTTGGCCAGAATGGTTTTTATCCGCGATTCATAGAGGGCGTCGAATACCGGCAGTATGTGAGCACCGGGGATGCCGAAAACATTATCGACTCCGAGCCTCTCAAGATACCTGATGATAAATTGACTGACGGTAATATTCATCCTTTAAGGTTTTCTTCCTTCTCAAACAAGAGAGTGCGCCGCAGATCCCGGGTACCGGTATTATAGCAGTTATCCCTTTGAGTTTTCTGGAGAGTCCTTCGACAGAGTCAGGACTGATCTTTCAGGCTGCAACTTGATGGACAGGCAATCGAATCGTAGGTGGACAGTATCCTCTGCTCATAAATAATCTTTGCTTTCTTCATCTTCCTCATCTGGAGGTCTCCGGCATCTCTCAGGAGGTCCTCCCGGTACGGTACGGCAGTGAACCCGACGCCAATTACCCTTTCCGAGCACGAGTCGAGGACTTCGAGGCCCTGCCCGTTGGTGACCACTGAAAGCGGCACGACATGGTCTTCGAGCAACCTTGCGGCAGCTATAATCTGCCTCTCCCGCGAGACCAGGGACCCCGAAGCGCATTTCCATACAATCAGGGTCCTGCCCTCTATGATAATGGCGATATCGACCGGCGACCGGAATTTTTCCCCGTCCGCCTCAAAGTGTATCTCGCTGTCCACCTGTATGTCGGACTTGAGGTACCTTCTTTCTTCAACAAGGAACCTCAATATCTTCTGCCGTATATTGTCCCGGTTGGAAAAAGGGATCTCGGATCCGGTGAGATAATCGGTGAGCCTTTCCGGCAATTCGGGGCGCATTCCCCCGCCCTCCGCCGCTACGCTGCGGCCGATGTCCATAAATACCGTCCTGTTACACTTCATCTGTCCCATCACGACTCTTCTTCGTAAAAACTCTCGTTAAGCCTCCGCACTTCACGTATGAAGATCTTCCTGCCCTCGCCGGTATCGATGTCGATCCCCCGGCCTGTCAGGTCTTCCCTCAGACGGTCCAGACTCCGCAGATAGATATCATCTATCTGAAAAGCCGCCTCGATATGCCGGAATTTTTCCTCTTCACTGATGCCGTCGGACATGTCTGGTTCCTCCCGATGGTCCTCAGGACCCGTCTTCGGCCATATCGTGGGCCGCACTGCATTTGTAACAGATCCTCTGTCCTTCACTATTGATACCGATCGGGTCCATCTTGCTGAGTACGGCCCCGCACTCGGCGCACACCCCTATTATCGTCCCCAGGCAACCGCTGCAGAACATATATTCCCTGCCGTTTTCCGGATGTTTCCAGGTACTGACATTCTCCGTCTCATTGCAAAAATAGCATACTTTCATTCAGTTCCTCTTGAAAAGTTTAACTATTATAACATTATTGGGGCGGAGAGGGACTTAGGACAATTTCACGATATTTGTCATCCACGAGGATCCAGGAGAGAGAAACCGTCAATCATGCGACTGCTGATTAAGGAGAGACCCGTTAGAGTCAAGCCGGCATATGAACCGGTCTCAGCGGAATACCCATGCAGCGACCATACTCTTTACATAAGTTGTCGTGTTCCTGACCGTCATTCCCGCGGAGGCGGTTTTCCAGGCTGCATTGTCTTCAAAAACCGTGGATTCCCGCTTCCCGCCCCGGAAATGACGTTAAATGTGATTTTCAAGAGCTTTTATATCGAACGGATTCCCGCCCGTCTTTATGGGACTTCGCCCGGCGGCATGTCCTGCATTCGCAGGATAAGGTCCTTGACGGTCTTCTTCTCTATGTTTACCCCTTTTTCCTCCGTCATCTGCTCGAGTTCCTTCATGCCACGGGAAAAGAATCGGGTTTTCGGGCCGGCCTGGTGTTTAATTCCGGCAGCGTTAATGACAGAGACCCTCCGGAGTCTGGCATACGTGCCGGGTGGGGACGCCGTATAGAGAGACGTAGAAACGCCGGTCCGGTGAAATATTCCGGTGCTTTGGATTAGAATAAACATGAGGCGTCCACCAGTCGGCAACAAGCTACCCGGGGAAAAAGCTCAATCCATGCAGCTCATGTGCAAGTCCTGCCGGTGTCCCGGAGGGCCTTTTTCCGGGCTTTTCTGGAAGCCGGTCGCCGACGGTTGAACTATAACATTCTTAATAACCCGGAGGATTGTGAACCCGGCTAAATCCTATGACGTTATCGTGATCGGCGCGGGCCATGCCGGCTGCGAGGCGGCGCTTGCGGCTGCACGCATGGGCATGTCCACCTGCGTCCTCACCATGAACCTCGATACCATCGCGCAGATGTCCTGCAACCCCGCGGTCGGGGGACTCGCTAAGGGCCACCTGGTAAGGGAGATCGACGCCCTCGGCGGCGAGATGGCGAGGGTCACCGACATGGCGGGCATACAGTTCAGGATGCTCAACAAGTCAAAAGGGCCGGCCGTCTGGTCACTTCGCGCTCAGGCCGACAGGGTACTCTACAGGTTGAAGATGAGGCAGGTGCTGGAAGGTACGGGAAATCTCGATATCAAGCAGGCTGCGGCAGAAGAGATCATCGTAGAGGACCGCAGGGTCACGGGGGTACGCACCTCGCTCGGCATCTTCTATAGCGCTTCCCGCGTAATCGTCACGACCGGCACGTTCCTTAAGGGGCTGATGCATGTGGGCCATGAGAGCTTCCCCTCCGGCAGGGCGGGTGAGTTCCCCTCCATAGGCCTCTCCGATTGTCTGGGACGATTGGGGCTGAGGCTCGGACGTCTTAAGACCGGCACTCCTCCCCGTCTGGATGCGAAGACCATAGATTTTTCGCGGACCGAGGCCCAGTGGGGAGACGATCCTCCGGTGCCGTTTTCCCACCGCACTCTGAGCATCGATAATCCCCAGCTTCCCTGCTACATAACCTATACGAATCCGGAGACCCATGGGATTATTAAAGAAAACATCGGCCTTTCAGCGATGTACAGCGGTAAGATAACGGGCATAGGTCCCAGGTACTGCCCCTCCATAGAAGACAAGGTGGTCCGCTTCTTCGAGCGGGAAAGGCACCAGGTCTTTCTCGAACCGGAAGGGCTGGACACCAACGAATACTATGCCAACGGCATTTCTACCAGCCTGCCCCTTGACATCCAGGTGAGGCTGGTGAGGACGATACCGGGGCTCGAAGAGGCCGAGATAATGAGGCCTGCCTACGCCATTGAATATGACTTCGTCTTTCCGACCCAGCTGCGCCACTCTCTTGAGACGAAGGAGATTAACGGTCTTTTCCTGGCCGGGCAGATCAACGGCACGTCGGGATATGAGGAGGCTGCCGCACAGGGATTAATGGCCGGCATCAATGCAGCCAGGACGGCGCAGGGCAGGAAGTCCCTTGTTCCGGGCAGACACGAGGCCTATATAGGTGTCATGATAGACGACCTGGTGACTAAAGGTACCAGCGAGCCCTACCGCATGTTCACTTCCCGGGCGGAATACCGCCTGTTGCTGAGGCACGATAACGCTGATATGCGGCTGATGGAAAAGGGGCGCGAGACCGGACTCCTTGACGGGGCCACTTATGAGAAATTCAGGGACAGAAAGGCGAGGATCCGGGAGGAACTGGAGCGGTTGCGGAAGACGAGGATCAAGCCTGCCGCGGTAAACGGCGTGCTGGTGTCTCTCGGGACATCGGCAATCGCCGGGGATATCAGCCTTGAGAGGCTCCTGAAGAGGCCGGAAGTCACCTACGGGACGATAAAGAAATTCTCGCCTCCGGGTATTGATCTGGGAGAGGATGTCGAGAGACAGGTCGAGGTCCTTGTAAAATATGAGGGGTACATCGCCAGGCAGATGGAGAGCGCTGAAAAACTGGCCAGACTCGAGGAGAAGAAGATACCGGAAGCTATCGATTACAGGAGCATCCCGGGCATTTCGAAGGAGATCCTCTCCAAGCTCGAAGAGGTAAGGCCCGCCACCCTTGGCCAGGCAGGCAGGATACAGGGCATGACCCCCGCCGCCCTCTCTCTTATCATGGTTGCCGCCGAAAAGACGCGGCGGTCCCGGAAATGACCCAACAGAGTCTGTTCTTAAAGCTTGGTCTTCATAGGCCGTCATTTTCCGACTTGATCGGGGAATCCACTTTATAAACAGACCTTAAGTAATGCAGGAAGCGAAACGCCGGAGGCGAGAGGCAAAGGCGATATGCGACGATGAGAGGGGGGCCCGGATACCCGGGGATTTCCTTACTATTCACGATTGACGATTCACGGCCTTCACTATTCGCGGCTCTCCGGAGCGCCTTTCTGATCCGTATACAGCGTCTGCAGGTATGGTGTAATATAGATTAGGTTCCGCCCGAGGCCGGATGATAACCACTTCGGGGTAATTGCCCCTATGACACACAACGGCGAAATAGAATCCCTTGAGAAGGCTCTCCGGATGGCCGAAAAGAAAGGGGACTACGATGGCGCCATCGAATTTTTTCAGAAGGCTCTTCGCATGGCGGAGGAATCGGGCGACACCGCGGGGATAGCGTGCAACTGTCATCAGATAGGGATCGTCTACCGAAAAAAGAGCGAATACGAAAGGGCGCTGGACTTTCACCGCAAGGCACTGGAGATAAACGAGAAGTCCGGCAACCGCTCCGGGGTCGCCAGAAGCTACAACCAGCTGGGGATCATACATCAAAACAGGGGAGATTATGATGCGGCGCAGGATTTCTACCAGAGGTCTCTCGGGATTGCGGAAGAAATCGGCGATGACGACCTCATTTCCGTAGGATACCAGAATATCGGCATTGTCCATCAGAAACGGGGAGATTACGACAAGGCCCTCCAGCTTTCTCACAGGGCGCTCGATATAAAAGAAAACAGCGGTGACTCCTACGGAATTCTGAGGGTCTACGGTCAGATCGGCCTGCTCCACAAACTGAAGGGCGATTATGACAAGGCACTGGAGTTCTCCCACAAGGCACTCGAAACTGCTGAAAAGATCGGGGACGTCGCCGGGGTCTCCAAGAGCTATAATCAGCTGGGCATAGTTCATCAGGACAGGGGCGACTATGACCGGGCGCTGGAGTTTTCCCACAAGGCGCTGGGGATCGCTGAAAAGATCACGGATGTCGCCGAAATATCGAAGAGTTATCACCAGATAGGAGTGGTCCATCAGAGGAGGGGTGATTACGACGGGGCCTTCGAATTCCTCCATAAGGCGCTCGATATCGCCGAAAAGATCGGGGACGTGGCGGAGGTGTCGAGGAACTATCATCAGATAGGGATCGTCCACCAGAAAAGGGGCGACTATGATACCGCGTTCGATTTTCACCAGAAGGCGCTGGAGATCGGTAAGAAGATAGGGGATCTGGCCGGTGTTTCAAGGAGCTATAACCAGATCGGCATCGTCCATCAGAGCAGGGGCGATTATGACTGGGCCCTCGACTTCTTCCAGCAATGCCGCGAGATAGCGGAAAAGATCGGGGACATAGTCATGATCTCCGTCAGCTACCAGAATATCGGGATCGTACATCAAAAGAAAGGGGACTACGACGAGGCCCTTGAGCTTTCACACAAGGCCCTCGAGATCAAGGAACAAACGGAGGACTTCTACGGAATTCTCAGGGTTTACGGCCAGATCGGGCTCATCCATCAACTGAAGGGCGACTATGACAGGGCGCTGGAATTTTCCCACAAGGCCCTCGAGATTGCCAGGACCATTGGCGACCTGGCAGGCGCGGCCAAGAGTTATAACCAGATCGGGATTATTCACCGTAACCGGGGTGATCACGGCAGGGCACTCGATTTTTCACGCAAGGCCCTGGGCATAGCCGAAAAGATAGGCGACATCGCGGAGATATCCACGAGTTATCACCAGATAGGGATCATCCACCAGAACCGGGGCGATAACGACCGGGCGCTGGGATATTACCGCAAGGCCCTGGACATCGCCGAAAAGATAGGCGACATTGCCGGCGTATCGAAAAACTACCACCAGATGGGCATCGTCCACCAGAACGGGGGCGACAACGACCTCGCACTTGAATATTACCGTAAGGCTCTGGACATCGCCGAAAAGATAGGCGACATTGCCGGCGTGTCAAAGAGCTGTCATCAGATCGGCGACGCGTTCATAGACTACCTCATTGCCCTCGACATCTTTGAAAAGCTGGGATCGCCCGATGTAAATGTCGTAAACGGGTTCATCACCGAGCTGACGAAAGAGATGGGCGAAGAAGATTTCAACAAGCTCCTTGAGGAATTCAGGAAACAGTCGTGAGCCGGACCGATGCGGCAGGATTACGCCGGTTGTTAGCGGCGCATGATACGGTTTATAACTTCCATCTGTGATCGTGCATTCATCCAGATCACCCGGAGCGATTCTTCCGACATGCTCTTCCAGGTTTTGTCCGTAGGCAGGTATACATGGGTCTCAACAGAAAAGCGGTACTTTTCCACGATCGGCTCCACGTCCTGTCCCACGTAAATCCTGCCGGGGGGAATAAAATCGTATCTCGGGGCCTCCAGTTTATACCTCCACACCACGAGACCGTCGCGATAAATTCCCAGCAGGTTCTGGTAATGTTTCAGAAGCTCGGCATCCCCGGCAGACCCCGCCGAAATCTGTATGCGGGATATCTCTTCGGCAAATTCCTCAATGAGCTCGTTGAAGCGCCCGTAATCCGTCCCCGTTGAAATCGCGGCGCCGACCGAGCGGGCGGCCCTGTCGACGGCCCTGAACCTTTTTGTGTCGATCTTCGGGCCGTCGATCAGCGAGCAGGAGGCAAGAAAAAAGACGGCCAGAAGGGTATATGCCCTGAAAAAGTATGGGGTGAAGCTCACACCGGCGTTATGGTTCATTACAATTTATATCAGTATCCCGTCTTCTAAATCAACCGAAGCTACATACAACCAACTTCACGCCCCGCGCCGCGATGCCGCGGCCCCGACCGGCCTGCCGGGGGTACTTCCATTCGGCAATACCCCCGGACATTTCGTTACACACCGATGTGCAGAGGGTCCCACACATCCTTCATCTTGTCCTTGAGCCTGGCCATGTTTGCATTTATTTCCGTTTCGTCGGGCTTCCACTCAGTGGGACATTCCTTCTGAAGCTTTTCTATCCTTTCCGTCAACTCCTCGATAATCATGTGGATCTCGTTGATCTGGGGAGCAAACTTCTCCTTTTCCCCGGTGGACTTTTTGTCCAGCTGTCTGGCCACGTCGTACATCTTCGCCTTCCATCCGGTCAGTTCAGTTGCCACGTTGCTGCAATAGTCTTTAACCTCCATCTTCGTCTCCTCCTTTCCCCCGGAATCGTCTCCTGCAGGGTACATTCTAAATATCGAGAATCCGGTGACGCCACCGGAGAGATTCCGGTCCGATGCCGGACAATGCCGCGACAGGGCCGGAATGACAGGCAATCCCCACATATTCACAGACTATATTTAATACTTATCACCTAAGGGAGGAAGCGTCAAGCAGTTTTTCAGAAGGACAACTTATTTCATCTCCAGATAGGCCCTGGCTTGACCATATACTGCAGGGCTCTCCTTTTCGGAGACGTTCCGGAGGATGCGTCCCAGTGCCGCCGTAACTTTTTCCCTCAGTGGGGGTTTCATTTTACGGACATGCTGAAAGGTGTTGAGGAGACGGCCCGCGGTAGTCGCATTGAAGGGGGCGAGTTCAGCGACCGTACCGGCGACCCAGTCAATCCCCCGGTCGGTCCAGACCATCTTGTTGTTCATCGCCATGGGGAGAAAAAGGGCCCTGGACCAGGTCGGCTGGGTGATGTCGAACCCCGGACGTCTCTTTTCGGCCTCTATCATGTCGAAGACGTCCTCCCGCGTGCCGCTTGCCACCACCCGCAGGTAATTGGCGTAGCCGCTGATATTCCTGTGCCAGGCATTGTATGCCTCCTCCAGCACATCCCGCCTCTCGGGAGCGGAGCTTCTGTTCAGGAGAGTGAGGGCCGCCACCCTGTCCGTTGCCGTCGTGGCCGCGCGATAATGATCGAGCACCAGCCGGTGGCTGTCCTGCGAATCATCCGCCGCTATCAGTTTCAGCAGCACGTTCTTCAGCATGCGGTCCTCGATCCCCGCCGACGGCGATGATCCCGTCCCGTATGTGTCAAGCTCCAGGAACTGCTCGACCAGCCGGTCCCGGAACCGGCGGTTAACGGCCAGCATCAACTTTTCCCTCGCCGGGACGAGTTCCTGATACCACGTAACATATTCCCTGTCCATGGGCTGCTCTTCAATGCGGAGCAAATACGCTTTAATGGAGGGGGGGATAGTGCGGTCTTCCACTATTTTGCCGTAGAGGTCCAGCCATCGTCCTTCCACCTCCGCGTCGATGTTATTAAGAAGCTTTATACGTTCGTAGTCTGTGATCTGGCGTACCGCGTCCACCCGGTTGCAGGAGTTCGGATCGAGCCTGGCCTGAAGCGCCAGTTCGTCCCGCCCGGCGTTTTCCTGGCGGAAGGTCCCGTAAAATGAACAGTCGCGGTTCATGGAGGCGAAGGCCGGGGGGGCGGCGATATCTTCGAATACGAGTTCCGCCTCTTCCTCCATAAACTGAAAAACGCGTCCGGTCCCCGGTATGTCCCGGCCCGTTTCATCCACCAGAGCAAGTTCCACCGGTATGTGGAAAGGTGTCTGTCCCTGCCCGACCTCCTGCCGGAACCTTATCCGGAACTGTTCTGCCGACCCGTCGTATTCACTCCACGCAGTCACTTTTGGATAACCGATCCTGTATAACCATCCCTTTTTGAAGGTCTCCAGGGACATACCGGATACCTCTTCGAAGCATGCGAAGAACTGGTCGGTGTCGGCATTCCCGTTCCGGTAGCGGGTGAAATAAAGCGTCTTCCCGGCATGGAAATTCTCCCGGCCGAGGACCAGCCGGAGCATCCTGATCACCTCCGCCGCCTTGACATAGGTCACCCCGTCGATCAGCTCATCGGGGTCGTTGAATCCCGCCCGGACGATGCGCCCCGCATGGCCGGCGTCCTCTATCGCCAGAGGCCCCAAAAGAGGGTTTCGGATACCGTCTATCTGGTTAAGCCTGATGAATGAAGGTTCGAAGACGTCTGCCATGAACTGCCTTTCCACATCGACTGTGTATGCCTCGTTCAGCCATACGTCGAAGGGGGTGTCCATCGTCGTTTCGCTTCCGCACTGGTTGTGTTCGAATTCGTGGACGATGACTGCATGGGCGTACAGGAGCCCGAAGTCCAGCGTGTGCTCCGTGATGAGCGCCGCGTCGGTTACGATGGTGGTATTGCCGACATTCTCCATCCCTCCGAAGTTCGACTTGTTCATGCATATGGTCCGGTAGGTATCGCCCGTATACTCGTAGTCCTGAGTCTTCGCTATCCAGAGGACCGACTCCTTCAGTATCTCCATCGGGACTCGTACGTGGTCCGTGTCGCCCGGCGGGACAAGGTATTCAAGCTTTACCGTCCGGCCCGATTCATAGGTTACCCGTTCGGAGAGCATATCCCATGTGCCCGCACACACGAGGAAGAGATAAGGGGCCATGGGAACGGGGTTTTCAAAAGTTATGACCTGCCTGCCGGGGTCGCCTTCCTTCGGAACCGGCCTGCCCTTCGGGTTAAGTTCCCTGCTTATATTGCCGTTGCTGATCAGATGGGTGTATCCCGCATCAGCCTCGATCGTCGTCGTCATAGTGCATTTTGCCCTGCAGTCATCGAAGACCGGCATGATTCGCTGAAATCCCCACTGCTGGCATTGAGAGACATACTGCTGGGGTGCTCCCGGCGGCGTGGAATCCTTGTATATGCCCTCCAGGATATGGTCCGAGGGGAAGCAGCGGGTGAAGGTCCTCACGCAAAACCTCTCCCCGGCGTCCACGGCGCCCGGGAGATCCACGATCAGCTTGTTGTCGTCCCGCCGGTACTCGTAAGTCAGAGGCAGGCCCTTTTCGTCACGGCTGCTCTCACACCACTCGACCTTCACGATCTCCAGGCCGTTGGCATCCAGCACTATCTGCCCGAGGCCCTTCCGGGCTGTCATTTCAAGACAGTTGGATGCATCCACGTGCCCTTCCCCAAAACTCAGCCGGATCGTCAGGTGATGCAGGTTCACCGGCAGCTCGCCGAAGTCTTCACGCTGATACTTGTAGCGGCGTTCGGCCATCAGAGGTTTCCCCGCAGTCTCTCGGCGTGCAGGATCCTTTTGACCCCCAGCCGGTATGCCGCCTTCCTCATCCTGCATCTTTCACTGTGGCACAGGGAATGGACGTCATTGAAGGCGGTTATCATTATATGGTTCAGTTTCCGGAGGACCTTTTTTTCCTCCCAGTAATCGTTGTTCAGGTTCTGGCTCCACTCGAAATAACTGACCACAACCCCGCCGGCGTTGGCCAGTATGTCAGGTATGAGCATCACCTGCCTGTCGAAGAATATCTCGTCGGCCTCTGTCGTTGTGGGGGCGTTGGCCAGTTCGAGGATGATCTTTGCCCTGACGCGTGCGGCATTTCCCTCGTGGAGCTGTTCGGAGAGGGCGGCGGGTATGAGGACGTCGCAGTGGCATTCAAGCAGTTCGTCATTCGTGATGTCACCGCTCCCCTTGAAGCCCAAGACCGAGCCGGTTTTTTGTTTGTGTCCGGACAGCCCCGCTACATCAAGTCCGTTGGGGTCCATGACCCCGCCTCTGGAATCGCTCACCGCCGTCACCTTATACCCGCTCTCATAGAGGATCCGTGCGGCGTTCTCACCCACGTTGCCGTATCCCTGAATTGCTACGGTCACTGCTGATTTGTCCATCCTCATCCTCTTCATGGCCTCTTCCAGGATGTATATTCCCCCCAGGGAAGTGGAGTAGCGCCTGACCCTGCTTCCGGCCAGTTCGATCGGCTTGCCGGTCACGACGGCAGGGACATGCATCCCCTTTATGCGTTCGTATTCGTCGAGTATCCAGACCATTATCTGCTCGTCGGTATATACGTCCGGCGCGGGTATGTCCTTGTAGGGACCGATATAGTCGGCAATGGCCCGGATGTATCCCCTGGTCACCTGTTCCAGTTCGTTCCTGCTAAGCTCCTTGGGGTTCACTACCACTCCTCCCTTGGAGCCCCCGAAGGGTATGTTTACCACGGCGCATTTGAGCACCATCAGGAAGGCAAGGTCCCTCACATGGTCGATCGTCAGCGCCGGATGAAACCTGATGCCCCCCTTTCCGGGCCCTCTCGCATCGTTATACTGGATCCTGTGTCCTACGAACATCCTGATGTTGCCGGAGTCCATGCGGGCCGGGAAATGGACGGTAAACAGGCGCCGCGGCATATCCAGGAGGTCCAGTTCTTCGGCCGTAAGCGCCAGGTCCGCATATATCTCGCCCAGTTCGCTGAGACAAAGCCGGCAGAGGTTCTTGTCGTCTGAATGGATCCTTTCAATAGCCTTGTTCACGGCGGAACACCCCCTTCTTCGATGCTGTAAGGCATGTGCACCCTTTCGATATGCAACAAGGGTTAACCTGCTCTTCCTATTCAGTATATAATGAAAAGACTGAAAATATTAGTATTCTTGCTTAATCTATGCTGAAGATACCCGTTTCCATCCCTTTCATATCAGCCAGGCTAAGGCTGGTCGACCTGCTCGTTCTGCTTTTTGTGGTCGCCGTCCTTTCACTGCTGCTCTATGTCGGTTCGGGCTGGCATTACAGGCTGCAGCCTGCTGTCGAAATCAGTCTCGACCCGGCAAATATCCCCCTTTATTCGGCAGACTCTCTTACCAGGATATTCTGTGCCTATGTCCTCTCCTTTCTGTTTTCGATCTGGTACGGCTATACCGCCAGCAGGAGCCGGCTGCATGAAAAGATCATGATGCCACTCCTCGATGTCCTGCAGTCGATTCCCGTCCTGTCCTTTCTTCCCACGGTGGTCTTGGCGATGATCGCCATCTTCCCGCACAGGAGGCTGGGGCTGGAACTGGCTTCCATACTCCTGATCTTTACCGGGCAGGTCTGGAACATGGCCTTCAGCTACTATAATTCCATCACTACCATTCCGAGAGAACTGACGGAGGTCACAAAGATTTACAAACACAGCCGCTTCACCAAATTTCTGAACCTGGACCTGCCCTTCAGCGCCATAGGCCTGGTATGGAACAGCATGATGTCGGTGGCCGGCGGGTGGTTCTTCCTGATGGCCTGCGAGATGTTCGTACTCAAAGACAGGGACTTCAGGCTCCCCGGGCTCGGCAGTTATATCCAGACCGCGGCGATAAGGGGCGACATGAAACATCTCCTTTACGGGATAGGCACGATGGTTTTCATAATCGTGGTGCTGGACGTCATTGTCTGGAGGCCGGTTGTCGCCTGGTCGCAGAAGTTCAAGTTCGACACTGTCCAGGCCGAAGAAGAGAAGGAATCGGCGGTCCTTGACTTCATAAGGAAATCAGACCTGGTGCATGAGTTCGAAAAATTGTTCACCAAAGCGCTGCACAGAATCGAGATCCTTTCCGGCGGGATGGAGGCTGTGCCCAGCCGGAAGATATCGGTGGTCCTGCGGAAGGTGCTTTATCTCTTTACCCTTTCCCTGGCCGTCTTTCTGATCGGGTGGTCCCTGATAAAGGCGGCGGCACTTTTTTCGCACCTTACGGCCGCCGACTTCGGCACGGTCGCCGTTTCGGCCTTTTACTCGATCCTCAGGACAACGGCAGCGATCCTCCTGGCTTCGATATGGACAGTGCCCCTGGGTGTCTATATCGGGCTGAACCCGCGCGCTTCGAAGATACTTCAGCCGGTCGTTCAGGTCGTCGCCTCGGTACCCGCCACCGCGGTCTTCCCGGTGATCCTTCTTTTCCTGATCAGGATAGGAGGGGGGCTGGCGGTGGGGTCGATATTTCTCATGCTCCTGGGGACACAGTGGTACATCCTCTTTAATGTCATTGCGGGGGCGTCGGCAATTCCGCAGGATTTAAGAGAGGTGGCGGCCCTTTACGGCATCAGCGGACTGCGGAAGTGGAGGGTCCTGATAATCCCGGGGATATTCCCCTACCTGATCACCGGCCTTATCACCGCCACGGGGGGCGCCTGGAACGCAAGCATCATCTCCGAATATGTTACATTCGGGGGGCGGACGATTACGACAGCCGGCCTGGGCAGCCTGATAAGCGAATCCACGGTCTCGGGCAACTTCGGTCTTTTGCTCCTGAGTACGGTCACCATGGCTATAATAGTGGTGAGCATAAACCGTCTCCTGTGGAAGAGGCTCTTCGCCCTGGCGCAGGAGAAGTACAGGCTTGAATAACTGTGTTTCTGAAGGAAAAGCGAACATGCTGAAAAAGTCCATAAATTCGGCGCACATTGATTCGGATTCACGTAAACGCGGCTTCAAACTTAAGTGGCCTTCAGAAAGGCGCAGGTCACCACGCCCGGAGATTGTGCGGAGCCCCAGGTTATGGACCTTTTTCAGCACATTCGCTTATCTTTTTCAGCTTGAGCATGAAGCTGCAGGGTTAAAATAGAGGGGGTAATGTCCAGTCCCATTTTACAGACAAAAGGCATCACAAAATCCTATCCCATGGCAGGGGGCAAGGAGATCTCCGTGCTTGAAGACATCAGCATGGAGGTCCGCGAAGGGGAATTCGTCTCGATACTGGGTGCGTCCGGTGCGGGGAAATCTACACTTCTGAGGATACTGGCCGGCCTGGCCGAGCCTTCGGAGGGAGAGATCTACTACCACGGCACCCCCTTCGGCGCGGCGAATCCGAAGATCGCCATGGTATTTCAGAGCTTCGCCCTTTTCCCCTGGCTTACGGTCCTGGAAAACGCCGAGCTGGGTCTCAAGCCGACGGGGCTGGGGGCTGAAGCAGTACGCGAAAAATCGCTCCGGATGCTCGACATCGTCGGGCTGGACGGCTTTGAGTATGCCTATCCCAGGGAGCTTTCCGGCGGCATGAGGCAGAGGGTCGGGATAGCCAGGGCGCTGGCCGTGGAGCCGGAGGTGCTCTTCATGGACGAGCCGCTCTCTGCGCTCGACGTGCTGACCGCCGACCACCTGAGGAGCGACCTTGTGGACCTCTGGATGGAGAAAAAGATGCCCATAAAGTCGATCATACTCGTGACGCACAATATAGAAGAGGCCGTTTTCATGTCCGACCGGGCGATCATCCTGAGCCATAATCCTGCGCGGATCAAGGCCGACCTGAAAATCGAACGCAATAAAGCCAGGGACAAGAATTCGAAGGAGTTCAAGTACATCGTGGACAGGGTCTATACCATACTCACCAGGCCGCCGGAAGAGATGCCCTTCCTCCTCAAACAGGAAAGGTACCAGTTCCTGCCGCATACAAAGGTCGGCGCCGTGGCGGGACTGCTGGAACTCGTCAATGACAGGGGAGGAACGGCCGATATCCCCCTGCTTGCATCTGAACTGAGCATGGAGGTCGACGATATCTTCCCCCTGATAGAGGCGGCGGTATTCCTCGGCCTCGGCACGATAAAGGAGGGCGATTTCTTCATAACGGAAAAGGGAAGGGTCTTTTCAGAGGCCGATGCTGTGGAGAAGAAGGAGATCTTCAGGGACACTGCGCTGAAAAACATTCAGCTTATAAAACAGATAATGCAGGTACTAAGTTCATCGTCAAAGCACAGGATCACCGAAGACTTTTTCATAGAGATCCTCGAAAACCATTTCACCTCCGACGAGGCATGGAACCAGCTCGAAATTGCGATAGACTGGGGAAGATACGCCGAACTCTTTGCGTACGACTACGACTCGGGCGACCTCTACCTCGAAACACCGGAGTAGCCCTGATTATTCATGAAAATGTCGAGGAAACGAAAGGACATAGTATTTTCGCTCATTCTCGCTTTGCTCCGGGGAACTTGCCCTCCTTACTTCAGGATACACACTGTCTGACTATCGGGCAAGTAAGAGCCGCTCAAACGCTACACCCTTCAGCCGTGCCGGGAAATTTATGAATGGAGTGGAGTAGCGGACGCTTATCTTTTCCTACTCTTCATAGATCATTTTTATTGTCATGCCGCCGTCGATAATCACGTTCTGGCCGGTCATGAATCCTGCGGATTCACTCAGAAACAGGCATGCCTCGGCGATGTCGGCAGGTCTGCCGACCCGGCCGACAGGATGCTGAAGGCGGTCCCTCTCCGAATGCACCGGTTTCTTTGCCCTGGCCGAATACTGCCAGTCCCCTGTTTCAATCCAGCCCGGGCTGATGCAGTTTACACGGATGCCAAGAGGCCCGAGGCTGACGGCCATGCCGTGAGTGAGGGAGACTATGCCGCCCTTGGAGGCGGTATAAGCTTCAGTTCCCGGCTCGGACATGAAGGCCCGGGTGGAAGCGATGTTTATGATAACCCCGCCGCTTCCGCACCCGGCCATCAGGCGTGCGGCCTCCTGCGAGCAGAGGAATGTACCGCGGAGGTTCACACCGATGACACGGTCGAAATCTTCGGAGGAAAGCTCAAGAAAGGGCACGCTGCGAGAGATACCGGCGTTGTTGACAAGCGTATCGGGACAGCCAAGTTCGCGCGAGGTGCGTTCCATCCATTTCCTGACATCTTCAGGCTGAGACACGTCCGTCCGGACGAAAATACCTCTGGCTCTCAGTTCTTCAACCTTCCTGAGAGCTTCCTTGCCGGCTTCCTCATCGATGTCCGCAATAGACACCGCATAACCGGCCTTCGCAAAGTGATATGCCACCGCCCTCCCGATTCCCTGTCCTCCTCCAGTCACCGCAACAACCTTCAAGCCCACACCTCCGGAGAGTGTTCTTTCTGAAAAATCAGCATGAATTATCCTATCTCAATTATAGCAACGGAAAAATTATGATAAAGCCGGAAGTTGGAAAAGGAGCAGAGTTTGACTGATAATGCGCAATTCATGAAGATTTATACTGGTCAGGATTTCTTTTAGGAATTAATAGGCGCTGTCCCGAATGGCACTAATTTAAGCATCTTCGTCATGCCCGAGGACTTCATTCGGGCATCCAAGGCGCCTTGTCTCCTGCTGGATTCCCGCCTAAAAACTGCGGGAATGACAAGGCAGAAAGTTCTTTGTTCTTAATGAAAAATTCCTTAAATTAGCGCCATTCGGCGCTGTCCCCATTTATCCCGCCGGAGATTACAGTCGACAGCAGTATGCTCCCATCCTTCGTAGTACCTGCCGAGTACGCTGGGCTAAGGGAAGGCGATGGCAACTATATGTCCGGCATGGAGTTTTGCTTGCCCTCGAAGTGATTTGTTTTTCTGTCGCCTATACCGCGATGTCCTTCCTGAAGCCAAGACCGCTGTAACCTGATATAATTGTAAATAATTGATCCGGTAATTGGCACTACGTCTCGAACACAACCCGTCAAAGGAGAATAAGCTATGTCAACAAATACCATCCGCCTTCACCGCGTGCTCCGGGCCGCACCTGGAAGAGTATATCGAGCATTCCTCGATGCAGAGGCTATGGCGAAATGGCTTCCCCCGAACGGATTTACCGGCAAGGTTCACCACATGGACGCCAAAGTCGGCGGCACCTACAAGATGTCGTTCACGAATTTCACTACGGGCAAGAGCCACTCGTTCGGCGGAAAGTACCTTGAACTAACGCCACACGAACGCATCCTCCACACAGACAAGTTCGACGACCCAAACTTGCCCGGAGAAATGGAGACGACGATTACGTTGAAGAAGGTATCCGTGGGCACGGAGTTGAGCATCGTCCAAGAAGGGGTACCCGCCATCATCCCAGCCGAGGCGTGCTATTTGGGCTGGCAGGAGTCGCTCGCGCTTCTCGCGAAGCTCGTCGAGGCCGAGATTCCAGATTAGCACAGGCGCAGTCAGATAAATTCTTGTTATTTTCTCCTTAGCAAACGTGAGTTGTCTACGCAGCCGCGCAGATCACTTCATCGGCTGCAGCGATCGGTTAGCAGTTGCTCAGGAAATGCAAGACACAATCCGTGAATGCCTTGGGACTTTCCACATGCATAGAATGTGCCGCATCCTCGATAAGAGAAATACTTGTTCTCGGGATCGCCTGCAACACCTTAATGCTTTCTTCGGGAGGAAATAGCAAATCCTCTTTCCCGCAAACTATCAAAGTCTTTGGTTTAATGCTTGGCAAACTTTTCTGGCAATTAAATTGCTCGATAGCTTTGACTTGTTTTTCGAACGCGATGACGCTCTGAGGATAGGGATACTCTATTGCGAATTGCATTGTATCATTCAGTGTTCTATTGTTCTCAAAAAGGTGTCGAGAAAATATCCAGTAAAATACATTTCTAAACCAAAGCTCTAAGTCCATTCCCGAACTCAAATAAGAAACCCAATCATGAAAAAGAGCATTATTCCTTTCAGAATTGAAGGCCGACGTTCCTGCTAAAATCATTTTGGAAACATATTCAGGATAACGGATGGCACAATCCAGCGCTACAAAGCCTCCCATAGAATGCCCAAGCAAGGTGACGCATGACAACCCCAAATATCCGACAAGCGCAATGCAATCGTCAGCAATGTGCTGAATGCTTGTCTCAATATCTTGAGGCTTTGTTCTACCTACACCTCTGTTATCAGGAAGTATAACAAGGTGATGCTGAGATAGGGATTTCACCATCGGCTGCCAGCTCTGGGAGTCACTGGCTAGGCCAGCGATCAGCATCAGTGGTTTGCCTTTTCCATGACATTCGTAGTAGAGATCAACGCCGTTGACTACCGTACTCGGCATTTCCCGATAATTCCTAAAAGAATACCGCTTCCGTATAATTCGTCCGCTTTATTATTGCAAACAAGGGGAACACAAATGAAAATCTGACTCATGAGCATTTGTCGCCATATAGCCCTTCCGGCAGAACAGGTTTCTCTTGACCTTAACTTTCCTCGTCTTTATTTTTCTCCCACTATTCGTCGAATCACTCATATCAAGCCCCTTCGCCAGGTCTTAATATTTTAGAAGAAACCATGTCTTATCAAACTCCTTTATCTGGGCAACCGTTGTTTCAGGCTTCCAGACGATTTTTATTGCAATGTCTTTATTCATATCGATTTGTTTGTACAAATCAGGTGCAACAGCGACTGGAATTGTATAGGATGCTATCGATAGCTTCTCGGCATCGGCAATAAACTCTTCATACTTTTCTTTCCTGATAACGTATGTACTATCGAAGGTATTGTCCATCTTGATCCTCTCCTTCCTTTCACTCATGACTACTTTTTTTACTCAGTCCGGGCATAGAGGCTTTAATTTGAGGGCTTTCATCAACGACAATTACGCTGCCAAATATTCCTCCCCTTCATTATTGACGAGAATTCAGAAATGTTTGCATATTTCCCACGCCAGTTTTACCTTCTCATGATACCACGACTGTGCTAATATGTGATCATGGGAATGAAGAATAGGAATCTGTACACATTGTCGGCACCTGAAAGGTAATGCTGTGGGTATCACACTTCGACAAATCTACGATCAGTTTGCTGAAACCTATGAAGAGAATCGGGGACTTTTTGATATGATGGAAGTCTTTAATTCTTTTTATGCGCGATTGGGGGTAAAGAAAGGGAGGCTGCTTGATTTGGGCTGTGGCGCAGGTGAGCCGTTTGCACGATTTTTTATTGAGTGTGGTTGGACAGTTACAGGTGTAGATTTCTCTGAAAGAATGCTTGAATTGGCGTCTAAATATGTCCCAGAAATGAGAACTATTCACGCTGACATGCGTGAGGTTGAATTTGAACCAAGCCAATTTGACGCAATCACAGCAATTTACAGTTTATTTCATGTCTCATGCAATGATCATGAGGCTTTGTTTGACAAATTCTATAAGTGGCTTCGCCCAAAAGGCAAAGCGTTGTTTACCTATGCAACGAAAGAATACACTGGTAGCATTGAATTTGATGGCTATAAGGAATTTATGGGTCAAAAGCTATATTACAGCCACAAGAGCCCTGATAAGCTATACGCTAATCTTGAAAAAATTGGTTTCAATATTGAGTCCGCGGATTATCGAGATATCGGGAACGAGATATTCCTTTGGGTTACGGTGGGCAAACCTATGAGAAAGATACTGCAGGGTGCTGCAAAATTGCTCTCAAGCTGACCGATGGCCCAGGAACGCCATGCAGTTGGTCGGCAGCCCTTTGTCGGTCTTCGGCAAGCGATCGACAGCGGTGGCGGTAGCACACAGTTCCTTTCGATCACGTGCACCGGCGACAGGTCATGTGACGTCAGACTCAACGACACGCGGGAACGGAACGCTAACGAACATCAATGACGATCCGGGACCTGTGCCCAATGTGTTCCACAGGATAAGTCGGTAAGAAGAAAGGCAACAACAGTGGCGAAATGGGGTTGAATAGTCTGGGGCGAAAGCCGCAGAGAGCTCTATTTACGGCCGGATGCAACAGTTCTTCCTGTACTTGATATTGTTCCCTGTCTGCGATAAGCGAGGGATGCTCATGGAAATAGACAGTCAAATGCGGTTCCGGAGGATGCGGGAGAGAGGTCTGTGCCGCCCCAAAATGCATGTCTCATATCAAACCACTCTCTCTTTCAATAGCTCCTTCGCCTCCACCATCATTTCAACTCAAAACATGACCTGAAAACCGGCGTTCAGTAACCACGAAATTTTCATCTGCAAACCGTTGAGATCCTGGTAAAGGGGTATTCCTCCTTCAACTCCAAAACTGAAAGTACCCTTTTGGTAGCTTACACCGATAAGGCCGTCGAGCCGCTGCCCTCCATAATTGTTCGGATCTGCGTCAGGCACAGGTGCTCCTATATTGACGTCGGGGTTGAGCAGTATCTGGATCTGGGGATCACTGCCCTTGATGCGTCCCGTGGCGTTGTATGCCAGCCGAAGCCAGGAGGTGGCGGGTCCGAAGGCCCGTTGCAGCCAGCCGGTCAGCTTGAAGTTATCGCCAAAACGCCAGTCGTTGTCGTTCTTTGCAGTATGCCAGGTATACTGGGCCTGCGCTCCCCAGTTCCATTTTTCGTCTCCGCTGAAATCATCATAGGTAAGCGCGGGCTTGAGGTCATAAGTGCCGGAACCGAGCTGCATATCGTAGGGTGCGCGATAGGTCCTTCCCATGGTGCCGAACTCCTGGTCGATGCTGCCGGCAGGCAGACTCACTCCGATACTGCCTACGAGCGAATTGTTGATCTTGTACATCCCCCTCAGTTCGGTATCTCCAAAACCGCTTATGGTCATAGGAGCTGCCTGTTTGATCATCTTGCCGGGTCCCATGTCCATCAGCATCTTCATCCTGATGGTCCGATACTTCGCCATCGCCATCACCGTAAACCGGTCGGTGATTCCATACATAGCCATGACCATATGCATGTCCATGGTCATGTTTGTAGGGATCATCATGTAGTTGTAAGGCAAGCCCCTGTTGTAGCCGACACTATCCGTAGAGATGTTCTTAGTGCCGGATCGCAGTCCCCTCATGTCCATATGCATGAAGTCATAGTTGAACATCCACATCCCGGCCGGGTGCGTATGATATATGTGGTCGCTGAAGGCTGGATTATACAGCATCTGGGCTCGCATATGCACCATATGGTCCATATGCATATGATCCATCCCCTTCATATCCTCGCTGCTCTCCTGTTTCCTTTCGGCAGCATTCGGCGGCTCCTCGAAAGAAACCAGCTTTCCGCCGTGCTCCCCTATGAACCTTCCCACGGCCTCTCTTTTCGAAAAGGCCCATTTTGACGCGGAGGTCATTACCCCCGGCTTATCTCCTCCGACTGCGCCGGTCGAGATCTTTGCTTCTATCAATTGTTCGGTTTCGTAGTCAGCGACCATAATTGACTTTACCTGTTTGTCCTCGTTTTGTTTCATCTCCGCAGCCTCACAGTGTAAACTGCACACACCGGCAGAGGATTCACAATCATACTCCATTAGCATTCGGCTCCTGGCATATACAGCCCTGTCCATCCCGCACTGTTTGCAGTGTTCAGATTCTTCTGCGTCTGCAGCCGGCACAATAAAAGAACGGCAGCGCGCAGTTACCGGGACAGTCGCATTAAGCCACCAGAACTCCGGAATATATACCTGTCATAGCATATCTCCTTGATATATCCGGGCATCTATTATCTTTGACGAAAACTAAGGCAGCCCTTTCTGCGGGGTATTTCTGATGGAAAGCCCAGAAAGTCACAAATAGAGAAGACAGGATAGCGTTGGAGATAATGAAAATTACATAAGACGAATGCGGCAGATCCCCCTTCATAATTAACTCTTACCAGATTAGCGGCATCCAGTCAAACTTCGGGAAATCTCCCCCGCGACACTGATTAAAGGGGTACTTCATTAAGCTACACTGTTCAGCCTCAGTCGCTCCCGTCAGTTTCTTCCTGGAATGTGCATTTGGTGATACACTTCTTTTATAGGCAGATTTCCCAAGGAATATGCCGGGAGGATGAGGATCTTATGCGCGAGAACTTACGAATAATTGCGGTGTGCTTGTCTTGCATATTTTGTTTCGTCATTGGTTTGAACGGACAAGGTCATGCAGCAGAGGCAGCCAGAAACAAATTGATACCGCATGGCCGCTATATAAGCCAGATTGCGGGCTGCAATGACTGCCACACTCCGGACTATTTACTTTCAGAAGGGAAGGTGCCAGAAAAATTGTGGCTTACTGGCAGCTCATTCGGTTGGCGTGGACCGTGGGGGACGACATACCCTGCCAATCTGCGGCTTCTTATGGGAACACTTACCGAGAAGCAATGGGTTGCAATGGCCAGGACTTTGAGGGCAAAACCTCCTATGCCGTGGTTCGATGTGAATATAATGAGCGAGTATGATCTGCGGGCTCTGTATCACTTTATTAGGTATCTCGGACCCGGCGGCGGGCCGGCGCCGTCTTATGTTCCCCCGGACAGGGAGCCACAGCCGCCTTATGCGCTCTTCCCCTCGCCTCCCAAATGATGTGCTGCTGTGATTTCAGGCGAGCGATCATTCTTTCGATATTGACGTCAGCTAGCCGATGTTACAGCAGATTAACAGCTTAGGATGCCGCCTGATACCGGTTGCTCAATTCTGCGCGTACTCGATGACAGTTGCACTGAGCCATGACCGCGTGTTTGATAATCATATAGCGGGCACCGCTTGTACCGGCGTTTGGACCTGGGTCCGCGACTGCGACGAACCCTAAGGACAAACCGACTCGTAGAACTCAAACTGGCCGGCCTCGTTGATCCTTACTATCACGCCGCACTTGATTGGGTCGCCTTCCTCGGTAAATGTTATGTCGCCGGTAATCCCATGGAAGTTGTGGATGCTGGCCATGGAATTTCTGACACAAGTCCGGTCGGCGGCGATGTCACCGGTAATCACCCCGCAGTCCTGGATGGCCTGCTTGACGATGTTCATGCTGTCCCAGGTCAGAGCGGCAACGTCGTCGGGCACATAGCCGTAAGCGGCCTCATAGCGGTCGACGAAGACCTTCGTAGCGCCGGTCGCCCCCAGTGCCGCAAAGTGCGTGCTGAAAAAAAGCCCCGTGCAGTCTGGACCGCAGAGATCTGTCAAGGCGGCGGACCCCCAGGTGTCGCTGCCCACAAAAGGAACCTTCAGTCCCAGAGCATGGGCCTGCTTTATGATAGTCGCCACCTGGTTATAATACTGGGGCAGGAAGACGAACTCGGCGCCCGAGGCGATGATGTCCTTTATCTGACTGCTGACATCCGTATCGTCCGAGAATGTCTCGTAGGCTACGACAGAGCCCGGTCCATGGCTTTCCTCCCAACTGTCACGGAAGAACTGCGCCAGATCGCGAGGGTAATCGCTGTTCGGATCATAAAGCACGGCAGCGCGCGTGAACCCGAACTGGCGGTCAACGAACTTCGCGATCAACGGTCCCTGAAAAGAATCCAGGAAGGATGCCCGAAATACCCAGGGGCGATTCAGCGTCGTATTGGGGTTTGTCGACCAGGGGCTGATCATGGGTGTGTGGTCTGCATTTGCCACCTCACCGGCGGGCACGGCCTGCTGCGAGGCCTGAGGCCCAACTATCACCAAAGCATGTTCTGTAGCGATAAGCGTGGATGTAACGTCCACCGCCGACGCCGGATCATCGTGGTTGTCCCGGAAGATAACATTGACGGGATGACAGACCCCATCGACTTCAATGCCACCTGCAGCCTTGATGTCGGAGAGCCAGAGTTCAGCCGCGAATTTCGTTGATTCTCCGATCTGGGGGACATCACCGGTGAGCGGCGCATTCACGCCGAGGACGATCGGGCTGTTACCGCATTTCCCTGATGTGTCGTCGCCGCATGCCGAGCACAAAAGGGCGATAGTGAACACCGCTATCACTAACCGAGGCAATACCCGGACCATATATTCCCTCCTTTATCAGGCGAGTTAGCCGAGGGAACCCGAATGCATTCCCTACCTGTCGCCATGCTTGACCTCATTGCTGAATCGAGAACCTTCAGGCCCGCATCCCCGCAAGTTGTCATCAGGAGCCATTTACCGCTCTTTCTATTAATTTATCAGGAACTGTTACGATATGGAACCCCTGTCCTCGATCAGTACATGTGAGACTGATAAGGGCCCCTTTGATTTATTGTACTAGCAGGATTGGCTAAGACTATTATTGTGATATTCTCGATTTTTCTGCTTAATCATGCAGTATCCCCATAGCAAGCTCTCATGGCGCGATCAAGGTTCGAAGCCGGCGCGACCTTACAAAACTTCGGGGCAAACTCAACAGATATCGGCAATCGAAACTCTCGTTTGATACTGTGAGGAAGTCACTCGGCGGGAAGCAGCTGGGTCCACCTCCTGGTGAGAACCGGCACACACCTTCCTGCCGTAATAAACATGCGAACATGCGGGCCTCCGCGAAGCGGTCGGCCTTGACAGCTATTGCCGACTACTGCCGGATGGACCGGTTCAATGGCAACAAAATGACGTGATAGACGGCATTGGGATACAGATGCGCAACGGTCTTGCCATGAGATTTTACCCCAAGATGCCCCCTTCGATTACAATACTTGGAGACGCATAAGAGGTATGGTGAATGAAAGGAGCTGAATCGATGAAATATCGCAATCTCGGCAGCACCGGCGCCAGGGTGTCAGCTTTAGGATTGGGCTGTATGGGGATGTCGGATTTTTACCACGGACGCAAGGCGAACGATGCGGAAAGCATAGCCACAATTCGACGGGCGATCGAGCTCGGCGTGAATCTTTTAGACACAGGCGATTTCTATGGAGTCGGTCACAACGAGGAGCTTATCCGCGAGGCGATCAGGGATTTTTCGCGCAGCGCCGTCTTCATATCGGTAAAATTCGGCGCCTTACGCAACCACGATGGCAATTTTCTCGGTTTTGACAGCCGCCCTGCTGCTATCAGAAATTTCCTCTCTTACAGCCTGCAGCGTCTTCGCGTCGATTACATCGACCTGTATTATCCATCGCGCGTCGACCCGAACGTCCCGATCGAGGATACGGTGGGCACACTCGGCGAGCTGGTGAAAGAAGGCAAGGTCCGCTACGCGGGGCTTTCCGAGGCTTCTTCGTCGACGCTCCATCGCGCCTGCAGAGTCCATCCGATCGCGATGCTCCAGACTGAATACAGCCTCTGGACGCGCGAGCCCGAGAAGGACCTGTTGCCGGCCTGCCGGGAACTCGACATTTCACTCGTTGCCTATTCCCCTCTCGGACGCGGTTTCTTAACAGGGGCATTCAGGAAGCCGGCAGACCTGGCACCGGACGATTACCGCCGCCATATGCCGAGATTTCAGGGCGGCAACTTCGAGCACAACCTGGAGCTGGTTGATAAGATCGGGGTAATCGCAAAAGAGAAAGACTGCACGCCGGCACAGCTGGCCCTTGCATGGCTTTTAGCGCAGGGCGAAGACATCATCCCTATCCCCGGGAGCAAACAGAGAGACCGGCTCGAAGAGAACCTGCGGGCCCTAGAGATTGAGTTGAGCAAAGACGACCTCAGACGCATCGCCGAAGCGGCACCGATGGGTTTCGCCGCCGGAACGCGCTACCCCGAAGCAGCAATGAATACGGTCAATCGCTAAAAACTCCGAGGGTCAACCACGGAAGGTAGGCAGCAAAATGGGTCAAATCTCATTTGCTGACAATCTACCCTCCATGCGGACCATCGGGATCCTATGTTTCTTCTCGGTTCGGACCGAGATGGTAGAAAGAGCTGAAGACTATCTCTATTCAACTGCCGCAACACACGTCAACGGCAGGGCGGACGGTGTTTTGTGAGGGGACCTTCTTACAGATGACAGGCGAGAGGACTATATCCTTCTGCTGCAAACAGATGCGCCCAGGAAAGAGATTGAGCGATTGCGCCTAAAGGGGAGACCTAAAAGGGAATCACGTTGAAAAAATGGAATGTGTCCCGAATGGCGCTAGGTTAGGCTGTAGCAGCATAGATTATGCTCCTGTAAGCAATCTATCCAAATTCATGCCTGGTGGACGTCAGCACCCGGGATTTCCTCCCTTGCATAAGGATTTGCGGTGGCTTCGGCTAGGGCGGTATTTGATGCTTTTCTCATGGCCAAATCCTTAACCAGCGCCATTCGGATGTGTCCCCACTTAACCCACCGAAACGATGTCGGTGGAATTCTATTTTTCTTCCTTCAACAGTTTCTTGAGAAGTTTGAGTGCGTTTTTCTTTGCCTCTTCGGGCGTCTCGCCAGCAGCCTTCGCCGCTTCCTCAAATGTCTTATTGGTGATATTCTTCGGATTGCCCATGCTGTCGTCCGGATTACCGCAACCACATGTGTAACACATGCTATCCTCCTTTCGATCGGTTAAGGTTGTCTTTACAGCCTGCCCGGGCTTTGCGCCCGAAGGACCTAATATCCCATAAATCGATCAGTACGGATGCTCTGATCCTTAACACCCAACTGTTCGAGTAACTCCCTGCAAGCGCCCACCATGGGCGGGGGGCCGCTCACCCAGAAAGATATTCCGTCCGGGGCCGGCAATAATTTACGCAGCAGCTCCGGACTCAATTTCCCCTGTTCGCCCTCCCAGCTTTCTTCGGGCTCCGTGAGCACGTTCACAAACGAAAACGTCGGCATCTGCCTCGCTATCCCTTCGAATTCATGACGGAAAACTATGTCAGCTGACGAACGGTTGAAGTACAACATGAGCACGTTGAGAGGCTCGTTCCTGTCTACGGCGTAGCGCAGGATCGACCTGTAAGGCGTTATGCCTATTCCTGCCGCAATAAAGACATGGCGCAGGCGGGTCTCCCCCTCCCCCATGATAAATTCTCCCTCGGGCGATTCGCAGGTGAGTTCGTATCCTGCCGGCGCGTTACGCAGTGTTTCCTTGAAACCGCTGCCCCGCATTCTCGTTGTGAACATCACGATCCCTTCTTCTGTCGGCGAACTTGAAATAGTGAAATGTCTGCGAGGACCGCGTTCATCAGGGAATGCAAGGGAATCCAATTCATAATGCAAGATCTGCCCGGGCTTGTATTCAAGCTGTTGCCCGCCCAAGTCGAAAATGAACGACATCACGTCAGTTGTTTCGGGTCGGCGTTCCTTCAAACGAATGCGCATTGTGTTCCCTTCGTGATGATCACTGCGTGAATTTCTAAAAAAAGCAACAAGGGAATAGTGTCCTCCCGAAGTTGCCCGTTATTCCAAAAGGCAGGAGCGCCATCAGACGTCCGAGCGTCAGAATGTCTCCTTCATAACTAAATAGCACAGATCTGGCACGCTGTCAATAGCGGCTTTAAGCTCATTGTTGCACGCTGATTTTTTCGAAATCGCAACAGGTTTCGATCAGCGGAAACTATCGGGAAGGACCGATTAAGAAGGAGTTCCGGTTCTCCAGCTATGCCATCCCACACAGTCTGGCAGCTGGTGGGGGCCTGCAAAAGGGGGCAGGCTACTTTTTCGGCAACGCACAGCTGGCAGCACTAGTTTTCCGCTTGTAGCCAGCAGAATTTGTCACCCCGCTGCTACTACGGCGTTCGGTGAGCAGTCCTCTGTCACCTTTCTTTTTATATCTTCCGCTACGCCGGTCCCTGGCGTACGCATGCACTGGAGGGATGAGCTCCGCACCCACATCGTAATTTCACCTCTTTTTTGCAATCCTGCAAAGAGGATTTGCGGCGATGCGATGGCGGGCGGGCCTACAATCGTTTGGAATCATCATGTTAGACCTGGCATGAATAGTGCGAGATGTGTTTGCAATTAAACGGCAGGAGGCGACTACCATGAGAGAGACGGGATTGTTGAAAAGGCTTGCGTACATGCTGGCAGGGTGCGGAACAGTGCTTTTCGTAATATTCGGACTGCTTCCCGGTTCATACCCGGGCCGTTCCATCGGCCTCGATGTCGCCGGCATCCTCCTCGGACAGCCCCTCACGGCGGGAATATTTTCGAGGTGGATCGTAGCGGCCTCGATGGCTATGGGAGTGATCGCGTCCGGCGCCATGTTCATCACTGTCGCCGCGACCGGTGGCTGGCTTATCAGCACAGCGCTTCATACTCTTACCGGAAAGCGAAATGAGGGATAGTAAACCTGGTTAAATTATTGTCAGGTTTGTATGCGAAACTTGCGGCCTAGTGACCGAAATGGACTGATTTTTTAAACAGCTGCTGCTAAAACAGGGAAAACAGGGACACATTCAGAATGTGTCCCTGTTTATTCTTGGGTAGCCTGTCCCCTACCGCTGCCGTTAAACCGGGTCACGGTAAATCGTACGGGTACGGTATCATGACGTTCCCGCCATTCAGGGCGGTCGGGGCCTCAAGCGAGAGCGCCGGCCTTGAACTGCCGTTGGGACGTCTCACCTCAAACCAGATCATGTCGACACCATCGTCAAGACTGTCACAGTTCCAGGCTTCGAGAGTGAATGTGTGGTCTGGCACAGGCTTGGGTACCCAGGTCGCCTTGAACCTGGCGACGCCGCTCATCGTCACCCAGGTGCAGTCTCCCTGCTGCACCGCGAGGTCTGTTATCTCGGTGCTGATGGCGGCCCTGGCCCCGGAGGCGAGAAAAACGCGCTTGACAAAGAAAGATCCTTTCAGATTGCCCATTTTGTCGTAGCCGACGAAAAACGAGAAGGTCGCGTCCCCTGACTGACCGGTTTGAAATGCCACATCTTCGATGGAGCCGCCTCCCATGGCGACCACCACAGTCCCGTGCGTAAAATCTTTCCCCTCCGCGATATCTGCCGTAGCGGCTGCCATGAAAAATACAAATACTATGCCTGCTGCACTTACTATTCTGCCCAGCATGACGTCCCCCTTTCGCTGTTAAAAACGACCTTTGTCACGATGGTCTGAGCACTCTGCTCATCCCCCCTCACATCCAATAAAAAGGCCGAGCTTACCAAAGGCTCACCTTCGGCAGCTCGGCCATCTTAGCTATTAAGACCCGCCGCTTTCTGTCCCCTCCTCACGGAGGGTTTGGCTTTATCGGGATCGCACCCCTTCTTAGTTTTGTTGTACCGCTGAACATTTTATGTGTCAAGTTGTAATTTTAGGATCGGGACAGGAGCCCCCACGTGTGCCCTGGCTTAAAGGTGTCCCCTCGGCCTGCGACCACTACCAACGCCCCCACATCGACATACCGGCATAACGTGCATACCTGATCAGCGCACGGGGGGGACGATTTTCTTAACGACGTACTTGCCGATACCTGCCATTATGAAGCGCATATATTGACCGTATTCGATCTCATCGGCCATGAGATCCATGTGTTTTCTCGCGACACTCCTTGTCTTTGGAAATACCGATATGAAGAGATGTTGACTTATTTCGGGAAATATCAGGGTTCGGAGCATCCTTGCACGATCCAACGCCCTGGTGATGCTTCTGCATCTTTCCATGTATAAACCAAGAGCTCCTTTCGACCTCTTCCTCTGCAGGTCTTCCATTACCGAAAGCGCCGCGTGATGTCCGCTTTGCATCGCAAACGCTATCCCCTCGCCCGTAATAGGGTCGGCCAATCCGGCTGCATCGCCGCAGAGAAGAACATTGTCCCGCCCCGGCCGTCTTCGATAATTTCCAAAGGGTATATAATGTCCCTTCAGTTGAGCCTCCGGCATGTCCCCAAACCTCATCCTTATGAATTCAGCAAAACTCTTTCCAAGGTCCGGGGCCTTCCCATGCAAACCGCTGATCCCGACAGTCAGGGTCTCCTTTTTGGGGAATACCCATCCATATCCCCATTTTACGAAACCAAAATAGATTTCCGGGTCGACTATCCGGGGCACCCTGCCGGTAATGGGGACCTCCATTTCCAAGCCATAAGCAAGAGTCGACTTATCGAAAAATCTGCCGAACAACGCCCCGGCAACGCGGCTGTTCACCCCATCAGCGCCGATGAGGTACTTATAGCTCAGCGAGACGCCGTTACCCAGGGCAACCTTTCTGCCGTCAAGATCGATATTCCTGACATCGTTTCCGAGAAACACGGTGGCGTTCATTTTTTTAACCAGACCCAGCAGGTAGTTATCAAAGTTGTAACGTCGTGTAAAATAGAGGTCCTTATAATCCAGGACGGAGTTCAGAAAACGGTCCTTGTGATAGAAAACCACCCCCCTTGAAACCGCATCTATTACAGGGTCCCAGGAAACTCCGAAGACCCGGTCAAAGATCTTCTTGCTGCGAAGAGTCAAGAGTCCGCCGCAGAGTTTGTCGCGGGGGAAGATGCACTTGTCGACCACGCATACGTCAATCCCCCGGGCTGCCAGGGTGTAAGCGGCCGCCGAACCCGCCGGCCCGCCGCCTGCGATAATTACGTCGAAATGGTCTTTCTTCAATTCTCCGCTCTTTGTTCCCGATTCAAACTATCATACCTGAATTCAGGCGTCAACTGCCTGAGCCCCTCATGAGGGCGCAGCACTTTCGAAAAGATTAAAGAGAGGCATTTCCCGGTGATATAATTTTAGGGAAAAAGGGGGTAACCGATGGGTTTTTCGGAAGGCATTACGAATATTGAGGAGCTGAAAAGGGCCTATCCCGAGAAGTTCTTGCCGGAGGAACGGGCTTTCAGCTCGATCCATGCAGGGGACAGGATCTTTATCGGTACGGGATGCGGAGAACCCCAGTACCTGCTGCGTGCCCTGCATGAGGGCTGCAGTAAACAGCGGGCTGGCGGATTATACGCCGATATTCTTATCGGCGGTGCCCGACCTGTTCGACAGGAAGATCGTGCCCGTCGATGTTGCGCTCCTGCAGATGTCACCGCCTGATGCTCATGGCTACATGAGCCTCGACATAAGTGTGGACATTGTCAAGGCCGCGGCGGACAACGCAGCCCTGACAATCGCCCAGATTAACGCAAATATGCCGCGCGTGCACGGTGATACCTTCTTTCATATGAGGGACATCGACTTCATCATTCCCCGGGACGAGCCATTGATCGAGTTCGAGGCGAGGTCGCCTGATGACATTACTCAAAGGATCGGGAAGTACGTTTCACAGATTGTCCGCAACGGGGACACGATACAGGTGGGATACGAGGAGACTCACACGGCGGAGGTGGCATTTGTGGTGCGTGATGAGTATCAGAATATGGGCATAGGACGGGAGCTTCTTACATACCTCACGCAGCTGGCGAGGAAGAACGGATTACACGGCTTTACGGCCGAGGTCCTCAGGGAAAACGAGAAGATGCTCCACCTCTTCGAAAATACGGGCTTCGCAATGGAAAAAAGCGCAGACGCCGGGACATATGAACTGAAGATGTCTTTTCGACAGGTGTGAGAAGCAAAATGTTTTCTCCTACTCGCAGTGAAGTCGCTTCTTTTGCCTTCTTACTCAATGGTCAAAATGTCGGTGTGGGCACCGTTCCCCATCCGCTCCCGTGGGGAAGGTCTTTAACGTCTATCAGTTTCAGATTATGGATATCCACATCCACCATGAACTGTGGCACGCGCAAAGCGTTGATAGAGAAAAGGTCGGCCGGAGAATTCACATCTACACCTTCTATTGATAAGAAAATGAGTCGCCGGAAAATGCCGCCGCTCATCGCTGAATCATCCCGATGCATATGCATTCCACCGTGCATTGCGTGGTGTCCTTCCCGCAGATGACTGAAAGGATGGAATATCCAGTCAGTGATCATGGAAATTGAGTGATGTTGCCTGAACAGCTTCCATTCCGGACCCGTGTCGGCGATCATTCCCTGCATGATATAGTCTCTCGGGATAAAATAAACGAGATAATATTTCTTGTCCTGAATTTCCCTCCGCACTTCAGGCAGAGCAAGGATGTCGCCCATGCGGTGGTCCATCTTAAAGCCGTCTTCCGGAAGTACGGCTACAGCCGTAAATTTTTGCGCCCCGGTCCATAGCGTAAGAGTGTCGATGGTGTATGCCCGCATCAGAAATGCCCCGCCCAGGAAAAAACCGGAAATACCGCAAGCAAGAGCGGCTTTTCCGATCCGTGAGGAGGGTGAGAGCAGCCTTTCAATTCCCTTCGGCAGAAACATTCCCGTTTCTTTCATGTACAGGCCGTAGGTTTCCCGGTAAGCGCTCAGCATCCTGCGCTCTTCGTCTTTCGCAAGCGCATAATATACGAATATCATGAGGAGCCACAGGATGATGGTCAGGAACCTTGGCCAGAGAATCGCCAGTCCCAGCCCCGCCATACCCAGCGCGAGATACTGGGGATGACGGATACAGGAATAAAGCCCCGAAAGCACAGCGCCCTTTTTCATTAACTTGGCAGCGTATATCTGAACGGCGCACGCCAGGAAGGTCGCTGCCCCAACGATGAACATGACTGAACCCGTGACCCTTACAAACTGAAGGAACAAGTCTCGAGGCAGTACCATATGGGGCATATAAAAGGCACTGAGCCACCTGGTGGCCGGATATTTTGCAGTTTCGATCAGAAAGGGATTGAAGACGGAATAAAACAAGCCGGCAAAGGGGCTTATCATTATCAGGACTTCGAGCGCAATAATAAAATAAAGTGCGATGGCACTGTTGAAGAAGGCCCGCTTCTTATTCATGGACATACTCCATCTTTTAACAATATTTTATGCCGATGAAAGCACTTAGTAAATACGGCGGTTTGAACCCGGGAAGCGCGTTAAACTGAACCGGATGTTGATATCGGGTCGGCAAGCCGGTTCTGCCTGTTCCTTTGCAGCAGTTGCCCAGCATTTTTCGACCACCTTTGCAGCGCAGCTTTTTGGCGGTCATCAGCCTCTGTGGGGCCCGAGGGCGCAAGACAGCGGACTTAATGTCAAAAGTTAAAAAAGCCCGGGCAGCGGAGTGCAGGGAAGGAACAGCCTCAGCGGCGATATCAGGTAGTTTGAGGAGGCGGAGCTTGACCCCTCTTTTC
>JARRRI010000012.1:73634-105228 GCA_037380845.1 Candidatus Sulfobium sp. | reverse complement strand
AGAAACCCTGATTGGCTGCGGGTTCAAAATAGTCGGCTGGAGAGATGTTCCGATAAATGACGAAGCCCTCGGAAACTCGGCCCTTTCCGTAAAACCGGCGATAAGACAGCTGCTGATTGACGCTGTGGACGTGCCGCCCGAAAAGAGAGAGGTCAGGCTCTATATCGCACGGAGGCAAATAGAAAATACCCGCGGAGGAAAGGTCTATATACCCTCATTGTCGACGAAGACCATAGTCTACAAAGGGATGCTGGCTGCTCCCCAGCTGCACAGGTTCTACCCCGACCTCCAGGATGACCGCTTCGACTCGGCGTTCTGTCTCTTTCATCAGAGGTTTTCTACCAACACCTTCCCGGTCTGGGAACTCGCCCAGCCTTTCCGGGTTCTGGCACATAACGGGGAAATCAATACCATCAAGGGCAACAGGAACTGGATGTCCGCCATAGAGCATGAAATCAGACACGAGGTCTTCGAAGAAGATAATGAAGTGATCAGGCCCCTGATCTCTTTTGGAGAGAGCGATTCGGCATCCCTCGACAGGATCATAGAACTACTTGTGCTCGCAGGGTGGTCGCCGGAACACTCCATTCTCATGTGTGTTCCGCCGGCATGGGAAGAATCCGGGTTTGGTGAAAGTGCTAAAGCCTTCCTGGAATTCAAGTCGCTGATGATGAAACCGTGGGACGGGCCGGCAGCTCTCGTCCTGACGGACGGCGTAAAGGTATGTGCCCATCTTGACCGAAACGGTCTGCGGCCGCTCAGGTATACCCGGACCGAAAGCGGCTTCCTGATCCTGGGTTCCGAGACCGGCATGGTGGACATGGGGAGCGAACGAGTGGAAGAAAAGGGAAGACTCGGTCCGGGAGACGTTCTCTGCGTAGATACTTCGAACGGCTCTGTCAGGCATACCGACGAAATACTGAAAGAGCTCTCCGCCAGGAAGCCCTACAGGCGATGGCTCGACAGCCGGTTACACAGGCTCGGGGAAGATATCCGAAAGACCGTCCCCGTGCAGGATGCCGCCGCCAAACAGGCTGCCTTCGGCTATACGGCCGAGGAAATACAGACTTCCCTTAAGACAATGGCGGAAGACGGAAAGGAGATGACTTACTCCATGGGCGATGACACCCCGCTCCCGCCGCTTTCAGAAAAACCTCAACTTCTTTTCCGGTATTTCAAACAGAGGTTTTCCCAGGTCACGAATCCACCCATCGACCCGATCAGGGAGGAGACGGTCATGTCGCTCAGAATGGCTCTCGGGCATAAGAGGAACTTCCTCATGGAAACGCCGGACCACGCCGCCAGACTGCAGATAAGCTCGCCGCTACTCTTTGAAAGCCAACTGACTGCGATGGAAGACCAAAATCCCCTGAAAATGCAGAGGATCGAAACAACTTATTCCCTGAAAGGGATGGAAGATGTCCTGGATCCGGTCCAGGAAGAGGGCGTCATGACCTGCTGTATTCCTGGAAAAGAGCCACCTCTTTTGTTTGCCCTGAGGCGCCTCCGGAGAAAAGTGATCTTATCGGTAAGACAAAAGACTGAGATCATTATACTCTCAGACAGGGACCTTTCCGGAGAGCGGGCGGCAATTCCGAGTCTTCTGGCGGTCTCCGCTTCTTTTACCGCGTTGCAGAATGAAGGCCTCGGCAACAGGGCCAGCATTGTAATAGAGACAGGAGAGGCAAGGGACGTCCACCATTTCGCGTGTCTGATAGGGTGCGGCGCATCTGCCGTGGTCCCCTATCTTGCACTCCATACAATAAGAGAGTCGTGTAAAAACGGGACCTTTCAAGTGACCTGTGAGTACGCGCTGGCGAACTACAGGAAGGCCCTGGAAGAGGGACTCCGCAAGGTCATGTCGCGCCTGGGGATATCTACACTCAATTCCTACTGGGGTGCCAGACTTTTTGACGCGGTCTGTCTCAACCGCGACTTCATTCAGGAATTCTTCAGGGATGTCCCGGTTACGCTCGAAGCCGACGGTCTGGTGGAAGTGGAGCAATCTTTGCTGAAAAGACATGCGCAGGGCTTTGAAGGGGGGAGGCCTGAACTTGATTTCGGCGGCAATCTCAGACACAGGAAGGGCGGAGAATGGCACCAGTGGTCCACGTCTTCGGTGGCGGCCCTGATCAGATTCGTCAGGAGCGGCGACAGAGGATTGTACCGTGAGTTTTCGAAAATGGCATATGGAAGGCCGGTCTTTATACGTCATCTGCTGGATTACAGGAAGGGGAAGCCCGTACCGCTCGAAGAGGTCGAATCCCCGGAAATGATATTGAAGAGATTCTTTTCAGGCGCCATGTCCGTTGGCGCCCTCTCACCCGAGGCCCACGAGACCATTGCGGAAGCCTGCAACTTCCTTTGCATCAGGAGCAACAGCGGAGAAGGGGGCGAAGACCCCGCGAGGTACTGGACGATAAGGAACAGCGCTATCAAACAGATAGCTTCAGGCAGGTTCGGGGTCACCCCGGCGTACCTGGCATCAGCAGCAGAACTCGAAATAAAAATCGCCCAGGGCGCGAAACCGGGAGAAGGCGGCCACCTCCCCGCAAACAAGGTGACCGCTTACATCGCCACCCTGAGGCACTGCAGCCCGAATACCCTTCTCATATCACCGCCGCCGCATCACGATATATACTCCATCGAGGACCTGGCCCAGCTCATAAACGATCTCAAGGCGATAAACCCCGGGGCAAGGGTCTGCGTAAAGCTGGTCTCCGAAAGCGGCGTGGGGACGGTCGCCGCCGGAGTAGCAAAATCATACGCCGACATAGTCCAGCTTAGCGGCTGCGAGGGCGGAACCGGGGCATCTCCCATCGGCTCTATAAAGAATGCGGGCAATTACTGGGAGACAGGTCTTGCCGAGACCCAGGAGGTCCTCGTGGAAAACGGCTTGAGAGACCGCATAAGAGTAAGGGTCGACGGAGGTCTCAGGACCGGCCGTGATGTTGTCACGGCGGCCCTTCTGGGAGCCGAGGAATTCGGGTTCGGCACGGCCACCATGATCGCACTGGGCTGCGTCATGGCAAGGCAATGTCACCTGAACACCTGCCCCACGGGAATCGCCACTCAGGATGAAAGACTCAGGCGGAAATTCAGGGGCACCGCCGATAGAGTCGTTTCCTATTTCAGCGCCGTGGCTGAAGAGGTGCGGGAGATACTGGCCGGGATCGGCTTCCGGACGATGGAGGAGATCATAGGAAAGTCCGATCTGTTGAAGCCGGCTGCCGCCGGCCTGCCGGAAGGGTCCGGACGGCTCAAGCTTGATGCGGTTCTGGGAGGTTATCGGGAAGATCAGACGCGGAAGTGCACGCGGCAGCGAAATGATAATCCCTCCTCATCGATGAACGACAGGATCATTGAGGATTTGCTCCCACATGTAGAGAAAGCCGAACGTGTCTCCCGGGAATATGAAATCAGGAATACCGAAAGAAGCATACCTCTGAAGCTCAATTATCACATTGCACGCCGGTACAGGGACAGAGGTCTTCCCCACGATACGATAAATCTGACCTTCAGGGGGACTGCAGGTCAAAGCTTTGGAGCCTTCAACCATAAAGGACTGTCGCTGACGTTGATCGGGGAAGCCAACGACTACGTGGGCAAAGGCATGTTCGGCGGCAGGCTGGTCATCATGCCTTCCCCGGCGGAACGGGAGCTTCAGGACCAGATAATAGCGGGCAATACCATACTCTATGGCGCAACCGGGGGAGAATTCTATGCAGCCGGCAGGGCCGGGGAGCGGTTTGCGGTAAGGAATAGCGGGGCGACCGCCGTAGTGGAAGGGACCGGCCACCACCTGTGTGAGTATATGACCAGGGGCATTGTCGTAGTATTGGGAGAGGCCGGTTTTAACATCGGGGCCGGAATGACGGGCGGTCTCATTTACCTCCTTGATCCCGGCAAAACACTCCGGAGACGGCTGAATTCCGCCTATGTAAAGTCTCTCTGTCTGGAAGAGGCGCAGGAGATGGAAATTCTGAGGTCCCTCATCCAGAAACATCATTCTTACACAGGAAGCAGAAAGGCCCTGGTAATTCTAGACAACTTCCAGACTTTCAGTCAAGGCTTCAGGAAGATAGTCCCTGTCTGACAGTCCGCTGAAGAAGTCCGGGTGCTGGAAAGAAGCTGCGGCAGCGTGCATAATTGTATAAACCGTAGATTAATTGGTCAGGTTAATTCTTGAGGAGGAAATAATGGACAGCAAAAAGAAAATCAGAGAGATTTTAAAAAAACTCAAAAAAGAATATCCCGAACCGAAGACGGCTCTTAATTTCACATCTCCCTTCGAAATGCTTGTGGCAACCATCCTGTCGGCCCAGACGACGGATGCGCATGTAAATAAGGTAACCGAAACCCTGTTCGGGAAATACCGCAGTGTGGAGGATTATGCCGGCATCCCGCTTGATGCCCTGAAGAAAGACATTAGTTCCATAAATTTTTACAACAATAAGGCAAAGAACATTCAGGGAGCGGCCAGGATCATAGTCGCAAAATTCGGCTCAAAAGTGCCGCAGACCATGGAAGAACTTACGAGCCTTCCGGGAGTTGCCAGAAAAACCGCCAACATTGTGCTTTCCAACGCTTACGGGATCAACGAAGGGATTGCCGTAGACACTCACGTCAGGAGACTTTCCCAGCGCCTCGGACTTACAAAAAATGAGGACCCGGTCAAGATAGAAAAAGACCTTATGGAGATCACGCCCAGGGATCAATGGGGCAGCATATCCCATCTTCTTATTTTCCACGGCCGCAGAATATGCCAGGCAAAAAAACCGAAGCACAAGGAATGTGTTCTCTATAATATCTGTCCCTCAAAAGACATCTGAGGTCCAAAAAGGAGAATTTAAAAAGCCTCATCTGTCATACCGCGAAGCCGTATCCGGGGTCCATTGAGACAGGGCATGGCAACACTGGAAGGACATATTTTCGGGCCGACCAGGACCTTGAAATGCAATTGTTGTCCGTTGAAAGGTTTATCCGCAGCCGGCAACAACGAATAAGGCTGCAAATTCCTTCCGGTTCGTGTATTATAGTAAAATTCGGCTCCGAAGTTACAACAAATGATGAGGCGCTACAACAAGATAATTTCATTCATCCTGCTCGCTTTTCTGTTCATATTCAACCTCGCCCTGCCCCTGCCTTCCCAAAACGCAGAGGCGGAGAATTGCTCCCTGCGCTGTCATTGCTCCCATGCCATGAAATCCTGCCGCTGCTGCAGGAAGGAAACTCACGCCCGAAATCCGGCTGCGTCGCCATGTATAAGACCTCTTGGCTGCATGGAAGACGAAACCGAGGGGATTGTGTGTCACGGCCTGACTCATATCACCCTTGTTGAAAAAGGCATTCTTTCTTCAACATCTGCTTCAGACAATTTTGATGGGTTCCCTTATGATGCCCTTCCTTCATCAGTTTATTCCAAAGCCATAGAAAAACCTCCCCGCCTTTCCTGAAAGTTCACAAAACAGATCGGGGCAACAGGCCGGCCATCGGCCGGAACCGTCTGCCTTGAAGGCAATCAGGTCAGTGTTGCCGCCTTTGCCACCCGGCGTAAAGCGCGTCGATGCCGTCCCAGATTTGTTGAGACGGGCAAAGGATAACACAGGCCACACTTTCAGGAGGAAGACGTGAAAAGATTTTTAATGTTTATTGTCGTATTATTGCTGATTGCGCCGCAGCCAATACAGGCCGCCAACAGGACAAGACCCGGCTGCAGAGTCTGCGGAATGTACATCGACCAGTACCATAATACCTCTACTCAACTGACCCTGAAAAACGGTGAAAAGGTCGAGACATGCGGCGTGTCCTGCATGCTCAGGGTCGTAAATGACGAAGGCGGGCCGGATGCTTTTTCCTCGATCATGGTCCATGACTGGAAAAGCAAGGCCCTCATACCGGCAGAGACCGCAACATACGTAATCGGAAGCAGGACAGTGCCGGACATGATCCCTAATATAATCGCCTTCGGAACAAGAGCCGAAGCAGAGAACTTCAGGCTGAAAGAGGGCGGACAGATAATCGATTTCACCCAGGCCCTGTTGAGTATCTCTCCCATGGGCATGACAATACCGACCAGAATCAAGACCGCCGTCCTGCCTCCGAAAGGTGCTTTTGGCGCGGGGATCAGCTACATGAACATGACCATGGATAAGGTCAAATTGCTGATGGTAAATTACGGTTTAACCGATAATCTTGCCCTCGGCGTAGCCTCCTCCTATCTGGAGAAGAAGATGGAAGTCTACAAGATGGGGGGTAAACAGACCGAGACACAAAGGAACAGCGGATTCGGAGACATTAACATAACAGTGAGATATAATCTCTGGAAAAACGTTTTCTACAGCAAATTTTTCAGCCTCCTGGCCGGAACCACCCTTCCGACAGGAGATTTCAGGGAGAAGTACATATCGATGCCCGGTCTTCAGACGGGAGCGGGAGCGTTGGCCTTCACCGGGGGCCTTCTGTTCTCCAACCGCTACAGAAACTTCTGGTTCCATTACCTGGCAAGTTACACAGCCAGATTTGAGAACAGCGACAATTACAGGTTCGGGGATACGGCTCATATGGGGGCCGCAGTGCACTACACTCCAAACTATGACCTTATGGCAGGCCTTGAATTAGATGCCGTGTATTGCGCAAAGGACAAATACCGGGGAGAAAACGTGGGCAATACCGGTGGGTTACAGACCAACCTGGCGGGTGTCGTGGACTGGAAATTCATTACCGCCTACGGCGGAAACTTCAGCTTGCGCTTAACAGCCGGGATGCCTGTTTATGAGGACTTCAACCATTACAGTATGGGAACAGCAGAGAAGGTAAAGCTCGGCGGAGGCTATTTCGGCAGCGCCATGATCAGCTTCAAAAGACGCTTCCCGGTGTTCTGAGAGGACTCTGTTCAGAGCTTCAGTGGTGGTCCGGATGCAGGGCCGCCGCTGAAGCGGCTTTTTTGAAAAAAGCCCCGCCCGTCAATTGAAAAGAGCCGGGAGGATTCATGAGGAGAACGCATTAGCGCAGTCCTCGCGCCAAAGACAATCGAACTGATCACATGTGCGGACACCGGCCGTCGCAAAGCAGTCGCTGTAGCCCTCCGCTCTCTGGATCGTTCTGATAAGATCTGTCTTGTTTAATTTCCAGCTGTTAATCCCTTGCTGCCGTGCGATCTTCCTGATGTCCGCGATTTTTACCATCTGGGCACCTCCGGATTTGTCCTTTCAGTCGCTTCTGATCAAAATATACATCTTTCCCGGGTCGTTGTAAACTCCTTCGGCCGTTCTTAATCCCCGAAAAATTACGGCATAATGCGGGTTGTGTCCCCTGTACGTTTATGAATAATCGGCGCTAAGTGGAAAGATAAAGCTGAAATGGACAATAAATCCGGCCGGCCTCAGATCTCCCTGCGCCCCTCCAGGGCCTTGCCCAGGGTTACCTCATCTGCAAATTCCAGGTCGCTCCCCATAGGCAATCCGTAAGCTATACGCGTCACCCTGACGCCAAGCGGACCCAGCTCTTCCTTTATGAACTGCGCGGTTATTTCTCCCTTTGTATTCGGGTTGGTGGCGATTATCACTTCCCGGACGCCATTGCCCCTTACCCTTTCAACAAGCTCCTTTATCTTCAGCTTGTCCGGGGTAATTCCATCTATTGGCGACAATGCCCCGAGCAGGACATGATAAAGACCGTTGAAGCTCTTGACCCGCTCGATGACAAGTATGTTACTCGGTTCCTCTACGACACATAACCTGCTTCTGTCGCGGGAACCGTCACTGCATATTCCGCATATTTCATTCTCTGTTATATTGAAGCACCGGCCGCAGAACCTCGCCTTCTCCTTTACATTCTCTATGGCCTTTGCTATGGAGAGGGCATCCCCGTCAGGCATCGCCAGTATAAAAAAGGCAAGCCGCTGGGCGCTCTTTCTGCCGATGCCCGGCAGCCGCATCAGCTCACTGATCAGGTTATCGATGATTCCCTGCATTTCCTTACTTCCAATCGCAATGGTTTAGGGTATTCATAGTGGAAAAAGCCTTCAACCCGTCACTTCCCGAACATATTCCCGAGCCCCCCGATTCCCGGCAGCTGCAGCCCCCCGGTCAGTTTGGACATTTCTTCATTGACCATCTCCTGGGCTCTTCTGAGGGCCTCGTTGCCGGCCGCAAGTATAAGGTCCTGCAGCATCTCGACATCGTCGGGATTGACGACATCTTTTTCTATCTTTATCGATACGAGTTCCCCCGCCCCGCTGGCGACCACCGTTACCATGCCGCCTCCCGCAGCCGCTTCAGCCGTTTTTTTCTTTGCCTCCTCCTGCGTCTTCTGCATCTCTTCTTGGATCTTCTGCGCCTGGCGCATCAGATCACCGAGCATTTTTTTAGACATATTTTCCTCCGTTCTGCTTATTTACGGGATCTCCTGCCGGGGAAACATCCACAATCCTCCCCCCGAAGAGTTCCAGCACCTCCTTGATCAAAGGTTCATTCATGACTTTCTGTTTCTTTTTTTGCGCAACGGCGAAACGGACCGAAATATCCCGGCCGTACTCGTCCTTCACTACCTTCCCTATAGCCTCCAGGTTGTTCTTTATGGAGTCCCCGAACAGCGTCGCATGCCCCCCGTTAAGGGTTAGGGAAAGCTCATTCCCCCTCAATTCCACCTCGGCCTGACCGAGCTGCGATGAGAGGCGGGGGTCCAGCCTCGCGATGGTTCTCTCCCATGCCCCGGACGCGTCTTCTTCCTCCGCCTTGTCTTTTGCATCCCCATCACCGGAAGGAGAACCGGCTGCCTTCGGCTGCCCCTGCGCTTCCATTACCGGTCTCCCGCCATGTTCCCGCTCTTCCTGTTCATTCGTATCTTCGGCCTCTCTTACATCTTCAGGGACGACGGATGATAATCCTCCCGTACACTTTACTCCGTGACGGCTGATATTCTCGATCACGTCCTTAAGAGGCTTCATCGTGCTGAGGAAGCTTGCCTTTAAAAGGCTCAATTCAAGTGCGAGCCTTGGCGAAGAAGACGTCCTTACGTCGTTTTCGGCCTTCATCATTTCAGAGAGAACAAGAGTGAGCTGGTCTTCGGATGACATCGCCGCTATCTCCTTTACGGCGGCCATTTCCTCAGCCCCCAGATCAAGGACCTCATCGGAACGCCTCATCACGCTCGCCACCAGGAGGTCCCGGAAAAACTGTACGAGCCCCTTGGTAAAAGCCCTGATGTCAGCACCCTGCTCCGTAAGAATTTCCACGGCCTTGAGCAACTCGACCCTCTCTCCGGCAATCAGCGCCTTTGAGACTTTAGACAGGAGACCAAGATCGGCTATACCGAGCAGGCCTCTTACATCTTCTTCCGACACCTCGGATGAAAAGGAAGACAGCTGGTCAAGTATGGTAAGGGAGTCACGCATGCTCCCGTCGGCGGCCCTCGCTATAAGACCCAACGCCCGGGGAGAAACCTTGATGCCTTCCGACTCCGACACCTTTCCGAGCCTGTCTCGTATAGCGCCGCTGGGTATCCTCCTGAAAGGCATATGCTGGCACCGTGAAACCACTGTGGCCGGTATCTTCCTCATCTCGGTGGTTGCGAGGACGAAGATGACATGAGAAGGAGGCTCTTCAAGCGTTTTCAGCAGCGCATTGAAGGCGGAACCGGAAAGCATGTGCACTTCGTCTATGATGTACACCTTATATCTCCCGCTCGACGGCGCATAGCGCACCCTTTCCCTGAGGTCTCTTATATCGTCAACGCTGTTGTTGGACGCCCCGTCGATTTCCATGACATCGACGGATGAACCGTCGGCTATCGCAGTGCACGATTCACAGACACCGCAGGGGACCGGAGTCGGCCCCTCCTTGCAGTTCAAAGCCTTTGAGAGAATCCTGGCGGAAGATGTCTTGCCTACGCCTCTGGGGCCTGAAAAAAGATAGGCGTGTGCGATTTTCCCCTGGGAGACCGCATTCTTCAGAATGCGCATAATCGGTTCCTGACCGACGAGGTCGTCGAATTCCCGGGGTCTCCATTTTCTTGCCAGGACGAGGTAGCTCATAGTAAATACCTTGCGAGTAATGAGGAGGGCGCGGGGGGTTCACTTTACGCCTCACTTTGACCCCTCAACCACATCCCTTCTGCCTTACTGCAGCCCGTAAACGACTTGCCGCGGCACACAGGAAAAATGCTTATCGCTGCTTCCTTCCGGACCTGACGAGGTTCACACCGCCCTGTTGCGCAGGGCCGTTTACAGACTGCAGAAAAGCAATGAATATTCGCCGGAGACTGTTAATCACGGGCGGATATTCACACCTCTCTTCCGATTGTGTATTGTAGCATATCCATTTGCCGTTTGGCAGCCTCGTAGCGGCCGCCGGCACGCTCAATCGGCGGACATTACTGCACGTATTTACCCAACCTCTGTAACACTTCGATATGCATCCGCTCGGTGGGTACAATCCTGAACTCGATCCAGCCCGATTCCCTGGCCGCAGCGGCCACCGGCAGGGCCGATGCAGCAAAGTATCCTCCGTAATACTTTTCCAGCCTGGGTTCCGCTGCATATAAAGCATTCAGAACCATGTCTGCCATATGCTGCGCCCGGGACCTCATCGTTCTGTTCAAATCACTGTCCTTGCTGATCCTGTACTTTGCATTAACAAGTATAAGGCTGACATGACCTCTTATATCCGGGTCGTGAAGTGCGGCGAGAAAAACCCTGCTCAGCTTTTCGATAACTCCTGAATCCAAACCCTTCTCGTGATGTTCACTCTCCAGTAAGAGCGCCTGTTCCGCAAAGATGGACCCTCCTCCGAACCTTATGCCGTCGACATTCCCTCCGCCGAATTCCCTTACGAGAAGGTCGTTCACATTCTGCGCAAACTGTATCCTCGGCTCGGAAATGGCAAAGGCCGGTTCGAGAAATCTCTGTATCTTGATGGCCCGGTAATACAGAAGGGCGCTGAGAAACATCAGACCTATAAGCGTCAGACTGAGAATCGGCCCCGGGGGCAGCATATATTTTTTAAAAGAATCCATGTTCATGATGACAGGGCGTCCTCCAGCAGCCGCAGGTTCTTTACAGCCGCCTCAAAGTCACTTTCCGCGATGGACATAGGCTGATGGATCGCCTTGTTTCGCAGCCTCAGCAGCTTGTGAAACAGTCCTCTCCTGTACTGCCCTATACGCCGGTTGCTTTCAAGCGCCTTGAGGCAGTCGTACAGCGCCGGGAAAGAACAGCCCAGCATAGTCGCAGTAAACATCTTCAGCTGATTTTCCAGATAATGACCCAGGAGGAGGGCCGCCACCGTTTTCTCACCGTTCCGGTAATATTCCACCGCATGTTCTACGGAAATAGCGCCCTCAAAAATACGTATATTTTCATTGGACTCCCTCTCGCCGGGGGCGATATTCTGGATCTTCTGGTACACTTCCAGACACTTGTCGATCATATTTTTTTCCAGGTATGACTCCGCCAGCAGAAAAAGTTCCCGTATGTTGTCCATACCCTCCTTCTGAGTGAAGGCAAAAGAATACGCACGCCTGAGCGCCTCGCTTTTGTCGTCCTTCTTGTCGAGAACATCGAAATGTCGCGCCCAGCGCTTTCCCTTCAGCACATTGTCTTTCGTGAAACGGAACAACTGCTCCGAGACTTCACTCTTGTTCAACTTGCCGCTGATAACGATAATATTGAGTGTCGGGTAGTTCTCGAAGATCTCAGGAAGGGCGTCTATACCCTCCGTCATCCGGTCAAATTCAATGTCGAGTGTCATGAGGTCGAAAACCTGAGAGGTGAGAAGCTGCTTGGCCTGTTTCACGCTGACCGCCTCGTAAAACCTCAGATCGGGATTTTTTTCGTTGAGCGCCTGCTGGATTTCCAGCTTCAGCAATTCCCGGTCCTCGTAATCGTCATCGGCAATCAGGACCCTAAACATTGATGGCCTCCTCGACAAAGGGGAGATTGATGATTATCTCCGTTCCCACCCCCGGCGAAGTGTATTCCTTGCCCACCCGGATCTTACCTGCATGAAGACCTATCACGTATTTCACAAAATAAAGCCCTTCCCCCCAGCCTTCCTGGTTGCCCTTCCACTTATAAAAACACTGGTCCGCCTCCAGCTCGTCCATGCCTATCCCCTCATCCCTGAAGGACAAAGAAACATACTTCCGTCTCACATCCACATCGACTGACCACGACACCGATATTCTGGCCCGTGCCTGTCCGGGCTTCTTGTACTTGATGGCATTGTCCACCAGATTCTCAAAAACGGTCTTCAACAGGGTTTGAGAGGCAAAGATGGCGGGCACACGCATTTTGTCCTCGAACCTGAATTCGGCGAGATCGCCGTAATGCTGTCCAAGTTCAACCAGTATGTCCCGGAGATTTACGCGCGCGAAATCAATCAGCCCCGCCTCTCTCTCGTCCGAGATCTTCTTGAAAATATCGATATCGGCGAACAGCTTTTCGAGATTGTCGTGAAGGCGTGTCCTCGCGTCCCCGGGGATGCCCGGGAGCAGGTCCACCCTTCGCTTTATTCGACCGAGGTTGTTCTTGAACTCATGACCTATAGTGGCCGATATGTAGCGTATGAATTCATTTCGTCTCGCTATCTCCTGGTTCTTGAGCAGAAGCATCCTGTTTTCGCGGGCCCTTCTCTGCTTCTGCTGGTATACGAGTGTCAGGTAGATACTGAACATTGCAAATGATACGATCAGCGTACCAAGGGCATAATTCGCCACCCTGTTGGAGGCATAAATCATTCCGTGCATCATCCCCAGACGCTGGGCGACGCTTGCGTCGTAAGGTATGGCGTTAAGGGCCTTCCACGGCATCAGGAAAGGGATCAGATGGTTGAACGGGGGGATGAAGCGGTCGGCATAGACCATACCTAGAACTACCCAGATCAGTGCCATCACAGACACCACCAATATATACCGCACGCCCCTCAGGACGAACTTGCCCGACATATCTTAATTCTAACCTATTCCGGAGACAATTTTCATTTCGCGGAAGGGCCTCGTGTATCGGTGACATTGCCGATGTCAGCGGACGGTACCGGAAAGGCCGAGGTATTTTCGAGGCAGATATACTGGAACTTATCTCAAGATCAAACGTTCCGAAGAATCCGTCACCCTCGCGCTCCTGCCTGCCGCCAGGCGGGGGCGGGGGTCCACTTTAAACCTTGAAAAACACGGATTCCCGCCTGGGCGGCAATGACGCAAACAACCCGGTAATAGAAAATGCAATTCTTAAAACAGGTTCTAATCACTGACAACTGCCACCGGATGTCCGCTCAACGCCGGCAGCCTGCTTCAGGACTCTCAGGAATTTGACATTCTTCTCGTGCTCCATGACCGACATCCTGAGAAAAACCCCTCCGGGAGCATCTCCGGTCTTCCAGGGTCTTATCAGAAATCCCTTTCTTGCCAGGATCGACGAAATCTCCTCTGCAGGACAAGATGCCTGGATAAGAAAGACATTGGAGTCGGAATCAAAACACCTGAAGCCCCCGATCCTCTCAATCGACCGGCAGAGCAATTTTCTTTCTTCCGCGACATATTTTCTTGCCGTCTCCCTGTAAGTCTTGTCGATCAGCGCGGCCCGGGCAGCGGCGGCAGCCAGGGTATTGACTTCACAGGACTTCTTCTCCTTCAGTCTGCCGATAATCCCCGGGGACGAAATGGCGTAGGCAACCCCCAGCCCGGGCAGACCATAGAAATTCGCAGTTGAACGGAGGACTATCACTCTCTCCTCCCGGAAAGCCCGTTCGCAGCTGCCGGGGTCACCGGTAAATTCGATGAGGCTTTCATCCACAACGACAAGGTTGTCGTGCCCGCCGGAATCAAACATCCGGTCCATCCGGTCCAGGTCCACCAATCTGCCGCTAATGCGGTTGGGTTGGGAGACAAAGACGAGCCCGCCGCTTCCCGTCTCCCCCCCGTCCCCCCATCTGGCGCATTCTATTTCGGATCCGGAGGATGTCAGTGCACTTGAGTGGACATCAAGTACGGGGCCAAGGGCCGTCACCTTCTGAGGTCTGAATACACCTGAAATCAAACGGAGCAGCTCTTCAACGCTGTTTGCAAAAAAGACGTTGTTGCCGGCAGCCCCGAGTTTGGACGAGACCGTCCTTCTCAGCCTCGATAAAGAAGGCTCAGGGGGAAACCGTATATCCCTTATCGCCTTTCTTATGGCCGCCCTGACTTTCCCGGACGGCCCGCAGGGACATATCCCCGAACTCACGTCGACGGCTTTCCGTTCACTAATGCCCCGCTCTCTCGCAAAACTATAGATGTCGTCTTCCATTTACCGGTCACTTTCCACAAAACACCGAAGAACCTTCACAGGGTTGAAGCCGGCGGCTGAAAGCTTGCCGGCCTGACAGCCTGTAACAACCGGATTATATCATATGTTCTCTTTGCTTCAGGAAAGCCCTCACCTCGTCCAGCCCGGGAATCCCCTCCCTGCCCCCCATCTTCCGGCATTTCATGGCGGCCAGGGCAGAGGCAAAAGTTACGGTATTGCGGATAGTCCAGCCCCGCAGAAGCCCGTATATGTAGCCGCCGTGGAAGACATCGCCGGCCCCCGTCGTATCAACGGCGTGCACGGCAAAGGCGGGCACACGGTCTACCGCGTCATCCGAAACGGTTATACTCCCATTTTCGCCAAGAGTTACAGTCAGGGCGCTGAGACCCAGCTCATTTTTCATGCCAGCGAGGAATTCCGGAGAAAGGTCCCATCCGCTACCTTTCGCGAATGTCCCGGAGGCAACGAGGTAGTCTGCATGTGCCGCTATTTCGAGCAGGCCGGGCCGCGCACTTCCGGCATCCAGCATTACCGGGATATTTCTCCGGCGCGCCCCTTTGGCGGCTTGAAGTGATGCTTCTTTCATGAGGCCATCCAGCAAAAGAAAGTCGCATCCTTCAAAAAAATCATCCCCGATCTCTTCAGTCGTCACGGCTTTGCCGGAGGGTCGTTTCCAGAATACGGTCCTCCTTGCCGAACCCTCCTCAACCGCAATAAACGCTATCTGGGAAGAAGAGTTTTTCCGCACTTTAAGCCCTTTTACGTCAACACCTTCATCGACCAGGGACTGCCGTATCTCTTTTCCTTCAGGATCGTCACCGGTCACGCCGTAAAACCGGCAATCTATCCCGAGACGGGACAACGCGACCAGTGCGGTGGCTACAGGGCCTCCCCCCTGCTCATGCCACTCCAGCACTTCTTTCTTGGTGTCGACTCCGGGGTAGGCATCTACCAGGGCGAGATAATCCAATGAACATTGTCCAAGGCCGGTGACATGCATGGGAAATTATACCTGCCGGGAATATACGCATGCAAAGACCCTCTTTCCGCCCGCTGAAGGACGGGGGGAGCCTGGCTGTCCAAATGCCGGCCAGGGACTTCTGCCCGGCCCTGTACTTTGACTGAGAGTCATCATTGTAGCCGTCATCTTTGAAATGAAGATTACGAAAGAAACTGAGTAGGATCTGTCCCCATTTTTTGAGCCCCGGAAACTTTCACGGTTCAAGGACTGATAATCATATAAAGGCATCCTCCAGCATAGCAGATGATCAGTCACCTACTATGCTGGAGGATGCCTTTAATGGGTGACCCCTTTACTTTCTCTGTCGCAATTAAGTGCCTGATCTTATTCGGCGGTATGAGAGAAGAGAAAGGGGAACAGATATGACTTCAGCAGCTACGGCCTTTTTAGCAATTGCCGGTCTCTACGTCCCTTGGCTCGACGGCTTTCCACTATAATAAAGGAAGAATATACCGTTGAGGAGACGAAACAATGAAGGTGTTGGCGTTTAACGGAAGTCCGAGAAAAAAATGGAACACGGCGACATTGCTTGAGAAGGCCCTTGAAGGTGCAGCCTCAAAGGGGGCGGAAACGGAACTGGTCCATCTGTATGATCTCGACTATAAGGGCTGCATAAGCTGTTTTGCCTGCAAGGCCAAGGGCGGCAAGAGTTATGGCAGGTGTGCGGTCGAGGACGATCTGACGCCCGTCTTTCAGCATATTGAGACGGCCGATGCCATCATTCTGGGCTCCCCTATCTATTTCGGAAATGTCACGGGAGAAATGAGGTCATTCATGGAACGCCTGCTCTTTCCTTTCCTGACTTATACCGATCCTCCCGCTTCCCTTTTCCCAAATCGCATTAAAACCGGATTTATCTATACCATGAATGTAACGGAAGATCAAATGAGGGAATCGGGATACTTCCAGCTTTTCAACCAGCAGGCAGGTACTATGAAAATGATCTTCGGGTCCTCTGAATACATCTGCAGCTACGATACGCTGCAGTTTGACGACTATTCGAAGGTGGTGTCAACCCGCTTCGATCCCGTGAAGAAGGCAAAGAGGCGGGAGGAAGTGTTTCCCCTTGATTGCGACAGGGCCTTCCAGATGGCCGCCGGATTCGTTCAGGCCGGAACGTAAAAAGAAAGAGACTGCAGAAGAGCGGCTGTAAAGGCGAGCCGGCGGACTTTTGCAGTACTAAGGATGGTTACGAGAGAGAAAGAGGCAAGCTCACAGCCCCTGCGCTGCAGACCCCCCTCGTGTAACTAATCCTCCACTTCGAAGATAAACTCTATCTCAACGGGCGAGTCAAGGGGGAGGACGTTCACGCCAACAGCCGACCTGGCGTGCCTGCCGGCCTCGCCGAAGACTTCGAACATTAAATCGGACGCGCCGTTGATCACCTTCGGCTGGCCCGTAAAATCCCCGGCAGAGGCCACAAAACCGGAAATCCTCACGCATCTCCTCACTCTGTCCAGTGTTCCGACAGCAGACTTCAGGATGGCCACTGCATTTACGGCACAGGTACGTGCATCACCGGCGGCCTCTTCGGGCGTGACCGATTCCCCAACCTTACCGGTCTTCGTGAGTTTCCCCTCCCTGAGCGGCAGTATCCCGCTCAGATAGACGATATTCCCGGCTCTCACAAACGGCACGTAGGACCCAAGAGGCTTCGCGACCGCAGGCAGTGTAATGCCCATCGAATCAATTTTTTCTTCAGGTGTCACGTGTTCCCTCCTTTAAAAAAGCGCGGAGCGTCCGCAATAGCCGCACTCACGACGACTATGGCTCGCGAGGGGCTCGGGAAATATCTTGTGACGACGACTTAAAGCCCTCCGGAGAAGTCAGCCGGCAATTCATTGCGCTATGGCTGCGTTTACGTCAAAGATATATAAAATCATGTCGTCATTACAAGACTTTTGTGGTGCCCTCGGGAGCTGCACTGCAAGATTTCATCTAGTACTTTGCATCCGCGAAGTCGACCCATCCTCCGGCCTTAACCAGCGCCTTGTCGAAGCCGGAAATTTGATACGACAAGGTCTCTTTTCCCCTCGCCGATTCAATGGTAATCCGGTCGTTTTCAAAATCCACATGAAGGACGGCTTCACTGTCCCGGTGGGCGAAAAGCCTTTCGATGTCCTCTTCCGGCAGCTCTATGGCGAGCATGCCGCAGTTGAACATGTTCTGCCTGAATATCCGGGCGAAGCTCAAAGCGATGACCACATTGATGTCGTTCACTTCAAAAACCCAGGGGGCGTGTTCCCTGGAAGAGCCGCAACCGAAATTCGCCCTGGTCACGATTACCCGGGCTTCCCGCACGGACGGATCGCCGGGATCAAAACCCTCGAGTTTCAGATCTTCGAGCATATGGGGTTTCAAAGCCCCCTTTGATATCTCGGTCAGGTATTTGGCCGGTATTATCTCGTCCGTGTTTATATCGGACCTGTCAAGAAAAAGGACCTTTCCGCCGAATGTCTTCATGCTCTGCTCTCCTCGATGTATTTTCTGGGGTCGGCTATCCTGCCCTCGATTGCGGTGACAGCCGCGACAGCCGGGCTCATCAGGTGGACCATGCCGCCCTTCCCCATCCTTCCGTTGAAGTTGCGGTTCGTCGTGGATGCGCAGACCTCGCCCGGCGCGAGCACGCCGTTTGACATACCGAGGCAGGCGCCGCACGTGGGATTCGTTACGCAGAACCCTGCATCCATAAAAATCCTGATAATCCCCTCCTCATCAGCCTCTCTGAATATCCTCGGGGTAGCGGGCGACACGATTCCTCTCACCGTCGGCGCAATCTGCCTGCCCCTTATATAGGAAGCGGCGACACGGAGGTCTTCCAGCCTGCCGTTTGTACATGAACCTATATAAACCTGGTCCACCGGCGTCCCCTCCATCCCGGAGACATCTTTCACCTCGTCCGGCTTATAACCGTAAGTGACCTGCGGCTCCATGCCGGTCACATCGATATCGATGACCTTCACATACCCGCAGTCTTCATCGGACCACCATTTTCTGAAGTCGTCAACGGCAGCCCCCTTGTCCTTATATTCCGACGATATAAAGGGCCAGAGGTAGTCAACGGTAACCTCGTCCGGCATGCAGACACCCGACGTGCCCCCCGCCTCGATGGCCATATTGCAGAGAGTCATCCTCCCCTCCATCGACATCCCCTTCACTACATCGCCACGAAATTCAATCACGCAGTCTGTCGCCCCTTTTACGGTGAGCTCCTTGATAACTCTCAGTATAACGTCCTTTGCGTAGACGCCGTCGGGAACCTTCCCGTTCACATTTATCCGAATCGTCCTGGGCTCCCTGAAGGCGCAGACACCTTTCAATATTCCGACTTCCAGGTCCGTGGTGCCGACCCCTGCCGCAAATGCGCCAAAAGCGCCGTGTGTACACGTATGGGAATCACCCATGATCACCGTATAGCCCGGCCTGATAAACCCTTTCTCGGGGAAGATGGCGTGGCACACCCCGTTCCTCCCGATGTCGAAGAAATCGCGTATGTTATGGCGGACCGCCCAGTCCCGAAGGATCTTCCCCTGCTGCGCCGTCTTGCTGTCCTTCGCAGGGGTGACGTGGTCGATGACGGCCTTTATCTTAGAGGGATCGAAGACCCTGTCCTTCCCCCTTGCGACAAGATCGTTGATGGCGACAGGGGTTGTTATCTCGTGACACATCACCACATCGATATCCAGTACCTTCGCTCCCGGGAACGGTTCGTCCCTCAAATGGGAACTGAAAATTTTTTCCGCCAATGTCATAGCCATTTCAGCACCTTCTTTTATATAGTCTTTTATATAGTCTTTTGGGAAATCTGTTTGACTCCTCAATTGATCTTAGCATATCATAGCAATATACATTTATTCAAAGTCATTATTTTCATAAAACCGATAACTATTAGTATGGATTTTTACCAACTCTCGTACTTCAGCAAAGTCGCCAGGACAGGCAGTGTCAGCCGTGCGGCTGCCGAGCTTTTCATCAGCCAGCCTGCCGTAAGCAAACAGATAAAGGCACTCGAAGAAGAACTGGGTGAGAGGCTCTTCGACAGACTCGGCAAAAGGGTCTTTCTCACGAGGGCGGGCGAGGTCCTTTATGCACACGCGGAAAAGATACTGAGGTCGGTCGAGGCCGCAAAGACGGCTGTCAGGGATATGGCGGAAGAGTGTTCGGGCAAGCTGGTAATCGGCACCAGCGACCACATAAGCCTTCACCGGCTGCCGGATTTGCTTAAAAGATATATCATGACCTTCCCCAGGGTCGACCTCAAACTGCAGTGCCACCGTTCAGAGACCATACTCGATATGGTGGCCCGTAATGCCGTCGATCTGGGCGTCATCACTCTTCCCGCCTTCCACGGCGGCAGCCTGGTATCCACGACCGTCTGGTCAGATCCCATGTCCCTTGTCTTCCCCAGGGGACACCCTCTGGAAAAGATGTCTGTAGTGAGGCTCCGTGACATCGCCAATTACGGCATGATACTGCCGGAAAGCGATACCACAACCAGGAAGACCATAGATCTTGCATTCTCGCACAAAAAGCTAACGCCCAACGTTGCCATGGAAGTCGCCTATATAGAAACGATCAAGGGACTCGTCAAGGCGGGGCTCGGGATCTCCGTACTTCCCGACAAGGCTGTGGAGCAGGAGGTAAAATCGGGGGTCCTTGGCAGGGCACGGCCGGCGGATGCCGTCTTCACCAGAAGACTGGGTGTCATCTACCTGAAAGAAAAGTTTCTCTCCCGACCGGCCAGAGAGTTTCTCAACCTCCTGGAAGAAGAATCTTCCGGCGGGGATAAGGTTGACTTATGAGTTTCGGATAGTTGAACCTAAAAGCGGATGGTTACTCGACCGTCGGATAATCAGAAAAAGAATTTGCCCATGAATTCTGATGCAAACAATCCAGCGTTCGCCGAAGTCAGACCGGTCCGCTTCTTCCAGTCCGGCCTGACCGCGGCGGCAGTCGTCTTCGGCCTGTATCTTACCAGTCTTTACAGCTATAACCTCTTCCATAGTCTCGCCGAGTTGTTCAGCATCGTTGTCGCATGGATCATCTTTGTAATCGCCTGGAAATCCCGCCGCCTGCTGGACAACGACTATCTGCTTCTGCTCGGGATCTCGTACCTGTTTGTCGGCGGCCTGGACCTGCTGCACACCCTGTCTTACAAGGGCATGGGAGTATTCTACGGTTTCGGGGCCAACCTCCCCACGCAGTTATGGATTGCATCCCGCTACCTTCAGGGCATTTCTTTCGTTCTGGCCACTTTTTTTGTATACAGGAAACTGAACGAAAAAAGAATGCTGGCCGCTTACATCGCCGCAACTGCCCTCATCATCTGTTCGATCTTCTACTGGAAAATATTCCCCGACTGTTACACCCCGGCTTCCGGACTTACAACCTTCAAAAAGACAAGCGAATATATCATCTCCCTGCTTTTATTGTCCTCGCTGTTGCTCCTTTACCGCAAGCGTAATGCGTTCGACCCGGCGGTCTTCGGGCTGCTTGCGTTGTCCCTGCTCCTTACCGTTTCTTCCGAACTGATGTTCACTTTTTATATAAGTGTTTATGGCTTTTCCAACCTGGCTGGGCACTTCCTGAAGATCTTCGCCGTTTATTCCATCTATAAGGCACTGATCGAAACAGGCATCGTAAAACCTTACAGCCTGATCTTCAGAAAGCTCAAGCTGAGCGAACAGTCCCTGAAGAAGGCCCACGACGAACTCGAGATGAAAGTCTGCGAGAGGACGCTGGAACTGAAGAAGCTGAATGAAGAACTGGAGCGTGAAATCGGCGAGCGCAGGAAAGCAGAGGAGGAGGTCAGAGAGCTGAACGAAGAACTGGAACAGCGGGTGAGGGAACGCACCCGGCAGCTGGAGGCAGCCAACAGTGAACTTGAATCTTTCAGCTACTCCGTCTCCCACGACCTTCGTGCGCCGCTGAGAAGCATTGATGGTTTCAGCAGGGCGCTGGTCGAGGACTATTCGGGCGTACTCGACAAGACCGGGAAAGACTATCTCCAGCGTGTGTCTGCAGCAGCCGGACGGATGTCGGACCTGATCGACCACCTCCTCATGCTTTCACGGGTCTCCCGAGCGGAAATCCGCTTTGAGGACATCGACCTGAGTTCCGTCGCAAACTCCATAAAAGTCGACCTGCTCGCAAACAATCCGGAAAGACGGGTAGACTTCATAATCCCGCCCCGAATTACCGGCAGGGGCGACCCCCACCTGCTCAGAACGGTCCTGGAAAACCTGCTGGGAAACGCGGTGAAGTACACGGGAGGGCAACCTTGTGCACGAATAGAGTTCGGAGTTTTTGAAGACCGGGGCTGTCCCGTTTATTTTGTTAGGGACAACGGGGCAGGGTTCGACATGGGTTATGCCGACAGGCTTTTCAAACCCTTCCAGAGGCTGCACCGGTCCTCTGAATTCCCCGGCACCGGCATCGGCCTTTCCACAGTGTATCGAATTATACACCGGCACGGGGGGAACATCCGGGCCGAAAGCGCGCCCGGGAAAGGGACAACGTTCTATTTCTCCATCGGACGGGGCTTGTAATCTGTACTGAACACCCGCTTCAGTATATGAGACAATGTTTCATGAGGTACCTCATGTCAATACTGCTTCGGGTATTAATCCGGGATGCTCCAGTCCGTGTAACGGCAGACGGACCGCCTTGGTATCTCGTAGAATATGGCTTTTCGGATTACATAGCAAAGCCCTTCCTTCCCGCGTACCCGGCAGCGACGAAGTCACTATTGTGACTGTCGTTAATATAGGGTAAACTACCTCAGCTTCTTTTTTGAGGTGGTACGGATGGATTTGTTTTATATGATGTTCCCTGTCTCCGGTGTTAAGACCTATGCCTTCATCCCTCCTCTTGTGGCGTTTGTTCTGTCCTTCTTCACCTCCATGGGCGGGGTATCCGGAGCGTTCCTGCTGCTGCCCTTTCAGATGAGTTATCTCAATTTCACGAGCCCTGCCGTAAGCTCCACGAATTTTCTTTATAACGTAGTCGCCATACCGAGCGGAGTATGCCGTTTCATCAGGGAGGGCAGAATGGCCTGGCCTCTGACAATCGTACTGGCAACAGGGACGCTCCCCGGGGTTTTCATAGGTTACTATCTGCGTGTGGCTTTTCTGCCGGACCCGCGTACGTTCAAGCTCTTTGTCGGGTGTGTGCTGCTTTATATTGCTATCCGTTTGTTGTACGAGCTTGCCGGAAAAGTCGTCCACTCAAAGTCTGGAGGGACCGCTCTTGACGACAAATTCAGACCCTGGGCGGCCCTCTCGAAGCCATCCCGTACGCCTGAGGCCGACGATGCGTGCAACCGTCCACTCATTGCCGGCTGGTCTTCCTTCATCTCCAGGCCCAGGGCGAAGTTGCCTCCGGAGGCGGTGGTGAAGACGATTTCCTTCTCCGCCACGAAAGTGGAATACGAGTTCCGGGGTGAAACGTTCTCCTTCAGCACCCCTTCGATGTTCATGCTCGCTTTTGTTGTCGGCACAATCGGCGGGGCCTACGGTATAGGGGGAGGCGCAATCATAGCGCCGGTATGTGTCGCCGTATTTCATTTGCCGGTGTATACGGTCGCCGGGGCGGCCCTCCTGAGCACCTTCCTGACCTCGATCGCCGGCATCGCCTTTTACACCACAGTTCCGCTGAAGAGCGGGCTTGCCACCTCGCCGGACTGGATGCTGGGCTTCCTGTTCGGGGCCGGCGGCTTTGCGGGCATTTACCTGGGCGCGAGGTTCCAGAAATATATGCCACAAAAGATCATCAAGGCCATGCTCGGCATCCTCATACTTTACGTCGCCCTGAGATACATCATATTGTTTTTTCTTTAGATTTCAGGTGTTATAGTATAAAAAAGAGGTATTTGAGCGAAAATCTGCTGTCACTGAACGCGCCGGCAGAGGATGAAGCATATCTTAAAAAACCGGGGTTGAGACACCGACGCCAAGGAAAGTCTATGTTGCTGCCTGCTGGAAAGCTGCCGCCCGACATACTCGCGAAGATGCTTGAGTCCTACGCGGTTTCAGACGAGAGGGTCAAGGTCGGCCCGTCCGTCGGGGAGGATGCGGCGGCCGTAGACATTGGCGACAGGTATCTTCTCCTGAAAACGGACCCTATAACATTTGTAGCCGAAGACATAGGCGCTTACACGGTAAGGATCAATGCCAACGACATAGCTGCCATGGGAGGCAGGCCCCTCTGGTTCCTTGCAACAATCCTGCTGCCTGAAGGTCATGCCACTGAAGAACTGGTGGAGGAGATATTCCGGCAGCTCTCATCCGCCTGCAGAGAGTCCGGCATTTCTCTCTGCGGGGGACATACGGAGATTTCTCCGGGAATCGACAGGGTCATTGTGACCGGAGCGATGGTCGGTGATGTCAAAAAAGACAGACTTGTTACGACAGGTGGTGCAAAGCCCGGGGACGACATAATTCTTACTAAGGCAATAGCAATCGAAGGCGTGTCGGTCATCGCCCGCCGAAGGGCAAGGGAGCTGGAAGCCGTCTTTGGCCCGGCCTTCGTCCGGAAATGCAGGGGCTTTGCGGAGCGGCCCGGCATCAGTGTGCTAAGGGACGCCGAAATCGCCGTGCAAAATGGAGATATTCACTCCATGCACGACCCGACAGAAGGGGGGCTGGCGACCGGCCTCCGCGAGATTGCAAGGGCCGCACGGGTCGGGTTGACGGTGGAAGAAGAACGTATCCCCGTTTTGCCAGAGTGTGAGTACATCTGCCGGCACTATGGTCTGGATCCTCTAGGTCTCATAGCCTCGGGGTCATTGCTTGTCATGACAAACCCGCGCGACAGCGACAGGATCCTGAGGGCATTAGACAGCAGGGGCGTGCCGGCATCGAGGATAGGCCGGGTCCTGCCGAAGGAACGCGGGGTGAAGATAAAAAGAAGGGGTGGCAGGCTTTCAGACCTGTCTGTCTTTGACAGGGACGAGATAACGAAGGTGCTCGGCATGGAATAGGAAGCGTTCGTCGTGGTGGAGGATGGATATTTGTCTTTTTTGCCGTCATATATAAGGGCCTTCGAGACAGGGAAACTGGCGCAATCCGCTGAGGCTTTTCATGGGATACTGAAGAACTGCCGTCTCTGCCCAAGGAATTGTGAAGTTAACAGGCTGGAGGATGAACGGGGGATATGCCGTACCGGACGACTGGCCATGGTTTCGAGCTATAGCCCGCATTTTGGTGAAGAAGATCCTCTGGTAGGGACTCATGGGGCAGGGACTATTTTCTTCACCAACTGCAACCTTCTCTGCGTATTCTGCCAGAACTGGGAAATCAGCCATTTGGGCGAAGGCAGGGAAGTCGGACCGAAGGGGCTCTCCGGGATGATGCTTGAACTCCAGAGAGAGGGATGTCATAACATCAATTTCGTCACCCCGACTCATGTTGTCCCCCAGATACTGGATGCGTTGAGCTATGCCGTCGAGGATGGCTTGAAAGTGCCTCTGGTCTACAATACGAGCGCCTACGATTCCGTTGAAAGCATAAGGCTTTTGGACGGCATTTTCGACATCTACATGCCCGATTTCAAGTTCTGGGACAGCGGGATGTCGCTCAAGTATCTGAAGGCCCCGGATTATCCCCAGAGGGCCCGCGAGGCTTTAAAAGAAATGCACCGCCAGGTCGGTGACCTCATCCTGGATGAAGAGGGGATAGCCCGAAGAGGGGTTCTTCTGAGACATCTGGTTATGCCTGGAGGGGCAGCCGGAACGCGGGAGATCATGAGGTTCGTAGCCCGCGAGGTCTCACCCGAAACTTATGTCAATATCATGGGCCAATACCGGCCATGCGGCAACGCCTGTCGCTATGCGCCGCTGGACCGGAGCATAACCGCTTCCGAGTATGAAGATGCTTTAACGGCAGCCCTGGAAGAAGGCATCACAAGGCTCGACAACAGGGTAACACGCAAGAGGCTGTGGTAGGGCAGCGTTTCTCAACTTAAGGCCGTATTGCCGCCGTCTGGTCACTTTCGTTTTTCCTCGAACTTCTTCCATGTCTTGTCGGGATTGAACACCTTCATGGACTCCGCTATCCTGATGGTGTCTCTTCCCAGATTTTTTTGGTAAATTACTCCTCCCTGGTTCACCATGAAGGTCATGACGCCCGAGTTCCCATACTGGGCGGGATAAGCTACAAGCCCGAAGCCCAGGATCATTTTGCCCTTGACCACATAGTCGTATGCGCCTCCCCTGGCGTCTTTCCCCTGTCCTTTGAGTATCCTGAAGAAATAGCCATGAAACGGGGAAAGTGTTATCTCGCCTGTATTGCCGGCGTACCCCTCCCTGGACGCCTGTGCGACCAGGGGACCGAGCGGGCTCATCTTCTCACCCTCTTTTGCCTCCCAGTAAAGGCCGTCATGTTTACCCGGAGTGCTGACTATCTTCCGGGCGAATTGACCGCACCCCCCGGCGCTGCGGTCTTCGTCGGCATATGCATATTCCGCAGCCACAGAAGCGCGAAGGACCTCCACAACATTCAACTCGTTCCTGCCTATCCTCCGGTCCAGAATTTCCTCCCTCCCGGCCTTTGAATCGAACAACCATCTGTTATCTCTTTCCACGATCGGTATAGGCATCGCCCAGTCGTCCTTGCCGACGTGGAGGACCGCCTTGCCGGGAGATACTTTCTCGATCCTGTTCTTCAAGGCATAAGACCTGATAAATTTTTGTCGCCCGGCCCTGTCTGCAGCCTCGTCGCCGGAAGATATCAGTTCTTCGCTGCCGGGTCCGAGAATAGACAGCATCTGTTTCTCGTCGTCCGCTCTGACGGCAGATACAAGGGCCTTCACGGCTTTCTCAGGTGAATCGAAGCTCCGCTGCTTCGCGCTCCAGGCAAACGAAGGCGAAAAGGCCCAGCCTACCAGGGCTACGGCTATGACAACGCCCGCCGCAAACAGACAGATTGAAGCATTTTCCTTAGAAGGTATAATTATCTTCATCCCTTTCCTCCGTCCCCTATCTTTTCATATCGGCGTCTGCGAATTTATCTGCGGGAGCCTCCACTGCGTCCGCCACCCCGCGTCCCACCGGCAGGGCTGCCTCTCCGGATCCCGCCTCCGCCCGGAACAAGCGACTGCCGGCCGCTCTGCCTGCTCTGGAACCCTCGCCGGCTTGACCTTCGCTCAAAATTGCCCTGGCCGACTCCCTGGAAGATATTCCCACGGGATGGTTGCACAGGAGATCTCCTGTAAGTTCCCGTTACGGGAGCCTGCCGTCTTTGAATTATACCGCGGGAAGGTTGTGTCGACGGCCGGGGAGCTTCCGGCCTCTGGATCGTGCCCCGGAAAGGCTGTGTTACCCGCCTTGGGGTCTCCCGTCTTTGGATCGTCCCTCGGAAAGGCGGTTGTGTTGCCTGCCCGGGGACCTGACGCCTCCGGATCGTCCCTCTGGAAGGCAGAGCCCGTCTGGCGCCTTCATATCCCCGGGTCTCCGGTCTGATCCTGGACATCCTGGGAATCTGTTCTCCAAAACGTCGGCGCGTCGTGCTGAATCTGTAAGCGGCACCCCGCCTGTGAACCGGGTTATGTCTCCAGACATGCCTGTTTAAGTTCCATCTTCCCCTGTCGAACCTGTTGAACCGCCTCGTCTTGTGAATATCTATGTCGATTCTGTGACGGTGCCAATCAGGCCAGCACCAGGACGATATGCCTGCGCCGACAACAATCCCGAACCCGAAGCTTATAAAACTGCTCGCTATAATGCCGGCGGCGGGGTAATACCAGTAATATGGAGGATAAGCCGGGTACCACCAGGGGCCGTATACATACAGCGGATTGTATACCGGGACATAAATGACATCCGGAACAGCCGGCTCGATCTGGACTACGCCCTGCTCGACAACTACTCTCTGCTCTCTTGTTGTACTGAGGTTCCCTTCGTCCCTTGCCCTCCTTCGCAGTTCCTGTATCATGTTCATGACGTCATCCTGCTGGCCCAGGAAGGCATCTCCCAGTCTCGTCGTCCTCTCAAGGTCGTCGCTCATCGCATAAAGGACCTTGGGGAAATGACAAAGGGTTTTCACGCTGGAATCCCAGCTCTTTTCCTGAAGCAACCGATCGAGTTCGTCGTCCGCGAGGTCCTCGTTCTGTTTCAGCCAGCGTTCGGCTTCTACGACTTCCACCGGGTATGTCGATGCCATGAGTATCGAGGCTATCAGTGAATCAGGATAAAGGGCAATCGGCGCAAGCATCTGAGCCAGCTCTTCTCGCGTAAATTCGACCGGCCCGGACGTTTCTGCCGAGTCCTGAGCCATTGCCGCTGGAGGAAGGGCAAGCATCAGGACAATTACCAGTGCCAGTCCCCTCTTAAGAATTTCTGCAGCCCTCATATCGCCTCCTTTCCGGATGCCTCATACTCGGGGTTGTGTACCAACAATAGACCTTGAATCGTCATCATCTGCTCAAATTATCTCACTCCACGATGAATGCCGCAACAGACTTTACCTCGCCTTTACAATTCTTTACCTTGCCGTTGCATGTGGAATAAACAGATATACATGAAGACAGACACAGGCCCGCACACAGACCCGGAATTAAGCGTTAGCTGCAGAGCAGCGAATCTTCAGATCGTTCGGACGGTTTCCTGATTCACCTGCCCCACTACAGGCTTTCGTTTCAATAATTCTATTAGTCCAAAATTAATCTCACATTAAGGAGGGATTAAGGTTCTTTCATTCTCAACAGTTCGAATCCGGCGAAAGCTAATAGTGGAAACAGGACTCCCTCACCGGAAATATTACCGGAATTATTCAGAGGTTTTCCCCGGTACCAATGGAAAGCCGGAGCTGACCATGGTAAAGTCTGAAGAGAGAAGGTCTCTTTAGTGTCAGCTCAGTGATTAGTACCCTCTTTTCAATATTCTTTGTCCTTTGCCATGACTAATCCCTGACACAGACACTGATGACCGGCACCAATTGCCTTGCGAAAGGAGAAATGTTATGAAGGTTTTCGAGATCAGGGGCGCCTTCGGACTGGACAATCTGAAACCTGCCGAGCGGCCTGAACCCGCTCCCGCTCATGGTCAGGTACTGGTGAAAATACGAGCAATATCTTTGAACTACCGGGACCTGCTGATGGTGAAAGGTCTTTATAACCCCAAACTCCCCTTGCCTCTGGTCCCGTTTTCAGACGGCGCGGGGGATGTCGTTGCAGTCGGTGAGGGTGTGAGCCGGGTAAAGGAGGGCGACAGGGTTGCGGGTATCTTCATGCAGTCATGGCTGGCGGGAGAACTGACCTCGGCGGGTGCGAAGTCCGCGCTGGGCGGAGAAAGGGGCGGAATGTTGGCCGAGTATGTCGTCCTCGACGAAGACGGAGTTGTCCCCCTGCCCGGTCACCTCTCCTACGAAGAAGCCGCCGCCCTTCCCTGTGCCGGGGTAACTGCCTGGCATGCCACGGTCCTGCAGGGACTTAAACCGGGGGAAACTGTCCTTCTGCTGGGCACCGGAGGTGTCTCGATCTTCGCTCTCCAGTTCGCTCGTCTGGCAGGGGCGACAGTGATCATTACCTCGAGCAGGGACGAAAAAATCGACAGGGCAAAAAAACTGGGAGCAGCCGCCGGTATCAATTACCGCTCTGTAGCCCAGTGGGGAGAAAGGGCCAGGGAACTCAGCGGAGGCGCCGGGGTGGACCTCGTCGTCGAGGTAGGGGGGGCAGGCACATTGCCGCAGTCCCTCGGGGCGGTCCGAAGGGGTGGGCGGATAAGCCTGATAGGCGTACTGACCGGCGCAGAGGGGGAAATAAACCCCCGTCCCATAGTGATGAGGAAGATCTGCGTACAGGGCATCTTCGTCGGTTCACGGGCTATGTTCGAGACAATGAACCGCGCAGTCTCGGCCGCCCGTCTCCGTCCCGTGGTAGACCGCGTTTTTCCGTTCAATGAGGTAAAAGAAGCCTTACGCTACATGGAACAGGGGGCGCACTTCGGCAAGATATGTGTGAAGGTCAGCTGAGGGGACGGGTTCCGCCTGAAGATAAATCGGATCACGCCCTCTCTATCCGGATTCGGGTTGCGCCCTTGGCGCTTCTGAGAAGGGTCGCATCGCCGGTGATCTTTCCGACGAGATTCACCGCACTTGCAGGTACCGGTTCGCGACCGCTACTCATGGGCGTCGGACCGAAGAACAGTGCAAGGGCATTCCCGGGCGGCCAGTACCCTATGTCCCCCACGGAAACCTTGCTTGTCGCCGTCTCATCCAGAGGCAGCCTGACCGGGATCTCAAAATAAAATTCCTCACCCCACTCTCCGGGTTCGGTTTCGATAGGCAGCGCAGCGGCGATGGACGTTGCAGTGTGGGTGTCGAAGAGCTCGGCATCCAGAACAACATTCCCAATGATGATCTTTATCCGGTCAGGCATATAAATGTCATTCTATCACACAATGCACAAATTGCGTTCACCCGGGAAGGCTGTCTTATCTGTATAATAGTGGATCGGAGAGAACAGAATTTGTGATCTTGTTTCAGGTGATGAGTCGCATTTTGTGTCCCGTGGAATATGATGCTGCACAGGAGTTCTTCGACCAACTTTGATCAGGGATCTGATGGAGGGGGGATGAAGCGAAAGAATGCCATTGCGACCATATGTTTCCTGTTGTCAGGCTCTGCCGGTCTCATCTATGAAGTGTGCTGGATTCGGAGTGCCTCGCTGGTCTTTGGTTCCACAAGCTATGCCTTGAGCGCCATCCTCGCCGTTTTCTTTCTCGGGATTTCGCTCGGAAGTTACTTGTTCGGGCGCATCTCCCAGCGGATCGACCGTCCCCTGAGGCTCTTTGCACTGATGGAAGTTGCCGTGGCAGTACTGGCGCTTGCAAGTCCTCTCGCGTTTCAAGTACTTGACTCTCTTTATGGAATGGCCTATCGCGCAATCGGCGAGCAGTTTGCCCTGCTGATGCTCGCCAGGATAGGGCTTGTCTGCGTAGTCCTCCTCCCTCCCACTGTCCTGATGGGCGGAACACTTCCGCTTTTTTGCAGGCAATTCGTGGATGAGGAGTCCCGGATTGCCCGCTCTGTCGGCCTTCTTTACGGCGTCAACACGCTGGGAGCTGCCATCGGCTGCGCAGCGACCGGGCTGGTATTGCTTCCCGCCCTCGGGATGTTCGGCTCTATCTGTGTTGGAGCCTCGCTCGATCTTGCAGTAGCTCTGGCCACAGGTTTTCTCGGCCTTCGCGCACAGCCTTCGCCAAAGACAGAAAAAAAGGAAAACCGGATCCTTCCCACGACCAACCATGTCGCAGTTTCTGCACTTCTCTTTCTGACCGGATTCGTCGCTCTCGGTAACGAGGTGCTCTGGACCCGACACCTTGCTTTGCTCTTAAGGAACACTGTCTATACATACACCCTCACACTCACGGCAGTACTGCTGGGTATTGTTCTGGGCAGTGCTGTCGCCGGCCTTCACTTCGACCGTGCGAAATCGAGGGGCTTCTGGTTCGGCTCACTTCAGGCTGCCATAGGGCTGGTAACGCTGGGACTCATGTTAATACCGGCCGGTTTCTGGTATCGTTTCGAGCCGCTGCCCCTCACGACTTACTTCTTACTTCTCGTGCCGCCCGCCGTCTTATCCGGGGCTGCCTTTCCACTGGGCATCCGGATGGTACTTGACGACCCGGCTTTTGCGGGCGTCAGTGTCGGGAAGCTGTCCGCTCTTAACACCGTGGGGGGGATCGCGGGTTCGCTGACCGTAGGTTTCGTCTTACTTCCATTATTGGGTCAACAGTCGACCCTGCTATTTACTACCGGCCTCAGTCTGGCCGGCGGATTAGTCGCCTGGATCATGCTCGATCGAAATTTCCCGGCGACGCTGCGCTGGTCGGCAACGCTGACCTCGCTTATCGTCTGGCTTGTCCTGCCGATTGCCTCAGGCACCCGTCTCCCTGCGGATTTCCTTGTCAATAATAAGAAGGGTGACCGGCTTATCGCCCACCGCGAAGGGCTTTCTTCGAACCTGGCCGTCATCCAAAGGCCATGGGGAACCAGGGTTCTGGAGATCAACCGGCTGTGGCAGGGCCAGGATGTAAAGAACCACCAGATAGTTGCCGCACACGTCCCGATGCTGCTCCGCTCGGACCCTCACTCGGTACTTTTGGTAGGCGCAGGCGCAGGCCAGACAGCAAGTCGTTTCCTCATGTACAGCATCGATCGCCTCGACTGTGTCGATATCGAACCCGCTGTTTTCGACGTAATCCGGAAATACTTCCCATCTGACTGGATGAACGACAGACGTGTCCGCCTCCTGCGGGAAGACGGCCGCAATTACATTGCTCATGCCAGGGA
>JARRRI010000012.1:48011-73565 GCA_037380845.1 Candidatus Sulfobium sp. | reverse complement strand
CAGGCAGAGAAGCGCCTGACGGCAGGCGGTTTCCTTGTTCAGTTCGTACCCCTCCCCTTCTTTCCGGTGGAACGGTTCCGCTCCGTTGTGGCCACCTTTCTGGAGACGTTTCCGCAAAGTTTCCTCTGGTACAACACAGAGGAGATGCTGCTTATAGGCGTAAAGACACCCAGTCTCAGGCTCAGGGGAGAACGCCTGACGCTGCTGAAGGAGGACCCCGAAGGAGACAATGAAGTCCGGCATGACCTGAGAATAACCCTGGTTGGAGACCGGCGATACGGCATGTATCAACTTCCGGTCTTCCTGGGAAGCTTTATTACGGGTCCGGACGGTCTGGCCCGGCTGAGCGCCGGAGCTCCTCTCTACCACGATGACCGGCCTGTTCTCGATTATGCCGTATCCGGAGTTTCGCGGAAAGACACAAACGAGATACCGATAGTCGCCCTCCTCCGAAAGAATCTGGAGCCGGTCGATCAGATCATAAGGCTTTCACTGGACAAGGGCCAACGTTCAATGATTGAGGAAGCCCGTGAGAAGGATCTCCAGTTTATTGTGGACCATGCAGTGCGGCGTCGCGCCGATTTGCTGCTGGAAGAACAAAGCAAAGAGGAAGGGTTTTTCGCAAGGGTATCAGGTGAAACCGGGGGATAGAGGTTATTCGCAATCAACGGACAGTTAAACTTCATTTATCCATCTGGCGATCTTCAGAATGCAAGGTAGAGGGCCGCATAATAAGAAAGACGGTTGGTTGAGGCGTGCTGCAGACCGGAACCCGCAGAAAAGAGGAACTGGAAACTCCCGGGGAGCGGGAGGCTGCCGCCGAAATTAAAGCCCGTGCTGTCCCTGCCGCCGACAACGTCGGCCGTCTGATGAAATACCTCGCCGCCCAGGTAAAAGTCTTCCGTGAACGAATACTGAAGGAGTACACCCGAAAACCACCAGTTCCTGTTGCCCTCCCCCGGGTTGATCCAGTAACCGCCGCCGCCGTAAGTAGTCCATTTCCCGAAGTCCTTCTGCAGCCACACCGGCAGGAAATATTGGACCTTGCCATTCCCCAGCCCCTTCTCCGCATCGCCGCTGGGAACTTCAACCAGCGGAAACGTTCCGGCATCGGGCAGGATATCGGTCTGATGAGCGAAACGGTATTTTATCCCGAATTCCGTGTCGCCGTAACCGAAATGAGAAACGCCGTCGCGCGGCGAGTTGAACGCAAGAGGGGTGATAACATGGAACATGGCATCGGGCAATATTCCGTAATTGAATTCTATGGCCGGACCCATCCCGCTGATGCCTTCGGAGTCCCTGGTGCCTGAAGAAAAAAGGTATGCTTCCCCGTGCAGGTATGGAACCGGCTCCGGATCATCCGTGCGAAAGGGCGGTCCGGCAAGAACGGGGGTACAGACAGTCAACAATGCCGTAACCGTCAAAAACGAAATGATCTTTTTCAGCAGCTGATTCTTCCTCCCACCTTATGTGCCCTCAAGGAAAGATCGGGCTTTGTGCCGGGCTGCCACATAGCAGTCTGGCCATTGCCGGAGCACATTTACAGGCCCATGTTTTCTTTCCAGTAACTATACTCGAAGGGCCATTCTTCCTTCCGCCAGTCCACAAGCGCATGCATGCGGCGGCGGAAGGCATTCCGCTGCTCATGTACTTCGGCAGGGACCTCGCCCGCCCGCCATGCAGTAACCAGCCTCTTGCCCAGGGCAACGGCACTCTCTCCCACTTCATCCGTAAAGCCCTCCTCGGGCATAGCAGACATCATGGCCCAGACAGCGCCGACCGGCACAGCCCCGGTTGTAACCAGGAAATGGCTCATGTACCCGGCGACGGTCTGCTCGTCGCCCCCGCCGGAGGTCACAACCGATGCCCCGTATTTGCCCCAGAACTGCATGCAGTGAATAACACCGCAGCACCGGTCCATGAAGGCCTTGATCTGGGCGCTTACATTGAAAATATAATTGGGACTCGCCAGGACCAGTCCGTCTGCAGTCAGAACCTTTTTCTTGATAACCTCGAAGTCGTCCTTCTGCACGCAGCGCCCCTTTTTGTGGCAGGCATCGCATGCCCTGCAGGGAAACACCGTGTCCCCTTTCAGTACTATCGTCTCTGCGCTGGCGCCTTCCGCTTCAGCGCCTTCAAGCACGAGATGGAGAAGTCCCGCAGTATTACCCTTCAGTCCGTGTGGACTGCCAAGCAGCGAAATAAGTTTCATGGCGCCTCCTTTGAAATAAAGAGTTTTTTTAGTCTACCATACGGCCGTTTCAGGTTCATTTGTTCGCCACATTTGAAAATGACCCGGACCTCTGCTAGAGTGAAAGAGATGAACTGTCCGAGGGATGAACAACAACTCGAACCCGCAACCTACGAAGGACATATCACGGTCCATACCTGTCCGGGGTGCGGAGGCATGTGGCTCCCTAAAGGGGAACTTGAGGAGATAGAGGAGATCGCCGGGCATGATTACACGGGCGAACTCTCCCGCATTCCGGACGTCATAGGTAACGCGTACGAGATGGCCAGGCAGCTCAACGCCCGCGGCTTTCCCTGTCCTTCCTGCGGCGCCGTCACCGAAAGCACCGAGTATGCCTATTGCTCCCAGGTCGTGATCGACAAATGCCCCGAATGCGGAGGCATATGGCTCGATAAAGGTGAATTGGAAGCGATCGAAATATTCTATGAGAGGTCCCGCAAGGAGAGCAGGGGCCTCAGGTTAAGCTTCCTGAAAGGCCTGGTACATGAATGATTTCCAGCCCTCCAGCCCCTCCAGCCCGTCTTCACTCGTAAAAAAATAAATACAAGATTATTTGGTATTTATAATTAAGAAATTGACAGGAAGCCTCAACCCTGTTAAAAAGATTATAAGGGGGAGGTGAAGAAAATGCAGAGGCTGAACTGCTGGGAATTCAAAAAATGCGGGAGAGAACTGGGAGGGGACAGGGCTGATGAACTGGGGATATGCCCGGCCTCGACGGATACCATACTCGACGGGATCAACGGCGGAGTGAGTGCGGGACGCGCATGCTGGGTAGTCGCCGGGACCATGTGCAACGGGGCAGTCCAGGGTTCTTTTGCCCGGAAGTACAAGGACTGCGGGATCTGTGATTTTTATAATACCGTCAAGGAGGAGGAGGGAGACAGCTTCCTCATGACCGTCAATCTGTTAAAAATGATCAATACGCCTTAACGCGCCTGCTGACTGTTAAGCGCTGTGAGATATGCTCGACCCGCACGGTCTGAAAGAGAGGACATTTACGGTCTTCATGTCACTGTCACGGAGCTCGCCTGGGGGCCTTTGTATCCTTCTTCCTCGACAAAGCGGACCTTCATTCCGACCTTCAGGCCGCCAAAGTCCCTGTTTATGACGCTATTACCGTGAAAATAGACCTCGCGGCCCTCCGGCGTCGTGAGAAAGCCGTAGCCCTGCTCCGGAAACAGGCTGCTTATGACCGCACGCGGCTGCTCCCCGTGATATTTGACATCGCCCCGCTGCTCCCTGGAATAATCCTCCAGTTGGCGGCGGGCGTCATGAAAGGCGTCCCTTATCGCCACATAAAGGTCCTTGTCCAGTTGGTTTTTTACCATCAGTTCAGAACCGGGCACAGTCATATAGATGTGAACAGAATATAATTTGCCCTCGTGCTGATGTCGCCGGGGGGACTCAATTACTACCCTGCAGCGCATTATGCCGTCATAGAACTTGTCCAGTTTCTCCGCTTTCTCCGTGATTTCCGCCTTTATGGCGTCGGTAAGATCGATATCCCGTGCGGTTATCTGTAATGGTATCTCCATTCCTCCATCCTCCTGTTACTCTTATATCACGTAAGCAGACGGCCGTCAATTAACTATCCCTCTTTACTTCTATGCAGAGAAATCCCGCGCCATTGACCCTGTATTCCACAGGCTGTTCAATCCTGCCCGGCTCATCAGGCCTCTGCAGCAGCGTACTCCTGATCCTTGATATTCTGAGTCCTGCCGATTGAAGCATATCCTCAAGGTCCTTCATGGCATAGAACCTGGCATTACTGTAAAAAGGATGACCCGACCTTTTCTTTTCCTCATAATAGGCGCCCCATGGAGAGTCCCCGGGGACGAGCCCCATAATGATACTTCCATCTCTTTTCAACACCCTTTTGGCCTCTTTCAGCACATCAAGGGGTCTTTCAACAAAACATAATGTCACGATAATAAGGATACAGCCGAATATTTCATCCTTAAAAGGAAGGTTCTCTCCATAACCATGCACGGTTTTTACGCCCCTCTTTTCAGCCATCTTAAGAGCGTTCGGCGACGGGTCGATTCCGATTACATCAGGAAAGTGCATGGCGAACCTTCCCGTACCGACTCCAACCTCAAGGATGGGCCCCTGACAGCTTTCGACCATCGGCCTGAGGCATTTCAGCTCACTCTCATAGAGGGGCCTTCCGTCCGCGGAGTCATACCAGGCATCGTATTTGTCCGTTAATATATCGAAGATATTCTTTGCCATGACCTTTCAGTGATATCCCAATATTTCCTTTATAGCGCCCACGAATCTGCTTTCATATGGGGTATCTTGCCAAGAAAGAAATAAGTCTCAGTGGGATATGTCGTGATGCCGAAGTCCTGCAATGCCCCTGCAAAATCTTCTGTCAAAGCCCTCAGGGTTACTACTCTCTCTTTAATCTTGTCCAGATGCTCAAGTGATGCTATAGCTGCGACTTCCGCCGTCCTAGCCAGCGGGTAAGCGTCATTATGGCTGTCAAGATATTTTATCAGCTCCCTGTGTGCGATTGCATAGCCCACCCTGCAGCCTGCCAGACTGAAGGCTTTGGAGAAAGTCCTGGTTATCACGACATTTTCATGTTTCAGGGCCAGGTCCGTCGCCTCCAGTCCGCCGAATTCGATGAAGGCCTCATCTATCGGGAACATGACACGGGGATATTTCTCAATGAGTGAAGCATTTTCCTTTACATCAAAAATAGCTCCCGTGGGGTTGTTCGGGTTGACAATCACCGTCAGCGTTGAGTCAGAAGGAATTTCGAACTCCCTCATATCATAGAGGAAGCCTTTCTCCTCATTCAGAAAGACGTGGGTTCTTCCCCCGGCGATCTCATCGAAAAGATAATAGGTGGGAGAAAACATATGGACTTTTCTGCCGTAAAGAGAGAAGAGCTGACGGAGTATAAGCTCAGAGCCGGCATTGATGTGGATGTTGTCCACAGGAACTTCGGCGTATTCTGATATTCTCTCTTTCAGCTTCAGTGAGTAAGGCTCTGTATAATGGTTACTAAGACAAGCCTCTCTTCTGATAGCTTCTATTGCCTCCTCCAGTGGAGGCAAAGGATTCTCACAGAGTGCCAGGTTTATCCCCTCAAGGGGAAAGCCTCCTTTCTCAAGCCTGCTATCCACCTTTATCCTCCATACTTGAGTGTTGTGTCAGGTTCTGCAGTGAGCTGCGGACTCCTTAAACTCTGATAGGCTCCACACCCACTAGGAGGGGCGCAAGCGCCCCACATTCAGGATCCACTACTTATTCAGACTTCTCCAACTCCTTGAGCTCTTCCTCGGCCGCTTTCAATTCCTTTCTTAACATTTCAATGTGCATCTTAAGGTCTTCCTTTTCCTCCTCCGGTGTAGGCTCCTCCATCCACCATGGCGGCGGGGGAGGAGGACCGCAAGGGCCGTAAGGATGATGCCAGCCATAGTGCTGACAATACGGCCAATAAATCCTCAGACGTCGTCTTGATCTTCGTGGCACGGTTTTCACCTCCTTTCTACGCGATACCCGATAATTGTCCTCTGGACATTCTTTTGTCTTTTAAAAATATTGAAAAAAGAAAGATTGCTGTACTTACCAGGATAATCAATGGTCCTGCGGGAAGTCCTGTAAGCTTAAAAAGTAATATCCCCAGTAAAGAAGATACGGAGCCTATGATCATCGCTCCGATGGCATACTGAGATAAATTTCGGCTGAGGTTTCGAGAAGCGGAAGCCGGTATCGCCACCAATGCGGCGGTTAAAAGGCCGCCGACCATTTTTACTCCCAAAGCGACGATGACGGCAATCAAGACTAGGTAAACCAGATTGTATTTCTTGACGCCTACGCCCTCGGATCCGGCTAAGTCCTCGGAAACATTAATCAAAACCATCTTCGGATAAATCCTCCTTATTACAAAGACAAGGAAAAGAGCAACTGCTGCAGAAATGCCTGTTTCCCAGGATCCTACCTTTGAAATATCTCCCACCAGGGCTGTTTCCGCCTGCTCGACCGGCAGAAATAAAAAGGCGACAGCCACTGCCGAGGCAAAGACCACAGCGGTTAAGGCTTCCATGGGCAATTTCGTCCTCACTTCAAACAGCCAGATTAAGACAATCCCGAGGACAACGAAGGGAAAAGCACCGATCGAAACATCAAAACCGTACATCAAAGCCAGTGCTATCCCCGGCAGGGTCAAATGGCCGAGAGGTCCGGCCACAAGGGCCATTCTCCTGCTCAACATCAGAGACCCCAGATATCCGGATGCGCCTCCGATAAAGATACCCGTTGTCATACTCAAAAAGAATTGACCTTCCATAGTCCTTATCCGTGTTTATGCTGATAGTATTTCATTCCACCGCCATAAAGGTTTTGAAGACTCTCCGGCGTTAGCACCTCACGGGGAGGGCCGTAGCATACCGTACGCCTGCTCAGGCATATAACATGAGTTGAAAACTGATAGACCACGCTTAGGTCATGGGTAACCAGCAACATGGTCAGATGTCGCTCCTTCTTTAATCTCGCCAGGAGATTGTAGATGGTTTCCTCCCCGCCGATGTCTATCCCGGTGGTCGGTTCGTCGAAGAGCAGCACCTGAGGGTTGCCCACCAGGCCCCAGGCTATCAATATCCTCTGAAACTGTCCGGACGAGAGGTCGCCCATCTTTCTAACGAAGAACTCATCACTGAAGCCCACTGCATTCACTATCTCACGAACCTCCCGTGTGGCGGCTCCTTTCAGGTCAAAAAAGTCCATTACGCTCATCGGTATATCCTTTATAAACGGCAGCCGCTGGGGAACATAGCCGATTTTAACGCCTTTTTCCCACGCTATTTCTCCATCATAGGGCAAAAGACCCAGCAGGCATTTCAGCAGGACTGTCTTTCCCGCCCCATTGGGACCCAAAATGGTAACGATATCCCCCTTCTTCACAGTAAAAGACAGGTGGTCGATAATGTTCCGGCGATCCATCTCCACCCTTAGGTCTTTCACTCTCAGAATTAAACCGTTTTCCATGTGTCACCCGCCGTCAACTGAAGCCCCTCTTTTGCCGTTGCCTTCTTCGTGGTACCTGTTGCTCTCACGCCTCAGTTCCATGACCTCTCCCAGGGTCGTCGCGTTGGTAGACCTCACTTCAACACCGGCGTCAGAGAGCACATACTCCGGCCCCTTACCCCCGAACAGCTCCTTCGTAAAAACGATATCGACACCCTGTTCGACAATCAATTCGGCGAGCTTGATGCCTTTTCCTTTCTCGAGGTCCGAAAAAGGATTTTCGATTATATCCTGTGAGAGCAACTTCCCTCTTGAGACATCCATGTTCCAGCAGGCTATGAAAGGCGCGCTTCCGAAATGCTCCGACACATTGCCGGTCCGGTTGCCGAGAGGCACCGCATATCTCACGTACCCCTTCTCGATCGGGCCGTATCTTATGATCACCCTTTCGATAAACGGGATGTCCCGTCTCACGGATTCCTCTATCCCGGCTATAACCCTGTAAGCGTCCTTCAATTTCCTGACCGAGAGTCTGAGATCGAGATAAACGAAAATAAAACGTCCCGAGTTGCGCGCATTTATGGCAATGATCTGCTCCACTTCCCTGAAACCACTTACGACCGTTCTTAACTTAACCAGAGTCTCTGCATCCACCGAGGCATCGAGCAGGCTCTTTACGGAGTCCTTCATTATTCCGTAACCTGACCTGAGCACGAAGACGATCACGATCAATGCGGCAACCTTGTCGGCATGGGAGAAGAACCCGGAGACGGCAAGACCTGCTGCCGCTACTCCGATCGGCGCAAGGTCCGACAGCCAGTGTTTCGAATCCGCCATAAGAGAAGGCGAGTTCAGTTCTCCGGCCTTTTTCTTTTCGTGCCTGGCAAAGGTATACACGGGTGCGGCCATCAGTATTAGGGCAACGATGGAGACGTCTATGTTCTTGAGGCGGACACGCCTGCAGCGATGTTCTCCGCCTTGTAAAGACCCCAGGGAAACCTTGGAGATTTCTTTTTTGAGAGTGTTATTCCGGTCCAGACGGAGAGGGCCCCGAAGACGTCCGTAAGGCTGTGCACTGCTTCTGAGAGTACGGCAGCACTTCCCGAATAAAGGGCAAGAGCGCTCTTGGCCACTGTCAGTCCGAGATTTAATGCCGTGGAATATGCGGCAGTCTTTTTTCCTTCATCGATATTCATATCTTTCTCGGCTTTTGCCTACAGAGAACATTGTCCTTAGCCTCTGACGCAACCACTCTCAATCTCCTGAGATTTCAGAATGGCTTAATACCGCCTTTGTCACCGCGCCGGCAAGTCTGATCATGCCTTTCGAAGCGGGCGCATCAGGATAGGCCTCGGCCACCGGCATCGTCCTTGCTGTCGCCTCAGGAACACTTATGTCGTAAGAGATCGCTGCGAGAATCGGGATATCGTCTTTTATTATAAAGTCCCTTATTAAGCTTTCTGATGCAGGGTGCAAACCGGCTTTGTTTATCACTATTCCCGAAGGCAGACCAAAATGTCTTATAACATCATATACTGCCCCGAGATCGCTTAAGGCGGCCGGCGTCGGCTCCGTTACGGCAATGACGTAATCGCTTCCCTTCAGGGCGGATATTACAGGGCAACCGGTACCCGGAGGACCATCAGTAATTATGAGGTCAGCATTTATCCTCCCCGCTTCCTCTTTGGCCACCCTTTTCACTTCGTCAACCAGCCTTCCGGAGCTGCTCTCGCCGATCCTGAGTTCGCCCGATACTATAACCGTACTATCGATGTCGGATATGTCAATATTGCCGTTTGACTCACTGTTTATCTCGATCGCCCCCGCCGGGCAAACAATGGAGCAGGCTCCGCATCCTTCACAAAAGTAAGGGATAAGTACAGGAGCGTCCGCCGACACTGCTATTGCGGAGAACCTGCATGCCACCACGCATTCAAGACAGCCTTCGCATTTTTCAGCGTCAATGGAGGCCTTCTCCGAAGCCTCCACGACCTTTGAATACCTCGGTCGTGAGCTGAAAAAGAGATTAAGGTTCGGGGCATCAACATCGGTGTCGGCGAGCACCACTTTGTAATTCTTCATGAAGATCGCTCCCAAAGAAGCGCTTATCGCGGACTTTCCTACGCCGCCCTTCCCGCTGACGATCACGACCTCTTTCACTGCAGATACTCCGTTGCAATATCTTCGGCTATCCGGCGCATGCAGACTGAGCTGACGGCGTCCGGAAACATCGAAACGGCAGGAACCCCTTCCACATGGCTCTTAAGCACCTGTTCGTCAACCGGCAGCTCGCAGGATATCTCTGCATCAAGGGCCCTTGCCATAGCGGCTATCTTTTCCCTCGGACCCGGGAGATCCGAGAAGTTGAGGATTAGGTGCGAGCTGAGCCCCAGGATGCCAAGTAATTTGAGCGTTCGTTCGAGGTCATGTGCACCGAGGGTTGTAGGTTCAGTCACGGCATAAACAGCGTCCGCTCCTCTGAGAGCATTGATAACGTTGCAGTGAATTCCGGGAGAGGTATCCACAAGGACCAGATCCGCCCCAGTGCCCGAAGCACATAACCGATCCCTGAGAGCACTTACGACCATGGAGCTTTCCTCAATTGCGGGCAATAGTTTACCTGTGAAGAGGAGCAGTCTGTCCCTTTCACTTACGTATGTTTCCCCTATCTTCTTCCCCTCTTTTCCAAGGGCGCCCTCGGGGCAGGCGAGCATACAGGCCTCGCAGCCATTACAGTCTCCTATGAGAACTGGAACGCCTTCCCGGGGCTGAAAAAGCGCATTCCTCCTGCAAATATCAACGCATATCCTGCACCCTGTGCATTTCCCTGCGTCGACATCCGGCACATTAATCGTAATGTCGAGAGGTTTTTCGAGGGTGATGCCAAGCATGATATGGTCGTCGGGGGCCTCTACGTCAGCGTCCATGAGCGCGACCTTATGACCCATTTCGGCCAGTCCCGCGGCGATGTTTATTGCGATCGTACTCTTGCCCACGCCACCCTTTCCACCTGTGACTGCCACGACGGGGATGTCAAGAACCTTTCGGTGGAGGGCTGCGAGTATTTTGTCCCTGAGTTCGGCATCTACCATTGACCGCCCCTGAAACGTCTGCCGCCGCCCGGTCCTCCGGAGGGGACCGTTGCCTCTTTGTACATGCCTTTTTTGAACTTTTCCAGAGCGTCCTTGACAGAATCAAACTCCGAGGCACCCTCAAAGACCTTTATGTGCGCCGCCTTCAGGGCATTGAAGGCGTTGGGGCCGACTATTCCGGTCAGGAGGGCCTCAGCCCCCTCATCCGCTATTATCTGCGCCGCCCTTATGCCGGCCCCATGGCCGGATTGCATGGACGTATTTCTTACTGATTTCGACTCCGGAGTTTCCGTGTTTACTATCACGAAATAAGGTGACCTGCCGAATGTCTCCTCGACGCTTGAATTCAACTCTTTTCCGTCTGACGTGATGCAGAGTTTCATGGCGGCCTCCACGGAAGAAGAAATATCTCAAATTGTAGTTATTAATTCACTTATAATTAAGTTGAGGCACAAAGTCAAGGCGGACATCTCCGGTGAGTAGCCCGGCGCTGTTGAAAAGGTTCATAATCTGTGATAAGGATTAATCAAGATACAATGAGTTGCCACCGGAAGTGAAAAGGTCTGGGATTGAACAGCCGGGTCGATGCCGGGCATAGAAATATGAGTAGAAGGTTAATAAAATAACAAGGAGGCCGAAAGGTTAAAGCCATGAAAGAAAAGGATATCAGGGAGATTGCAAAGAAGATGGGCATCAGGATCGGAAAGATGAAAAAGCCCGAGCTCATAAGGGCGATCCAGAATGCGGAGGGGAATATACCCTGCTACGCGACCCGGGGACATGAATGCGATCAGATAAACTGCCTCTGGCGTGAGGACTGTATTAAAGCTGTTCAGACATAGGCCGGAGGTGGCACTGTCGATGGAGGGACTTCATACCGACGATCTCGGACCGCTGAAAGTCGTACATTTCCACTTCCCGAAAACCGACTTCAGGGCTGTTCTGGTCATCGACAACACTGCACTCGGTCCGGCAATAGGAGGTTTGAGAATCACCCCCACCGTAACCGCTGAAGAAGTGGGTCGTCTTGCACGCGCGATGACACTGAAGAATTCTGCTGCCGGCCTTAATCACGGCGGCGGAAAGGCAGGCATAGTCGCCTCTCCCGATAACCCTCATATCGAACGCTTTATCAGGCTCTTTGCCCGGCAGATCAGGGAACTGAGCGATTATATTCCCGGCCCCGACATGGGAAGCAACGAGCAGAGCATGGCCCGGATATACGACGAAATAGGCAGGGCCGTCGGCCTGCCCGAAGAGATAGGCGGCCTCCCCCTGGACAAGCTGGGTGCGACAGGCTTCGGCATAGCTGAATGCGCGGAAGTAGCTTGTCCATATGCGGGTCTTGAACTCAAAGGATCGCGGGTTGCCGTCGAGGGGTTTGGAAGCGTCGGGAAAGCAGCAGCGAAATTCCTCTCTGACAAGGGAGCGGTCATAGTGGCGGCCTGCGATACGAAAGGGACCATATACAACCCCAACGGACTTGACGTAAAGAAACTCCTGGAGTCAAAAGCGGCTGATGGAAGCGTCGTTCATTACAAGGGGGGAACTGTCCTTGGAGCCGAGGAAATATTCGCACTCGATACCGACATACTGGTCCCGGCGGCGTCGGCCGATGTCATCAATCAGAGCAACGTGGACACCATCAGAGCAAAACTCGTAATTCAGGGAGCGAACATTCCGGCAACGAACGTCGCGGAAGATACCCTGCACAATAAAGGAATACTCTGTATTCCGGACTTTATAGCGAACGCCGGAGGCGTAATTATGGGGGCCATGGAGTATGGGCGGAAAATTGAGAGGGAGGCATTCGAGACAATAGCCGCCAGGATAAAAACAAATACCGAAATGGTGCTCAAAAGCTCGGTTGAAAGAAAATTTCTGCCCAGACAAATAGCCATTGAGATGGCTGGAAAGCGTATCAGGAACGCCATGAAATACAGAGACACCCTCTGAGGGTACTTCACGCCGGGAACATTTCGCGCTTACACCCTCACTTTCGTTGAAAACCTCCGCCGCGATAAATTATCCTAATCCCGGGTACAAAGTCAGATGTCCCTTTACATATAAGCTTCGAAAAGGAGCCTTTCTTAGTCATTGCCGAGGCGGGCGGGAATGACGGATGACAGAGACTTTATCATAAGAAAAGCATTTGACGCATTAAACCTTCAATCCAAAATGCTTTGATTCATGAGGAGGCAGAAATGCTATTAGGCATTATCTCGGACACCCATGACAACATGGAGCAGATAAGAAAAGCAGTGGATATTTTCAATGGAAGAAACGTCGGTCACGTGATACATGCCGGCGATTTCACCTCGCCGTTCACATTCAGGTTGTTGAAAGGTCTCAGGGCCGGATTTACAGGGATCTTCGGCAACAACGACGGGGACAAACTGCTTCTTCAGAAGATGTCCGAGGGAAGGGTATTCAATCAGCCACATATCTTCGAACTGGAAAGGAAACACATTGTAGTGATCCATGAGCACCACATCGCCGATGCACTTGCCGACAGCGGACATTACGACATAGTCATTTACGGCCACACTCACAAGGCCGATGTTCGGAAAAAGAGAGATTGCCTTGTGATAAACCCCGGCGAGGCAGGCAGCTGGCTTTACGGAAAATCAACGGTGGCCGTTCTGGACACGACAACGATAAAGGCTGAGATCATAAACCTTTAAAACAGTTATATCTCAAACTCCTGCCCTCTCCGGGGAACATGGGTCCTGTAATGGAACCTCTCTTTTACTAAAGACTGAAAATCGAGTGATGCCTGTTCTTCACCGTGGACGATGAAGGTCTCGGGGCGGCTGGTAAACCTCGATATCCAGTCCATCAACTCCCGCTGGTCGGCATGGGCCGAAAACCCGCCCAGAGTGTGAACCCGCGCCCTCACGACTATCCTTTCTCCCAGCAATTCAACCGATCCGGCGCCGTCGACAATCTCCCTCCCGAGCGTTCCCTCGGCCTGATAACCTACGAATACTACGCTGCACTCGCTCCTCCAGAGGTTATGTTTGAGATGGTGGAGGACCCTCCCCCCTTCGCACATGCCCGAGCTGGCGATGATGGTCGCCTCCTTCCTGATCTTGTTCAGCGCCATAGAATCTTCAACGCTCTTCGTAAAACGGATGCTTATGCCTTCCGTGCTCTCCGTGTTAAAGAGACGCCTCGCCTCCTCGTCAAACAGCTCCTCATGGGCCTCATACACACGCGTAATGCCCTCGGCCAGCGGGCTGTCCATGAACACATTGATCCGGAAAAGCCTCTTTTCCTTTACCAGCTTATTGAGGACGAAAAGGATGTCCTGGGTCCTCCCCAGGGCGAAAGAAGGTATAATGACATTTCCCCCTCTTCTGAACGTCGTCTTGACGACATCGACAAGTTCATCGATTGAGCTCTCCATGCTTTTGTGATTCCTGTTGCCGTAAGTCGACTCGACGGTGAGATAATTCGTTTCCTTTACAAAGGCAGGATCGTTTACAATTGGATTGTTCCTCTTTCCTATGTCTCCCGAAAAAACGATCTTTCGCTCAGAGCGGCCATCCCGGTACCAGAGTTCCAGAACCGATGAGCCGAGGATGTGACCGGCATTCACAAACCTGTAGCGTATGCCCTCGCAGAGCGTCTCAACCCTGTCGTATTCTTTGCGGTCGAAAAGTGACAGTACCTTGTCAACGTCGGCCGACGTGTACAAAGGCTCAGCAACCTCTCCACCTGACCTCAACGCCCTCCTGTTATGCCACTCGGCGTCCGATTCCTGTATGTGTGCCGAGTCGTAGAGTATCAGTTCAGTGATGTCTGCCGCAACGCCTGTCGTGATGATCCTCCCTTTGAAACCCTCTCTTACCAGCCTCGGGACGAGTCCCACGTGGTCGAGATGCGAATGGGTCAGGAAAAGACACTCCACAGCCGATGGGTCGAACCCGAAATCCCTTTTGTTTATTTCATCGGCCCCGTGACCCTGGTACATCCCGCATTCGACTAGTATCCTGCGTTCTCCCATGAGATAGAAACAGGAGCCGGTCACCGTCCTTGTACCGCCAAGAAACTTTATCTTCATTCGACCTCCCCTCCTGTTCTTTCCAGCGCCGCCATTTGCATCCCCTCCTCAGGGCATCAGAAGCCGAGAAATCGACGAGTTCTTTTTCAGCTTTTACTCTTCTTTATCTACGAAGGCGTCCTTCAGAAGCCTGCTCTGCCGCTCGAAGGCCTGGCGGGGATTCTTTGAATCCTTCATAAGCGCGATCTCCTGGGTGATAAGTCGCGCGATGTTCAGGACATGGGTATCTGTCTTGGCAGACTCCCGCCGGTAAAGGGGATGGTCGCGGTTTATGTAGATCGTCGTTTCTTCCGTAAAGACCTCGGGGCCTTCCTCTCCGAAGCTGTCCACGACACAGGAGACCCCGTATTGCCCGAACTTCACCTTCTTGATGACCGCATTCGGAGTGAGTCTCTTCACCTTCGGCCGTTTCTTCCTCTTTTTCTTCTCAGCAACTTTCCCCTCCCCAACGACCGTCGGAGCAGTGACCTCGCCGGCGGCAGGCTCGCCTTCCTTCTTTCCTGAAAGAAGGCCCGCCCCTCCTATTCCTTTCGCAGTCTCGTCGGCTACGGGAAGAGCGCCGAATGGAGACAGTTCCGGATTCCGATAAAGTGCCCTGTAAATCCGCTGAAGAGCGTCATTGAGCGCGCGACTTACCACCCTGCCCTCCTTCTTCGCAGTCAGCCGCGAAAGGAGTTTCCGGACCTCCTCGACCTGCCTCTCCATGACAGCAGCGAAAGCCCTATATTCAGGAGAGTCTTTGACAAAGCCTGTCCTGTCGCTCGTTACCGGCAGAAAATCGGCATTCACCTCGCCCCGCACCCTGGCCATCACCTTCCCCCAGGTCTCCATGCCGAAGAGCTCCCTTCGCACGGTAACCTGCTTGACCTTCACCTCTATCCCCAGTTCATTCGTCGACGCCATGGTCTGGGGCAGGATAATGATCTCTCCGTGTACGGGGCCAAACTCCGTGCCTTCGAGAAACGGGACTTTGTGGCCCGTAAGGCTTCGCGGGGTTATGGTATGGCTGTTGAGTCTCACCCTGAAGTTGGGTGCCTTAAGAGGGGTGCCCTCTATGATCCTGGCCTCAATATCGGTCAAGTCGAATGTCCTGGTGAGGCCGGTAAGCATGACGGTCGTGCCGTCCTCCTTTCTGAAGTCAGGCGGCATGATCTCAAGCGGAAGGCTCCAGACATTGCCGGCCTTCTCCCACTCACTCTTGTCAAAAACCACCCTGCCGACGAAGCCGCCCTTCTTCGTGAGCACCTCGAACCTCTCGCATGCGGAGAGGCTTGCGAACTTCCCGATGCCGAACTGCCCGATCCTGTCCCGGTGGTAGACCGGGGACTTTGACGTATGCAGTTTCAACTGGGAGCCGATGCTGAAGTACTGCCGGAGTCCTTCCCGGTCCATACCGGTGCCGTTGTCCCTTATCTCAATGCTGTCCTCCGAAACCGCGAGCTCCACCAGAGAAGCGTCGGCGTCGTATGCATTGTTGACGATCTCCCTGACGAACTCGATGCTTTCGGTGTAAAGCCTCTCGCCGATGGTGACGATATGGCTTTTGTCTACGGTAACCGGAATATATTCTTTTGCGCTTTGCATATATATCACCTTATTTTAACGAAAATCCCCCGATAATTTTATAGAAAGTCGCAGGCGGGACGATGCGCGGGCTTTAAGAACGTCAGTTTTCCGGCGCGTCTTCCGGCAGGTACAAAAACACTTGTTGTGATATGATGTTGGAATGGGAAGGATAAGGGCCGCGTTCTTTGTAGCCGTAATCATTGCCATAATGGTAGTGATGGCCCTCCGGGGCTGCCCGAGACGCACTCACGGCCGGCAGTCGTCCAGCCATCTTCGGGTCTACCAGTTTGTGGCACAGCACTCTCCCATACCGGATCACTCGGCATTCTCGATGCCGGCAATTTGTCTTTCCTTCGATAAACGCCGGGATCACGTCTTTACCGGCTTGACAGGCATGCGGTTTCATGATAATTGATTGACTAAGGGAACTTATTTCGGAAGGACCCCACATACTGTTTCTTTTTTACGAGTCATACTCAATCGTCGGCTCAGGTAATATCGGGGGAACCCTGGGAACCCTGCTTGGCAAGGCCGGGTACGAAATTTTCTACAGCTCAAGACATCCGGAAACTCTCAAGGACCTTGTGAAGGCGACTGGTCCTGAAGCTCGCGCCGGAAGTGTAGCCGAGGCGATCGCATTCGGTGATGTCATCATTATGTCTCTTCCGATGAAGGCCTTCCACGAGCTCGGAGCTGAAACCAGGGAGGCCCTGAGGGGCAAGATAGTGATCGACACCTCCAACCCTTACCCCGAAAGAGACGGGGCCATCGCGGAAGAGGCTTTGAAAGAGCCGGGCGGCACCGGCGCCTTCGTGGCCCGTCTACTCCCTGGCGCCCGAATTGTCAGGGCTTTCAATACGGTCTATTTTGAAGACCTGAAAAAGACTGTCAACAAGAGAGGCGAGACTATCGGAATTCCTGTAGCAGCCGACGATAAAGAGGGATTAAATGCAGCCGTCGAGCTCGTCGAGCATGCCGGCCTTGACCCGGTTGTCGTGGGCGGCCTGGGCAAATCGAAACTTTTCGACGTGGGGACACCGGTGTACGCGACAAGCGCCTCTGCAAGGGAAATCAAGAAGAAATTGAACCTGGAATAGATGCTTTCAGAGTAACAGTTACACAATCACCCGTCAGGATTCACCATCTCCTTCTTCGACTATTCCATGACAATTTCGTGAAGGAGGCGTACCCCTTTTTTCGCCGGAGACTTCTGTTTCTCTATAGTTGGGCTTCCCCTTGCGGTTGTGCGCCACCAGCGATTTTACTATGTCCCACCCGATCTTGTTCATTTCAGCCATTTTGGTGATCTCTTCCAGGGCCGTCCTGTTGTCATATGAGACGGGCCTGTAAGGCCTCGGGGAGATAAGTGCATCATAGATGTCGCATACCGCTATTATCTCCACCATGCGGTTGTCGAGCTTTATACCGCGAAGCAGGCCCGAACCGTCCTTCCTCTCATGATGGTCCCTCGCCGCCATGGCGGCAATGTTTTCCAGGTCCCGGTTATAATAGCTCAGCAGAATATGTCCTGCTACAGTATGATGGTCTATGAAACTTCTTTCCCTGCTGGTGAGCGGGCTTTCCTTTTTCAGGATCTCCGGGGGGACGCATATTTTGCCGATATCATGGGTGGGGCCGCGCGAAAGCGTGTCTCTCCAACCCCGGTCGGACAACAGATCTCCGGCAATCAATGCAGAAAGAGCAAATACCATAAGAGCATGGCAATAGGTATGGTAGTCATCTTTCTTGAAATAATCCAGTATTTGCAAAACCGGAACGACCAGGTGGATATTCTCAAGCATGGCCATGATTTCTGCAATTTCCTCCTCACGGGAGAAGATGAAATCGTACGGAGGCCTGCTCATTTGACGGAGCAGGTCATGCTTTACCGTTCCGTATTCGAGCAGCGGCAGGGTCCGATAAGACCCTGAGCCGTCAGAAGAGATCAAATCCCGGAGAGTATCGGTCGAAAGCACGGCACCGGCCGGCAGCAAAAGCCGGTTGTCCAATGTGTGAACAGGATACTGAAGTCTCATCGCCCCTCGCCCCTGAGAACTTTCTCGCTGTATATTACCCGGAAGGCCGAATTATTTCAATGGTGAATGTCAGGTGAACAAGGATATTGAAGAGGTTGCCTCAACAGGACGGCTATCTCCTGATAAGCCGAACGGCCCCGGGACCGCAGACATTTCTGCATAACCCGCACCCGAAGCATTTTTGGGCGTCTATCCTGGATATGGTGCGGCCTCCTTTCCGGAGTGAGTTGACGGCGTCGAATTGACAACGCTCATCGCAGAGCCCGCAACCTTCGCAGAGGTCCTCATCCACGACCGCGACATATTCGGCCTTTGCCATCGTCTCGACGCGAAGGCCCGACAAGGTCCTCATCGCCATGCAGTCATGAGCCGTACAGTTGCATACCGCACCGATGAAAGGCGTCATCATCGTCCATATGGTATGGACCGCCCCCTGGTCATCCATCTCTTCCATCTGCCTGACAGCCTCTTCGCGCCCCACGGATTCCAGACCTTCTGCAGAGGCCTTGCCGAAATAGCTCATGTCAATCTCTTCGTACCACGCCTCAGGCCCGTAGCTCACGCCGTAGCAGCACCTGACTTCCTTTTTCTGCGCCGTCCAGCGGCAGGCGCAGGGCATGCGCACGATGGTGTCCGCCTTCAGGACCAGTTCTCTGATCTCCCCGACCGGAAGGACCTGCCCGAAATGTTCCTCCCTGGCCCTCCCCTTCATTCGTCTGACCAGAGAATCGGGGAGCCGGCCCTTCTTCGTGTAAAGGACTTCCAGCCTGCCGAGGGTCTCAAAGCCGTCTTTGATCGTGCTGGACAGGAAATCCCTGATAAAGGCCCGTCGATTAAGATCCGAAAGGAGGTCTCCGGAGTAGTTCTTCGCGTTCCTGTACCATATTTCTCCATCTCCGTGTTTCGTGCAGAACTCACACATTTACAAATTCCAGCCTGTTCACAATGTATCGATGTATCGTCATCCGCCGGACACACCGAAGTCTTATATCTATAGTCCCACAGAAGCAGGCGGAAAAACAACCGGAGGCGCACGGCAATCTTCTTTTTCCGAAATCCCGGAGTCTTCGAGAGTTCAGGAGGCAGGAACCCGGGAGTTGTCAATGCCGTTCATGTTCCTCGTGTTCCCCATGCTCTCCTCTCCCCCGCGGCATTTCATGCCTCTCTCCTCCTTCGAACCTTTCACGCCCTTCTCCCCTTTCAAAACCTTCATGTCTCCCGTTTTCTTCATGTTCTTCACCCCTGTAATACGGGCGATAAAAGCCGTAAGGATAACCATAATCGTAATCGTAGTAGTAATAAGGGTAGTCATAGTAGTAAGGAGAACTGTAGTAGACGCCGTAGCCGGCAGTACCCGCGCATCCGCTGCAGGCAAGGAAGAGGCCCGTGATGAAGAGCAGCCAGAGACTTCTTCTCATCTCTTCCTCCTTCCCTTATTGACTTCCTTCCTTCACCTGCTTCCCCCTCTTTATCATCATCTCACCCTCCTTCTTCAGTATGTCGCCCCTCTCCATCAGCATCTGTCCTTGCTTTCCCATCATATCTCTGCCCGGCATCGCCGCACCGCTTCCGGTCAACTTCTCACCTTTTTTCATGGTCTGCGCCTTTTCAATCAATTCCCGCCCCCGGTCCACCATCAGTTTTCCCCTGTTCACCATGAACGTCCCTCTCTCCATCAGCATCTCTCTGGTGAGCTTGACATCATTGCCCATCATCGGGGGTCCGCCGGACCAAACCTTTCCTTCCTTCATCATGTGACCCGACTGGCTTAACATCCCGCCCCTCTCAACCAGCAACCGCCCCTTTTTCAGCAGCAGGTCTGCCTCCTTCGCCCGCATGGCAGAGTCAACAGTGCGGCCTTCCTTTATGGCCTTCCCGCGCTCCACCAGCAGCTCCCCCTCTTTTACCTGCACCTTTCCTTCTTCGATCCTCAGCCGGCCTTCTTTCACCATGGCCTGGCCGGTTTCGACCATCATTTCGCCGTCCTTTGCAGTCGCCTTGTCAGCTGGAGCTTCGGCCCCTTCGCCGAAATTCAGTCCCGAAAATATAATCATTGCCGTAAAGACAACTGCCACGGAAGACAGAATTGCTTTCTTCATCTCGCTTTCTCCTTTTCAAATATAAGGTCTTCCCGGTTTTGTAATCCCGTTCCCCGCAGGGGGCGGTTCACGGAGACCGCGAGGGCTCGACCACCCGCCTTGTGCTTCCGGGGGCCGGATTACGCAATCAGATGTTGCTCAGGTCCTTCTCCATATATATCAGGCTGACAGACGTATGTCAATGAAGGTATTTAGATATCCCCGGACAACAATGATCAGACAGGAGACCTTCAGTTCCGGACAGGAGCAGCCACAACAAAAAAGCTTGTCAGGGCTTTCCATCAAAAATCGCCGCTGTAGAATGTCTGGAATGCCTGCCATTTCAGCAAGGAAATGAATATCTTAAATAAGGGTGTCTGGAATCGCGGCAGGCCGTCGAACATGCTGAGGATAAACTCCTGTCTCTTCTTATATCTGATCATTTTTCTGATACCCTCGAAGGAATAGGTTTTATCAAGCATATGCCTGGCCACATCTTCTCCGCTCGTCAGGGCATAAACAATCCCTTCTCCCGTGCAGGCGGAAGCCAGACCGGCGGCGTCGCCGGCCAGAAAAATGTTGCCGAATTTGACACCCTTGTAGAGGCAGTTTACCGGCGCTGCTTCGAGCCTTGCCGCCCTGTAATCCAGACCGTAGTCAAGGAGCAGTTTATCAAGAGCACCTCTGGCCCTTTTTGCGGAGATAAGGTCCCGGTTAAAGAAAACGCCCGCAGAGGTGAATGTCTTATGGGGGAAGACCCAGCCGTATCCGCTGCCGAGCAGGTCGGGATTAAAAAACCAGACCACTTTATCGTGGGTCCCGGGAACGATATACTGGACCCCACTGTATATTCTGTTTTCGAGCCCCAGGTATTTTCTTACCACCGAATATGAACCGTCCGCCCCGACAAGGTACCTGAAATGTATTTTCCTGTGTCCTTCCAGCACAACTCGGTTATTATCGATGTCCTTTACGGACGCTCCCGTGTGGATGGTGATATTCTTGTGTCGTCCGATTAAATCGATCTGATATCGACCAAGATCGGGTCTGGCTATTATATGCAGCGGATGCTTCAGAACTATGGCATATTCCTTTCCATTCAGGATAAAATGATGTCTCTTGAATGTCGAAGTCATCTGGTTGGGCAATGTCAAAAAGCCTTCGGGCAGTCTCAGCCCCCCCGCGCACGTATTATAACGTCATAAGATTCCATCTCATCATAACCTTCGACGATCCCTGCCACTCCCGGACAATGGTGACAAGGACAGACGGATCATATCGCCGGCAATCACCGTCCACTCTCGGCCGGAGCATTACGGCCTTCTTTGTCGGGAGATAACGGGCATGTTCACAATAAGCCTTTCGGCTGCCGCTCCGCATTTAGAAATTTATCAGATTTCTCATCCTTACATCAATAATGGAAACCGGTCGGGTTTCTCAATCCGCCGTTTTTCTGAAGCTCTGCCCTTTCCACAGAGCGATGCCCGGCGGGAGCTGTCTCCCTCCTTCACAGACACCCCAGACTGCAGAATCCGATATCAAGAAGCTAAAAACCCTTATATTCAGTTACAGGTGGCCCCCGCCAAGTATACAATCACGGATTATTTTCTTTTCAACCACGGCCGAATATGGTAATATCGTTTCTATGGTGGGGGAAACACCTTGGGGGCAATATTTTTTGAGCCGGGGGCAATCATATTTATTGCGGAAGTAACCGGTGCACAGTCTCTTACGGAAGACAGGGTTACGCCAGGGACCGGACTGCGCCTATGCAGATGCCCTTCTGCCGGCCACCATCGATCTGTTATCGCCGCCACAGCAAATACCAGGAAACGTATGACTTCATTTTTCAAGAACAGCCCGTGAAAACCCGATTACAGCAGCTCAAGGATTATGAAGCTTTAAAATCAAGATGCAGGCAGGCGGAGGAGGCCAAAGCCAGGCTTGAAGCGGTCGTAACAGCTTTGGATGACGCGGTAATTGGTTGTGCGCTGGACGGGACCATTACAGACTGGAATCCGGCCGCCGGAAAAATGTTCGGTTACCCGAAGGAGGATATTCTCGGCCGCCCGCTCACCTTCCTTATTACTCCCGGCCGTCGGGATGAGGTGCCCGGCTTACTTTCGAAGATTGCCAGGAGTCAGCGCATAGAGCATCATGAAACCATCGCGATGAGGAGAGACGGCAGACCGGTCAGAGTGTGCTTCGACTTGTGCCCTGTCAGGAACGTCGACGAAATAGTCATCGGTTTTTCCTCTGTCGTCCGCGATGTTACCGGGGGCAGGCAAACTGAAGAGATTTTGCATGGCACTGACGGGAGACACGGCGAAGCCCCGGACCGTGCCGGAGATGAGGCGGCTGGCAAAGCTGAAGAACAGACTCGCGCCCGTTTGGCGGCAATCCAGACAATCTATGCGAAAGTTCCGATCGGTTTATGCTTCGTGGACACAGGATTACGATACATAAGTGTCAACGAACAATTTGCAGCCATGAACGGTCTGCCCGTTGAAGAGCATATCGGGCGGAAAATTGGTGGGGCTGTACCCATACTGGCGGACTGGCTGGAAAAATTTCTGCTGCATGTCATTGAAACCGGAGAGTCGGTGGAAGGACTTGAAATCCGCTGCGGGACCCTCGCCGAGCCTGATATCGAGCGGGATTGGCTGGCATACTTTTCGCCCGCCCGGGATGACGCCGGCGGGCTTATCGGAGTTAATATAGCACTTCAGGATATTACTGAACACAAAAGAGCTGAAGAGGCGCTGAGGTTTCAGGCATTGCATGATGCACTTACCGGTTTGCCGAACAGAATGCTCTTTATGGACCGTCTCAATATTGAAATCGCGGAGGCACGACGTAACCGGAAGATGCTCGCAGTAATGTTTCTGGATCTGGACGACTTCAAGAATATAAACGATACACTTGGACATTCGACAGGCGACAAGTTGCTCAACGAAGTCGCCGGGAGGCTCAAGACTTGTATTCGTGAAAGCGATACCATGGCCCGCATCGGGGGGGATGAATTCAATCTGGTGCTGCCGGACATTGCCGCTGCGGAGGACGCTGCCTCGATCGCGAAGAAGATCATCTCGCTTTTCGCAGACCCCTTCAGTATTGAAGAGGAAGAGCTCCCTGTTACCGCAAGTATCGGCATCAGCGTCTATCCGGAAGACGGCCAGGACGCTGACGCGCTACTCAAAAATGCCGATATCGCAATGTATCAGGCAAAAGGACAGGGAGGAAACAACTATCAGTTCTACAGCTCCACTATGAACCTCAGGACTCTAGAGAAGACGTTGATTGAAAACAACTTCCGCAAGATGATGGAACACAGTGAACTCGTCCTTCATTACCAGCCGCAGCTGAATATAGGCACCCGGCATATTCGCTGCGCTGAGGCACTGGTACGGTGGCAACACCCGGAGCTGGGGTTGCTCAATCCCGCACAATTTCTGCCGTTGGCTGCGGAAACGGGAACCATTACTTCGATTGATGAGTGGGTATTACGTAAGGCCTGTGCACAAGCCGCGGCATGGCGGATGGCAGGACATGTACCTCTTTGTGTTACCGTAAATCTCTCCGCCCGGCAGTTTCAGCACCGGAATCTCGCAAAAATGATATCACAGATATTGAATGAGACGGGTTTGGACCCCAAACTGCTGGAAGTTGATATTGCCGAAAGCGCTCTAATGAACAATGTCGAATCCACCGTTGCCACCCTCAGGAAACTGGCCGATATCGGCATCTGCGTCTGCCTGGACGACTTCGGCTCGGCATTTTCCTGTTTGAGCCTCCTCAAGAGGTTACCCGTTAGAAAACTCAAGATCGACAGTTCTTTCATACGAGAACTGAAAGAAGACCATGCATACCAGGCCATCGTCAACGCAATGATTGAAGTAGCACATAAAATGAATATGGAGGTAGTCGCCGAAGGTGTCGAAACGGACGACCAGCTGACATTTTTACGTTCCAGCGGATGTGATGATATGCAGGGATATCTGATCAGCAGGCCTCTTCCGAGCGATAAGTTTGAGCAATGGGTGATGTCGATGTCCAGTTCCGGAGGAGGCCGTAGGGAGTAGTTACCGGCGGCAAAAAGTGGAATTCTCAGAACCGGTAGGTGACGCTTACTCCCACCATATGCAGGTCTGCCTTATAGACGCCGTTGGCAGAAGTGGCAGGATTCACAATTCCGTCAAACTGGTTATCATCGATAGCGTTGTTCTTGTTCCGGTCCTCGACTTTCTGGTATGCGTATGAAATACCCAGAAGAAATCTGCTGAACCGGATATCCGTTCCGATGCAATACACCTGGGATGTCCCCGTCGGCACGATGGGGTCGAGTGTGTCATCAGGCACCGGGTTGCCCTCGTAAATGTAACCCAGCATAACGGCCACAGCATCGTTCACCTGATATCGGGCTCCCATGTTTAGAGAATAAATGTCCTTCCAGTTCCTGGGATACGTTATCTCCTGAAATCCGGCAATCCGCTTGTCCGTAACTATACGTAGCTCCTGATAGGAGGACCAGCCTTCCCACCTGCCGCCCACCTCAATGGTCGTTCGGGGAAGGCCCTTGTATGCGACGCCGAAGTTTGCCATGGCAGGAAGTTTCAGCGTTGTATGAGCGCCGGTGTCGGGAAACAGGGAGGTTACGACAGCCGGAGTCCCGGATGGAAAACCGTACGTGATGTCCCCGGTCATGCCCATCCTTATTATTGACCTGTACGCCAGTCCGACCGAGATGTCTTTGGTGACATCGATGAGGAGGCCGGCATTGAACCCCGCGGAGAAAGCGTCGCCTTTGAGTGTCTGCCTGACATCGGGCAGACCGAGAGAACTCAGGTTCACCATTTTATTGAGCTCCGCGTTCAGGAATACAAGTGGAACCCCCGCAGCCACGGTTATATTGGGTGTCAGCCGATAAGAAATAACGGGATTGAGCGTATAGGTCTTAAGTTCCGACTTGGTAGCTATGTATCTTCCTTCCCAGTCATCAGGCCATTTGTTGGCAAGGCCGAAGTTGCTGAAGAAGCCGAATCCGATGGAAAACCTGTCGGAGAGATGATGGGTCGCGTAGAATACCGACGGTAAAAAGACATCCCTCTCCGTCTCGAAACTCTTCCCCGAAAAAGAACTTACAAATTCATTGCTCGGTATAAGAAGAGAGGTACCTGCCTCCAGCTGCGTTCCCGGAAGATTGTTGATGAGTGCCGGGTTGAAAAATACCGAAGAAGGGTCGTTCGTGTGTGCAATAACAGCGTTTCCCTGACCAAGGGGAGTGGCGCCCTGGGTATTTACGGAAAAGCCGGCTCCGTATACGGAACTTACTGCAAACAACATGAAATAAACCGCCGCAGCAACCAACCGAAGAATTTCTTTCATTTCATATCCTCCCTGCACCGCTCTTTTTATAAGCTTTGCTTTACTTTTTTGTCAAGTTAAAAGCTATAATTATCGGAGGGGCGCTTTCAAAAATGTC
>JARRRI010000012.1:0-47972 GCA_037380845.1 Candidatus Sulfobium sp. | reverse complement strand
AAAAAAAGAAAAAGCGAAAATGTCGATCTGCCTTTGAACGGGGGCCTTCCGGGCAACAGTGAGTATCTCATGGAAAACGAGCGTGAGGCGGTCAGACTCGACTTGAAGACCGATCCGGATCTTGTAAAAAGCCAGGCGCTATGGGCGGGAATCCGCCCGGGGATGAGAGTCGCCGATATCGGCTGCGGCATCGGCAAGACCACGTTCGTCCTGAACGAGATGGTTCAGCCGGGGGGGCGGACAGTGGGAGTCGATTTTTCCGAATCCCGGATAAAGACGGCGCAAACAGAATACTCATCTCCAACGATTTCCTATTATGTAAGAGACGTCCGGAAGGACCTGAGGGATCTGGGGAAGTTCGATTTTATCTGGATCAGGTTCCTCCTTGAATATTTCAGGCGCGGGAGTTTCGAGATAGTCAGGCAACTTACGCGGCTGCTGAAGAAAGGGGGCATAATCTGCCTCATAGACCTTGACTGCAATTGCATGAATTTTTACGGGGCTCCCCCACTGCTTGAGAAGGTGTTTTATAAGGTCATGGAATCCTTACAGGATCATGGCGATTTCGATCCATTTGTCGGCAGAAAACTTTACAGCTACCTGTTCGATCTGAAATACGAGGACATTCGGGTAGAGGTTTCCTCTCATCATGTCACCTATGGCGCGCTTGACGAAGGAAACAGCCTGAACTGGCTCACCAAAGTTGAAACGGTGGCCCGGAAGGGTTATCTGGAATTTTCCGGACCCGGAGGCTATCAGAAGTTTCACGAAGAGTTCGAGAAATTTCTGAACGATCCCAGGAGGTTCATTTATTCACCTTTAGTGGCGTGCAGAGGGATCAGAAAACCCTGAAGGAAGAAAAGCTTTTGTGTCACGACTCAGGAGGCTGCTGAAATTCTTGCCGCAATATCTGATAAAGGCATCGGTCACCTCGGGATCCAGATGTGTTCCCCTTATCTCGTTGATAAGTTTCAGCGCATCTTCGAGGGACATGGCGTCCCTGTAATGACGTTTGGACGTTATGGCCTCAAAGTAGTCGGCAACAGCTATAATCCTTGAGCCCAAGGGTATGGCTTCTTCCCTGAGGGCCAGCGGATAGCCGGTCCCGTCCCACTTTTCGTGGTGGCTGCCCACAATATTCGGAATCTGCTTGTATATTCCTTCGAAATTGATCTTTTCCAGTATTTGCTGTGTCTTGACAGCGTGGGTTTTTATCTCCTCAAACTCGATTTCATCTAACGGTCCCTGCTTCTTGAGGATCGCATCACTTATGGCGATCTTGCCGTAATCATGAAGCAGGGCCGCGACGCGGATCATCTCCGTAAATTCCCTGGGCATGCCGAGTTCCTGACAAATCCCCACAGCATATTCAGTAACCCGTTCGGAGTGGCCGGCAGTCAGAAAATCCCTGGCGTCGATGGTCGCCGCAAGCGTCTGGATGATCGACCTGAACTGCCGCTCCTTGTTCTCAAAGAGCATGATAGTGTGCATGCTGACGGCTATTTCGGGTATTATGCTCATCAGAAGGTTGAGGTCGCTCTGGAGCAGCGGCCTTTTGGAACGGATGTTGTCCACAACGATGATACCCAGGGACTGTTTTTCGTAGACGATGGGACAGCAGATAAAGGACTTTGCACCCATTTTCCTTGCGAACTCGATGCTGTACCGGGACAAGTTGTCTTTAATCGACTCCACATCATCTATAAGGAGGGGTTTCTGCTCTTTGAAGCAGACGACGAAGGCCCCTTTTGAAGCTGCCCTCTGGAGATGGAACCGGGACTTCTTCAAAAAGGCATACTGCTCGGAGCTGTACCCAAACCCCGCGTGGAAAATAAGCAGACTTCTGTCATGGTTAGGAAGAAGGATGAGACCCCTGTCGTAATCAAGGCGGTTCTGGAACGCCTGGATCACTTCACGAAAGATACCCTCAAGATCGCTTTTCCTGTTGATTGCAAGACCGAGTTCCAGAATGAGACGGCTGTCGTTATGCCTCGAGTTGACCTCTTCAAGGAGCTTGTCGGATGATTCCTGGAGGTTCTGCAATGCTGAGTTCACTTCGGTTTTTTCAAGGTGCATTACATAGATAGTAAGAACGAACAGCGCGAGTATGGAGAGAGGAAGCAGCATCGGTAAAGCAACGTCCCTGTGGCCGCTGAAGAAGACGACACCGAAGAGAACAGAGAGAAATACAGTGAAATAGGTCCTGACGTCCCTCCACAGGGCCGAGTGGGATTCTTGCCACGTGACGACATATTTACATGAAGCACCGTTTCTGAACATGCATTCGGGATGTTCGATGAGCGGAAGGCGATAGTTGAACGCATTCGCTATGGCCTCGAGGTGGCCTATTCTGTTTTCGCACTGGAAAGGCTTTTCATTCACTCCCTTGTATGGAGTGACTGTTATTTCGACTTTATGCTTTCCTATTCTCCTTGAATCGTAGCGGGAGGATTTCGTGAAGTAAGTGGAAAATTTACCTATCATTTCGTATGCCCGTCCGGGACCGACGAGTCCGAGGATATACTGCCTGATAAAACCGAGAGACTCCGCCGAAGCTGCAAACCTTCCGGCTTCTCTCGCAATATTCTTGTTGCCGGTCCTTTTCAGGACTTCTTCATAGAATCTGTCCACCTCTTCCTGCGTGAACCAGTGCCCATGGTCCGCAACCTGGTAAGGCATTATCCCGCAATCTGAAAGGATCTCTGCAATCTCAATGTCGGGATATTTGCTCCTCAGGTATTTTACGTAACTGTCGATGATAAAGCTGTTGTAAAGCGCTCTTTCAGTCATCGGTAACCTTTCCTCTTCTCGTAAGGCCTGAAATGAACTCGAAGTACTGGTCCGAGTACCGAATATCAATCGCCCAGAGCCGGTAAACCTTGTCATGGTGCAAGCCGTTTTTTTCGGAATAGGTTGTCGGACTCACAAGGAACGCTATCTCGTCTTCGGTATAGGTACGGGCGACATCGCTGCATGCCGACAGGAAATGATCGGGAGAAAGACTGTCGCAGTCAAGAACAAAGGCGGTAACACAGTTGGTAAGGTTCGACAGGTTGAGACCTACGTCCGACACGTTCACTATGAAAAAAGCCTTCAGTTCCCCCTTTTTCCTGAGTGAAAAGAGAATGCGGTCTCTCTTCATTCCCTTTTTTGCATATATCTCCTTTATCGAAGTCTCCAACGCTGACCCGGGACGGAGTTCAAAGGCTTCAGTCATGAGGCCTCCCGAGGTTGAAGAATAATAATCGTCCAGTTCACAGAGGTCAGACATGGTGGAAGGCTCCAGTGTGAAGGAGGAGGGCAGGGGCGAAACCGGACGATTTTTTCTGAGAAGAACATGAGCGAAGTCATCAATGGAGCAGAGCCTGGAATTTGAGAGATGCCTTGCGTAGTCTCCGAAAACGCGGTTTGGAAAACGGTTTTCAGGCCTGAAATAACAGAGGACGTATTGCATCCGGGATGAATCCATATTAAAGACATCGTTGACAAAACTCCCTATCTGGTCAAGAACAACGAGGCCGGCTCTCGCATTGCCTACCGATGCGTGGTGGTGAAAAAGCCATGTCTTCTCAAAAAAGCGCAGCATTGAAATATACCCCTGAATACTGCCATTGTCCTGGTAAATAAAGTGGCGCGCTATCTCGGGGGACTCCATATATAATTTCTCGTAAGTCTCCCTGAACCTCTCTATATTAGGATACAGTGAGAGATATTTTTTGGGGTAAATGAAGCCCGCCTAAAAAAATAAAGAAGCTCATCGACGTCCACCCGGTTGCAAACATAGGAATTCCTGTCCGCAGCCTGCTGCAGCACGCTCGCAATGAGGGTCTGGCCTGAAGGGTCCATATCCAGTATTGCAACACCCGAACGCACCAATATTGCCGAATCAGGTGAGGCGGACATTTCCTGGAAGGCGGTACGGGTCACCACCTGGGCCCTGCAACTAACCGTGGCCCCATAGGCAAACTCAATGTCCAGCCTCGGCAGGATCATGCCGGGAATGAGTGTACAGGATTCATACCGTTCGATGACAGAGAACCCGGAACCGGACAACTCGTCTATCCTCCGGGACACGGTCCGGCCCGTCAGCGGGTGTGTGAAGATAATATTGGGGGAGGGAAGGAGCCGTAAGCGCTGGCTCCTGTGTATTTTGCGTTTGAACCTGCTGAGAGAATGTGAGGCCGGCTCAAACACAAAGGTTTTCCTCCCGGAGCCGCCGTCCTCGCGCATGATGCGGCATTCACCCGAGTAGAGGAGTTCTTCCTGTTTCTTTAGAAGGACAACGACGCTGCTTTCCGGATTAACGTATGCAAAAGAAGGCAGGCTTTCCCACGACATGACGGCCGAAAAACAGATGCCACTGCAGTCATTAAGAGTGCCCTTAAAAGAGAGCCCGTTCTGTACCATCTCGACATCGATTCCGCGGCAGGACCACCGCTGCGCCCTTCTCTGCGTGATGTCGGTACCGACGATGCCGCTGATATCAAGACTTATCGTCTTGTCATCAATGGTCACAACCCGGGGCTTCAAAGTGAAGATGCGTCGGTTCCCTTCCACCAAGACCTGATAGAGTTCGAACGAATCGATTCTGTCCTTCAGCCTGCCGTGATTTTTCCAGGAAAGATGCAGGTAGTCCTCGTGACAGGGAGACGGAAACGCCTCAATGGTCTCGAAGGTATTGTAGTGAAGATGTCTGAAAACGAGGTTTACAGGCCTGTTTTGGGAATGGAGATAGTTTACCGCATTGACGATGCGTGCCTTGCTAACCGGGGCCCTTCTCGCAACCTTTTCAGAGGCGTTCTTGTCTGCCTCTGCGCGCAGTCCCTCTTCCATATCCCCCTCAACAGAAACTTCGATAATTACTCTACTGTATCATGCCGCAAATAATCAAGCAGCGTGAGCAGGCAGACATAGCTCTTTAATGCTGCTTTTCAGTTGTCGTGACGCCCCTCTCCCTCATATATTTTTGTCACAATGAAGTCGTATTCCCGTTAAATCCTCAAGTAATATAATCATTCTTCGAGATCTCACACCCGCATAACTGCGGTCAACAGTCAGAACCGGCAATACAGGTCTGCTTTTCCATTGAGACACGGTGAATCCTGTCACGTCGGAATCAATGCCGTTTCACGGAGGAGGGATGAAGGCGGCAGATCAGGCACAGCGTGCGATTAACCCGCCTCTTTTGAGTCAGGGCTTCAGGACTTTTTCCCCACGACAAGTCCATAGCCGAGATGACCGCTTTCGAAGATTTTCTCCGACTCCCGCACCGCCCTGAGACCGGCTGTTCCCCATCTGCGTACAACCTTAAGAAAGACCCTGAACTGACCCGATAGCCCCAGTTGTTTCTTCATCTGACGCGTCCATTCAGGAATGACAAACGATCTGTCCTCCCCGGCTACATCGATAAGCCCCGCCCGCTCAAAAAGGTCCTTCCAACCCGCCAGCGTCTCCGGTCTCTCGTTTTCGATCTCCGCCAGCCGGCGTCTCAAATCACCCGGTGCACCATGTTTCCAGCAGACATCGTGCATACCCACTCGCCCTCCTCTCCTGACGACTCTCACCATTTCACTGATCGCCCTCTCCTTTTCCAGCAGACATATCGTACATTCAGAGATCACGGCATCGAAGGTATTGTCGTTAAAAGGAAGGTGATGGGCATCCCCTTTTCTGAACTCCACCCTCAGACCCCTTTCCAGTGCCTTTCTTCTTGCCGTCTCAACCATGCGGTCGGAGAAATCCAGACCCGTGACATAACAGCCGTAAGTCTCCGCAAGGAAGCAGGCGCTCTCCCCTGTACCCGAGGCCACATCAAGAACTTTCACGCCTTTGCCGATACTACAGCGTTCCGCCAGCTCCCCTGTGATTTCCAGTCCGCCGGGGTGGAGTACATCGACGCCTATGTCTTCGGCCTCGATGAGGCTTTCGAGGGACGGATGTCGTCCCTGCCTGTCCGGTAGCGTCATGTCTCCCCCTCTTTCGCAGTCGTTTCAGGATCGTCTCTCGCAAAGCGACCTGTGTGAACAATATATAGTTTACCGCAGCTATGAAGTTTACAGGGCGTGTTATTATATATTCTTGCGGAAGGAATGCTACACACAGTGCCAAAAGTGAAAGAGAATCATGATCTCAAAAGCGAAAGCAAAGCAAGGATAAGCCGCTTACAGGCGCGGCTTCGACAAGAGGACGTAGACGGCGCCCTCCTGCCGTATTCCGTCGATCTCTACTATTTCACGGGATCGCGCCAGAACGGCGTACTCTGGGTTCCGGCGGAGGGAAGTCCGCTGCATCTGGTAAGGAAGAGCTACACCCGGGCCCTCAGTGAGAGCGCCGTCACGGAAGTCAGGCCTTTCCCTCCCAGCAGCGGATTTTCCGGTCTGCTGAACCCAAAAGCCCGGAGAATCGGTCTCACCTTCGACGTCATGCCCGTCCAGTCATACCGCTTCTACAAGGGGGTTCTGCCCGGAAGGGAATTCATTGATATCTCGGCGATCAACAGGGAACTTCGTTCCGTGAAGTCGGCATTCGAACTCCACCTGATGAGGGTCAGCGCCGGGAAGCTCTGCGAAGTGTTCAGCCAGGTCCCGGGATTCCTCAAACCAGGGATGCGCGAGTTGGACCTGGCTGCCGAATTTGAGTTCCGTTTGCGGAAGTCGGGGCATGAAGGATATCTCCGCATGAGGGCCTTCAACCAGGAGACTACCGGGCTGGCTGCGGCCGGAGAAAGCGCGGCGACCCCGGGGTGCTTCGACGGGCCGATCGCCGGCAGGGGACTCTCTGCCGCCGCCCCCTTCGGACCATCCGCATCCGTCATCCGGGAGAACGTCCCGGTCGTGGTCGATTATGGAGTAGCCGTTAACGGATATATGGTTGACATGACCCGTATCTTCGTCATCGGCAGCCCCGCGCCGCATGTGAGAAAAGCCTTCGACGCAGCCGTCGATATACAAGCGTGGCTGGCCGGGAACCTGAGAGCCGGAAAAATATGGGAAGAACTCTTCCTGGGCGCCGCGCGCATGGCCCAGGCCGCCGGCCTCGGGGATTACTTTATGGGATATCCCGGAGAACAGGCGAAGTTTGTAGGCCATGGCGTGGGCCTGGAACTGGATGAATTGCCGGTGCTGGCCCCCAGGTTCAGGCTTCCCCTCAGGGCCGGTCACACCATAGCTGTTGAGCCGAAGTTCGTCTTTCCCGGCCTGGGGGCCGTGGGCATAGAGAATACCTATGCCGTCAGCGATTCGGCTTGCGAGAAGCTTACGCCATTTCCGGACGACCTGGTTTGCCTATAGACAGGGCCTCACGGCAGGCGAGATCAAACCTTTCACATCATTACAGAAAGTTTCGCGGAGACCGGTCTGTCAGGACTCTCGAAAATTTATACTTCAGCTTTCGGTCAGATCGGATAGAATGAAGTAAGAGATCGTATGACTGACAAACGGCCTGGAAAGAACAGCGACCCGCAGGGAAACGCCGGGCGGCCCGGTGATTACCGGTCATTTGCCGGCAAAATGCTCATTGCAGTACTGATCGCAGCAGGCACCGCCGTTGTTATCCTTCTCCTGTGGGCGGAGGCGGGCATTTTCCTGCTTGCCTTCGGGGCCGTGCTCTTCGCCATTTTCGTCAGGGGTCTGAGCGCACCGCTCAGCCGGGCCCTGAGGCTCCCTTTCTTTCTCTCGGTCTTCGCGGTCATCCTGGCATTCGGTGGAATTTTGTATGCCGCATTCATGCTGCTGGCCCCCCACGTGGCGTCACAGGCCGGTGAACTTGGCCAGAAGCTTCCCAACGCACTGACACACATCCGTGACCAAATCCTGCAAAACCCTCTCGGCAAGGAGATACTCCGGCAGATGCCGAGCCTTGGCGACATGCTCGGAGGGGGGACGCTCCTCTCCGAGGTGGGAGGAATTTTCTCCGTTACCTTCGGGGTTGTCGTCGACGCCTTCATCTATTTTTTCGTCAGCCTCTATCTGTCCTTTGATCCCGCCATTTATGTGAGGGGGTTCCTTCGGCTCATGCCGCCGGCAAAGCGCGAGCGCACCTCGCAAGTCTTCAGCGCCATAGCAGTAACGCTTCACAGGTGGCTCGTGGGAAGGCTTCTGGGAATGGCGCTGGTGGGACTTCTTACCGGAATCGGACTGAGGCTTATCGGGATACCGCTCGCGCTGACACTCGGACTGTTCGCAGCCCTCCTGACCTTTATCCCCTACCTTGGCGCCATAATGTCGGCCGTCCCCGCAGTATTACTTGCCTTGCTGGACCATCCCATAAAGGTTTTATACGTCGTAGGACTTTATCTCCTCATCCATACCTTTGAAGCTTATTTTGTAAGCCCCATGATACAGCAGCACCAGGTGCTCCTGCCCCCGGTGGTAATTATCATCGCCCAGATACTGCGGGGCATCTATGCCGGTCTCCTCGGGCTCATCCTCGCCACTCCACTGACGGCGGCAGTCGTCGTTGTCATAAAGATGTTGTACATTGAAGACGTGCTGGGGGAAGAAGCCGGCGTCCCCGGAGGAACGTGAGTCCTCGCGTCATGACCAAAAAGGGCGGCAGGCACGGCGGTTTCCCGCGCCGTGCCTGCATCACCTGACTTATGCCGCAGCGGAGTCCTGGCAGCAGTCACTGCCGAGGATCGCCCGGAGATCCTCTTCCGGGCTCGGGGCGATGGGCCTTATCCCGAACTTTTTTGCCAGGAAGTCCAGCACGTTCGGCGTAATGAAGGCCGGAAGGGAAGGCCCGAGCCGGATGTCCCTGATTCCCAGATGGAGCAGAGTCAGGAGTATGGCCACCGCCTTCTGTTCATACCATGAGAGTATCAGTGAAAGGGGTAGTTCGTTTACGCTTGTGTTGAAAGCCCCGGCAAGGGCAAGGGCTATCCGGACGGCCGAGTAGGCATCGTTGCACTGCCCTATATCCAGGAGTCTGGGAATGCCTCCGATATCACCCAGGTCCCTGTCGAAGAACCTGAACTTTCCACAAGCCAGCGTGAGCACCACTGTGTCCCTGGGAGCCTTTTCGACAAAACGCGTATAATAATTCCTTCCCGGTTTTGCGCCGTCGCAGCCGCCGACCAGGAAGAAATGTCGGATCTTCCCGTTCTTCACTGCATCAATTACCTTGTCTGCAATCCCGAGCACCGCGTTTCTTGCAAACCCGGTCATGACCTCGCCGCGGGCGACGTCCTCGGCGAAGCCTGTCATTGCAAGCGCCTTTTCGACCGCCGGGGCAAAGTCCCCGTCAGGTATATGCCTCATCCCGGGCCATCCTACGAGACCGCAGGAAAAGATATTGTCGGCGTACGAATCAAGGGGCCTCTGAAGACAGTTCGTGGTCATTATGATCGCCCCTGGAAATTTCGCAAACTCCTTCTGCTGGTTCTGCCACGCGGTGCCGTAATGCCCGTAAAGATGCGGATACTTCTGCTTCAGCCCCGGATATCCATGTGCCGGAAGCATCTCGCCGTGCGTATAGACCAATATGTCCTTGTTCTCAGTCTGCTTCAGTATCTCCTCGAGATCCTTAAGGTCGTGGCCGGAGACGAGAATGGCTTTTCCCTTCTGTGCCCCCAACGGTACCCTGGTAGGCACAGGATGCCCGTACGCTCCCGTGTTTGCGCCGTCGAGCAGTTCCATCGCCCTGAGATTGATCTCCCCGCATTTCATGGCCAGCTCCACCCAGTCGTCCATGCCGAGGTCCGTCCTCGTCATTGCCGCGAGGGCCTCGTGCATGAAAGCAAAGACCGCCGGATCTTCTTTTCCAAGGATCAGGGCATGATCGGCATAAGCCGCCACGCCCTTGAGACCGAAAAGGACGATGTCCTGCAGAGACTGAATATCCGGGTCAATCGTCTGGTCCGGCACATGCTCCGTGACCGCCATGCCCTGCCCAGTCAACCCGGCGAGCCCGGCGGCGGGGACAAGAGATGCACTTCCATGTTTGAAACTTACCGCGCCGCCAGCCGACTTCACTTTTTCCGACAGTTTTTCCCTAATTTCTACGGATCTACTGATCAGGGATTCAAATCTCAGAGGATCGAAATCAACATTCGTAAGAGTCGAAAAAAGCGCTTCCGAAGTAAAGACATTCACACTCCTGTCTTCGATGCCGACGCGCCGGCCTTCCTGCGCAGTGAGCGCCAGCCCTTTAAGAGAATAGACAAGAAGATCCTGAAGCGCGGCCACCTCGCCGCTCTTTCCGCATGCTCCCATCTTCCTTGTGCAGCCCTTTCCTCCGGCTGCCTGTTCGCACTGATAACAGAACATAATAACCTCCCGAAATTTTTTTACCCAGCCACAACTTCTGACTTGAATCTAATATAAACTTTCAGGTTTAGATCACGATATGATGTGTATCATATCCGGATTCCCTTTAATCATTCATGCCTCAAATGTGGGACAAATCAGTACAGGGAAATCAGACAATTGCCGATAACGCGCTGGACGACATTCTTCTCAGCCCAATAGTACGGAAGCCGCGAACCCGACTCTCCCTTGCCCCCTCCCAGCTGTTGCCTGGACGACAGTGTCCGCTTTGCCCTTAATTCTCCCGGGGAAAGTAAAGTATGGTAAATTATTAACCAGGGTCATATGAGAAAAGGGAGTAAAGATAACGTTCTGATTACAATATCCCGGCAGATGGGCAGCGGCGGAGCATATCTGGGTCAGCGGGTGGCAAGCCGCCTGGGGTTCAGGTATGTCGATAGGGACATCCTGAAGCGAGCGACGGAACATCTCGACGAGAGTGAAGAGAATCTCGCCTTCAGGGAAGAGAGGGTTTCGGGTTTTCTTGAAAGTCTGCTGAAGGGCTTTATTTACGGCAGTCCCGAGACGCCATATTTGCCGCCCTCCATTCGGCCTGTCTATGACGCCGACCTCTTCAATGCGGAGGCCGGGATAATCGCAGGGATCGCAGACCGGCATGATGCTGTTATCGTCGGCCGGGCCGGCTTTCACATACTGAGAGGCCGCCCGGGACTGGTCAGTATTTTCCTCCACGCGGCGGAAGAGTTCCGCCGGGACCGCGTGGCAGAGGCCTACCATATGTCCGCCCCGGACGAGGCAGCAGCGCTCATAAGGCAGTCGGACTTTCAGCGCAGACGGTTCATAAAAAATGTTGCAGGGGTAGAATGGACGGATGCGCAATGCTACCACCTGTGTGTAAATACAGGCACTGCCGGGTTGGCTACCGCCGAAGATATGATCGTGGAACTGGCCGAAAAAGTCAGGAGTACCCTCGTGAGATAGTCATGCTCCTCTTCCCCTTTTTTCGGTCAGATCGGCTGATAGCAGCCTGGAAAAAGCGGTCTTCAGCTTTGCTCAATACCACCAGTAGGGCCAGGGGCCGAAAGGGGGGCCCCAGTACGGCCCGTAGCCGTAATATGGCCCATACCAGCCGTAACCGTAATACGAGGGAGGATAGTAAGCCTCCTGCACTTTCCAGATATGGATTTCCCTGATGCTGATTACGGGATAGGTATATGTCGTCTCGCCGATCTTCCTTTTTTCCGGACTGATGATTTCCCCGGCCACCGTGACTTTGCGCCCCTTCCTGTAAATCTCGGGATCAAGATAGCCTGAAGTCGTGGCGATAAATCTCCCATGGGAATACTCGCTGTCCTCAGGCTCTCCCTCATAATCCAGGGGAGTCTCGAGGACCAAGACTTCACTGCCTTTTTTGTGGTTGATCGTCTCAATAATAATGCCGCCCCAGATCACAACCGACCCTGTGTACATGCCGGGGGATTTCAACACCGTGGCGAACCGCGGACTTTTTTCCGCCTCTTTTCTCAACCCTTTCGATATCGGATACGCACAGGCGGAAACCAGAAATAAAACCGCAAAGCAAAGGAGAAGACCTTTACGGGTAGTCATGTCTGTGAACCTCCTATTGATTAAACATCCCTCAAAAAATTCTGAACCCGTTCCCTTTTACAGAAGTTCATATAAGAGTACGGGGGCAGCAACTATCCAAGCGGTTATGGGGCTTCAAGCTCCTGGATATATCCGCCCGGGGTGTAATAGGGGCTGCCCCATCCCCAGTCATACCCGTAATAATAGGTCTGGGGATACCAGGGTTTCTTCTTCCACCAGTGGATCTCGATGATCTTTATCACGGGATAAGCGTAAGGAACCCCTTTTGCTGTCTTCAACTCCTGTCCCTCTATCTCGCCGGCCACCGTAATCCTGGTCCCCTTTTTGTAAATTTCAGGTTCCAGGAACTTCGATGTTCTGGCAATAAACCTTCCTCTGGTGTATTTTCTCCCCTTCGGCGTCTCCCAGTATCCAAGCGGTGTTTCCAGCACAACCAACTCGGTACTGTGCGGGTGGTTGATCGTCCTCATTACTATTCCCCCCCATATTACCACGGCCCCCCGATACATAGCGGGATCGGCGAGAACCATGGAAAAGGTCAGATCCTCCGTCGCCTCACTCCTTATTGCCTTCGAGATCGGATAGGAACAGCCACAGATCAGGATCAGAACCACCCCGAGGGACAGGAATCTTGAAAGCGCAAAGCGTCCCATTGGAGACCTCCTTAGACCGCCTGCCTGCCTCAGCTATTTTCATCATATCACCTTTTTCCTGCCTGTCAAGAAAAGAGGCAACATGATACCGGGTATCACCTCAACCGTGGCTCCGGCAGTCGGTTTGAGACTCCGCAGGGAAAGTGATATCATGTTACCAGAGCGACAACATCTTATAGTCGCAGCTTCCGGCCCCGCCGGAAGTCTGCCCGGCGAAAAAAAGGAAGGTAAGACCCGATATGATACCCCTTCCAGGGTTTGTTGACAGTTTCCCGGCCTTAGGTCTTTTCGTCCTCCTCCTCCTCGGGGTAATAGGATTCCCTTTCCCCGAGGACGCAATACTTCTAACATGCGGATTTCTCATCGCCAGGGGGTCTGCAGATCCTTCAGTCGCGCTCCTCTCTGTCTATTCAGGCCTCCTGCTCACAGATTCCCTGCTCTATTCGATAGGCAGGAAGTATGGCAGGATGGTCGTCACTCACAGACGGTTCAGTCGGATACTCACCCCGAAAAGGCTGCACCGGATGGAGACGGCATTCAACAGGAGAGGGGCGCTGGTAATCCTGTTCGGCAGACAGGTCCTGGGCATCAGATCGCAAGTTCTGCTCTCGGCGGGTGTGATGAAAATGCCTTCTCGTACGTTCCTTCTTTCGGACGCCGTCTCGGCCCTTGTGACGATCACGCTGATGGCCGGAGCCGGATATCTGGGCGGCAATAACCTCGAACTTTTGAGGCTGCACATCTTACAAATCAGCCGGTTCGTGCTGGTAGTGACAGCGGTCCTTTTCTTCATAAAGTTCCTGTTGTGCGATTATAAATGTCAAAGAAAAGTTCCTGTAAAAGGAGGATCGGATGATCTCTAAACATTTTGTGCCCCGGATCGTTGGAATATTACTCCTGGCTGCGGGAATGGCCGTCCCTTTGGATGCTTATGCCGGGGTTAATGTCAACATCGGGATAAACCTGGCCCCTCCCGCCTTCATCATTCACGAGCCTCCGCCGGTTGCTGTCATACCGGGCTCTTACGTCTACTTCGTTCCGGGCATCCGGGTAGATATCCTCTTTTACCGGGGGTATTGGTACCGCCCCTACAGGGGACGCTGGTACAGGGGAAGCGGCTACAATGGTCCCTGGCATCATATAGAAATTCGGAGAATACCTCAAGCGATCCGGCATCTTCCGCCGGATTACAGACACTCCAGACATACTTCCAGGTCCATCCCATACAGCCGGATGAAGAAGAACTGGCGTAAATGGGAGAGAGAAGGGTATTGGGACAGAAGGGAAGTCCGCCGCGGCGGAGAGAGGCGCAGGTATGACGATCGTGATCGCGGCAGGAATTACGATGGTCGTGCCAATCACGGAAGGTGGAAGGACCGCAACCATTAAATCTTGCCGGCCGGGCCGTGGGCCTTATTCCTGCTCCAGGCAGATCAGGAGGCCGAACCTTCCGGGACTCTCCGGTAGCGGGTCAGTTTGAAATTCCGGCAGCAGGCCGGTTTACAAAAAAGGTCGAATGATTGTCATCCGCCGGCTTGATCGCGGAATCCGTGTTCTCCACTGGATACCCCAGTCAGGTTTGCCCGCAGATTCACGGCGTTACCCTCCTCTGGCGGCGCCGAGGGCGACCTGGGCCGGAGTATGACGGTAAACGATTAACATTTAGACCTACACCACTCTCCCTGTTTTTTTGATAAATATAGCGTCATGTATTAAAATAGTACATGCTTTAAAAAAAGCACGCTCTTCAACTATCTAAAAAAGGAGGTATTTCGCAGAGCCGGTAAAAAACACAGTCGTTTCAGTGAGGCAGTAAAGTTGCAGCACTACTCCTAAACCAACTCTTGCCGTATCCCCGGGTCTTCCTCTTTTTTGGCTTCACTTTTTTATCGCATGTGAAAAGATGGACATGAAAACTACAAACACAATCGGCAGACCCCGCCTGATGGGGCTGGCGGTGAAAGCTGCCATCTTTTTGTCTCTCTTAGGGATCCTCGCATATCCGGCAGCATCATATGCCAGCGTCAAGCCGGCTGAGACCGTAGATTTCAGCGGTTCGCCGGGCGCAAAGGGATTGCCTGCGGGCTGGAGCCTGAAAGTCCACAGGGGCAGCGCCCAGGCAAATCTTGTTGCCGAAGACGGCGAGAAAATCCTTCACATGAAATCCGTAAGTTCGTCCTTTGCACTGGAGCATGACGTAGCTGTTAACATCCGGAAGTATCATTATCTTGTCTGGACGTGGAAGGCCGTCTCTCTTCCGTCAAAGGGTGATGTAAGGGAGAGATCGAAGGACGATCAGGCGCTTCAGCTGCTCGTTGCGTTCAAGGACGGACGGGTCATCAGCTATATCTGGGATGCAAACGCACCGGAGGGGACCGTGGTGGACCAGTCGATTCCCTGGCCGTTTTCGATCAAGATAAAGGTAGTAGTCGTCCAGTCGGGCGGCTCGGACCTCGGCAAGTGGATCACCTACGAGAGGAACATATATGAAGACTACAGGCAGCTTTTCGGCAAAGAGCCACCCCCTGTGGAACGCATCAGGGTACAGATGAACACCCAGCACACCGACTCAAAAGCCGAAGGGTACGTGCGCGATGTCGTCTTCAGCCGGAAGACGTTGGTGGCGGAATCCGAAATTCCGGGGTTTCGCGTGGTCGATTCTTCGGAGAATTGAGAGGAAAAATCACACCTCACCTGGATTACCCGGCATTGTTACATATATCCTCTCCCCTGGCGGGAGGGGGGAAGGTGATCATTACTCCTGCTCCTTTGCGAACCTGTTGTAAATCCAGCCGACTATCACGCCGCCCAGCCCAAGGTCTGCAAAACCATACAAGAATGCCAGCACACTTCCCATGGGCGATATTGTATAGCCAGGATAGACAGAGCCTGCGATGACCTCAAGAAAGGTTTTCGCGTACCCTGTATAATACGACAAAAGGGTCGTTACGAACAAAACGCCTCCCCAGACAAGCCCCAGGGACAGTCCGAGTGCCAATGGTTTTATTTTCATTTTTTTCTCCTTCTTTCAAGCTTATCACACGAAAGGCCGACGTAAAAGGCTTCCCTTTCGTACTCCCCGGCCCCCGCTTTTCCTTCGTCAGTTTGCTCTTGCAAATTTGAGTGAAAGCGTGTAGAGTATCCACGGGAGTCGGCCGGGCAACTCTTCCGTTGCAGGAGTGCTACAGGATTTCCATTCATGGAATTCACATCAGGGGGCAGGGGAACTCGCCGTGAAAAAACTTAACTGCTGGGAGTATATGCAATGCGGCAAAGGCTGTCCTTCAAAGACAAACGACAGCAGCCGCGGGTCGTGCGTGACCTCGACTGAAAAGACCCTGGACGGCGTCCACGGCGGCTTAAACGCCGGGAGGGCGTGCTGGGCGGCGACAGCGAAGACGTGCCGCAGATCCTGCGGATGTCGCCGCAATTGCTTCAAGAGTTGCAATTTCTATGTAAAGGTCAGAATCGAGGAAGGTATGAATTTCAAGACCCCCACACTTCTCGCCCATATGCGGGGACAACAGCCGCGACAGTACACCACCCTGCTTCCGGACAAACCATAACGAACAGCCGGCAGTCTACGCGGTCAGGTATGTGTTTACGAGCTTAAGGAGTTCCTGGGTCTGGATAGGCTTGGGAAGGTACGCATTGGCACCGATCGAAAGCGCCCTTTTCCGGTCTTCCTCGGCACCCTCCGTAGTAACTATTATCACAGGTATATGCCTGAAAGAAGGATTTCCCCTCACCAGGCTGACCAGTTTCAAACCGTCCATCACCGGCATGTTTATATCGGCAAGGATGAGGTCCACTTTCTCGGAAGACAGTTTCTTGAGGGCGTCAACGCCGTCCGACGCTTCGATCACCCGGGAATCGGGTATCCTTTTGACAGCAAAACTGATAAGCTGTCTCATTGTCGGCGAATCTTCAACCACCAGAATGTTCGGCATTTCACGCTCTCCTATTTCTTCGGTTTCTCTTTAAGAAGATCCAGGAAACTCTGTATGGTCGTAAGTTTCCGTTCGGATTGGGTGTACATCCTTGATGAAAATATGGCGGTGGCTGCATGTCCGGCAAGAAGGTTGAAAAGTTCGTAATCCACATTCGTAAAACCCTCTTTCTGCGTCAGCAGCCCGTAAATGGAGATGACCCCTATCACATGTTCCTTGATCTTCAGGGGGATGCACACGATGGGCTCAAGAGGATTGAAGTCGCCTCCTCCGTTGAGGTTGTCGGCAAAATAACTTTCCCCCCGCTTTGCGACCGTGCCGATCGTCCCGTCGCCGACTTTTACCTTCGGCGCCTCCGTCACGCTCATGCCCTCCGCGCTCACGGGGATCAGCTCGTTGGCCTTGTCATCCATAAGAAGGACGGCAAACTTTTCCGCCCCTATCAGGTTTATCACAATCTCCAGAACTATCCTGAGTACCTCCGGGAAATCAAGGGTGGAATGGAGTTGATAGCTGGCAACGTAAAGGTTTGCAAGGTTGTTGTTTTCTTCTTCGACTTCTATGTATTTTGACGCGAAGTCCTTGTTCTCCTCCTCCACCTGTCTGAACCTCTCCTTCATGGAGTTCAGCTCGTCCTCTATCATTCTTATCCGGTCTTCGTAGAGTTTGATCCTCGTTTCATCGCCGGACCTCTCCACGGACTCCTCAAGCTGGGCAACCCTGTACCGGAGCTTTTCGTTTTCCTTCAAAAGGTCTTTGGTAAATTCCTCGCCTTTTTTAAACATCTGCAGGAATTCGTCTGCCCTGTTGACGTACCCTGTATCTTTTTCCACTACTCGCTCCCCCTGTTGACCAGGCGCACTATCTCGGCCGGGATATCGGCCAATGGCATGACAGCCCTCGCGGCTCCGGCCTTTATCGCCTCTGCCGGCATACCGAAAACGACTGCGCTCTGCGCCGATTCTGCTATAGTATAACCACCTTTCGTTTTAATTTCCAGCATCCCTTTTCTCCCGTCATTGCCCATGCCCGTGAGAAGGATCCCCATGGAATCGGCTCCGAAGTTATCGGCCACCGACTTCATCATATAGTCGACCGATGGCACATATTTGTCACTGAGTTTCCCCTCTTTAAGACGTACGAACTTCTTCTGGCCCCTCGCCTCAATGCCAAGGTGATATCCCCCGGGACAGATCAGCGCGGTACCGGCTTCGACAGGATCACCCTCCTTCGCCTCCCTGATCTTCAAAGAGGACAGCCTGTTCAGCCGCTCGGAGAGAGGCCCGGTAAACCCCCGGGGCATATGCTGGCTGACCAGTATCGCCGCCTGAAAATCCGCCTCAAGCCTGGTCAGGACAATCTGAAGGGCTGCGGGTCCTCCTGTGGAAGCCCCCACTGCCACGGCCCGCACCGGTTTCTCTTCCAGCCGCGAACTGACTGGAGGCTCACTGCCAAGCAACTGGAGGTTCCTGCTCAGAATATCCATCCGGATATTTTTTATCCCCCTGACCTTCTGCATGAGGTCCTTTTCGATGCTCTTAAGCTCGATCGACGCACGTCTGGTCGGTTTGGCGATGAAGTCGACCGCTCCGAGCTCCAGAGTCCTGAAGACCGTCTTTGAATCGTTGTAAGAGCTCACCATGATGACGGGGGTCGGCTTGTTGACCATCAGCCACCTCAGGAAGCCGAAACCATCCATCTCCGGCATTTCAAAGTCCAGCGTTATGATGTCGGGTTTCAGCCGCAGCGTCTTGGCCATTGCGTCCTTACCGTTGGAGGCGATGCCCACGACTTCGAGGCCGTCGTCTTTTTCCAGCATATCCTTGATAATCTGCCTGGTATATGCCGAGTCGTCTACGATAAGTACTTTTGTTTTCAAAACGATATACCTCTTGAGAAATTCTGCGGACGAAGACCCTTCAAGGAATGCCTTTTCCCTGTCGACGGGTTCCTCTTTCCGACGGTGCTGCCGCCTATTTTTTCGCCGGCTTCTGGTACACCATATCGTTTTTCAGGTGCCTCAGGGTGAAAGCCGTCGAAATATTAATGAGGGACTCCGCGTGGCCAAGGAGGAGATAACCGCCGTCAAAAAGCCTGTCGTAAAATATATCTATTACCTTTCTTCTCGATAAGCCGTCGAAATATATTAATACATTTCGGCAGAATGCTGATTTTGAGGGAATCATCATCAGCGTGGAAATATTTGTTCATAAAATACGGTTCTATCGTCCGGAACGAATTCTTCCTGTATGCCCCCTTCCGCGCAATCTGCAATACCCGCTGGTTTATGTCACTTCCGTGGATCTCGATATCCCAGCCGTTCAGATTTTTCGCCTCGGCAATAAGCATCGCAATCGTGTACGGCTCTTCCCCGGTTGAACAACCCGCGGACCATATTCGAAGAGTCCGGTTGTCTTTCTTGACCTCCTCCAGTTCCTGCAGTATTTCGGTGCTGAAGGCCTTCAGCTGGTTCTGTTCCCTGAAAAAATACGTTTCATTGACCGTAAGCACGTCTATGATCGCCGATAGTTCGGCTTCGGCGTTTCTGTCATAACGCAGCAGACGGTAGTACTCTCTGAAGTCTCCGAGATGATGGTTTCTCACACGGCGGGTCAGCCTTTTTTCAAGGAGATATCGTGACCCGTCGTCAAAGAAAAGTCCGCAGTGGTCCCGAATGACGTCTCGTATCAGCCTGAATACATCTTCAGGGAGAGGTATTATATCTTCTTGCTCAAACACGCAGGATCTCTTCAACAGTCTTGAGTACAGTCGGATCTTCTTCGCAGTCGAGAAGCTTTTCAAGCTCCCGCCTTACTTCCCCTTTCACCCTTTTCCCGAGTGCCTTCACGGAAGCGATCCTTGTCGCCCAGTCAGGATCGGTCAGGAAGGGGATAAGGTTTCTTTCATTGCCCTCAAAGCCCGAAAGTGCCATTATCGCCGTCCTCTTTATCTCCTGGTCGGAAGACGAGAGCATGCCGGAGATCGCCCGTCCGGCCTCATCCCCACCGACCCTGCCCAGTGACTCGATCGCCGTCGCTACCACGAAGCCGCAACCATCATTCAGGAGTCTTATAAGGGGACCGGACGGGCGATCTCCGGCATGCTCTCGTCTTCCGACATCATCCCGAGGGACTTTGCGGCGGCCGCCCTCACGTAACTGTCGTTGTCCGATGTAAGAATGACCAGTGAATCCAGGACGCCTTCTCCCCCGGTCAAACCGAGACTCAACACGGCCGAAATCCTTACGTCGGGGTTTTCGTCCGTAAGGGCGAAGATGAGATACCGCACCGCATCTTCGGTGCCGATGGAAGCCAGCGCCCCCACAACGGCCTTTCTGACCCTTACATCCTCGTCTTTAAGAGCGAAACCGAGCTCCTCGACCGCGGCCGAAACCTTCATCTTTCCGAGAAGATGGGCCGAATTCCTCCTGAGCACGGGGTCTTCACTCCTGAGCAAGCCTATTATTTCCTCTTTCTTCAACGCAGCACCGAGGTTTGACAGCGCCAGCACTGCAGCCTCCTGCACATCTTCATAGGGATCGGTCAGGAGTTTTTTCAGTTTGTCCACCGCCCGCGGATCATCCAGCTTAGCTATGCTTACGGCAGCGGCGGAACGGACGTGCCCGTCCTGATCGCCCAGCATCTCTTCGAGTATGTCGTAGTAAACAGGCGAAACGATCGAGGAAGTGACTTCGCACATAAAACGCCTCTGGTGCACACTCTCGACGTCGAAGAGCCCGAGCAATGACTCGGGTTTGTCCCTTCCGATGAATACCAGCGCCTTCTTGATATCATCGGAGAATCCTTCTTCCTGAGAGATTTCCAGCAGCGGACCGTACGCCGCCTCGTCCTTCATCAGACCGAGCAGGAGGATAGCCGAGATCCTCACCTCCCGCTTCTTTGACCAGGCGTGTTTTATCAGCAGCTTCATCGCTCTCTCTTCCAGCAACCTCTTCATTTCCCCCGTGATAACGCCCGCTTCGACCCCCCTGTGATAGAATTTCGCAATGGTCGTCAATGTCCGCTCCTGGATATTTATCGAGGGGTCTTCCAGAAGGGGAATAATGCTTCTCAGGGAAGACGGTTCGGCCAGGCGGCCGAGCGCCTTAAGGACCGGCTCCCTCAGGGGTTTGGTCTCAAGGGCGCGGAGCAGGTGAGACACCGCCTTCGGGTTTCCTATTCTGCCAAGTGCATCGGCGGCGGGATATGCTGTCCAGAGATCGCCGCTTTCCATTATCTCGATGAGAGCATCCACGACAGAAAGCTCTCCCGCCTTGCCCAGATGTTCGACCGCCGTGGCCCTGACGTTTTCATCTTCATCCCTGAGAGCTTCAAGCATCATCGGGACGGACCTCGGGTCCCTGTGTTCTCCGAGTACATCGATCACGAACTTTCTCACATCACGGTTGGTCGTCTTGAAAGCCTCAATGAGAAACACGGTAGCCTTCCGGCCCAGCCGTATAAGTGCCTCTATCGCGGAATTTCTCGCCCCTGCGTTCTCTTCGATATAAAGAAGCCCGATAAGGCCCCTGATATATTTTTCCATTGGGTAATCGTCCAGGAGGATCTCTACCGCGCTCTTCCTCACGCGCCAGCTGACGTCCTCCATAGCCTTCAGCAGCAGGGGAAGACACGCATCCTGTTTCATCCCGCGCATGCTCTCAACGGCTTCCCGCCTCAGGTCCACGTTGCTGTTATTGATCTGACGCTTCAGTTTCTCCACTTCTCTCCTCAATCATTTCGATCGATTCCTCAAGTCTTATCTTCTCTTCGGAAGTCAACAGGTTGTCGATATTCAGAAGTATGATGATCCCCTCTTCCTTCTTGCCGATGCCATCGAGATATTCGGTCTTGAAACCCTTGAACAGAGTCGGGGGCGGCGTTATCTCCTCCGGTGACAATGCCAGGATCTCCTTGATTTCGTCGACGAGAAACCCCGCCTTTTCCTTATCGAACCGGACTATGATCACCCTCTCTTTCTTGCCCACAGGTTTCGTGCCGAACCGCCTCCTCAAATCGATCAGGGGAATAACGGAACCCCTCACGCTTATTACACCCGCGAGAAATTCGGGCAGGCCGGGAATCGAAAATATCTCCTGAGGAGTGATGATCTCCACGACCCTCCCGATCCCGATGCCGAAGGTCTCACCTGCTATCCTGAAGACTGCGAACTTGTTCATCTAGGCGGTCCTGAAAACCTCCATCTCTTTCTTGAGTGTCTCTATTTCTCCGGCGAGGGTATTGAGTGACTGGGAAACGTCCTCCATGTCCTTCACTGTGGCAATCCCCAGGGTGTCGATATTCTCCATAGCCCCGATGATGTTGTCGTTCAGTTCCTTCTGATGCAGGACCGCATCGCTTATGCCTCTCACTACATCGTTTGCAAGTTCGAGGTTTTTTGAGATACCCCTGGTCCCTACCGCCTGCTCCTCGGTTCCCCTCTTACTGAGGTCCGCGACCTCCTTTACCTCCCCCACCCCTTCGAGGAGGTAACTGAGAGCGTTGTCCTCTTCAGACGTGGACTTTGCTATGCTGTGCATCATTTTCCGTATTTCTTCAATAGCTGCCGTTATCTGTCCCAGTCCGAGCGACTGCTCCTCTGTGGCCCTCTCTATCGACTTGGCCATTTCCGTAGAATGCTCCGATGCGGTGAGGATCTCCCGGAGAGCATCGCCGACCTTGATCACCAGGCTGTTACCGTCATCCACCTTTACTTTCGCCGAATCTATGGAATGGACTGCGTCCCCTATGTCCTTCTGTATGGCCTTGACTATGCCGCCGATCTCACGTGTGGAACTCGCCGTCCTCTCGGAAAGAGCACGTATCTCATCGGCCACAACGGAAAAACTCTTTCCGTGTTCACCCGCCTGGACAGCGAGAATGGCGGCGTTAAGACTCAACAAGTTCGTCTGTTCCGTAACGTCCCTGATCACCGACAGCACTTTCTCGATGTCCGATGACCGGGCACCCAGACGCTGCACTATCTCGGACGACTTGTTCACCTCGGCGGATATGTTCTCCATGCCCTCCACGGCATTTACGATCGTCAGCATGCCGTTCTCCGAGGTGACCTCCCTGACCTTCTCAGCCATCCTTGAAGACGCCCTGGCATGCTCCTCTACCTCCCGGACAGAGGCGCCTATCTCTTCCACTGAAGCAGACGTTTCTTCCACCGCCGACAACGCCTCGTGCGAGTGCTTGGAGATCGCCTTGGCCGTATGGGCCAGCTCTGCGACGACCGAATAAGAATCCTCCGTCGCCTTGAACAGCCTCTGCGTATTCGCCGCTATTTCCTCGGCGGTGGCCTTCATCTGTATGAGAGCCGACACGTTCTCTGTGGAAACACCCGATAATTTCTCAGCCTTGTCATTTATATCCGACTGGGCCCTGTTAGCGCCGTTAATGGACTTTATGATGTCCTTTATGGAGTCCGACTGTTTCCTCGTGCTGCCTGTGACATTGTCATAAGTCACGTCGACCTGCTTGATCGCCATCGAAACATTCACCGCCGTTGAATTGAGTTTCGAGACCGTCCCGGAAAACCTCTCCACAAGGTACGATATCCCCCTGGCTATACTCCCTATTTCGTCGTCTCCGAGGTCCGGCAAACGGGTCGATAATTTGCCCGCGGTAATCTTTTCTATAGCACCGTTTATCTCCGAAACCGGCTTCCTTATATTCCTGTTGAAGAGAAACAGCATGGTGACGCCGACCGCCAGGAGCATGAAGATCTCATAGAGGGAAATGCTGAACAGGCCGGCCGACATGTCGCCGTTAATACTCCGGGCGCTGTAGCCGACGTCTATCTCGCCCACCTTCGATCCGGCGGCCACCACCGGAACAGTAAGCGACATGGCCTTCCTGAACAGAAAGAAGTTGAGGGCCGACACTTCATAGTCCGTCTTCCGCACCTTTTCCTTTAACACCTTCCCTTCGCTGTCGAGCACCCGGACCGACAGGATATCTTCGTCTTTCATCATCCTGTCAAGGTAGGCGTCAACCGGAGCATAGTCGTAGTTGAGGAGAGGCCCCGTGATTACCTCCGCGGTAACGGCTGCAGCCTTTCTTAGCCTCTTCTGCAGCGACTCAAGAAGTGCCGACCTCATGTAAAGAAATCCGATGCCACTTCCTATAGACTGCCCTATGAAAAGGACTACAAACAGGGCCGCCAGAAACTTGGTATTCAAGGATTTACCGGACATCATCTTACGAGCTCCACCGTCAAAGACCTCCTTTGTTTTCATACGATCTTCCCTCCGGCTTAACCCCGCCATCCATCACCTCAGGCCAGCCCTATTTTCGACATCATCTTCCTTACGCTGTCATAATCTTCGTCCGATGAAGGGGCGAACCCGGTGTAACCGATGTTGATGGACTTCAAAATCGCCGCACCTTCAGGCGTTCCCTCATGGAGAGAGACCAGCGCATTGGTCAATTCCGCAACAGTCCCGGGCTCAACACCATCGGCCACACAGATATTAAATTCAGGTATGTCTTCCGAAACCATGAGGAATTTCAGCCCTTCGCCCCTGAACTTTTCGGCTGTCGATTCCATTATGCCGCCCGCGTCGAAATCGCCGCTTACCACAGCGCGGGCAACGTCGTCATGATGACCGAGATAATTGTAATACTGCAGGTCTTTTAAGTCCACGCCGGCTTCGAGAAGCATGGCCCTTGGGACAATGTGGCTGGAAGTAGAATGGAGATCGCCGAAGGCGAAAGAGCGCCCCCTGAGATCTTCGAGGGAGTCTATCCCGCTGTCATTACGCGTAACGATAACGGCGTGATGGAAAGGCTTGCCTTCCGTCAGGGCCTTTACCAGCACCCGAACTCCGTACTTCCGGTGGGCCTCCACATAAGTGGAAGGCGTCATAAAACATATCTGCGTAGTCCCCTTGCCTATGTCCTCCACCGCGCCCTCGAAATCCACGGCCACCCTCAGGTCTATCCTGCGCTTCAATACTCCGCCCAGGTATTCGGCCAGCGGGTTGAACTTTTTAAACATGACGGCCGGAGCTTCAAGGGGAACGATGCCCATCTTCAGAAGACCTGAAGATGTCCTCTCTGCAAAGGTAAATCTGCCCATTTCCGTAACCGCCAGTTCCGCATCTTTCATGAGATCCTTCACCATTTGATTAAGCCGGAACGCACGTTCCCTGTTCTCCCTCGGGAGGTCTCTTATCTTCTGGACGGAATCCCGGATCTGGCTGGAGCCTACTTTCTGTTCGTTGACCGCCCTGGACATCTGCTGGCTCTTGTCAGAGACAAGCTCCACCGCCTGCGAGATCTGTTTGCTGTTCATGGACTGCTCGTTAGTCGCGGTTTTGACATGAATGGTGACATCGCTTATCTTCTGCGTGGCATTCATAATCAGCTGGATTCCCCTGTTCTGCTCCGTTGTCGCCCGTGCGATCTGTCCGGCCATACCCAGCACCTTTTCCATTGCGGAAGAAACAAATTTTGCGGCCTTCGACTGCTCCGCCGTCGCCTGCTCGATCGCTGCGGTCATTTCCGAGGATTTCCTCGAACTCTCCACTATCTTTCTCAGCGCGTCAACAGCCTCATTGGTAACCTTGAAGCCCGTCTCCACCGACCGCAGCCCCTCGTTCATCGCCCCTGAGGCGTCGCTCACCTCCTGCCTGACGGCCTGTATCAGCTCGGCGATCTCCTGGGTCGAAGCGGCGGTCCTGTCCGCCAGGTTCTTTATTTCATCCGCAACCACCGTAAAGCCCTTGCCGTGTTCTCCGGCCTGGGCCGCCAGTATTGCGGCGTTCAGGGCCAGCATGGTGGTCTGGTCGGTCACCTCGTCGATTACGACGAGTATCTTGCCGATCTCCTCCGAACGCCCGCCGAGTTTTTCTATGTAACAGGCGGTCTTCTCCACTGAGGACTTTATATTCTTCATCCCGTCGATCGTCTTCTCGATCGAGGTCATCCCGAATGTGACGGCCTCGTTCTTGACCTTGTCGGAAAGCATCGCCGATTCCTTTGTCCGCTGCTCCACTTCTTTAATGGAAGTGGAAATCTCGATAATCGCAGCCTGCGTCTCCTCCGCCGATTCCGCCAGTTCTCCGGCATTGTCAGAAACCTCCTTGATCGCGGCGGACAACTGGCCTATGGAGGTCGACGCAGATTCGACCGCCATGGAGAGGTCCTCCGTACTGCCCTTGATCTCCGAGATGCTGGTGACCATCTGCTCCATGGACGCTGCAGTCTCTTCGGCCGACGCCGCAAGTCCGTCCGTGCCGTCTGCGATCTCGGTCATGCCGGCATTCATCTCTTCTACTGACGAAGAAATGTTGTTTACCGCCTCCGTTTCAAGCATGGTACCATTGACGACCTGTCTGGATTCCTTCTCGACGTCCTCAGCCACGCGCGATACACGCCCGGAAACGTCCTTGATCCTCCCCAGGATGCCGGAGATCGACACGAGCGAATCGCGCACCTCCCTGCCGAGCCTTCCTATCTCATCCCTGCTCTTCAAATCGACATCGAAGGTAAGGTCCCCGCCCGACAATTTCAGGGCCGCCGACTCCAGCGACCGGATGGGACTGATCACCGTCCTCCTGACCGCCGCCCACAGTATGAAACTGAAAAAAAGACTGGCAAGGATCGTCGCCACGATAACAAACTTTATATACTTGACTGCACTGTTGTACTCCTTCTCTATCGACATGGAAGCCTTGACGGCGCCGAGGACTTCAGGGTCTCCGGCATGGCATTCCCTGCACTTTCCGGAATTGATCAGGGGCTTATAAAATGTCAGCTGTTTTACCCCCCTCACAAGAAACGGTTTACCGCTGCGTCCTATCTGCCTGAGAGCGGACTTTTCGGTAGCCGCGGCACTCTTGTCAAATGCCGGCCTGCCCTCATAATCAAGCACCGAGATTTCGTTCACTCCGCTTGTGCCTTTCAGGTCATGGATCAGTTCCTTCGTAATATCGGCCCTGCCGTCGAGCATCGTCCTCTCAATGTCCCTGGCGATAATATTGGCCGCGGCCTCGGAACTGCTCTCAGTAATTCCGTACAGGCTGGCTTTCTCGATTGTCATCACCATGACCCCCGCTGCAGCCACCCCGATGAGCAGGAGAAAGGCAACAAGGGCCAATATTTTAACTTCAAGAGTTGCGCGCATATGCCCTCCTTCAGCCGAGCTCTATGTTCATAGCGTCCCCGAACCGGACTATGGATATGAAACGTTTTTCCTGTATTACTACGCCGTCTATAAACTTCCTTTCCTCTTCGGTCAAATGCGCCGGGGGGGCAAGCATGCTGTCCTCGGGGAATCTCACCACCCCTTTGATCTTATCAACGGTAGCTCCTATAATGCCCTTTGGACCCGACAAAATAAGTATTTTTCCCTTTGCGCCGTTTGTCTCCGGACTGCCGGAGGAAGTGGAACGCTCCCGGGCCTGTCCGAGGGCAAACCTGGACTTGAGGTCGATGACCGGGATGATCTTTCCCCTGAGGGACGTTATTCCGCTGACATAATGAGGCAGCAGAGGTACAAGGGTTATACCCTGATAGGGTATAATCTCCTCCACATCGGCAATCCTGAATGCGAATTCCTTTTCAGCCACAGTAAAAGAGAGCAGTTCAAGGACTTCGACAGTCGCTTCGGATGACGGTGCCTCGTTCTCATGCGGCTCCTCCCGCTCCTCTTCGTATGGTATCGCGACCGCTTCGGTTTGAAGGGCTTCCGGCAGAGGCCCGCTCTCTCTTATCAGGTCTTCGCCCGCCGGATCTTCGGCTTCCTCAGAGACCTCCCGGATCGTGTCTGTCTCTTCAGCCGGGACCTCCGGGGGGCCGGCGGCCGGCCCGATCTCCTCTCCGGCAGGTCCCTCATGCTTTTGCGCCGCCTTCAGCTCCTTTTCTTTGGCCTTCTTTCTAATTTTCGCTATATCCATCCAACCCCAGTTCTCCTGCCGCCCCTTTTACAAAGGGCTCGGTGATGACCGTAACTTCCCTCGCAAACCCGTCCAGGAGCGCCGAGGTGGCGATGCTGTTGATCAGCCTCGGTACCCCGCCCGAGTATAGATACAGTGCCCTCAATGCATCTCCGGTAAACAGCATGTCCTCCCGTCCGCAGACCTTCAGTCTGTGCGTCACATAATCCTCTATTTCATCCTCGGCAATCGGGCCGAGATGAAAGAAGAGGCCGATACGCTGCTTAAGGGGCATGTATGCCCTGTGGTTCAATCTTTTTCTCAGGTCGGGCTGTCCCACCAGAATCAGGCTGAGAAGGTTTGTGTAGTCCAGCTGAAAATTAGTAAGGAGGCGTATCTCTTCAAAAGTGTCCTTGCTCGGGATCAACTGGGCCTCGTCGATAATAATTACGGGAGAAACGCCTTCTTCAAAGTATTCGTACACTTTCCCGTAAATGCCCTCCAGCAGGTCTGCCTTGTGGGAGGAGTGTATCTCCGTTTCCATCCTCATGGCGACCGTCCTCAAGAACTGGGCGGGTGTCAGCCTGGGATTGATGATATTGATCACCCGGTATTCCCGGCCGAGGGTGTCCATCAGGGCACGGGTGAGGGTCGTCTTGCCGCACCCTACCTCCCCGGTCAGCATTATCAGTTCCTTTTCCTCCACGGCATACTGCATCCGGGCAAGGGCCTCCTCATGGCTCCTGCTGAGGAAAAGAAACCGGGGGTCCGGGGTTTTGCTGAAAGGTTTGGCCCTCAGCCCGTAGAATTCCTCAAACATTGGCAACCCCCTTCTGCTTAATAACAGATTCGTCGATCAGGGACTCTATATCGAGGACAAGGATCACATTGTGTTTCCCGATCTCGGCGGCACCTGCAAACCCCCTTAATTTTTTCAGATAGTCCCCAAGCGATTTGATGACTATCTCCTGCTGGCCGTACAGTTCGTCGACAAGGACACCCACTCTCCGCTCCCCTAAGCCGACCACCACCGCGAAGGACCTCTCACTGTCGTCGCCCTTGAGATCGAAGAACCTGCCTACCCTTATTATGGGCAGCATGTCACCCCTGAGATAATAAACCTCCTTCCCCTCCACGGTCTGTATGTCCCGGTGTTCCACTATCATGGTTTCGGACATTGAGGTAAGAGGTACGGCAAATTTCTCTTCACCTACTCTCACCACAAGCGCCTTGATGATGGCAAGGGTGATAGGAAGGGTCAACATAAAAGCGGTGCCCGAATCTCTGACGGTTTCCACTTCCGCAAACCCGCCGAGCGCCGACAACTTCTCCCTGACCACGTCCATGCCGACTCCCCTCCCGGAGACCTCGCTGACTTCGTCTTTTGTGCTGAATCCGGGGACAAAGATAAAATCTATAATCCTGCTTTCTTCCATCTCAACTTCTTCTTCGAGGAGCCCTTTTTCCAGCGCCTTGCGTTTCACCCTGTCGACATCGATTCCGGAACCGTCATCCCTGAGTTCCACCATGACGTGGTTGCCCTTCTGATAGGCCTTGAGGATCACCGTGCCCGCCTCTTTTTTCCCTTTCTTCAGCCTCTCTTCCGGAAACTCTATGCCGTGGTCGATTGCGTTCCGGACAAGATGCATCAGGGGGTCCACAATCTCCTCGGCCAGATACTTGTCGAGTTCCGTCTCCTCCCCGTACATCACGAATTCGATCTCCTTGCCGATCTCTTTTGAATACCGCTTCACTACCTGGGCCAAACGGGCAAATATCTGGCCTATCGGCACCATTCGTATCTCCAGGACCTGGTCCTGAAGCTCGGCGAGCCTTGTCTCCATCGTCTGCGATATCTTATGAATATCGTAAGCCAGCGCGTTCTGCCCGTGTATTTCCGCAAGCTCCACGCCTATCCGCTTAACCGCCCCCTTTGCAAGCGTCAACTCACCCACCGTGTTGAGTATCCGGTCAAGCTTGTCGATATCTACCCTGACGGTCGATGTCGTGCTCTTCAGATGGACCTCCGTCTCCTTCTGTGTCTCGCCCGCAGATGAGGGCGGCCGCACCAGGGCCGGCTTCGGGGCGACAAGCGTTTCTATTTCCAGGTCAACGTCCTTCTGTATCTCTTCATTCCTGCTCCTGCTGCCAAACATAAGGTTGAACCCGATACATCCGTCCGGTACGTCGGTCGAGGTGGGAAGTGTCGAGATCAGCTCCCCCTTGGACTTTATTATCTTCGTGAGCTCCTCGAGCAACTTGTCGAATACATCCAGGGGGAAAACCGCCTTGGCAAGATATATGCCGTTTCCTTCATTTAAATTGAAGTCGAGTCTGTGTTCCTCGTATTCCGACAATACCTTCAGGATGGCCTCGTCTATAAGAGCGCCCTTTGAAACATCCCCGGCCCCGGTTTTCTGCGATTCCCTGAATGCCTCTATGTCATTTATGACATCTGTGACATCTCCTTCTTCATTTCCCCCGCCGACATCCTCCACCATGCCCTTCAGAATATCGATGTTTTTAAAGAGGAAGTTGACAACCGCGGCGCTCACCCCGATTTTCCCCAGCCTCACCTCGTCCATCAGGGTTTCGAGAGAATGGCTTATACTGGTTATGCCTGAGAGGCCGAAGAGACCGGAAATCCCCTTAAGGGTGTGCATGCAGCGGAAAAGGGCATTGATCGAATCGGGATTAAGACCTGTTGAAGCTGTATCCTGTATTTCGAGTATCAGCCTCTGAGCCTCCTCAATAAGCTCTTCCGACTCGGCAATGAATTCCTTTCTGGAAGACTTCATAAATGGACGGTGTTCTTTATCATTTCCTGAAGTTCAGAGGAGGTAAAGGGTTTTGCAAGATAGGCGGTGGCTCCGAGCGCCATCCCTCTCTTTCTGTCCTCCTCACTCTTTTCGGTGCTTACGATTACAATAGGCAGCCGGTTATATTTCTCGTTGTTCCTGACGAAGCTGATGAGTTCGAGTCCGTTGATGTCGGGCATGTTGATGTCCGTTATGATCAGCTCGTATTCCTGGGAAGGCAGGATTTTTAAAGCCTCGAACCCGGTAGAGGCCTCCACGATCTCGAACCCGCCGAGTTCGTCGATAATGGCCCTGATGAGGGCCCTGGTCGTGGCCGAATCTTCGACCAAGAGAATTTTTTTCACAACCACCTCCCCCTTTGAGCGCCCGCCGGTTCTCTGTCCCCGGGCCACTCTCTAGAATACAGAATCCATGGCCGGGAATCCAGAATAAATTCTTCCCGGCGCCCGCTTCTATCGACCCGATAGCCTCCGCCGGTGACTCCCCGGAAGAACCGTTGTCGCAGTAAAGGAGGGCAACCACCCGTCCCTCCGCTATGATGGGGAAAACGGCACTCTCCGGGGGGTCCAGTCCCCCGAGTTCATCCAACATCTTCCTGGTGACACGGTCGTCCTCCATCTTACCTTTGTAAGGCATCTGCTCTATCAGTATCTTTCTGAAAAAAGGGCTCTCCTCCACCCGCAGGACCGTATCCCTGACCCTTTCATCCGGTCTCTCCATTTCCAGACCGAACTGTCCCAGTCCCACCAGTTCATCATTGCCGACCATGAAGAGCACACCCCGCTGGAAGATATCGCTGGCAAACCTGAGTATGAGCAGCGTTATTTCCGAGGTTGAATTGGGGAACCTGAGTTCACGGGTAAGAGACTTCAAAGAAGATATATCCTTCCGCTCGACGGCCGGCCTCTCCCAGTCCTCGTCCCATCCCGCCTCTTCCATCATGTCCCCGGAGAAACCTTCATCGGGCATAAAAGATGTCTGGGAAGATTCGTCATGGACGCGAGCCCCTTCCATGAGAAGATATTCCGGGCTCATTCCTTTGGAGAGCTCCCACCCCAGATCGTCAAGGTCGGTCTTTCCCTCAGTATCCAGGTCGTCCAGTTCAAACTGAAAATCGCCGTCCTCCCACAGCAGGAGCCTGTAAATGACTCTTTCTATCCTCTTTTTTTATCTCCAGGGCGAGGTCCAGAACGGTCTTTTTGATAAGGCCGGCTTCGAGAAGGTTCGTCCCGAGGCTCTTCTCCAGGTCGTTCGTTTCCGCCCTGACGACCAGGCCGTTCCTGAATACGACAACCGCCTTTCCACTGCTGCCGTTGACCACGAGAGTGCCGGATTTTCTCCCCACACTCAATATCTGGAATATATCGGCGACTGCGAGGTCTTCAAGTCTTCCTGCCAGACTCATGGTATGCCGGACCCTTCGGAAAAACCTGCCGGACCTTTCATGCCGGGATATGTCCCCATCCGGATGACAGTTGTCGGGAGAAGCCTCTCACCCCTTCCACCGGCGGGGATTTCCATTTCTTTTCTTTTCCTTCCCCTCACCATCACATAAAAGTCCGTCCCAGAAACCCTGAAAACAGGCGCACGGCAACCGGCGCCGCTTCTTTCAATAGTGGAGTATATCAGTACAAATCGGGGAGTGTCAATGAATTGGACCTGAGCCGGAAAGTGAAGAAGGAAAGGCCTGCGTTGGTTAACCTGGAACGCGGGCCGAAAAGAAATTGCGGCACAGTGAAATATACAGCCGTTTCAGGGAAATGTTGACAACATTGCGACCGGAAAAGTAATTTAAAACATGATCGCCATTGTCGACTACGGTATGGGTAATCTGCGGAGCGTTGAAAAGGGCTTCAAGAAGGTCGGGGTTGACGCCGTGGTCACCTCCGACCCGAAGGTCATAGACAACGCAGCGGCAATAGTGCTGCCGGGTGTTGGCGCTTTCAGGGACTGTGTAAGGAACCTGACGGACCTCTCGCTGACCGAAACGATAGCAAAATCGATCCGAAAAGGTAAACCCTATCTGGGAATATGTCTGGGGCTGCAGGTCCTCTTCAGTGAATCGGAGGAGTTCGGCACATGCGGGGGACTCGATATCTTCGGGGGAAGGGTCGTGAGGTTCAGGATAAAAGAGAAAGTTCCCCACATGGGCTGGAATAATGTGCACGTCTTAAGAAGGCCGCCTATATTCGGTGAGATAGCGGATGACTCGTTCTTTTACTTTGTCCATTCCTTCTACATCGTTCCCGAGGACCCGGACATTGTCTCGGGGACAACGGACTATGGGGTCAACTTCACATCCATGATATGGAAGGAAAACGTATTCGCCACCCAGTTCCATCCGGAGAAAAGCCAGGGACTGGGGCTGAAGGTGCTCAAGGGGTTCGGGGAGTTTGTGCGGAAGGCGTGACAAGCGCCGCTTTTGAACGCAGTCCGGGAGGGTCGCAGTAAAGTCCGGCAGCACGTGCATTATTACTGCCCGCCGCTTCTGAAACCTTTGCGGCGGCACTAATTGCGAACGGCTCCACAAGTTTGCCGGGTGTCCACCTGATGCGATGCACGGGAGGCGTCCCGACTTCATGTCTGCGATCTCCGCAACATCGTAAATCCCCCTGCTATATATGGCCTTTTTATGGATACCTGATCCCCTCCAGATGCAATGACGGGTATACAATCCCGGGGAAATATGTGATAACATTTACGTGACGGCGGCCGGGGTACGGACTGTGCCGCCAAATAAGAAAGAAGGTGGAACCAGATGCCGGAAAATACAATTGAATCGTATAATATCAAACGACTCGATATCCTCAACGAAAAAGGCGAGGCCGACGAAGCGCTGATGCCGCCTCTTTCGGATGAGCAGATAAAGGAGATTTATGAACTGCTGGTCCTCTGCAGGACCTTTGACCACCGGGCGTTGAACCTGCAGAGGGAGGGAAGGATAGGCACTTACGCTTCCATTCTCGGACAGGAGGCGTCCCAGGTGGCCAGCGCATTTGCACTGGAAAAGGCCGACTGGGCCTTCCCCTCCTTCAGGGAAATGGGGGTATATATCGCCCGGGGGTATCCTCCTTACATGCTTTTTCAGTACTGGTCCGGTGATGAAAGAGGGCTGAAGACGCCCGAAGATCTGAACGTCTTCCCGGTATGTATCCCCGTGGGGACGCATCTCCCTCATGCTTCCGGGGCCGCCATGGCGGCAAAATACAGGAAGGACAAAGTCGCCTCGGCGGTTTATTTCGGAGACGGGGGGACGTCCGAGGGCGACTTTCACGAGGCGCTGAATTTCGCCGGCGTTTTCAAGGCTCCGGTCATCTTCGTCTGCCAGAACAACCAGTGGGCGATATCGGTCCCCCGTGAGAGACAGACCGCGGCCAAAACCCTTGCCCAGAAGGCCGTGGCATACGGTTTTGAGGGCATCCAGGTAGACGGCAACGACGTTTTCGCCGTGTATAAGGCAACGAAGGATGCCGTCGACAAGGCAAAAAACGGAGAGGGGCCGACCCTGATAGAATGTTACACCTACCGCATGTCGGACCACACCACAGCTGACGATGCGTCGAGATACCGCCAGAAAGAGGAAATAGAGAAGTGGAAGGAGAAGGACCCTATTCTCAGGCTGGAGTTGTTCATGGAGAAAAAGGGAATGCTGACGGATGAATACAGGAATAAAGTCGGAGAGGATGCCAAGAAGAAGGTGGACGAAGCCGTGAAGACGGCGGAGTCGGTGGAACCGCCGCAGCCCCCGGACATGATTAAATTCACATACGAAGAACCGACTGAGAGACAGCAAAGAGAGTTGAGGGATTTTTGATATGCCGAGAATGAACATGGTGCAGGCAATTAACCTTGCCTTGAAGCAGGAGATGGCAAGAGACGACAGCGTAATCGTGATGGGAGAAGATGTCGGCCGCGACGGAGGAGTTTTCCGGGTGACCGAAGGGCTTTTGGAGAAGTTCGGCCCTGAGAGAGTCATGGACACTCCGCTTTCAGAATCCGGCATAGTAGGCACCGCCATAGGTATGGCGGCCTATGGATTGAAACCCGTGGCGGAGATACAGTTCATGGGGTTTATCTACCCCGCCCTCGACCAGATCTTTTCTCATGCGTCCAGACTCCGCTCGCGCTCCAGGGGAAGGTACAATTGCCCGCTGGTCGTACGGACGCCTTATGGCGCGGGGATCAGGGCGCCGGAGATCCACTCCGAAAGCACCGAGGCACTGTTCTGTCATATGCCGGGAATCAAGGTCGTTGTTCCATCCACACCCTCGACTGCAAAAGGGCTTTTGATATCCGCCATCAGGGACCCTGATCCGGTCGTCTTTCTCGAATCTACACGGGTCTACAGGCAGATAAAAGAGGATGTCGACGAAGAGGAGTATGCGGTACCTCTGGGGAAGGCCAGGATCGCGAGAGCAGGCAAGGAAGTCACGCTTGTAGCATGGGGGAGCATGCTGCACCGTTGTCTCAAAGCGACCGAAGGAATGGATGCCGAGGTAATCGATCTGATGACCTTAAGTCCCTTCGACGAAGAAACCCTTTACAAATCGGCCAAAAAAACCGGGAGGGTAGTTATCGTACATGAGGCGCCTAAAACCTGCGGAGTAGGCGGTGAAATTTCAGCCTCTCTGGCCGAAGACGCCATGCTGTACCTCAAGGCCCCGATCATGAGAGTCACCGGCTATGATGCCGTAATCCCCCTTCCCAAGCTTGAGGACTACTACATGCCCACCGTCGGCCGTATCAAGAAGGCCGTTGGCGAAGTAATGAAATATTGACGGAAGCTCCCGCATAAGGCCGGAATGCCGGGCATTGCAGCCATTATGCAGAAAAAAATACCCTCGCGACAAATCAGTTTTCATGGGGTACTAAAAATATTCCGGATAGACTTTTTTCCGCAATCACGTAAAATATGAAAAAAGAACAGCGAACTCCAACAAAGGTGGAAGAAGAAATGATATTAAGAAGGCGCGTGATACTCTGTGTAATCCTGGCACTCTCTGTTTATACACCTGTCCGATCTTATGCGGCGGACCGTTCCCCGGTCGACCCAAAGCAGGAAACCGCAGCTGAAACGGTGGCCGTTGCAAACGAGGTTGTAATGCCGGCATATGAGACAGAGGAGGAAAGAGTCCCGGAAGAGAAAGGTATAGCCGACCCGCTCGAACCGTGGAACCGTGCCATGTACACCTTCAACGACAGGTTCTACTTCTGGATCCTGAAGCCGGTGTCTCAGGGATATGGCGCGGTCGTACCTGAATGGGGGCGTGTCAGGGTCCGGAACTTCTTCCATAATATCGCGATGCCGATCCGGTTTGTGAATTGTATTCTTCAACTGAAATTCCACAGCGCTGCCAAGGAGGTCGGAAGGTTTGTCGTAAACAGCACGGGCGGCATAGGAGGCCTGTTTGACGTTCTCAAGGACAATCCCAACGCGCGGGGGAGCAATGAGGACCTCGGGCAAACTTTTGGGTCCTATGGCATCGGCAATGGATTCTATATCGTCTGGCCGATACTGGGCCCCTCCTCGGCGCGGGACACGGTAGGAATGGTCGGAGACGGGTTCCTCGACCCTCCAAACTATGTTACCCCTTTTTGGTGGGATGCCGTCGGTGTCCGTGCATACGAGACCGTCAACTACACATCCCTTCACATCGGCGATTACGAGGACCTGAAGGAATCAGCCCTGGACCCTTATATCGCCATCCGCAACGCCTATTACCAGCACAGGGAGAGCGAGATCAGGAAATAAGTCCGTGCGGCTGCAAGCTCAAGTCAGCGGAGACCTATTTTGGCTCTTTCATCGTCTTTTTCTTCAGCTTTTTCACCAGTTCTTCGTATGAGTCGGAGCGTATGATCTGACTGAACTGGGAACGGTAGTTGTTTACCAGGCTCACCCCTTCTATGACCACATCGTAGACAACCCACCTGCCGTCTTTCTTCATCAACCGGTAATCCAGCGGTATTTCTGTACCGGTCTTTGTTATGACTCTTGTTCTGACGACAGCGTAGTCGCCCTCGATCGACTCGTCGGTATAAACGATCTTTTCGTTAGTATACTTTTCAACTTTCCTCATGTAGGTGGCGTTGAGAAGATCTTTATACAGCGGAACGAATTCTTTCCTTTCTTCCGGCGTCCGCCTCCGCCAGTATATCCCCATTGAACGTTTTGCCATCTCCCGGAAATCAAATATCTTCGAAACGATCTCAAGGATCTTCTGCCTTCTTAACTCTTCTTTCTCCGGCCCCTTGAGTTCCTTGTTTCTCAGTACGCCGAGCACCTCATCGGTCGTCTTCTTTACCTCGTCCATCGGTACACCCGCCAGGACAGGCCGGACACCGATGAGAATGACGAAAAAGCAGAGAGTGAACAGCAACGCGGAGCTTTTTTTAATATTCATATTCACACCTTCCCGAAGACGAATTTCGAGATCAACGATTCTATGTCTATCGCAGATTCCGTATCCCTGATCGTTCCACCGTCCCGTATGATTTTTTCCGAGGCCCCGGGCGTTATTTGTATGAATTTTTCGCCTATAAGACCCTTTGTCTTGATTGACGCAATGGCGTCATCCTGAAGCTTTATGCCTTCATTGATCTGCATCGTCACGACGGCCTGATAACTTTCGTGGTCAAGCCTTACTCCCGTCACCCGGCCGATCGGCACACCGGCTATCTCGACGGAAGATCCGGCCTTGATTCCGCCGTCGTTGTCGAAGTCCGCAGATACAGTATATCCCTCGCTACCCAGTACTTCAAGCCGCCCCAGCTTCACCGATATATACGCCAGCGAAAATATGCCGACCAGCAGGAAGACCCCGACCACCAGTTCCAGATCGACCTTTTTCTTCATTTCGACCTCCTTCGGACCGCTCTCTATGTCACGGTTTCAATCGGTCCTTCCAGCGAACCTGTAATAAACTGTTTCACGACCGGATCGGAAGAATTCTTTATCTCGTCCGGCGTACCCGCCTCGACAATAACCCCATCGTACAACATCGCTATCTTGTTCGCAATCCCGAATATCTCTGGTATTTCATGACTGATTATCAGTCCGGTGAACCCGTACTTCCTGTGGGTATCCATGATGAGATTATGTATCGAGTGAAGGATGATCGGGTCGAGACCGGTCGTGGGCTCATCGAACAGGACGATGGAAGGTTCCGTTATCAGAGCCCTCGCCAGGGCCACCCTCCTTTTCATCCCGCCGCTGATTTCGGCAGGATACTTCTTGCCCATGCCCGTGAGCCCGACGTCATGAAGCGCCGCCAAAACCCGCTCCCTGACCTCGCTGCTCCCCAACTTCGTCTTCTCCCTCAGGGGGAAAGCCACGTTCCCGNNNAAAAACCACTCCGAATTTCTCACGGATCCTGTCGAGCTCCTTTCCGTGCACGACGGTAATGTCAACACCCTCGATGATGATGTCTCCCTCATCGGGCTTGAGAAGACCGATCAGGTGTTTCAGGAGAACGCTCTTCCCTCCCCCGCTTTTTCCGATCACCGCCGTCAGTTCTCCGTTGGCGACATTCAGGTTCAGGCCCTTCAGGACCTCCTGACCGTCAAAAGACTTCTTCAGGTTCACTATCTTGATCATCCGGTGACCCTCTACACAAACAGAGTGCCCAGGAAATAATCCCAGACAAGAATAAGTATCGACGACGTAACAACTGCGGAGGTGGTGGACTTGCTCACACCCTCCGCCCCGTAGCTTGTATAAAAGCCCTTGTAGCAGCAGACCCAGGATACTATTACGCCGAAGCTGACCGCCTTGTATAAGCCTATACGGATATCCGCCATGCTGATAAGGCTTTCCATCTGGGAAAAATATGTCCCCGAACTTAGCCCGAGGAGTTTGACCCCCACAAAGTACCCCCCGTATATGCCGATGAGGTCGAAGATGGACGTAAGAAGGGGGAAGACGACAATCGCCGCCACGATGTTCGGCACGATAAGATAGCGCAGAGGGTTGAGGGCCATCGAGGTGAGGGCGTCTATCTGCTCGGTTATCTTCATGATTCCTATTTCTGCTGAAAGGGCCGACCCCGCCCTCCCGGTTACCATAAGGGCGGACAGTACTGGTCCCAGTTCCCTTATGATGCTGAGCCCCACAGCCGGACCGAGCATGGCTTCAGAGCCGAATTTTCTGAGAGTGTAATATATCTGGAGACCCAGGACCATCCCGGTGAAAGAGCCTGTCAGCAATATTACTACAAGCGACTTGTTGCCGAAAAACCGGATCTGCCTGAGCATTACCCTGAACTTGAAAGGCGGCACAAAAATGAGATAGAGAGAATTCAGCAAAAAAAGCAGCATTCTCCCCATACCCCTCACCTGTGCCAGGATCAGCGCTCCGAGTTTTCGTAATAGAGTAACCATATCCGGTTTCAATAGACGACGGTCTGAAATATGCCAGAGGCAAAAAAGGCTCCGTCTTTTAAAGTGTATTCAAATAAATGTCCTTATGCAATAATTTAACGCTTAAGTTGTCCATAAGCAAAAATGAAGACAAGTTTCCTCCTCGCGGCTCCGGGGGCAACCAGGGCGGGATGACGGGCAAAGACGCGGCGGACCTCTATAAACAACATGGGCAATACCCGGAAGTGAGGCGAATTCCTTCCTACAACTGCTTCACCCGGTATCCCCTGTCTTTCAGAATTTCGATAATGCCCTTCTTGCCGACCAGATGCCCTGCCCCGACAACAACGAAACAGGTCCCGCCGTTCCGGAGGAGTTCCTCGATTTTTACGGCCATGTTCCTGTTCCTTTCATACAGAAGCCTGCCGTAAAAAAGGGACAGTCCTTTGTCCTCGGTACCCTCCCCTGACAATAAGGAAGCCATCTCCCTCCCGTTTCCGCTCTTCCAGGCGTCGAGCATTTTATCCGTCGCCGCACCGAGCCTCCGGACGTCTTTCAAAGTGTATATGAGAAACATCTCCTGTTCGGCATCTGAAAGGCCCGCCAGGAGGTCGAGCTGGTAACCGAGGCTCTCGAGTTCCACTATCTTCTTCCGCCCTTCAGCCTCAGAAAGGAAGTGACGGTCGATGCCATAACGCGGGTCAAAACCCGCTTTCATCAGTTCGAGAGAAGTAAACGTAAGTGCCAGGGCCCACGGACGCTGTCTGTCGGCAATTGCCGCAGGCAGCCCCGTCTTATTCGCCTCGTCTTTCACCATGTCATAGGTCCGGCCGGATATGTGTTTTTTCAGCGAATCCCCCGGGGGGTAGAGAGATTTTTCAGCGATCTCCCCGGCCTCCTCAGGATTGAGACTGTTTATGTTCGCTTCGACCGCCAGGACATCCGACTCCCCGAATGCCTCTTCTATACTTGTCTCAAGGGGATAGATATATTTTTTCATCAGATGTACGGATCCCAGGAGATAAGCGGTGCCGCTTTCGGAGCGTACCTGCCACATAAAATGCTTCTTCTCGTCTGCCGACGGGCCCCGGTGCGAGCCGACCAGCGCAAAGATAAACAATACGGTCAGGGCGACAGCTGTTTTTACCCTCACTCTTCCTCCTGTTTCAGATTATATCACACCCCTTTTTCCGTAATCCGTGGTACAGCGAGGCGGAACAGACGGATCATGGCGCCAAAACCGGCCAAATTGACTGCTCTTATTTTGCATGATATTCTTTAGCTGTTACGGATCAAATACCGGCGGCTGCCGGACAAAACGTTTCAAGTCGCTCCCGAAAAACGGACATCCCGGAGCACGGAGGAGGTATTATGCCGCATGAATTTGTTTTGCCTGACCTTGGTGAGGGTATCACGGAAGGAGAGATCCGGAAGTGGCTTGTCAAGAAGGGCGATCCGATAGAAGAGCATCAGAACATACTGGAGATAGAAACCGACAAGGCCGTTGTAGAGGTACCTTCGCCCAGAAAAGGCACGGTCCTCAGCATCAACAAGGAAGAAGGTGAAATCGCCGAGGTCGGAGATGTGCTGATGACGATAGCGGAGGACGGCGGGAAGGCCGAAACGAAAGAGGAGGCCCCGCCAAAGAAAAAACGGGAATCGGTTTCAGTCGTCGGCGAGGTGCCTGAAGAGGAAGAAAAAGAAGAAAGAGGAGAAGAAGAGGAAAAAGAAACGGTGCGCCGTAAAGAATCCGTGTCCGTAGTCGGATCGGTTCCTGAAGAGGAAGAAGAGGAGGAAGCGGAAGTCCTTGCGACTCCTTCCGTGAGAAACTACGCGAAGGAGCTGGGCGTCGCGCTCGGGCGGATAGAAGGCTCCGGACCGGCCGGCAGCGTCACCAGGGAAGACGTCAGGAGGGCCGCAGAAAAGGCCCGGAAACCGACCGCGGTCTATGGTGCAGAGGAAAGAGAGCCTCTGAGGGGCCTGCGCAGGACAATATCGAGAAACCTGACTTTTTCGCAGAAGACCACCGCCTTCGTTACCGGCATGGACGAAGTGGACATAACGGACCTGTGGGAGCTCAGAGAGCGGGAGAACAAGACCCTGGCCGATAAAAAAGTCCATCTCACCTTCCTGCCCTTTTTCATAAAGGCCGTCATTCACGCCCTGACCGAACATCCCTACCTGAGCGCCTCCATAGACGGCATCGCGGTAGATACGCCGGACGGCCTGATGGTACCGGTCATCAAGGAGTGCGACAAGAAGACGATAATCGAACTGGCCGCCGAACTGCAGGAGTTGAGCGTAAAGGCCAGAGAGCGCAAGATAAAACTGGAAGAGATGAAAGGGGGGACTTTCACCATCACGAACTACGGGCATTTCGGCGGGACTTTCGCAACGCCGATCATTAACTATCCGGAGTCCGCGATCCTGGGAACAGGAAAGATCATGGAAAAACCCTGGGTTAAGGACGGCCAGATTGTGATCAGGAAAATACTTCCCTTATCCCTTACCTTCGACCACAGGGTGACGGACGGGGTAGACGCCTCGAAATTCCTGACAAAGGTGTCCAGGTACATCGAGGACCCCGCGCTCCTGTTTATAGAGAGTGCATGAGTTCGCTGGATTTACTCTTTCGCCCTAAAAGCATCGCCGTCGTAGGGGCCGCACACACGGACGAAAAGCTCGGCGGGGTCATCCTGAAGAACCTGCGCAGATACCGGGGAAAGGTGTACCCCGTCAACCCCAGACACGATGAGCTGATGGGACTCAGGTCATATTACTCTCTGAGCGAGATTCCGGAGACAGTCGACCTCTCGCTGATTGCCAGGCCCGCTTCCGAAGTGCCGGATATTCTCCGGGACCACAAGGGTAAGGCCAAATTTGTTGTTATCATCAGCGCCGGGTTCGCCGAGACAGGCCACAAAGACCTCCAGGACGAGATCAGGGAAATCGGGAAAGAGGCCGGCGTGAGGATACTCGGTCCGAACTGCATGGGTGTTTTTAATCCTTATGACGGGCTGGATACCTTTTTTCTGCCCCCGGAAAAGGTGAGGAGACCGAAAAGGGGGAATGTGGCGATAGTGTCGCAAAGCGGGGCTTTTCTCCACTGCATTTTCGGAGTAATGCACACCGCAAACGTCGGCATCTCCCGGGCGGTCGCATACGGCAACGCCGTGGACATAGACGAATCGGACCTCTACGAATACCTCGCCGGCAACAGGGAAACAGACGTCGTAATTTCCTATATCGAATCCGTAAGGGACGGCAGGAGGTTCCTGGACAGGGCACGGCTGTTGACAGGTAAAAAGCCTCTGCTGGTGCTGAAGTCCGGCAAAGGGTCGAGCGGGCAGGCGGCCGCCTATTCCCATACGGGGAGACTTGCCGGCAGGTATGAGGTATTCACTTCGATCCTTAGACAGTCCGGCATCAGGGAGGCCCGGGACTTCGATGAACTCACGGACTCCATAAAGGCCCTCTCCTATCAGAGACCTTCCAGGGGGAAAAAGGTCCTCATCGTAACCAACGGCGGGGGGTCCGGCGTACTTGCATCGGATGAATGCATGCGGCAGGGACTGGAAGTTACGAAGCTGCCCGATCACAAAGCAAAAAAACTGGAAAAGGCCTTCCCGGATTTTTACGGGGTCCATAATCCCTTTGACGTGACCGCCCAGGTCAAAGACAGGGATTACATAACAGTCCTGGATGAGCTTCACGACGAGTACGACGGTTTTGTTCTCATAGCCCTGACCGGCCTCACTGGCATCACGGAAGAACTTGCCGGTCTTCTGAAGGATTTCAGGACGAGAGTAAACAAGCCGATAGTTTTTCACACGTCCTGCGGCTGCGAATCGGGAGGGCTGATAGATTTGATCGAAAAGGCGGGCATTCCTGTCTACCTTTCGCCCGAAAGGGCGGTAAAGGGCCTGAAATCACTTCTGTATTGAATCCGGGCACTTCTCACCGGCAAGCGATGTCACACAACCCGGAGACCGTTCCTTCGAGAGTGAACGCGGACCGGCACCTTCGTAAAGTCGGTTCAGTCTCGTTTGGCTGGAACTGCAGTAAACGCAGGGCAAATCGATCAGGCTGAATGTTTCAACTGCTGCCTTCGGGATGAAAAAACGGGGCTGCTCCCGGATGAAAACGGGTACCGCTGTTCGAGGTGCCTGGCCCTGGAATAAAGAGGACAAACCTTGTGGCGGTTATTGGCGCAATATTCCTGCATCTCAAAGGAACTCGGCACATAAACGTTTACATTCGCCTTGCATGTCATCATGAATCTCCCCGTTAAAAAACGGCATTTCATACCTGACCCCCTCAAGCCATATTTGTTGGGCTCAAACGCCCCTTCTTCAAAATATAATACGGCCCGGATACAAAAGATATAAGAGAAGGTGCAGCAGTCGTGTAAGAATACTCCGATTTTTCTGTAGGAAATTGTCTTACAGCAGGCCCCGCTATTCTATTGCTTTTGAATTAAAGTGTGGCGCGGATACGTGTTCGTCCTGGTATCGACCCCGGCGGCAGCTCCGGTCGCGGACCTGCCCCGCCGCCCCTCACTGTCATACCGCATGCGTTTCCCTTGAATATGACAATTCTGTCCGTCAAAGGAGCTTGACAAATAATAGTTATTTGCTAATAATTATTATAGGAGCTTGGCTTAAGGGACTTGATGAGAAGCTTGACGCTGCACATTCATTTTTCAAGTCCTGCTGAGGACGGGTGACATCCCCGCTCCAGGGAGCGGCCTTCAACCTTTACCTGCGAGCAGGGACCGCGATTTATGATATGATGGTATAAAAAAATATGGAGGATTTATGAAGGCAGTTGAGGTTCGAAACGGTATTTTCTGGGTGGGCGCCATAGATTGGGCCGTCAGGGATTTCCATGGATATGTTACGCCGAACGGCACGACATACAACAATTATCTGATTATGGATGACGAAATCACGCTGGTTGATACTGTCAAGTTCGACTTCGGTGAAATAACCTTGAAAAATATCAGGAGTGTAGTCGATCCGTCAAAAATTACAAATGTCGTTATAAACCATATCGAAAACGATCATGCCACAAGCCTCGACAGGATCATGAAGCTGGCCCCCAGTGCAAAGATATTCATTACCGAAAAGGGCAGGAAAGGCCTCTCAAGGTTCTTCGATACTTCCGGCTGGAACATGACAACCGTAAAAACCGGCGATACGCTGAAAATAGGAAAGAGGACGCTGATCTTTCTTGAAACGCCGATGCTCCACTGGCCCGACTCCATGATGACTTACGTACAGGAAGACAAGCTCCTTTTCAGCCAGGACGCATTCGGACAGCATATCGCTTCGGCGGTGCGGTTCGACGACGAATTTGTCACCTGCGAATCAATGTCGTTCCTGGAAGACTCCATCGTCGACTATTATGCAAATATCCTCATGCCGTTCGGCCAGCTCATAAAGAGAAAGCTGGATGAGGTCGCGAAGCTGGGCCTGGACATAGAGATAATAGCGCCCGACCACGGTGTAATCTGGAGGTCAAACCCCGGGAAAGTGCTCCAGGCCTACCAGGACATGGCAGGCGGCAGGTCGAACCTCAGTGTCTCGATCATCTATGATACAATGTGGCAGAGCACGGAACACATGTCCCTGCCGCTGATGCAGGGGGTCAAAGATGAAGGGGTGGAATGCAAGGTTATCAAACTGAGGGCCACCCCGATGAGCGTTGCCATCAAGGAATTCTGGAAGTCCAGAGGATGTCTGATAGGCACCCCGACCCTGAACAATATAATGTTTCCCACCGTCGCCGAATTTCTCACCCACCTCAGGGGGCTGAGACCAAAAAACAGGATTGTCGGGGCCTTCGGCAGCTACGGCTGGGGGGGAGGGGCCGTGAAAGAGGCCTACGAAGAATTCAGGAGAATGGGGCTCGAGGTTGCCGAGCCGGGGTTGCAGGTCCTTTACAGACCTTCCCTGGAAGACGAGACTAAGTGCTACGACTTCGGCAGGGAGTTCGCAAAAAAAGTCAGGGAGTACCACTCACAATTTGAGTGATATCCCTGAAGCACCTGTCAAGGACCTGATCTTTCTGCACGGTTTTGCCTCCTCGGCAAAGTCAACGAAAGCACGCTATCTCGCCGAACGTCTCGAGGGCATCACCGGCGTGCGGTTCCTTGTGCCCGACTTCAACCCTGCCCCCAGAGACTTCGAATATCTCACCGTTACAGGGATGATCAACCGTCTTCGCCAATACCTCGTAGACCATGAGGCAGGGAGCCCGGATATTATCGCAAGCTCCCTCGGGGCGCTTGTGGCCCTCCACTATGTCCGGAGGTTCGGCGGTGGCCGTCTTCTTCTCCTTGCGCCTGTGCTGTCTTACAGATCACTACCCTTCGCCGCGGACATGCTCACGCAGTGGGAAAAGGCCGGGATCACGGAAGTCTCTCATTATGGGTTCCCGGGGAAGGTCTTACTGAGGTACGATTTCCACGTCGACGGGATGCGTTATTCCGAAGAGATCCCTCCTCCCTCACCTGTTCTCATACTTCACGGCAGCAATGACGAGGTCATACCCGTCACAAACAGCAGGAATTACGCATCCCGATATCCCGATGAGGTCCGGCTGGCAGAGCTGGACTCGGATCATGGCCTCCTCGACCGGATGGAGACGATATGGGAACAAGTTTTGTCCTTCATTCTTAACCCTGTCGAAGCATGAAAAGGCCGGCATTCCCGGGTTACTAATCGGGTCGAAGCAACTCGCAGCGAAGTCGTACGACCCTGCGCGGAGACCCGCTTCGGGACTCGCATCGGGAATCCAGGTTTGAAACAGAATACCTGCCGGTAACTTGACTTACGCCTTCCGGCTGTCATATAATCGTATGTCCATATGTTTATATGAGATAATTTCCAGCTTTACAGGAGGATTTGATGGATAAGAAGAAATGGATTTTTCTCCTTTCTCATGCAACTGAAAGCCCTCTGGAGGCAATCGTTCTGATGAAGGTGGCCGTCAACATGAAGGCCTTTGACGACGAGGCCGAGATCGACTTTTTTCTCATGGGCGAAGGGGTTCAGCTGGCGAAAAAGGGGATGGCCGATACAATCTCCATGGAATTGGAGGGCCAGAAGGTCGTTGTCGGTGAGATGCTGAAGACCCTGACTGAAGATTTCGGCGTGAAGTTTTACGTTTGCCACGCCTTCATGCCTTCTTACGGAATGACTAAGGACGACCTTATTGAGAATATGGAGGTCAAGTCGAGCTCTTACCTCGGCGAGCTGTTCCTTGACGGCCGCACACCATTCTCAGTTAATTTATAATCAAGCGGTCCCCCTTTGCGGGGGCCGTCATTTTGTCCCATGGTTACCCGTCTCCCTTAATTTCCCCCTTTCAGGTCCGCAATGTGCTTTTGCCTGCTGACTTAATAATATACTTACAAACAAGAAGCTGCAATCAATGAGGAGGCAAAAGCCCCGGAGCGGAGCGGGGCCTCTGTCCCGCTGCAGGTCAGCAAATACACCGGTTCAAAACTTTTCTGAAAATTCCCTGTTGAGGCACTGTCATTCGTGAGGTAAGATGGGAGAAGCAAATATGTTCAACCGGAGGGACCCCATGCCTGCCCGGCGACCGATAGCTGTAGAAAAGACCAGGATTGACAGGATTATCGATGAAGACCTCAGCCTGACCCGGCTCATCTATTCCTATATTGCCTGCGCTGCTTTCTGGCTGGTGTTCGGGACCATGGCAGGAGAGTATCTCGGGATCAGATTTGATTTCCCCGACTTCGGCATACATCCGTGGCTGTCATTCGGCAGACTTCGTCCCATACATACTAACACGGTCTTCTGGGGGTGGGCGTCCCTCGCAATGATCGCGCTGGCATTGTATGTTGTCCCCCGGACCAGCCAGAGAAGACTTTACAGCACCGGCCTTGCATGGAGCGCCCTCTTCCTTGTCAATCTCTCCGTTCTTTCAGGGGTAGTCCTGCTTTTCCTGGGCGTTAATAACGGCGGCCAGGAATACCGTGAGTTCATCTGGCCGTCCATGGGACTTTTCATGCTCGCCCTTATCGTGCTTACCTATGATCTCTATCGGACCGTGGCAAAAAGAAACATAGGAGAAATCTATATCTCGAACTGGTATATTATGGCGGCCTTTCTGTGGACTGTCGTTTTGTCCGTCACCGCCTATCTCCCCTGGTACCAGCACGGCCTGGGGGAAACAGTGGTGCAGGGATACTACATGCACATGGGAGTGGGCATGTGGTTCACCCCCATGGTCCTCGGCCTCACTTACTATTTCCTTCCGAAACTTCTCAACAAGCCCATTTATTCATACTCCCTGGGAGTACTTGCGTTCTGGACACAGATGGTCTTCTACTCACTGATAGGGGCCCATCATTTCGTCTTCAGTCCGATTCCATGGTGGCTACAGACGGTGGCGATCATCTTCAGCGTCGGCATGTTCATCCCTCTTATAGCCGGCACGGGGAATTTCCTTCTCACGATGAGAGGCAGTGGAAGAACGATAGCCAGGAGTTATTCCCTGCCTTTTATACTGGTGGGCGTGATCTTTTACTTTTTCGCTTCCGGCCAGGGCACCTTCGAAGCGTTCCGTTCCCTGAATAACCTCTGGCATTTCACCAACTATACCATCTCCCATTCGCATCTGACGATGTACGGCTTCGTCTCCTTCCTTATATGGGGCGGTATATACGGCCTTCTCCCCGGCCTTACCGGCAAAGAGCCCGACCACATTCTGGTAGGCGTTCACTTCTGGTTCGCCCTCACAGGTGTCCTCATATACGGATTTTCCCTCGTGGTGGGAGGAACTGCCCAGGGCCAGAGCTGGCTGTCGGGAGCCCCCTTCATCGACTCGGTAAAGCTGATGTCGTCCTACTGGCTGGGCAGGGCGGTCGGGGGCAGCCTGATGCTGCTGTCGCACATGATATTCGCCTATAACGTATGGAAAATGAAGCCTGAGACGGAGCCGGAAAAAGTTCCCGCGCCTTCGGGGGAAACGGCATGAACCTCGATTTTCACAAGGACCACCGTCTCCTTTACGGAGTCGTATTCTTCGGGTTCATATGCCTTACGTTCATCATCGCTATCGGACCCGCCCTCTGGGTCCAGGACCATAACAAACCGCTCCCGGGTTCGAAGCCTCTGACCGAACAGCAGCGAAGAGGCCTGAATATTTACGTGGAGGAAGGATGTCTTTATTGCCATACTCAGCAGGTGAGGCCGCTCGATGTTGACAAGCCTTTCGGAAGACCGTCGGCGCCGGGGGACTATGCACGGCTGAGGCCGCAGGACCTGTGGCGTATGACGCCTGAGTTGCTGGGTACGGAGCGCAACGGGCCGGACCTGAGCAATGTGGCGAACCGGCAGCCGAGTGAGACCTGGAATTATATCCATCTCTATAACCCCCGCGCTGTAGTGAAGGCTTCGGTAATG
>JARRRI010000011.1:0-60598 GCA_037380845.1 Candidatus Sulfobium sp. | reverse complement strand
TCCCCATTTTCAGCGTCATCGTCGACATGGGGCAATGGCCGCAGGCACCGACAAGCCTGACCTTCACAACGTTGTCTTTAGTTACCTCCACCAGTTCCGCGTCTCCTCCATCGGCCTTCAGGTACGGCCTGATTTCTTCCAGCACGGCCTTTACTTTTTCTTCTTCGATCATCGGTCCTCCTCGATGAACAATGCCGCTTAACCGACATTTCCGGGGAACGTGCGACATGACACCGCTCTGGTGTCGCAGCGCCGGGAACGGCCTTCCTGTTAAGCGCATCTTTTCTTTCGACAACGACGGCGACGCTGTCTTTCTGAATAAAGGCTACCATACGGCTAAAGAATGTCAAGATAAAGGTACTTGCAGACATGACGGTGCGCATTCTTAAGGAGGGAAGCTGAACAACCCGATCCCAGCCTTTCAGCTGCCTATGAATTCGATGCAGTCTTTCGCTACAAGCCTGCCTATCGACCGTGTGCTGTAAACGGCGCTTTCTATTTCCCCCTCGGGACCAATGATAAAGCCCGTCGCATGAAGGTAATTGTCCCTCTCACTGTAAAAAGCGCCGGTGAGGGCCGAGACCCTGCAAGGGTCCAGGCCATATCCGACACTGAACGTGAGCCTGTACCGCTCGACCGTCTGGAGGGCGTGCTCCCAGGGATCGGCCGAGGCTGCAATGACCTGTATGTCCCTTTTTTCAAAATCGGCCATATGCTTCTGGAAATCCAGCAACTGCTGACGGCAAAATATTCACCAGTGGCCTCTGTAAAAGAGGAGTATATTCCATTTGACCCCGAAATCATGGGGTAACTTTACGGTGACGCCCCCGGTGGTTTCAAATGTCATTTCCGGGAAAAAATTGCCTGTGTCGAGCATGTTGTTGGCAGCACGCGACATGAAGCCACCTCCAGCAGGTCCCTGTTCTCACAACGTGTGATGTCCGGCGCAGTAAAAACATTATATCAGGCACCGGCGGACTCTCACACAGTCTTCCCGCCTTCTTCACTTTCCGTCTTCTTCTTCCCGGGGAACCAGGATTTCCCGTATCAGCCGCAGGGTTCCCGTTACGCCGTAACTCTGCAGGATCGTGCTGAACTTGGAACACCATGAATAGGCGAAATGGAGGGGCCTGGCGAGGTTCTTTCCCATGGCATAGTCATACTCCCAGACCTTCCTGTTTCCCGCCCCCAGTTTCTTCAGGATTTTCCATACGTCCGCCCGTTCGCTGTCCAGGGAGTATACGCAGATGGCGCCGGGGTCTTCATTCCAGTACTTTGCACTTTCTACGGCCCCCGAATCTATGAAGGGACCGAGTTTTTCAGCCAGGTCAATGAGCCTGTCGCGCCTGTCAAAAATAATCCACTTGCCGCCGTGTTCTTTCCACTCCCTCATGTTTACGGCCCTGGTTACATCGGGCAGACACCAGGTCCAGAGCGTAGTTTCTGCTCTATGCATCGGTCGTATAATCCTCCATGGCCCGCACAAAGCCGCAATTTAATTCTACACTTAATGCTACCACGCAAGCGATACCTTTGCACGCCTATAAGGTCTTCCGATTCCATACAACTGCCCTGTCTTCGCCGTATGCCGGACGCTTGCGGGGCTCGAAGAAGATCTTAACAAGGAGGTTTTTCGGAGGTAGTTTGAAGATGAGGGATAATTCAGGGGGATACTGAAAGAGGATCGTTTCAATGTGGGGATGCTGAAATGAAGCCGAATAGTTCTGAACGTGAAAAGCATTCCTTTCCTTTTCCGGCTGCTCCTTTTTTTCCCGGGCCGCTTTTTTCGACGGAAAAGCTGGGCGGTTTCTCTTTACCCTGGCCGCCTCAGCTTTTCTTCTTCTCCTAGCAGGCAACGCTCGCGGGTCTCAGGACCACTCACCTTACAGGAGCGTGGAACAATGTCTCCAGTGTCATCCCCAGGCGCTTCCTACTCACAGCCTGAACAAACCAATGTCCATGTCACTGTCCCTGCCGCTGGATACTTCCGGGAATATGATCTGTATTACCTGCCACGACTGCATAAGCGGGAAATGTGTGCTCAGGAAGCCTTCCCCGGAACTTTGCCGCGTTTGCCACGATTGTACACAGGGTATGGGCTGCCTGCTGGGCGTGGCACATCTGGAATCTTCCCCGGAGGTCGAGACGCTGGCACACAACTGTCTGACCTGTCATGACGGTGCAGTGGCCACCTCTATAGGGGGTTCGAAGGACCATAAGGTCGACGTCCTTTATATTCCGAGCAAGGATTATAACTATGTGACGGACAGAAGAATCGTGTTCGTGAACGGCAAAGTCACCTGTATCTCGTGTCACAACCCCTATGCCAGTGAAGGGGAGAGACTGGTAATGTCCAACCGCGGGAGCAGACTGTGTCTTGCATGTCATAAGATGTAGGACACTGTATGTTTCAGCTCTTTGTGATGTCGTCCTTTATTTTCCGGAACTCTTCTTCGTTAATTTCTCCCCGGGCGTACCTCTTCCTGAGTATATCAAGCGCCGACTCTTCCCCTCCGTCGTGGGTGCCGCTTCCGGCGACAGACTTTATGAGCATAATGATGCCCAATATAACGAGCACCCATACGGCGATTGCCATAATCCATCCAAATCCCATCCCCCATCCGTAATAGCCCCAGAACATGATTCACCTCCTCCATACACCATATCACCTATCAGCTGTCACGTGAAGCGAAAGGAAAAGAGGGTTGTCCTGAAGACCTCCAAAGGCGTTATGGCAGGAGCCCGCGTTCTCTTGTTGGTCTTGCCCCCATAAGCCGGTCCTGAAGCCGGCAGGGTTAAGAGAATTCCCAGGTAGTGAAGTCCGCCTTCAGGGCTGAAGGTCAAGTTCTTCCTTCACTCCGGAGATGCTGTAGCGGTCGTATTTCTCCCGCCTCCACCCGAAGCCGGAATCGATGATATCCCCCGGCATGGTGACTGAATAAAGGGCCTTGAAGACCTCGGTCAGCACGGCCCTCTGCTGCTCAATCATGAAGGGTTCTCCCAGGGGATGACCGAAAGGCCAGCGCAGGAAAACGGACCTCGGCGGCTTTATCTTCTCGGTATACTTCCTCACGATCGTTATGCCTGCAGTAGGTATGCCCGCCCTCTCGATCACCCGCTGTATCAGACCTACGGTCTGATTGCAGATCCCTCAGGCCGGCGTCAGAAGCACCGCGTCCACGCCGTCCGACTTCAGCATCCCCGCGACCTCCGGAGCCTTCTTCCTGACGAGGGTATCGATATGCCGCCCCGCGACATGTCCCATGAACCCGTAATGTGTGTCTGCCAGGCGGCCGATTATGGAAGCCTCTTCAAACTCCCGTAGTCTGTCAACGGGGAAAACGATATTGAGGTCCCGGTCGGCATCGGTGTGGTCGTAGTAGTCGTGTGTGATGACGAAGTCCCCGATAGGTTTCCTGACGTCGAGAATACGGTACGACGGGTCGCCGTCGGGGTCGGTCATGTCAAAAGGGGTCTGGTCCCGGTGATGAACACCCGCTGTGGTGACAATCGCTATTTTGCTCTCCTTCAAAGGTTTTTTCACCGGAGTCCACGGCACCCCTTCCGATTCTTCAGGGTAGTACAGAGAAGTGAATATTTTTTCCAGGAAGGGGAATTTCCCCAGAATACGTGCTATGAATCTGTTCTTCAGTCTTGCCGGCTCAATCATGATATAGTCTGAGGTCTGTTTTTTGCAGGCCCAATTATCGAGCCTTCTTTTCTAATGATATTTTATCCGACACATCCGGAAAACGGAAGTTTGTCTGAAGTGTGAGTAGACAGACCTGCGACATGGTCCCCGGCGGGACCAGATATTTCAGGGCATGTTTATCACTATTTCGTAGCTGCCCAGCCCGACCCTGTCGGCTATGCCGAGTTTCCAAAGGATCTCCATTACCCTGACCCTTGCACTCCTGGGCACCATGAGAATGAGCTTGGTACCGGACTTTGTCATTTCCTTCCATTCTTGAGCCTTTTCATCGGTGATGGATTTTTCGGTCTCGACTTCTACAACTGCCAGGGTCAGTCCGTGGTTGCCGAGGACTAAATCGGGGCTTCCGGCAGAGTTTATCTTGATTTCCTTGTATCCTCCGGAAAATTTGTCCGTGAGGCGGCCGACGATAAGGTCATGAAGCAGTCTGTCTCTTTCCATAGGGGCCCCCGATAAATCTTTATTCTGCCAATTTAGCATATCTTTGCCGCGTATTGCAAAACCTTTGCGACAGAGGGTTTAGTCCCATAGATCCCGGGAGTTTTAGGCACTATATGGAAAAGAAACGGAGAAAGAAGGTAGTTTTACTCCTTTTTCGTTTGACAAGGAGTATGTAGCCGCTTAAACCGCATCATTAAACAGTTGCGCACTTTATTATCGCGTAATATCCTAAAGTTGGAAGGTAAAGGGAGAGCGACTCCACAGGGAGTTAGCCCAATATCAACAAAAATTTAATTAAGAAAGGAGGTTAGTCGAGATGAAAAGCACGCTTCAGGCGGTACGTGAGGCGGGGCAACAGGGACTGGTTGATGCCAGCGTACGTAAGACGGTTCTAAGCGGATCCCTGGCAGAAAGTTTTCTAAGCGGGATCGCGCTAGTGCTGACACTTATAGGCCTATCCGGCATTTACGCCGGGTATATGCTGCCTATAGCGGCGATAGCTATAGGGTCAGCCTTCCTGATCGAAGGAATGGCGATCAGCAGCCGGTTTTCGAAGCTCCTTGCCGAAACCAGTAAGGACCGTCTGGAGAAGACTGAGTTCAGTGCGGGTTTAACCTCGGAGTATCTGGGAGGCGCCACAGGAGTGGTTCTCGGAATCCTCTCTCTCGTAGGCGTATATCCGATGGTACTGCTTTCTGTTGCCTTGCTTGTATTCGGCGTGACACTCATGTTGAGCAGTGGTCTGACGGCACGTCTTAATTCGCTTGAAACCGAAACGAGCGAAGAAAGTGAGCGGTTTAAGAGGATAGCCCATGAGGCGATGGTTGCTTCCGTAGGCGGTGAGCTCATGCTTGGTCTTGGCGGAATAGCCCTCGGCGTCATTGCCCTTTCGGGACTTCTGCCTGTAACCCTGACCCTGGTCGGCATGCTTATCGTAAGCGTGTCCGCCTTCGTAACAGGAGCTGCCGGTACCACGAGGATGCTCAGTCTATCCAGAAGGTAAAATATTAACCAGGGGAAAGGATGTTGCGTTGGGTGCATAAGCATCCGGGACAGCGTCCTTTTTTTGTCCTAAATCCCCGACAGTCTGCCGCCTCCGCGCCGGATGTCAACAAGTACCTGAATCGGGTTAAAATAGTAGGCAGTAATAAAAAGAAAGTTGCGAAGGAGTGAACTGCATGGGAAACGTAAAAAGTGCCTTTGAGAAAGCCATGGAAAAGATCGAGGCTGTAGAAGCGCTCACGCCCGAGGAAAAGGAGCGAATCAGGGACCGGGAAAAGATAAGGTCGGTGCTCGCCGCTTTTTACAAGGGAGAACTCAAGAGGGACGATCTGTGGGAAAAATTGAAGGGCTCCAGGCCGTCCCTGCTCTCGGAGGCGCAAAGGAGCATGGCCGACTCGCTGAGGCTGGGCATCCTGAAGGAGGAATTCCAGTTGAGGAGAGAAGGGATTCTGGCGATAGAGGCGCTGAAGGAGAACAAAAATGCGGCCGCCGTGGAAAACGCATCGAATATGCTCGAAAAGGTGTGCCGGGAATACCGGCAGATACAGGAACAGGCCGCTCGGGAAATGAGGGCTGCAGTAGAACAAAACCCGCAGATGAGGATGCGACCTGTAAGGACGGCCGACGGAAGAACCGTTCTTCAGCCGTCCCTGTCGGTTGACGAGGCGGTGCAGGAGAGGCTGGCGCAGTTTCTCGAGGATAATGAAAAAAGGTACGTGGAGATGTTTGCCGGAGGAGTAGAAAGACTGAAGAGCGAGATGGTCTGAGTCCGGCTGTCACGCTTTCTTTTTTAAGAGGTGCCGGAGCTCTTCCAGCAGGGGGGCCTGTCCCCTGTTGATTTTTACTCCGGCTTTTTCAAGTCCGAACCATGCCGCGCGGTCTACCTCCGGAAATTCCTGCTGTTTGCCTGATTTCGGGGGCCATTCCGTCATAAAAGTATTGCTCCTGATGTTCTCCGGATCGCAGTCGCCTTCGACCGCCCAGGCCTCTATAATCTTGGTGTGAACTTTGACCGGAGCAAGTTTTACAAAACGCCCTGACACGGACAGGCCTGTTTCTTCCCCGAACTCGCGCTTTGCCGCCTCAAGAGGGTCTTCACCCGATGAAATAAGACCTTTGGGGATGGACCATGCTCCCAGGTCCTTTTTTGCCCAGAAAGGTCCCCCGGGGTGGACGAGAAGGACCTCGATTTCGCCCTTTTCCCCGAAACGGTAGAGAAGCAGACCGGCGCTCAGCTTTGTCATGTCCATATTGTATATTACTTTACAGCCGTTTTCTCCCTGAAAATCCAAATAACTTTCGCCGCCGGTATTCCGCCTGGTTGTGGAACCTGCGAGGTTATACTGCTAAACTTTTTTTATGGAGTCCCTTCTTCAGGTAACTTGACGTCCTCTGCAAAAGGCAGGGGAAAGTTTTAAGGATGAATGAGAGTTCAATCGTGAGAGTCAGGGCAATTAAGGAAGGTGTCATGCCGTGTTCGACATCGGTCATTTGCAGGAAGGCCGCCGTTTCGCTTACGACTCTTGCGCTGTTCGCGTTTCTTCTTTTGCCTACCTGCCGTCCGGCCGATGCGACGGCTCAGGGTCCCATGGATTTGATAAAAAGAACTGTCGAAGAAGCGCGGACCGTTTTCAATGACAACAGTCTCGGTCCGGAGCAGAAGATCGAAAAGTTGAGAGAGATTGCAGAACAACGCTTTGATTTCGCAGAGATGTCGAAACGCGTCCTTGCAGGCCAGTGGAGAAAGTTATCGCCGAAGCGGAGGAAAGAGTTCGTTTCTCTCTTCTCGAAGCTTGTCGAGGATGTTTACAGCAGCAAGGTAAGGCGCTACCAAAAGGAAATCAAAGAGCAGGCACACGACAAGGTTTTCTATGTGGACGAACGCATTGATGAGCCTTATGCTACGGTCAGGACAAATATAATGACGACTGCGGGCGCCCAGGTATCGGTGGATTACCGGCTGATCAGGAAAGGAGGGGAGTGGCTCGTTTACGATGTTGTTGTGGAAGGTGTGAGTCTTATAAACAACTACAGGACCCAGTTTCGCGAGATTATCGGCAGAGGGTCTTACGAGGACCTTCTGAGACGCCTGAAAGAGAAAGTCGGGCAATGAACTCCGCGTCGCATTTTTAGTGCCTGTTGTATGCAGACCGGGCCTCTGTCGGGAATTGGCCGCCTTATCGTGTTGCACTGCCTACAGAAGACATTTTCAAAGATTTTTCGTATCGATTTCTTATTTGAGGCAACGATTCACTTTCGTATCGTTTTTCAGTGAGGCAATTCGGTTATTTGCGTGGTCCCGCTTTGCTGGTTATAATTTGGATGAAGGAGCGATGTTCCTTCCTGAAAAAGACTGTAAAGGGAGGCTCAATGGTCAGAGACTGGCTGGCGAATGCATATGAAGGTATGACCGAGAGTCAGCATCGCCGCTGGACAAGCGCCGGCGGAACGGGTCTCGCCGGATATGCCGCTGCTTCGAGTTCCGTGTCAGGCGAAATAGTCAGTACACCGGTTGAGGGGCTCGCCGTCTCCGACGTCACGGTGGAGTCCGGAGACTTTTCGGTTCCGGTTTACGAGGCGAGACAGTCAGGTGGGGGGAAGTACCCGGTGCTGCTGGTCATTCCGGAGATATTCGGGATGCATGAGCACATCAGGGACGTCACACGACGTTTTGCCAGGGAGGGTTTCCTGTCCTTTACCTTTGAGCCGTACGCCAGGGAAGGGGGCGTATTGCATCTTTCCGACATAGCGTCCGTTCGCCGGGTGACGGATTCCATACCCGACTCCAGGGTAATGGCCGACCTTGATGCCCTGGCACGGTATGCCGCGGGGCATCCCTCTGCGCTGCCCGACCGTATGGGGGTCACCGGTTTTTGTCGGGGCGGATTGTACACTCTGCTTTATGCCGCCCATAACCGGGAGACGAAGGCTGCAGTGGCCTGGTATGGCCAGATCAAGCCCGAGAAGAAGCCCGGCGTGCGTACGCAGGGGCCTCTCGATGTCGCGGAAGCAATCACCTGTCCCGTGCTCGGTCTGTACGGGGCAGAGGACCTGGGCATTCCGGCGGATGATGCCAGGGAGATGGAGCTAGCTCTGAGGAAGGCCGGCAAGACGGCCGAGTTCGTTCTTTATCCCGGTGCACCTCATGCTTTTTTTGCGGACTATCGTCCAAGCTACCGGCCTGGGGCGGCGAGAGACGCATGGAACCGCTGCCTGACATGGTTCAGAAAGTATCTCAGAGAGAAATGAAACCGGTCTATCTGGTGCTTTCAGCCGTTGTATTTGCCTGTCTGATAGCCGTTTCTTCCGTTTCCCTCCATTCGGTTTGGGAAATCCATTACCTGAAGTCGTTTTATCCGGCCCACTTTTCCGTTTCGGAGGCCGCTGATGCTGCGCTTGTCGAACTGATAAAGGTCACCCTTGTAGCCCTTCCGTTGCTCCTGGTCATATTTGTCTGTCTCTTCCTGATCCGGCAACTGAGGAGGCCGTGACGTCTGAATGCGGGAGTAATCCCGTCAGGGAGTCGTTGAGGTATTTTTTCACGGTGTTAGGTTGTTAAGTGACGAGAGGCTGAATTATAATAGCAGGGTTCGGAGAGGTGCCAGAGCGGTTGAATGGGACGGTCTCGAAAATCGTTGTGGGGGCAACTCCACCCAGGGTTCGAATCCCTGCCTCTCCGCCATCAATTATCGGCGGACTATCCCGTCGCCTTCCGGTAAATTTTTTCCTCGTATTCGGGAAATTTATCCAGGCAGAGGGGCTTCTTTCGCAACTCGTTCAGTTTCAGCAGTTTGAAGTTCAGCTCCCTGATCTTCCTGATCCGCTCGGTATCTTCATCTATGGTGTCGATCAGGTCGCGAAGTGACAAAACTTCTCTCCTGAGTTCAAGCTCGGGCGGGATGCATCCCGAGTTCTTCAGCACCCGGTAGGCCGGACGGAGGTCTTCGGGTATCCAGGTTTCGTCCTCAAACCGGATCGGCTGGCCCTTGCCCCGGAGATTATCGAACTCACCTTTTTCGAGGGCCTCCCTGATTCTCTGCTCCGCTATCTTGAGAAATATCTCCATGAGCTTCTCCCTTGCACTGCCTAATGGGTCGACTGCTCTTTTACCTGGACCACCTTGAGAGGCATCGAATATACCAGCTCGTCGTCGACCCGGTTTTCTATCCAGTAGGTGCCGGGTTCCTTGAATTCGATATTCAGGTGAAGAGAAACGTCCCGGTGCCTGAAATTGACGTCGTTAAGCTTCATCTTGGACAAGGTTTCGCGTAGCACCGTGTTCCGGTCGGGCGCTATGAGCTTCATTCTTACCTGGAATTCGCCTTTCCCTTCGGTCCATTCAGTGACGACAGCGAGCCTGGGGTGGATGGCCGGGAATTTCGTCGCATAAATGTTTTCGAACAGTCCCATGAGACTGATCTTCCCGCCCATTTCCTGACGTACGTCATCACAGATGATGGCGAAACTGACGGTCGGTCTTATCCTGTCGGTCATACTCTCTCCTTTAACGTATCAGACGTCTCCTTTATTCATTATTGATCAACTATGCCCATTTTTTCAAAGAGAGCGGGACGAAGAAGATCGTAGCCGCCGTGAGGACTATGCAGGCCCCGGGCGCAACGTCGTACCGGTATGAAACGAAGAGGCCCGCTATTACGGAGAATGCGCCTGCGGCACACGAAAAGAAAATCATCGAAAGCAGGCCTTTGGCAAACAGCCGGGCGGTGGCTCCGGGGATGACCAGCAGGGCGGCTACCAGGATTATCCCTACGATGCGGATTGATATTACTATGGAGACGGCAAGGGCGACGAGAAACAGGATGTTCATCGCTCTGACTCGGATGCCGCTTACCTTTGCCAGTTCTTCGTCGTAGGTGATAAGAAAGTATTCCTTCAGGAATATCAGCATCAGGGCTGTAACCGGGACCGAAACTGCCATGGTCAGCACGATATCCGCGTCCGTAATGGCGAGTATGTTCCCGAAGAGATAACCGAAAAGGTCGACATTGTATGTCTTTGAAAGGCTCACAAGCGCTATCCCCAGTGCCATGGACACGGAATAGAATATCCCTATCGAGACGTCTTCCGATATTCCTCCTCTCCTGCCGGTGGCCTCGATGCCGAGAGCAATAATGACGGAATATATGATTGCGGCGATCAGCGGGTCGGCTCCGGTGAAAAAACCGATGGCAACGCCGCCGAAGGCGGCATGGGAAATGCCCGCGCCGACAAAAGACATTTTCCGCAGGACGATGAAGGTCGAGATAATACCGGTCAGCAGACTTACGAGGAGTCCGGCCAGAAAGGCTTTCTGCATGAAAGGTGAGCTGAGGACCTCGATCAATGTTGTCTGAGCCTCTCGCATTTGTCGCAGACATCGGAGTGGACCAGCAGATCCACGCTTTTGCCGTAAAGGGAGGTCATGACCTTTTCGTCGAGGGCCCCGAGGGGATTGCCGTGGTAGTGAAGGCTGATGTTCAGGCAGGAAATCTCGTCCACATATGATGTGACACTGCCTATATCGTGGGAGACCATCAGGATGGTCAGGTTCATCTTTTTCTGAAGGCCCTTGAGCAGGTGATAGAAGTCTTCCTGCCCGACTACGTCTATGCCGGTGCTCGGTTCGTCCAGAACGAGCATTCTCGGGTCGGCTGCGAGGGCCCGCGCAATGGAAACCCTCTGCTGCTGTCCGCCCGACATCTGACTGTACTGCCTGTTCCGGAGTTCTTCGGCACCCATGATCGTAAGACATTGCAGTGCCTTCTCCCTGTCCTTCTTCCCCGGCCACTTCAGGAATCCGGCTGCCCTGTATCTCCCCATTAGGACAATATCGAGCGCCGTTGCCGGGAAGTTGGGGTCTATGTTCTGGTGCTGGGGAAGGTAACCCAAAATTCCGCTTTGCGCAAGCGTCGATCCCGGCCGTTGTCCGAATACTCTCACGCTCCCGGAAGCGGGTTTCAGGAGACCCAGGATTGTCCGGATCAGTGTGGTCTTCCCGCCGCCGTTTGGACCGACTATGCCGAGGAAGATCCCTTCTTCCAGCGTGAAGTTGATGTCCCTGAGGACTTTTTTCCCCTTAACCGCAACCGTCAAACCTTCCACTTCCAGGGCGCTGCTCATCTCATCGCCTTTTCCATCATCGAGAGATTGTATTTCATCAGATCGATGTAAGTCTCCCTGCCTTTCTCACCTCCTGCGGGATCGAGCATCAGCACCCGGGCGCCCGCCTCCTCTGCGATGGCGTCGGCCATCCTTGCGCTGAACTGGGGTTCCGCAAAGATTACTTTTGTCCTCATCCTTTTGACCTCGTCCAGGATTCGCTGGACATGTCTGGGCGTGGGCTCTTTTCCGGGAGCTTCTTCTATCACCCCGGCCACACTCAGCCCGTATCTCTTCGAAAAATAGTCCCATGCGGGATGGAATGTGACATACTCCCTGGTCCGGAAGGTCTTCACTGTTTCAGCGATTTCCCGGTCCAGGGCGTAGAGTCTGGAGATGTAGCTCACCGCATTATTCCGGTAGAAAGAGGAATTCGCAGGATCTGCCGATGCTAAGGCCGCAGCTATTTTCCTGACGATCTTCACGCATATGACCGGATCGAGCCAGATATGGGGGTTGACGTCCGAAATGGCGCCGTCAGGGGCCCGGCGCCCGAGAAGCGGAATCCCTTCAGAACAGATGACGGTGGTGATTCCCTTTGCGGCTGCCGCCATCAGCCTGTCGGCCCAGAACTCAAGGCCCGCGCCCACCTTTATGAATATCTTTGCCTTCGATATCTCCCTTACCGTTCTGGGCACGGGCTCATAAGTATGCGGGCTGGCACCGGGCGGCAGAAGGAGCAGGACCTGCACCTTGCCTTTTCCCACCTCCCTGGCAAAATCTGCAAGGGGTGCTATGCTAGCTACCACCATCAACCTGCCGGCCGACCCTTCGGCCGGTGCTGGCTGTATAACGGAAAATGCAACAAGCAAAAAGAAAGCGGCACACCAGCCCGCTGTCCTGAATATATTGGAATTTAACATTTGTCCGATAGTAATAAGATAGAGTTTATATCATGCCTGCCGGGTATTTCAATTCACTATGCCGGTGAAACGCATTAGGGGTTACAATAGACGATGGCCGGTTCTCGCAGATTCTCAGCTTTATATTACAGGGACTTCAGGCTCTTCTGGTTCGGGCAGATAATCTCCATTTCGGGGACCTGGATGCAGTCGGTGGCCCAGGGGTGGCTCGTTTACAGTCTCACGAAGTCACCCTTCTATCTGGGTATGGTCGCGGCTGCCGCTTCCCTGCCGATACTGCTGTTCACCCTTCCGGCCGGCGTGCTTGCCGACAGATTTCCAAAGCGAAACCTGCTGCTGTATACGCAGGCGTTTTCCGTTTTCCCGGCTCTCATGCTGGGGATACTCACAAGCCTCAAGGTGATCGCCGTCTGGCAGGTTGCTCTTCTGGCCGCGGTACTCGGCTCGATAAATGCTGTGGACATCCCTACCCGGCAGTCATTCCTGGTGGAGATGGTGGGACGCGGACAGGTCGTCAACGCGATAGCCCTGAATTCGGCAGCTTTCAACGGGGCAAGGATCATCGGGCCCATGATAGCGGGCTTCGTTATAGCCAGGCTGGGCCTCCCGGCCTGTTTTTTCCTGAATGCCGTCAGCTTCGGGGCGGTGATTCTGGCCCTTTCAAAGATGAAAACAAAGGGCGAAATCAGGGTGAAGTCGGAAGGCATGATGAAGGATTTCATAAAAGGCATCGGCTTTGTGAAGGGCAACAGGGAGATAGTGACGGTCATAAGCCTGGTAGGCGTTTTCAGCCTGGTCGGACTACCTTACATCAGTCTGTTGCCGGTCTTCGCCGGAAAGGTTTTCCACAGGGGTGCAACGGGTTACGGCTTCCTCATGGGCGCCTCCGGGATCGGGGCGCTTGTAGCCGCGGTGGGCATCGCCGCGAGGACGAAAATACGTAATACGCTGGGAATGATGTCGCTGGCCGTACTATGTTTCTCCTCCGCCCTGCTGGCCTTTTCCGTTACACGGATATTCTGGGTTTCTCTAGTGATAATAATGCTGGGCGGCTGGGGGATGGTAAGCTACCTGGCACTTGCCAACAGCTTTATCCAGATGAACGTCCCCGATGAGCTGAGGGGCAGGGTGATGAGCGTATACTCTTTCGTATTCCTCGGAACGGTACCTATAGGCAACGCAATAATGGGCGTTGTAGCCGACAGGATAGGCACTACTCATGCGGTGACTGTGGGGGGTGTGATCTGCGTCTCTGCCGCGGCCCTTTTTGCGAGGAGATACGGCAGGAAAGAGGACAAGAGGCCTGAAACTTGAGAGAAGGAGGCTTTTTTTCAACGTTATTCCCCGTAGGAATCAATGGCATGGCGTAAACATTAGAAATAACGGTAAACGATTCATGTCGTCATTACATGACTTTTTCGATGTCCCTTACGCTGTTTCAAAACGTTCTGTGGCTTCCGGGAAATGGCCGGCAGGCTGTTTCATGGGGCTGTAAGGCGTTGCTACAAGACATTTTTCGCCGCCCTTTCCGCCCTTTCCGAAGAGCTCTGCCTTTCTGCGGTGAAAATGTCCTGCTTCCGGCTCTGCCGGGTTAGGATATAATAACCCTCATGAAAGTGCTGGCAGTGGAAACATCGACGATGCTCGGCGGGGTGGCGATTACAGACGAAGAAACCGGGCTGATAGTGGAATTACGCCTGAATGTCAAGACTACGCATTCCGAGAGGCTGATGACGGTCATCGACCATGCGCTTGTCCAGTCCGAACTGACTCTGGAAGACATCGACTCTTTTTCGGTGGCCATTGGCCCCGGCTCCTTTACCGGCCTGAGGATCGGCCTGAGCACGGTAAAGGGTCTGGCTTATTCAACGGGCAAGCCGGTTACGGCCGTTCCTACACTCGGGGCGTTTGCATGGAACTTCCCCTGCTGTGAATATCCCGTCTGCCTTATGCTCGATGCAAGGAAGGGGGAGGTTTATGCGGCCGTCTTCCGATGGGAAAGGAACGGGTTCCGCCAGGACATTGAAGATACTTCGATCAACCCGGAGGAACTGCTGAAGAGACTCCGGGGTACCACCCTGTTCGCCGGGGAAGGGGCTTTATTGTACCGGGACGTGATCAGGAGTGTCATGAAGGAGAGGGCAGTCATGGCTCCCCTCGTCGGGATGGTCCCTTCTCCGGCAAACGTTGCGATGATGGGGCTTGCAAAAGCGGCCAGGGGAGAGTTTGTCAGCGTTGCCGAAACGGCCCCCCTTTATATCAGAAAATCGGAAGCCGAAGTGAAATGGCGGAAGAACCGCTGAAGGATATCTCCATCGCGGACATGAACACGGATGACTTAGCCGAAGTCGCCGCGATCGAGCGGCTGTCTTTTACCATGCCCTGGTCCGAGACGTCTTTCTATAATGAAGTAAAAAGACCAGGCTCCATTTCAAGGGTTGTCAGGAAAGAAGGGAAGATAGCCGGATACATATGCGCGAGCCGGGTCGTGGACGAAGGACATATCCTCACCATGGCGGTACTTCCGGAATTCAGGCGACTGGGGATCGCATCCGCTCTCATCGGAGACATGATCGGAAACCTCAGGGAGGAAGGGTGCAGGTTTATCTTCCTCGAAGTCAGGTTTTCCAACGAGGCCGCCAGGAAGATGTACGAGAAGTTCAATTTCAGACTTTTCGGGTTGAGGAAAGACTACTACAAGTTGCCCACGGAGGACGCGGTCCTGATGGTCCTGAAGTTCGACTGATTGCGGTAAGGCCCTGGACAGTGATTCGTGAGCCGTGAATGGCGCCGCGGACTATTTTAAACCGGAGCCCATTCACTTTCCGGTCTGCCAGATCCCGTCCAATGGGGCGCCGCAATTGCCACAGGCGTTCCCTTCCATAGTGTTCTTGATGATCCGGTAGCCGAACCGTTCGATAAGAACAGTATTACATGCCGGACAATAGGTGTTTTCGCCACCTTCACCCGGCACATTGCCTTCGTATACATACTTGAGGCCGGTCTTTTTTCCTATTTCCACGGCCTGTCGCAGTTTTTCCACCGGCGTCCTGGGTTTGTCCATGAGTTTGTAGGTCGGGTAGAACTGGCTTACGTGCCATGGGATGGCGGGGTCCACGGAATAAATAAACTCTGCTATGTCCGTCAGGTCCCTCTCCGAGTCGTTGAGGTCCGGGATGATGAGAGTCGTAACCTCTACCCACACGCCGAGGGATTTCATGAGCTTTATGGTTTGTTTAACGGGTTCGAGCCTGGCCCCGCAGATTTCCCTGTAGAACTTGTCGCTTCCCTTGAGGTCGATGTTGTTGGCGCTGAGATAGGGCGCTATAAGCCGTGTCGCCTCGGGGCCGGTATAACCGTTGCTGACAAAGACGTTCCTGATGCCTTTTTCTTGAGCCAGCCTGGCGCAATCGTAAGCCAGTTCAAAAAAGATCGTGGGTTCTGTATATGTATATGAAATGCTCCTGCAGTTGTTCTGAATCGCCGCGTTGACCACATCTTGGGCAGTCACGTCCTTGCCCGGGATCGGAAACTTGCGCTCTCGCGGGTACTGGGATATATCGTAGTTCTGACAATGTTTGCACCGGAAATTGCACCCGACAGTGGCTATCGAAAGGGAAGTCGAGCCGGGCAGGAAATGGAACAGAGGTTTCTTCTCGATAGGGTCCACGTTCATCGAAATAACTCTGCCGTAAACCAGGCTGTAAAGTGTTCCGTCTTTATTCTCGCGCACAGCGCATATGCCTCTTTGACCTTCATGAATAAGACAGTTATGACCGCACAGGTGACACCTTACGTCGGAGCCGTCCAGCTTTTCGTACACCATCGCCTCTTTCATACCTGCATTATATCAAAACGGGTATGGATGTAAAACGTACCCGGAGTTCGGAAGGAACGGTTGTTTAGCCGTATCCCCTCCCCTTGACGGCGGAGCCTGCCTGTCCGTCGGACAGGGGTGGGAGCAAGGGTCTTCTGCAGCCGTTGATATACTCCCCTTCGCTCCTGCCATCAGGGGAGGGGAACATTTTGGCAATACTGCGCTTTGGTTTTATTGACTAAAACCCCTCCGGAATATAAAATAACCAATAACAATCGAAACTTGGAGGTACTATGCCGATCTATGAATATATCTGCAAAGACTGCGGAGAGAGATTTTCACTTCTGCAGGGTATAAACGTCTCGGAGAAGGACACTCACTGCCCGAAATGCTCTTCGGGGCAGGTAAAGAAGGTGATCTCTGCATTCTGCTGCGCAACCGGGTCCGGAGGCGGTTCTGCTTCTATTCCGTCGGGCGGCTTCAGCGGAGGTGGTTGAGGCGTTTCTTCCTGCTGAACCGTGGTTCGGCACGTGGCAACCGGGGACAAATGTCTTGACTTTTTCGGGGGTTAAAACATAAAATTTGTCAATTTACCGAAACGAGGTGAACATGGCCCACAAGCTGTTGCTCGCAGATGACAGTATTACGATACAGAAAGTAGTCGAGCTGGTTCTGGCGGAGGAGGATTTTGAGATAAAATCCGCGAATAACGGTGAGGACGCGCTTAAGGCGGTTGAGACCTTCGGGCCTGACATAGTACTCGCAGACGTAGACATGCCGCAGATGAACGGGTACCAGCTTTGCGAAAAAATCAAACAGGACCCGGCCACCAGCCGTATCCCGGTCATCCTTCTTGCGGGTGCCTTCGAGCCCATAGACGATGAACTCGCCGAAAAAGTGGGGGCGGATGATTCGATCATAAAACCCTTCGAATCCCAGGAACTGATAAGCAAGCTGAACGCGGTCCTCACCCTGGCGTCCGCGGAGGGGGCTGAAGAGGCGATCTTTGCGGAGGCCGGCGAAGCCGTTGAAGTCACGGAAGAGACCGGGGCTGAAGCGGTCGAACTGACGGGTGCGGAGGAAGACCTCTGGGCCATGGAGGATATACCCGAAGATACCGCGGAACTGGCCGAGGAGGCCTTGACGGCAGAGGAACAGGAACAGACCGGCGTGGAAGATGCATTTGAGATGCCGGAGGAGGAGCCGGAAGCGGCCGCGATACATGCGTTTGAGGCGCCCCCGCCTGCCGGAGTACCGGCGGGTGTTGAGGTTCCGGAAGTCGCCATGCCCTCGCGGGAGGAGTTGCTGGCACTGATAGAAAAAGCGGTAGACCGGAAAGTGGACACTCTGCTTTCCGGCGTAGACATAAGAGAAGTCCTCCTTTCTTCACTTACACCCATCGTTAAGGAATCGGTGGAGAAGATTCTGTGGGAGACGGCACCGGAACTTGGTGACAAAGTCATGAAGGAAGTGCTGAAGGAATCCGTTTCATCCCTAGGCAAAGAGGTTGAAAAGGTGATCTGGGAGACTGTTCCGGATCTGGCCGGTACCATGATCTCCAAAGAGATCGAGAAGATAAGATCCGAATATTAATTCGGTTCGGTTGATTACATCGGCGGGGAAATGGCATTGCTCATTCCCCGTCTTTCTTTGTCATGACGGAATTAGACAAGAGTTATAACCCCAGGGGCGTTGAGGAAAAGTGGTATCAGGATGCTGAACCTTTTTCCATCGTGATCCCCCCTCCCAACGTTACGGGCTCGCTGCATATGGGCCACGCCCTGAACACCACCCTTCAGGATATCCTTGTGCGGTGGAAACGGATGGCCGGTGACAACGTGCTGTGGGTCCCCGGCATGGACCATGCCGGTATCGCCACCCAGAACGTGGTAGAAAGGCAGCTTGCCTCCGAGGATGTCGACAGACACTGGCTGGGGCGGGAAGCCTTTATCGAGAGGGTATGGAAATGGAAAGAGGAATACGGGGGAAGGATCATCCACCAGCTGAAGAGGCTCGGGGCTTCCTGCGACTGGTCGAGGGAGCGGTTCACTCTCGACAGCGGGCTCTCCAGGGCGGTTATCGAGGTGTTCGTTACCCTTTACGAGCAGGGGCTCATCTACAGGGACAAGAGGCTGATAAACTGGTGTCCGCGGTGCCACACCGCGCTTTCCGACATCGAGGTCGAACACGAAGAGTCAGAGGGCAAACTCACGTATATAACGTACCCGCTGGAAGACGGGTCGGGTGAAGTAGTGGTTGCTACCACCAGGCCGGAGACCATGCTGGGAGACACGGCGGTTGCCGTACATCCCGACGATGAGCGCTATGAAGGTTTTATCGGCAAGAAGGTGGCGTTGCCGCTGACAGGCAGAAAAATCCCGATCGTGGCGGATACGGCCGTGGAGCGGGAGTTCGGGACCGGTGCGGTAAAGGTTACACCGGCCCATGATTTCAACGATGAAGCGATCGCCAAGAGGCAGGAACCGCCGCTTGAATTTGTGACAGTGATCGGTCCCGACGGCCGGATGACCGCGGATGCCGGCGAGAGATATGCCGGCATGGACAGATATGAATGCAGGAAGGCGGTAATCCGCGACTTGAAGGACGCAGGATTTCTGTTAAAACAGGAAAAATATGATCTCTCCATAAGCCAGTGTTACCGGTGCAAAACGGTAATCGAGCCTCTCTCGGCCCTGCAATGGTACGTGAAGGTGGGCCCGCTGGCCCGGGAGGCGATCAAGGCGGTCAGGGAGGGCAAGATCAGAATAATTCCCGGCTCGTGGGAGAACACCTACTTTGCCTGGATGGAGAACATAAACGACTGGTGCATATCCAGACAGATCTGGTGGGGACACAGGATACCGGCCTGGTATTGCAACGACTGCGGGGAAGTTATCGTATCCAGGGAGACGCCCTCCAAATGCAGCAAATGCGGCAGCGCCGTTCTGAGACAGGACGAAGACGTACTGGATACCTGGTTTTCCTCGGCCCTCTGGCCCTTTTCCACCCTGGGGTGGCCTGAAGTTACGCAGGAACTTAAGGCCTACTATCCTACCTCGGTACTTGTTACCGGCTTTGACATTATCTTCTTCTGGGTTGCCCGCATGGTCATGATGGGCATCAAGTTCATGGGAGAGGTTCCGTTCCGGGACGTTTATATCCATGCCCTGGTGAGAGATGCGAACGGCCAGAAGATGTCCAAGTCGAAGGGCAACGTTGTCGACCCGCTTATCATGATGGAGAAATACGGGACGGATGCGTTCAGGTTTACTCTTGCGGCCTTTGCCGCCCAGGGGAGGGATGTAAGGTTCTCGGAAGAGAGGGTGGAAGGGTACAGACACTTCGTCAACAAGCTATGGAACGCATCGAGGTTCATACTTTCAAACGCCGGGGACATGGAGCTGCCTCAGAACGTTGAGCCGGAGAATCTCGATATCGGAAGCAGGTGGATATTGAGCAGGCTGTCGGCAACGGCGGAAGAGGTAAACACTGCGCTTGGCGATTACAGGTTTAACGACGCTGCAAACAGTGTGTATCAGTTCACATGGCACGAGTTGTGTGACTGGTATATCGAAATGGCAAAACCGGTCCTCTATGGAGAGTCGGCCGGGAAGGAAGCGGTAAAGGGGTGTCTGCTCTACGTCCTTGACAACACATTGAGACTGCTTCACCCCTTCATGCCTTATGTTACGGAAGAGATCCGGCAGACCATGACGGCCGGAAGGAAAGCGGCGTCGGGCGGGAAGATGGCAGAAAGTATCGTTGTCGCGGATTATCCCCGGTCCCTCCCCAGGTATGGTGAAGCCGAGGACGAAATGGCCGTAATCATGGAAGCCGTGACCGGGGTAAGGACGATACGGGGCGAGTTGAACCTCCCGCCTTCCATTGAACTCAAGGTATATATAAAGATACTGACTGAAAAGACCGGCGATATCCTGAGAAGGAACCTGGCTTATCTCACAAAGCTTGCGAAAGCGCGAATAGCCGAGGTGGGGCCGGATGTGACAAAGCCGAGAGGCGCCGCTACCGCGGTCAGGACTTTTACCGAGGTCTATGTGCCCCTGGAAGGTCTGTTGAACATAGAAATGGAAATTGATAGACTTAAGAAGGAAGAAACCAAGGTGGAGCAATCCATAGCCTTCCTGAACAAGAAGCTCCTGAACGAGGATTTTCTGAAAAGGGCTCCGAAGAACGTCGTACTTAAGGAGCAGGACAAGTACGAGGAGTGTCTGAGGAGAAAAGAAAGAATACAGGAAAATATGAGGAAACTTCACGAAGCCGGGGGTAGAAAATGATAGCAAGGGAAGAGAAGGAGCTGCAGGAAAAAGAAGTCGACATTATAGAGGGAGAATTTATCAATATCACCCAGAGCAGCGTCAGAAACGTCGAAGGGGGCCACATAGAGATGCAGCAGGTCGGGGCGCTCAGCATCGACGGCGAGAGGATGGAAGCCACCCAGTCCGCCGCAGTGGTAGTCCGCGGAAATGATATCAGTCTCAACCAGAGTGTAAGCGGAGTTACATTGGGCAACAGTACCACCGTCAATTTCTCACTTTCCCCCCTCTCGCTGTCGAGAAACGAAGCAATTCTGAACAGGAGCGCTGCGGGACTGGTGGCCGCCGGAAGCGTGAACTCGGACAAGAGCGCCGCCCTGCTTGTGGTTGCAAAAAAGGTCGAAGGCAATCTTACCACCCTCCTTGACTGGAGATCCGCCTGTGCCCTGAGCGCCGTAGCCGGGGGCATCTGGGGTTTTCTCTCTCTCTTCAGAAAGAGATGAAGTGAATGAACGTAATCCCCGCTTCGGTCCGCGAGCTGATAAGACGGGCGCTGGAAGAAGACGTCGGCTACTGCGACATCACGACTTTCCTGCTGGTTCCTGAAGAAAAAGTTTCGAAAGCACTGTACATAGCGAAAGGAAATTTCGTCCTTGCGGGCTTCCCTTTCGCGAAGGCCGTCTTTGACTTTCTCGATCCCTCCACATCTTTCAATGCTTTTTTTAATGAAGGGTCCAATGTTCTGAAGGGGGATGTTCTGGGGGAAGTCTCCGGTAAAACGAGGGTCCTGTTCTCAGGGGAGAGGACAAGTCTGAACATCCTGCAGAGGCTTTCGGGCATTGCAACGCTTACGAACCAGTTTGTCGATGCGGTGAGAGGCACCGGGGCGAAGATTGTAGACACCCGTAAGACCACCCCTTGCCACCGTTTCATGGAAAAATACGCTGTCAGAATGGGCGGCGGATCGAACCACAGATACGGGCTTTATGACGGGATACTCGTAAAGGACAACCACATAGAAGAGGTCGGCAGCGTGCGGGAAGCCGTGATGATGGCCAAGGCCGGACATCATCTTTCGAAGATAGAGGTGGAGGTCGAAAACCTGAAGGAGCTCCAGGAGGCCATAGAGGCGGGCGCCGACGTGGTCATGCTGGACAACATGTCCGTGCCTGACATGGCAAAGGCTGTGAAGACTGCAAACGGAAAAGTGATACTGGAAGCTTCGGGAAATGTGACCCTTGACAACGTGAGAGGGATTGCCGAAACCGGGGTGGACCTCATCTCGGTGGGATGTCTTACCCATTCGTTTACTGCGACCGATATCAGCATGAAGATAATGAAGTAGTCACGATATACCGCGTTCTGCGGTTACTTTCCCCTGTTTTTTCAATGTGTGTCAGATTCCTGCCTTATGCAGCCCCCCGGCGAATCCGGTAACTCACGCGTCCGGCTTGTCTTGCCAACAGTAATATAATGTGAGATGATTTTATTACCCGGCACGGGGAAGAATGCAGGGCCCGGCCCTGGCGATTCTCATAAATTGAGGAGTCGACATTGAAGACATATGGCTGTGCAATGTTTCTGTCTCTCATGGTACTTATGTTCGCGGCTGGTGCGCTCGCCCGGGATGCTCCAAACGCCTGCATCACCTGTCACGAATATCTTGGAGGGCAACTTGCCGAACCGGTCAAGGAATGGAAGACGTCGATCCACGAGCAGAACGGCATTACCTGCGACCTTTGCCACGGGGGAGATGCGAGTATCAATCTGGCGGATATAGACAAGCTTTCCCCCAAACAATTTGCGGACATACAGGCCCGGGCAATGTCGAAATCCCACGGTTTTATAGGCAAACCTTCGGGTAAGGCAATGTTTGATCTGTGCGGACAGTGCCACAGTGCTTCCGTTGACAGGTATGCCGGCAGCATTATGGGCAAGGCTTATCTCGGCAACAGGGGCGGGCCGTCCTGTGTCACCTGTCACAACGCCCACAACAATGTCATACCTTCGGTCCCGAAGGTGTGTGAAAACTGTCACAAGGACACAACCGGATTTGACCGTATGGACCCGATGAACGTGACGGAATCAACGCTGAACGAGTTATCCGGGATCAGGATAAGGCTTGCCGAGGAGAAGGCGAGGGGGAAAAGACCTCCGCTGGCCCCGGAGTTTCCGGAGGAACTGGGCTCATTTCAGATAGGTTTTATAGCATTCGGCGTGGTGATCGTCATCTTTATTATGGGATATCTGGTGTATGTCACACTGGAGAAGAGGAAACCCTGATGGGGCGAAGCCTGGAGCAGGCATGCCATCTTTTAGCGCAATTAGTACTCTGGCAGCGAGAAAGCTTGAAGTTGTCATGCCGCAAGCATGGCGCGCCGGGAATCCTTGTGAGCGGTCAGAAAGATTCCGGACAGGCCGGAATGACAAACTGAGGCATTTATACAGTCTGCCAGGCGCGATCGATAACATTACTTTTTATGAGGCATTGCATTAATTGTCGATTAATAATGCAAGCGAGGGAGAGACAGTATGAGCTTTGAGATCATTCAGGAGAAGAAGCCTTCGTATCCGGCGGTGGCCATGGTGGTGGTGATCCTCCTTGCCCTTGTGCTCCTAGGAATGGGGATTCTCTTTGCTTATCTGTTGATATCCGGGAAGGGGAACAATTACATTCTAGGCACCCTGCTTGCCTTTGAGTTTCTGATCGCGGGCATCGAAGTGGTTCTGTTTTCACGATATTTTATTGCCTTCAGGGAGGTATCGGAAGACCGCGAGGAGGAGTTGCTATGGTAGAAGGAAATGCCGGCAGCAGGGAAGAAATAAAAGGCATAACCCGGAGAAGGTTTACCCTCGGCATACTTATCGCCTCTGCGGCCGGCGCGCTGGCATCGGTATTTTCGCTGCTGAAGGTACTGTCCCCGGAGAAAAAGGGCGGCGGCTACGTATCAACTATCAGTCCGGGCGACAAGCTCGTTCATGCGAAGGGCGACGCCATGGGGGCCGCTGTGAAGGCGTCCGCTTTTAAGGTGGGTGACGCAATGCTTGTCTATCCGGCGGGCAAGACATCCAACCCGGCCAATCTGGTCCAGCTGATAAAACTGAAGGAAGATGAATATAAGCCGCCTACCAAAATCGACCTTACGGACCACGGCTTTGTTGCTTACAGCGCCATATGTACTCATCTCGGCTGCACCGTTTCGTGGGTCCGGAACCAGAAGTCTCCCGATGCTTCCTATACGGAATGCTTCTGTCACAACAGCATATTCGATCCCGCTGAAGGGGCCAAGGTCATGGGGGGACCCGCGCCGATCCCTCTTGCACAGATCGGCGTCAAGGTGACAGGTGACGGCTCTCTCGTCTTTACGGGTAATTTTACGGGTCCCATAGGACCCCAGGTATGAGGTCGGACAAATGATTTACAGGTGGCTTGATGAAAGGCTGGATCTCGGAAAATTCAAGGACAAGTTTCTGTCCAAGACGTTCCCGACTCATCCCACATTCCTGCTTGGAGAAATCGCGCTGTTTTCCTTTATTACGCTGGTCATAACAGGCATCTTCCTCGGGTTTCTCTATGAGCCCTCAACGAAAATGGTCTCCCTCTTTGGAGCGAAGGTCCCCTCCGCCTACGCCAGCGTCGTGAAGATAGACCTTCTCCCCATGGGCATGATCGTCCGCCGCATTCATCACTGGTCGGCCATGGTGATGATAGCAGCCATCATCGCCCATCTCATGAGGATCTATTTTACGGCGGCATACCGAAAGCCGAGGGAGATCAACTGGCTGGTAGGTCTCGCATTGTGGGGAATGGCAATGGTTGCGGCTTTTACCGGCTACCTTTTGCCCTACAGCCAGTTTTCAGTGACCGCTACTTCCATAGCCTATTACATCTCCAAGTCCATTCCCTGGATTGGCGGCTGGATATCCAGACTGCTCTTTGCGGGCGAGTTCCCGTCGGCCGGTACCGTCCCGCGCTTCTTCTTCATGCATGTCATGCTGATACCTTCGATTATCATAGGCCTTATCGTGCTTCACATGGTGATTCTCATAAAACAGAAACACACGGAACCGTCGTCGAACCGGTATCGAAAGGAGGCCCGGGGGGGCAAGAGGCTCATAGGTGTCCCGATCTGGCCGGAGCAGACCGTCATCAGCCTGTCTTTTTACCTGTTCCTGCTGTTCATTATCGCCCTGGTCGCAACCTATATCCCGCTCAATCCCATAGAGAAATACGGGCCGCCGTCGCCGGGTACGCCGGTTATGAGACCGGACTGGTATTTTCTGATCGTCTACGGCTTTCTGAAACTCGTTCCGGGTGACCTGTCATTTTCCATTGCCGGAGGGAAGATTACGCCTGAAACGATCGGCGGTGTCATTTTCCCCGCATTTTTGTTCCTTGTTTTTGCACTTATACCATTTTTTGACAGGTCGGGAGAACCTCAGCATTATATATCGAACCCGCTCCGCCGTCCCTTCATGACGTCATTCGGAATAGGGGGAGGCGTTTTCATGTGCATGACCGTCGTGGCGGGCTACATTGACGTACTTCACATAACGCCCCGGACAATGACGGTCTATACCATACTGGCCACCCTGGCGGCGTGGGCCGTTTCCTATGCACTGCTGAGACTGTTTAACAAGAAAGGAAAAGAGAGGTAGCCATGTCTGAAATAGACCATATAATCCGGAAGGCAAACGCAAGGAGGTCAAGGTCGCTCACGTCAACCCGTTTAGCTGCGCTTTGCGCATTGTCGATATGCTGTATCATCTCGTGTGCCGTTTTGTTTTTCCCGGGACCGGCCAATGCCACCGGCAAGGAAAAAGTTGAGAATTCATGCGTGCACTGCCACTCCCGTCTGCCGGGCACGAGCTTTGTGGGAGTGAAGTCCCATAGCTGGAAGGGCTCCATACATCAGAAAAACGGCGTGACGTGCGACAAATGTCATGGCGGAAATCCGCAGGCAACCAGCGAGAAGGAGGCGCACGTGGGCGTCTACGGGTCGAGCAATCCGAAGAGTACCGTTTATTACAAGAACGTCCCGGCGACCTGTGGTAAATGCCATGGAGCCGAGTTTTACAAATTTACCCAGAGCCTTCACTTCAGGAGGCTGGAGTCAACCGGGCAGGGCCCGGACTGCGTAACATGTCATGGGTCGATGGTCACAACAGTTTTACAGCCGGACACTGTGGCGGCAGTCTGCGAGCGGTGCCATAACGAAAGGATGGGCATCTTCCCTTACATACCTCAGAAGGCAAAAGCGGTGCTGCTTTCACTAAAGGTGAGCGAGGCGCTTTTCGATGCAGAGAAAAGTCTTTATGAACACAAGGCGGGCAAAGAAGTCACCGCCGCGCTGAGAAACGCACAGTCATATCTGCACTCGGCGAAACTGGACTGGCACAAGTTCGACCTTGATACCGTCACCGGTGACCTGCAGGACATGTATGGCGCGATCAGTAAGCTGCCGGCCCTGAAGGAGCAAAAATAGACGTTGCTACTCAAACAAAGACACTCAAACAATATTGAGATTAACACTGCACAACTATCTCCCTGAAGCAGGGAAAAGCTTTTGATATAATAGCGCTATGGACGCGGCGCGGGTTCATCTACTGATCGAAGGAAGGGTCCAGGGGGTCTTCTTCAGGGCGTTTACGAGGAGTATTGCGATGAAACTTGCGCTCAACGGATGGGTCCGCAACCTCTATGACGGGCGGGTGGAGGCGGTCTTTGAGGGTGACAGGACGCCTATCGAGCAGGCTGTTCTGGAGTGTAAGAAAGGACCCCCGGGTTCCTATGTCAGGGATGTGGACGTCACCTGGGAGGACTATTCAGGGGATCTAAAGGGATTTGAAGTAAGGTATTGATCCCGCGTTTAAAGTCCGGACAACGGCTGTCTTCAAATTGACTTTCCGCAGAACTTCTTGTGAAAATATTTCGATGATTAGCGCTCTTAAAGAAAAGATCCTGGGCGGAGGAGAGATTTCAAGGGATGAGGCATTAAGCATTTCTTCTGTCGGTATGGCCGAGTGCGTTGATCTCTTCGCTGCCGCCAATGCGATAAGAGGCAGGTTCAGGGGGGAGTATGTCGATCTCTGCGCCATCGTAAACGCCAAATCAGGCGGATGCCCTGAAGACTGTTCATACTGTGCCCAGTCGTCGAGGAGTTCGGCAAGCATCGATCACTTTCCCCTGCTGGAAGATGAGGTGATTCTCGAAAAGGCGCGTGAGGCGCGCGCGGGCGGCGCCCGGCGTTTCTGTATTGTTACCAGCGGCAGAAAAGTAGCGGGCCGGGACATGGAGCGAATTGCGTCTATGGTCGGGAAGGTCAGGTCGCTGGGACTTCTGCCCTGTGCAACTCTCGGCCTTTTGTCTGAGGAGGAGCTTGAGCTGCTGAGGGATTCGGGGCTGGAGCGCTATCACCACAACCTTGAGACGTCCGAGCGGTTTTTCCCCGAAATATGCACGACCCACACCTATCAGGACAAGGTGACGACTATTGGCGCCGTTAAGTCCTCGGGGCTTTCGCTCTGTTCCGGTGGGATTTTCGGCATAGGAGAGAGTTGGGAGGACAGGGTCGATATGGCTCTTGCCCTGCGCCGGAGCGGGCCGGACTCCGTACCGATAAACTTTCTTATACCTGTTAAGGGAACCAAGCTGGGGTCCGTGAACCCGCTTGAGCCGTTTGAGGCATTAAAGATAATAAGCGTTTACCGGTTCATCCTTCCCGACAAGGAGATAAGGGTATGCGGAGGCCGGATGCAGACCCTCGGCGACTTCCATTCTTTCATCTTTTCTGCCGGCGCCGACGGCCTTCTGACGGGCAATTACCTTACTACTGCCGGAAGAAATTTCGGGGACGATCTCAGGCTCATTGAGAGTCATGGTCTCAGATACAGGAGATAAAGCCACTGCATAATGAAAGTCTCATAATATAAGTTTTGGTAGTCATTGACCGGAAATGCTTGTACACCGTCATTCCCGAGGTAGTAATCGGGAATCCATTCTTTAAGGGAACCTGGATACCCGCCTTCGCGGATATGACATGTGATTAATGGCGTTAATAATATTCCTGATTGTGAGCTGGAGGAAAAATTGTTGTATGAGGTAGGCGGACTGTGGAACAGGGGCTGCAAATGCTTAATATAAGGATGAGGGCGTCGCGGAAGGGCAAGGGACGATGCGGCGGGGAGGTACACATCTCCGGGGCCGAGGGGATATATGAAGACGTCGAGAGACATGGGGCGATCGAAAGTTACGTCTCACGGGCGCTGAATCATCCCAGGGGTCTCCCGGACACGATAGTGGTGACGGTCGAAAAAGTCTCCCGCAAACCCCGTATGGTCCAGGCCCTCCCGGTAAGGACCGTAAAATGCAATGCACCACCGGCGGCCAGGAAGATCATAAGGCGCATACTGGCGGAGGCGGGTGTTTCGGGTGCGGCTGTCCGCACCGCAGAAAAGGTGCTGAGGACCGGGACAATGCGCGGGGCGTCGCTCGTTTCTGCGATATCGGGAGGAAGGCTGGAACCGGACAAGGTGAGGGGCGTGCGTGCATCGAGGCTGGGGATTACAAGGCAAGCGGAGAGGAGTTTGTCGAGGAGACTTGTTAAAGAGGGCATCGATACGACTACGGTGAGAGAGGCAATCATCCTTGCCACAAAGGTGGCGCAATGCCGGAATGTAACAGCGGAAGTCTGTATCTCCGACGACCCGGATTATACGACCGGGTACGTAGCCTCGCGGAGGTTTGGCTATCTGAGGATACCCTGTATAAAAAGTGGGGGAAGCCGGCAGGGCGGCAGGGTATTTTTTGTCGAAGAAGGCTCGGACGTGGAAAAGACCATGGAATTCCTGGAAAAGTTTCCCGTCCTTATAAGTGAGACCGGAGAATTAATGGGGACGCTTTCGATAGATGAAATCATCGGTCCTGATTTATAATCCGGCCGCTCTGAGGGCCTCGGCCCGGAAGATAAAGCGGGCGCAGGAGTTTCTTGAAGAGAAAGGGTTCTCCTCCGAAGTGCTTTTGACGGAAAAGAGCGGACACGCCGAGGACCTCGCGAGGGAGTGCCTGAAGAAGGATCCTGACCTGATAATAGCCGCCGGCGGCGACGGGACGATCAACGAGGTGATGAACGGGATGGTCTTTTCCGCTACGCCTCTGGCAATACTGCCCATGGGGACGACCAATGTCCTTGCCAAGGAATTGGGGATTCCGGAGAATGTAACGGGGTCGCTTGAAAGGGCGGTGGGCGGCCGGCCAAGGAGGGTCTCCCTCGGAAAGATCGAGACGGGGGAGGGCGGACATGCGGCAGGCAGGTACTTCTGTTTAATGGCGGGTCTGGGGTTTGACGGGAAGGCGGTCCACGACGTAAACACGTCCATCAAGAAGATTTCGGGGAAGACGGCCTACATATTGAGCGGGATGAAAAGCATGCTTGAGTATCCGCCGGGAGAAATCGTAATCAGGACTGAGGACAGGGAGTTCAGGTGTTATTCGGCGGTGGTGGGTAAATCGAGCAAGTACGGCGGAAACTTCAGGATAACTCCGGATGCGAACCTACTGGACCCTTTTCTTTACACCTGCATTTTCAGGGGCAGGAACCGCACCGACATCCTGCGATACTTTATCGGCATAGCGAAAGGCACCCACTTGGTATATTCCGACGTAGAGTACGTGAGGTCCTCGGGACTCGAAGTGCGGGGAAGGGTGCATGTGCAGATAGACGGCGACTACCTGGGAATGACCCCGGCCAGGATATTCGCCGTAAAAAACGCCCTTAACCTGGTGTGGTAGAAGTTAACATTGCAAAAGTCCTGGTCGGCTTCGTCATTCCCGGGGTAGTAATCGGGAAACCATTTTTTGACAAGGTCTCCCGGGTGACCTCGTTTACGTTCTGACCCCACTGACGTTCTTTGCCTTGCCGACCTCACTGGAACGCAACGGGTGCCACAACGTCCCCTCGTTCATTTAGCTCTAGCTTATTACTTCCTGATTTTCACGGGACCGCTGAGGGTGCGAAGGAATGCCCCGATCTGATCGAGTTCAAGATCGGTCAGTTCGCCGTGGTTGAGCTGGGGAGTCCGCTGTTCCGGTTTAAGGTCGCGGTAGAATTCGAGGACCCGCCGCAGTGTGGCAAACTGACCGGCGTGCATGTAGGGGGGCCTCTCCGCTACGTTCCTCAGCGTCGGAGACTTGAAGGCACCGACATATGCGGCGGCGTCGGTATTCATGAAACGAAGTTCTCCGCAGTCTCCAGGCTGCGCATCGCTGTACGGGCCGGCGCAGTTGAACTCGTCCATGAGCACCTGCGGGATGGCGTCCGCCCTGCCTCTGTCGTGGGGCATGCCGGCGGGATCGGGCACATGGATAACCTGAAAATCGCCGTCGGAGAAGAGAGGGCCGTTGTGGCAGTTGATGCATCGGGCCTTTCCGATAAAGAGCCTGAGTCCCATCACTTCGTCGGCGGAAAGCGTGTGTTCCATTGTTTTTCTGTCGCCCTTGAGGAGTGCTTCAACGTAGCGGTCGAAACGGGATTCCCCTGGAAGAATTGTTCTCACAAAAGCGGCGATCGCCTTTCCCATGTTTGCATAAATGCGGTTTATCGAATCTCTGTTTTCGCGAGGCAGGAACAGCCATTTTTTTAGTGCGGCCGGGTTTTCCGGTGACGGTTCTGCCTCGAGCGGCAAATCCTTTTCGGAAAGCTCCGGCATCGGGCCGAAGATTTCCTCGTACTCCTTACGATAATATTTGCGGATCACGGAGACGCATTGCGTCCTGGTGAATCCGTGCTCACGCGGATTTTCGATCGGTGCCAGCGCCTGGGACCAGAGGCTGTCTTTCCTGCCGTCCCAGAAAAACCAGGCGTTGTAGGCAACGCCGATGAGAGGCATTGTTCTTCTCATGCCGTTCCCCATGCCGTGGGCCACCGGCAGATCGTCGGTAAAGTTCATATCGGGGCGGTGGCAGGTGGCGCAGGAGACCTTCGCGTTTCCGCTGAAGCGGTTATCGAAAAAGAAGCTTCTGCCCAGCTCTGCTGCCTTTGGGTTGTCCGAATAAGCGTTTGAAGGGTCTTTCGGCAGCGGCGGCAAAGAGCCGATCCAGAGTGAACGAAGAACTCCGATATCTTTCTCATTCCAGGCATTCAGATCGGCCGGCCACGCGTTACCAGAGGTGCAAATTAAAACCGGGAGAAGGGCTGCGATCGAGATGAGACAAAAAGCGGCTGACCGCCTGCCTCGCATTCCCGGGGCGTGAGCGCGGATTTGAGAGAGCGGAAAGAAAGCCATTACTATTCCAGCAGAAGATTAAAGGTCACGGTATCCTCTTTATCTTTCGTCTGTATGTGAAAACTCACCACCCACCAGCCCGGCATGCTGAACTTCATCCCCCCGACGAGATATCTCCCGTTCCCGAGTTCCTGAGTAACGGCGGGCTCGGTGGGAAGGCCGTGTCCGTGTTGGGGCATACCCCCGCCAATATTGATTACTGCCCCGTTCACGGGCATCCCATCCGGCGTTTCGACTTTCAACTCCCAGCTGTGCAATCTGTTTATCACCACGGGATCGAGCCTGCTCGTAAACGAAACCTTGAATATCTTATGGGCGGAGAATCTTGTCCGGGACAGATCAAGATTTGACGGTCTTCCGGTTGTCATGTGCATATGACCGCCCTTTATGTCGGGGAAATCGAATATCGTGTTATCTTCCATCCCGTCGCTTTTTATCCGGATTTTGAGTTCCCAGTGCCCACCCGTGACAAGATCGATATTGTTTACGCTGTAAACTCCGCCGCCGCGTTCCATGATCACCGGTTTCTCGACGACGCCGTGTCCCATGGACGGCATCCATGGCGTTACGGTAAGTTCCGCTCCCTTTACGTCCTTATCGTTCTCGTCATGGATGATCAAGTCGATACTGTTTGAGCCTACCTTCAGCTTACCTCCTTTTACAATCAGTTCCACGCCGAACAGTCCATTGTCCGTTACCTTAAAAGAACTCTCCTTGTAATGTTTTTGCGGACCCTTCCGGTCTGCAGGTTGCGCGTGAGCGGCACACGGGTAAAGCAGTACTAATACCAGAACGATTGCGGTTCTCATTAACAGCACCTCCCTTTCTGAAGATGGAAAGCGACGCTAGAAGCGCACAGGCAGATATTCATTCTTTTTCCGGGCCTCGGTGGTTAGTTCTCCTCATATGCTATCGCTGTTTTTGAGCGGCGTCAATAAGTCGACGGAAAAGCAATTGGAGGGATAGTGATCCAGTTCTATTTTTCCGGCGCACCCCTTGACTCATTAGCCTGCCTATTGAGGGGAGCGGTTACTTCCCTCATATCAACTCATATTTTACTTTACACGGCTTCCCACTTATAAAGTGATCCAGCGGATCGGAAACGGCCTGATACACATCACAGTCAATAGGAGGAGATCAGTCACTACCGTCTTCACCTGTCAGAGGGTGATGACTCCGCCTCCCATGACCGTGTCTCCGTCATAAAATACGGCGCTCTGGCCCGGGGCCGGCGCCCACTGCGGCTCATCGAAGGCGACCCGTGCCTCTCCGTTTGAGATTTCAACCGAAGCGGGCCTGTCCCTCATCATCGAGCGGACCTTTACCGTCGCCCTGAAACGGTCGTCACGCGGAGCACTCAGCCAGTTGAGATCGCGCACCAGGATTCCTCTTATCCTCGCCTCCTCCTTTTGACCCACCACGATCGAGTTTCGTTCGCTGTCGATCCTGGTTACGTAGCGGGGCTCAAGAGATGCAATCCCCAGCCCCTTTCTCTGCCCCAGTGTGTACCGGTAAATCCCCTTGTGTGTTCCGACGACCTGACCCGCCGCGTCCAAAACAGGACCGGGTTCACCGGCTGAAGGAAGCAGGTTTTCGATGAATGCTGCGTAGTTGTTGTTTTCGATAAAGCAGATCTCCTGGCTTTCGGGTCTCTCCGCAGCAGCCATCCGCATGGCGCGGGCGATTTCTCTTACCTCCTGTTTCCGGTATTCGCCCAGAGGGAGCACGAGCCTCCGGAGTTCCTCCGGTCTCAGTCCATACAGAACATACGACTGGTCTTTCCCCGCGTCGATACTCTTTTTCAGTTTCGTATCGAGATTTCCCGAACCCTCTCCGGACGCAACCCCGGAATTTCTTTGCACGCGGGCATAGTGCCCGGTCGCGATAAATTCCGCCCCTCTCCGTTCCGCCTCCCGGAGAAGAAAGGGAAATTTTATGTGTCTGTTACAAAGGATGCAGGGGTTCGGGGTCAGACCCCGGGTATACTGATCAACGAAGGGGTCTATCACCTTTTCGATAAATTCCTCTCTCACATCCAGGGAAAGGTGTCCTATTCCCAGATGCCGGGCGGTCTCCGATGCCCCCTCGACGGCCTCCAAAGAGCAGCATGCCGCCGGATTGCGCCTGTTCCTGGCCTCCCAGAGGACAAAACTGATCCCCTCGACGTCGAAGCCGCACTCCCTCAGGAGCCAGGCGGTGACGCTCGAATCCACACCGCCGCTCATGCCCACTATTACCCTGGCCATTCTTTACTATAGCAAAACGGGAAGCGACCTTTCAGACTTTAGGGGGAGGGCAGCCCCGGGATTTCATTGACAAAAGGCGGGGCGCGGCATAGAATTAAAAAACCGATCCGGTATATTTATCCTAAAGGGGGGTTTTCCATGAAACGTTTTACTGCCTTTGTATTGTTCGTGCTGTTGCTCGCGGGGACGGCTTCTGCACTGGAATTTTCGGCCGATATGGTAATGACTGCCAGGGGACATAAAACCACCGGAAAGGTCTATTTCAAGGGCGACAGTTTCAGGATGGACATGACTTCTCCGCAGAAGGTGACGACCATTACCCGGCTGGACAAGAAGGTAGTCTGGAGCATAATGCCTCAACAGAAGATGTATATGGAGATTCCCTTCAACCCGAAGAGAGAGCCGATGGTAAAAAATAAGGTGCAGGGAGAAATTGAAAGGAAACTCATCGCCACGGAAAAGGTTGACGGACACCCTGCCGGGAAATATCTCGTTACCTATAAATCAGGCGGGAAGGAACAGCACATTTACCAGTGGATAGCTACGGACATAAACTTCCCTGTAAAGACCGAGGCCGTGGACGGCTCATGGTCGCAGGAATACAGGAATATCAGTTTCGGAAATCAGCCTGACAGTCTGTTCAAGGTCCCTGCCGGCTACAAGAAATTCCAGATGCCCGGGGGAATGCATTTTCCCATGAGGTAGCGGAGCCTTCGAAGGCGCTGTCCCGCACCGGAGAAAGATATGGGATAGCGCCTCCTCTCATTTCTTTTTCGGCGCACGCGTTTAACCTTCTCCCGGCTCACATCCTCGCGGGTCCGCAGCCTGCCCGACTCAGTCTTCTTACCTCTTCTCAACTCCTCTTTTTTGTGATAAGGTTTAGTAGTGTTTGACGATGGCCTAGTTTCCGGCACACGTTATCCTGTGTATGTCAGGGATGAATGGTTCAACCCGTCGATAAGGAACAGGGGTTTTCGAAGCGGGTCTCCGCGCAGGGTAGCCAGGACTTCGCTGAGAGTAGCTCGAAGGAAATGACAACCGTCATCCACTGCGGATCAGATAAAAATATAGAAGAGGTGCAAGTGAAGAAAAATCTGGTCTTGTCAATAGCCACCCTGTGTACATTATTGGTCGCCGTGCCGTCCGGGGCGAGTCAGGTCGGCGTATTTTCCCGGGTCGGTCTCGATTACAGGGAAGGCCGATATCTTCCACCGGACATAACCCTCCGCGACGAGACGGGCAGGACGGTTACGACCGGAGGCCTTCTGGACCGTCCGGCGGTTCTCGTTCTTACTTATTATCGCTGCACCCACATCTGTCCGGAAATGCTTGCCGCAGTCACGGACGTGATCGGGAAAATATCCCTTGAACCGGGAAAGGATTACAGAATCATCACTCTCAGCTTCGACGACCGTGACACCCCTTCGGTTGCGAAACAGTTGAAGGTAAATTATGTGAAGGCCATCGGACGGTCTTTACCCGAAGGCTCATGGAAGTTCCTGACGGGCGACCGCGAGAACATACGCAGAGTCCTGACGGCTGTCGGATATGGTGTGAAAGAGAAGGCTGAGGGCTTTGATCACCCGGCCGTACTGGTCTTCATATCACCGGGGGGAAAGATCACCCGATACATGAACGTCTCCAAATTCAGATACGGGCTCGCCTATCCCGTGAGCTTCTCACCGGTCGACTTCACAACGTCCATCATGGACGCTTCCATGGGAAAGACTGCAATAGCCGACAACAGGGCGCCTCTTTACTGCCTTCTTTATAAACCCGTCCATGAGGTGACTTTTTTCAGGCTGCTGCAGGTCTCGGGCTTGACGATGCTTGTCATTCTGGGGTCGCTCTTTGTTTTTCTGGCCGTGACGGCCGGCAGGCATGAAAAGAAACGGAGGACATAAGTGGAAGAAAGAAACATATCGGAGAGGGTCAGCTTTTACCACGAGAGCGGCGGGCGCCGCGGAATCCTCGGGTGGCTTCTTTCGACGGACCACAAGAGAATAGGCATCCAGTATCTGGCGGCCCTGCTGACATTTTTCTCGGTCGGTGTGATGATGGGGCTGCTGATACGGCTGAACCTGTTGTCGCCGGGCAAGTTCATGGGGGCCCAGACCTACAACGAGATATTTACCATCCACGGCATCATCATGATCTTCCTGTTCATCATACCGGGTTTGCCGGTGGCATTCGGAAATTTTTTCCTGCCCATCCTGATAGGCGCCAGGGATGTCGCTTTTCCACGCCTTAACCGCCTGACGTGGTGGATATATCTCACCGGGGCATCGATAGTCGCTCTTTCCATATTCCTCCATGGCACGCCCCCTGATACGGGCTGGACGTTTTATGCCCCTTACAGTATCCGGGTAAAGGCCAATATCGCCCTCGCCGTGCTCGGCGTTTTCGTGCTCGGTTTTTCCTCCATACTTACGGGCCTGAACTTCGTTACCACCATCCACCGTCTCAGGGCACCGGGCATGACATGGTTAAAGATGCCTTTGTTTGCGTGGACCCTCTATGCCACCGGCTGGGTGCAGATGCTTGCCACACCGGTCCTTGCCATTACCCTGGTATTCATAATCCTGGGAAGGATCTTCGGCGTCGGCTTCTTCGACCCTACAAAGGGCGGCGATCCCGCCCTGGGCATCGCAATAGTGGGCTATTTCGTCTGGGGGCACCATATGTTCACCAGCGGAATGAGCGACACGTCGAGAGTCATTTTTTCCTTCATTACATTCCTGGTCGCCATTCCGACGGGCGTGAAGATTTTCAACTGGGTGACGACGCTGTACAAGGGATCGATCGTGGTGGATTCACCGATGCTTTTCGCCTTGTCCTTTCTCTTCCTTTTCTCCATAGGAGGGCTGACGGGGCTGATCCAGGGCGCGCTGGCTCCCAACCTGCAACTGCACGGCACATATTGGATCGTCGGACACTTCCACTATGTAATGTTCGGGGGCGGAGGATTTGCCATTTTTGCCGGACTCCATTACTGGTTCCCGAAGATGTTCGGGAAGTTGTACAACGAGCGGTTGGCAAAGCTGGGCTGGTTCATCCTTTTTATCGGTTTCAATACTCTCTATTTCCCAATGTTCATTCTGGGATACGAGGGCATGCCCCGAAGATATTTCGATTATCCTGCGAGGTTTCACACCGGAAACGAGATATCCACGATTGGCTCGTGGATACTGGCCCTGGGTCTCATCATCATATTCGGGAACCTGATCCGTGCACTGCTGAAGGGCGATAAAGCTCCGGCGGACCCGTGGGGAGGGAGGACCCTCGAATGGAAGGTGCCCTCACCCCCTCCCAAAGAGAACTTCGAAGAGATACCTGTAATCGGAGTTGCTGAATGAAACCTCAGGCCGAAGAAAAACCGGTCATCAAGGCCGGGGTGGAAGAAAAGGACTACAGCGGCGCCAAGTACGGGATGTGGTTCTTCCTGTTGACGGAAATCCTGTTCTTCGGAGGCATGTTCCTGCTTTATTCCGTCTATCGTTACCGGTTCCCCGGGGAGTTCCATGCCGGTGCTTCTGAAGAAAACCTCGTATGGGGCTCGATCAATACCGTCCTCCTGCTGACCAGCAGCCTGTTCATGGCGGCGGCGATCACCGCCGTGAAGAAGGGCAACAATAAATTATCCGTAATTCTGCAGGCGCTGACAGTTGTCCTGGGGGTGGTTTTTTTGTTCATAAAAGGCTCGGAGTGGGGCGAAAAAATCGTAAAAGGTCTTTATCCTTCATCCCCGGCCCTCCTCAAACTCGGAAAGGGTGAGATCCTCTATTTCGGACTGTATTACGTGATGACCGGGCTGCACGGACTTCACGTCTTTGTAGGCATTGTGGTCATACTTTTCATGATGTATTACACAGTCACGGGAAAGATCAACAAGGACTATCCGGTGAGACTTGAAAATACCGGCCTGTACTGGCATTTCGTGGACATGGTCTGGATTTATCTCTTCCCTCTTTTTTATCTGGTGACATAGGGAATTATGGAACGCACCGAAGGAGAACAGAGGGCCCGAATCGTCAGCTACAGGACATACATAATGACCTGGCTGTTCCTGCTGTTTCTTCTGGCCCTGAACATTTCGGTCTCACAGGTCCTTGTTAAAGGGATCACGGTGTTGCTGAATATCATAATAGCGTCGTGTATGGCCGTTACGAACCTTGTTTTCTTCATGAACCTCAGGTACGAGGGGAAATTTTTGAGGTTGATGGTTTCCATGGCCATCCTGGTACTGACGCTGATTATTCTTTTTACTTTTTCGGACGTCTTGTTCAGAGCGAGGTGACTAATGTTCCTGGGACCGTCCAATACTTCAGGCAAAGTGGAAAGCGCCTTCGTTATAGTTACGGTGATGTGCGTTGTCCTGCTTGTCACGATCACGATTGCCATGCTGGTCTTTCTTTTCAAGTACAACAAGAAGAGAAATTCGCGCGCAGCCGAAACGAAAGACAACATCCCACTGGAGGTGACATGGACCATTGTTCCCACCATCCTTGTCTTAATAATGTTTTATTTCGGATGGGTGAATTTCGAATACATACGCAATCCACCGAAAGACGCCATGCCGGTCAATGTCATCGGCCGGCAGTGGGAGTGGTCTTTCAAGTATCAAAACGGGAAGGGAAGCAACGTGCTCAAGGTGCCGGTAGGAAAGCCGGTAAAGCTGGAGATGACGTCGGAAGACGTCATCCACAGTTTCTTTGTTCCCGCCTTCAGGGTAAAGGAGGACTGCGTCCCCGGAATGACGACCCACCTCTGGTTCATAGCCGATGAAGTCGGCACATATGACATTTTCTGCACCGAATACTGCGGAGTAGGCCACTCTCATATGCGCTCCAAACTGATAGCCATGAAAGACAGCGATTTTGAAGAATGGTACGAGGCGAAGGAGAAAGCCGCCAAGACCCCGGCTGCCGCCGGAAAACAGCTCCTGCAGTCAAAGGGATGTCTGGGGTGTCATACCACGGACGGAACGAAGAAGGTTGGGCCGACATTCAAGGGACTTTACGGGAGGAAGGTCACCGTTGTGACCAACGGAAAGCAGAGAATGATCACGGCGGACGACGAATACATCGAACGATCCATCAAGCATCCGAAGGCCGATATCGTAAAGGGATTCCCGCCGGTGATGCCGACTCTACCGGTTACGGACAAGGAAATACATGAGATTATAGCCTACATGAAGACGTTAAAATGAATATGGGCGGAAAGAATATCGCGGCCTATGCCGGTCTTTGCAGAATGAGGATCTCCCTGTTTTCGGCCTGTTCCGCCGGTGCCGGCTTTCTCCTTATCCGGGGGCCGGCATGGAGGCTGGCCGGTGTGATGATGGCGGTTTTTGTTCTGGCATGCGGTGCGAGCGCCCTCAACCAGCACAGCGAGAGGGCAACCGATGCGCGCATGCCGCGTACCCGGTCGAGGCCGCTTCCATCGGGGAGGATAGGGTCCCGCAGGGCACTCCTGTTTGCCGTTATGCTCCTTGTCGCGGGATGCGTGTTGCTGGCGGCTGAGGGAAATATTTATGCCCTCTCATTGGGTGCCTTTACGGTCGTCTGGTACAACGGTGTTTACACACCTCTGAAAAAAAGAACGGCGTTTGCGGTGTTTCCGGGCGGGCTGGTCGGCGCGGTTCCGCCTGCCGTCGGCTGGACCGCTGCCGGCGGCGGCCTTTTCGACCCCGGATTACTGTTTCTCTGTTTTTTCTTTTTCATGTGGCAGGTGCCCCATTTCTGGTTGTTTCTTCTCAACTATGGTGAAGAATATGAGAGGGCCGGCCTGCCTGCTCTTACTTCCATATTTGCCAAAGAGCAGATAGCGAGAATAAGCTTTGTCTGGATCAGCTCCGTGGCGGTGAGCTGCATATTCATCGGCGCCTGCGGGGTAACAAAGAGTCTGCCGGTGGGTGTCTCCCTTGTGGCGGTATCGGTCTGGCTCATATGGAATGGCGCAAGACTTCTTCACGGGAAGGTGAAGAAGTCTTGTTGTTCATTCGCATTCAGGGGAATGAATGCGGGAATGGTGCTTGTAATGATCGTCCTGGCCGCCGACAGGCTTTTTCAATTCTGATCAGGGTTGGAGAAATTTGCCGCGTAGCGGAATTTACTCCAACAATGCAAAAAAAGATGCGCATTTCGAATTCGTCATTCCCGGGGCAATAACCGGGAATCCAGGTTTTCAGACGGAGTGGACCCGTCTGCCGCCATGCCCGACTAAGAACCCCGGGCATGACGTTAGCAGTGTTTATTTGCAGACGGGACTTATCAGTACAAAAAAGTCGAAAAGGAGGTTAACCATGAAGAAGGCTGTCATGGCAGCATTGTCGGTATCTCTCGTATTCTGTTTCCTGCAGGCAGCGGGAGCGAACGGAAATTCGGGCGAGGAGTTGTTTGAACAGCATTGCTCGCCCTGCCACCCCGACGGCAGCAATATCATCAATCCGGATTTTACCTTGCACAAGAAGGACAGGGACAAGCACGGCGTGAAGACCGCCGAGGACATCGTGGGCAAGATGAGAAACCCGGGACCGGGCATGACACAGTTTACAAAGCAGATGGTCTCCGACAAGGACGCAAAGAAAATAGCCGATTATATTTTGAAGACGTTTAAATAGGTTGGCTCGACAGCAGAAAACTAAGCCCGGCCACTGAGACACGGAGATACAGAGAAAGTCTTAAAATGCCGGCTCGTCGTTAAGACCCTCCGTGGCTCCGTGTCTCTGTGGCGAAATTCTCGCCTGCTTTGCCATGCCGGCATCAGGATGCGCGGTTTCCCAGAGCTTCCGGGACTGCAACATACTCGTCAATGCCCCGCTCCGCTTCTGCGAGCAGGTCTTTCGCCGCCTTCTTGCCGTAAAGGCCCAGGGCTGCATGGAAGAAGTCGAACCTGGAGAGGTTCTTCAAGATGTATTTCCACGAGTAAAACCTCCCGACGGCCTTCATGTGTTCCACATATAAGGTTTCCGGGGACAGATTTTCCGGCCTGAAGACGATGTGGAGCATGTCATACTTGCTCCAGTCGCTGTGCAGGAGCCTCCCGGAGGCTTTCATCTCATTGTAGAACGCCGTTCCGGGCAGAGGCGTGAGCACCATAAACTGCACGGTGTTGATTCCGTTATTCGATGCGAAGTCGGCCGTCTTTCTGAACGTCTCCACGTTGTCCGTGTCGGCGCCCAGGACGAACATCCCGTGGATCCTTATCCCGTGGTCCCTTACCTTGCGGATGCACTTTACGATGTCGTCCAGGTCCTGCTTCTTGTTGTACGCCTTCAGTGTGTCGGAATTGATCGATTCAAATCCTATGAAGGTGTTTACACAACCTGACTCGGCCATGAGGTCCAGCAGTTCATCGTCCCTGGCCACGTCCGTCCTGACCTGGGCCGACCACTTTGTCTTTATCCCTTCGGCGATCATGCCGCGCAATATCTCTTTCGTCCTGGCCTTGTCGGCGGCGAAGTTATCGTCGACAAAGAATTTTGTGGCCCTGGTGATCGAAGTAGCGCGCTTGATGTTGCCGACCGTACCCTCGACCGAGCGGAACCTGCATTTCCTGCCGAACATATGGACGACCGAGCAGAAGTTGCAGTTGAACGGACATCCCCGGGATGTTGCGATGGGATAGTTGTTTGAAAGCTTCCACCTATGGACCAGTGCAAAATCCGGCTCGGGCAGGCTGTCGAGGTCGTCGAGAAGAGGCCTCTGAGGGGTATGGCAGACCTTGCCTGACTTGTCCTTGTATGACAGGCCCTTTATCGAAGGCAGTTCCGGCTTCCCTTTTTCCAGGTTGCCAAGCAATTCCAGGATAGTAATATCACCCTCCCCCCTGACGACGTAATCGCAATGGTCGAGCGTCTCATCCGGAAGAAAGGAGGGATGGGCTCCTCCCATTATTACAGGCATGCCTTTTGCCTTCATGATATCGCCTATTTCGTAGGCCCTGAAAGCTGTGGAAGTTATGGTCGAGATACAGATCAGATCGGAGTTCATGATGAAGGTCCAGTCCGGGTCCGCCAGGTCTTCAATGAAGACTCTCACTTCATAACCGTTTTCCTTCAATATCGTCGAGAGCAGGACGGCCCCCAGACGAGGCATGGGGAATTTGCTGAAAATGTTTGCGCAGGGTGACTTCACTTCAATGAAAGAGATCTTTCTTATTTTCATGGCCCGGCCCCTATGCGATGTTCTCTTTTCTGTTTCCCATGAAATCGGCTTCCCAGACTTCACGGGTCAGCGAGTCCACATCCTTACCGTACTGCGCCATCCTCCTTCGATACTCCTGGTCCTGCAGGGCCTGCGCCGCGTTTTCGTCAAGAGGTTTGGCGTTGAAGGTCTTGACGATATTGTGGGCGCTATCGAAGTGGTCCCTTATGATGCACGGGACTATGAGGTTCTTCACTTTTTCGGGGGGCTGGCGGTAACCGTAGTCGTCCTGCCATTTGCGGATCGATTCGAAGTACGGGGAGAAGAGAACGTCGTTGAGGTTCTTGCCCTCCCGGTAGATGTCGTTTATGTTCGACAGATAGTAGGGGAAGAAAGCGCAGGGGGCCATGTTGCCGTTCCAGTCGATATAGAAATATCCACCCGGTCTTCCCGCCGATATGCATCCCAGGGCGTAAGGGCCGCCGTTCCAGAAGTCCACAAGGAAGATATTCGATTCCCTGACCATACGCTCCTCTTTCTGGAAGAGCGCCAGGCGCTGTTCGGGTGTGATCATCAGGTCGACAGTGATGCTCCTTCCGATGGGCATGTACTGGAAGACCCATCCGTAAATCGCCCCTTTCTTATTGAAATAAAAATCGGTAAACTCATCGGACATTATGATGTCCGTGTTGTATCTGGTCGCCGTGACGCTGACGCCGAATGGGACCCCGGACTCCGTAAGATTGTCCATTGCCCGCATGATCTTTGCAAATACCCCCTCGCCCCGGCGTGCGTCCGTCTCCTTTTCGAATCCTTCTACTGATATGGCCGGGGTTATGTTGCCCAGCTCCGCCATCCTGCGGGCCACGTCCTTTGTAATCAGCGTGCTGTTGGTGTACATCATGAAGTAGCAGTCCCGGTTTTCCTCGACGATGTCCAGAAGGCCCTTGCCCCGGTCCCGGTACAAAAGAGGTTCTCCTCCGGAGATAACGTTGAAGTATGAGCCCCAGAGCTCCTTTTTTTCCCTGATGATCCTGTTCAGGACATCGTAGTTCAGGGTCTCGGCGGAGCCGGATGAGCTGGATGCATAGCATCCCGTGCAGAAAAGATTACATCTCTTGGTAGGGCTTATAGTTAGGAATGCAGGTGGATAAATACCGTGGCTGTTGAGAAAGTGCCCCGCCCGGTCTTCTTCCCCGAGCAGGAGCCTGCCTATGAAATTGCCGGTGATGGCCTTAAATACATTGGGTGCGATACGGCCGTCGGAAAGGGCCTTGTTCACTGTCTGGAGAAGGTTCTTAAGCATAAGGCAACGGGCCTCCTGCACCAGAGGAGGACGGTTTTCTTCATTTTGCACTACGAAAGAGTGGTACAGTTTCTCTTCGGCCCTCTTTAAGACCATCTTGCGGACGAATTCCCGCTGGAGCAGAAAATTAAGGATGTCAGGTGAGACTTTTTGCCACAGAGTGTTGAGTTCCATTATCTTCTCCTTCTTTCTTCCGGAACTGGTTCGTGCTGCTTCCGGATCGTTTTTTTCCGGCCAAGCGCCTCGACTTGCCCGACTTGCCCTTCCAAGTAATGCAATTACACATACATAAACTGATATCAGGAATTCGGTTGATTGTCAAGTCAGCATTACGCTTGCACGAGGATCTGCAGGGAGACCAGACATACACTGATATCGCTTATTGTTTTACAGAAGAGGTCAAATCTGTCTGAGAACAATAATCAAAAAAGTCATATAGCGGCAAGTCGGGCAGACCTGAAAAAAGCGGGTTGTGAAGTTTTGACAGAAACAAACCTGATGGCAAAAATCAGTCTCGAGGCATGTTCTCACGATAAAAAAGAGATCCGGCCGGGTGTTTAGATCCCCTCTCCACACCCGGCCGGATCCCGTGCAGCGAAAAACTTCAGTGTGTATACCGAAACCTTACGCCGCCCCCCTCTTGATGCTATTGCCCCAGCCCAAAAATAAACTCATTCAGACATCTGAAAGTCTGTAATACGGCAGTAAATTTAGCAAAGGCGATGCCAACTCTCAGCGTAGAATATTACTGCGTTTTAAAAGGACTTTGTCCGCATGGATGGATCGGGAGAGGCTGAACATATATAAGTTTTACATAGCGACTATATAAACTTTATATAGCCGAAACTGGATTATTTTGTCAGTAGGATAACGGAAAGAGGCTATTTTCGGCCGATCGACAACTTTGAGGCCGCCTTGCTGTCCAGTAGGAAGATCAGCCTGCCGTCGCGGAGTCTCACAAGTGATGCCGGCAGAGAAGCGTCCCTTGCTTCGATGACCCGTTCGGCTATTTCGCACTTATTGTCCCCGCTTAAAAGTACCGCCACATTCCGCGCACTATTTATTACCGGAAGGGTCAGCGTGACGCGATCGTGTCTCCTCTTATCGAGGGGTACGGAGGCAGTAAGGTGTTCCGTTTCTTTCACTGCTTCACTGCCCGGAAAGAGAGAGGCTGTATGGCCGTCCTCGCCGATTCCCAGCAGGATCAGATCGAATCTCGGAGGCATGCCGCGGGAAAGCCCAAAAAAATCGGTCAGCACTAACTCATAGCGTACGGCGGAAACTTCGGCACTTGACGGCTCAACCGGAACGGCATGGATATTTTGCGAAGGAACGGGTACCCGGTCCAGGAAGGTGTTTCGAAGGAGTCGGTAATTACTGTCGTCGTGGTCCGGCGGCACACATCGTTCGTCGGCCAGGAAGATATGGGTATTGTTCCACAGGGAAATATCCTCAAGCCCCGCGAGGCGATTATAGAACTCAACAGGCGTATGCCCCCCGGACAGCGCCGCACAGAAAAAACCGTTTCGCTTTATAGTGAGGGAGGCTGTTTCGCACCACTTTTGCACCATGAAATCAGCCATTTCATCTCCGCCGGGAAATACGTGCACGGACGTCTGGTTGTTACCGGTATTCATGAGGTTATCCAGTCCCTTTTTTCTTTTTTCAGAAGGAGACCGGCTTTTGTCGGTCCCCACTTGCCGGCAGCGTAGTTCGGAAAGTCAAGGGGAGCAGTCTCCTCCCAGCGCCTTATAATCGGGTCTACTATCTCCCACATTGCCTCCACGGAATCCTGCCTGACGAATAGACTCAGATCTCCCCTCATGCAGTCCAGAAGCAGTCTCTCATAAGGCGGGTGAAATGCGGTTCTGAAAGTATCGCCGTAGCTGAAGACCATGTTGGTGGGATATATCTGATTTGGCGAGTAAGGATACTTGACATCGAAACGAAGGGAAATCCTTTCGTCGGGCTGAACCGTCAGAATAAGGGTGTTGGGGTCGATCACGTCACATGACCGTCCCATTATCCGGAGGGGCACCTGCCTGAACTGGATACATATCTCCGTCACCCGCTTCCTCAGACGCTTGCCCGTGCGCACGTAAAAGGGCACGCCCGCCCACCGGAGAGTATCTATGTAAAACTTCGCCGCAAAAAAAGTTATCTGGTTTGAGGAAGGAGAGACATCTTCCTCATCCCTGTATCCGCGCACTCTTTTGCCTTTTATCCTGCCGGGACCGTACTGTCCACGGACGGTAAACCTGTCTATATAATCATCGTCGAAGGGGTAGATAGAACGGAAGATCTTGGTTTTTTCGTCCCGTACGAAATCGGCTTTGAAACCTACAGGCGGTTCCATGGCGATCAGACCCAGGATCTGGAGCATGTGGTTCTGAACGATATCCCTGACAACCCCGGTCTCTTCATAAAAGGCCCCGCGCTTTTCAATCCCGATATCCTCTGCAACGGTGATCTGGACATTGTCCACATAATTTGAGTTCCAGACTTGCTCAAAAATAAAGTTTGAAAAACGGAAAAAAAGGATGTTCTGGACCGGTTCCTTGCTGAGGTAATGGTCTATGCGGTAAATCTGGTTCTCGTCAAAGGCGTCTATCAGGACCCTGTTCAGTTCAGCTGCAGACTTCCTGTCATGCCCGAACGGTTTTTCTGCTATGATCTTGGTGTTGAAGGAATTCCTGCAAAGGTCGTGGGCTTTGAGCTTGCTCACGACGAGAGGTACGACCTGGGGCGGGACCGACATATAGTAGATAATATTGCGTTTACCCTTTCCCGCCGGGACGGATATGTCGTATAATTTTTCTTTCAGACTCTCATATGCTTTTTCATCTTGGAAACGCCCCGACAGATAGTAAAAATGACTGCTGAACTTCGCCCAGTCCTTTTCATCAGGCAGTTTCCCGTCAAACTCCAAAACAGAATCTTTCACCAGTTCCCTGTATGAACTGTCGTCCATCCCGGGCATCCCGAAGGACAGCACTGAAAATCCATTCTCAAGCTCCTTTTCAGAGAACAGATGCATGATGGACGGCAGGAGCTTTTTCCTCGCGAGATCCCCTGCGCCGCCGAAAATGACCATGGTAAAAGGCTCGACGTTGAATTCCTCCACCTGTATATCGCATGTCTGGAGAAATCTGCTGTCAATTGGTTCTCTTCCCCTGATCACAAAAAACCTCCCGTGAAAGTTAATGTCACCCCGCAACTGCAACGCTCCTGTCTGCCGCCAGACAATCGGAATGGCAGGCAAACCGGGCAAATGCTGCTTTAAAACAGACTCTGTCTACGTCTTCATGAACTCTTTCTCTATTAACTTTACCTTGCTCAGCCTGCGCACGTGACGTTCGGCATGCGAGAAACCGGCCGAAATAAAGCGAGCCACGATCTCTTTGGCGAGCTCATTTCCCACAATCCGCTCGCCAAGACACAGTACGTTCATATCGTCGTCCTCCACCCCCTGATGAGCGGAAAATGTGTCGTGGCAGACGGCGGCCCTGATGCCGGGGAATTTATTGGCGGCGATGGATGCACCGACTCCGCTGCCGCAAATCAATATCCCCCTTTCAGCTTTACCCGTGAGGAGTGCGTCCGACACCGCCCGGGATGATTCGGGGTAATCGTCCAGAGGCTCCAGGCTGAAGGCACCTACATCAATTACTTCATGTCCCTGCTCCTTTAGATATGTTGATATGATGCCTTTCAGAGAGTATCCCCCGTGGTCCGAACCAACAGCTATTTTCATGAAATTTAGCCTCCTCACCCGGACTTTGCATGACGACTGTCCCTGTTTTTTTCGAGCTCGTTCACCTTTTCCATGAAGCTACGGTAGTTCTCAGCGGGTTTTCCGTCGAGGAATATCCTGCTGCCCACACAGGCATAGTCCACGCCTATACCGACGAAAGACTTTAGGTTGTCAAGAGAAACACCGCCGTCCACCCCGATAAGCTTGTCCGGGAACCTCCGTCTGGCGTCCGCCACTTTTTCCAGCACCTCCGGTCTGAATGAACTTCCGTATTGTCCCGGCGTGACCGTCAGAAAGAGAAGGGCGTCGGCATCGGAAGCTGGACGGGTGAAGTCGTCGATCGGAGTCTCCGGTTTGATTGCAAGCCCCGGGCTTAGCCCGCGATTTTTCAGTATCTCCATGAAACCCGAATGGTCCACCTCGGCCTCGAAATGAAACAGGACCCTTTTCAGCCCGCTGTTTTCGACCTTGTCCATGAAGGAAGAGGGATTACGGACCATCAGGTGGAGCTCGAAAGAGAGGGAGGTATTCAGATCTCCGATTGTTTCGGGAGGAATACTCCTCGTCGGCACGAAGATCCCGTCCATGCAGTCTATCTGGACGTACGGCGCAAAGGTCTCCGCTTGCCTGATTCTCAGGACAAAGTCTTCATAATTTTCAGCGAGTATCGCCGGAACGATTTTCATCATCAGTCCCTGAGTGGAAGTTGAGGCTTTAAAAATTCAATACGATAAAGATGCAGCCGGAATCATATGTAATAGTCAATCTTTTTTCCACTATAGTTTAAAAAAAGGCGTTTGTCAAAGGCGGGGCCTAGACGTGGTTTCTCAGCATTAGTTCGAGCGGATGAGGGTTCAGGTAATATTGCCTCTTCAGATAAGGGACATCGTATATGCGCACATAATGGTTCAGGAGGACAACAGGGACTATCAGGGGGAGGAGACCGGTTTTATAGTTCCCGATGATTTCGAGAAGCTCCGCCTTTTCGGAGGCTGAGATATTTTTCCTGAAGTACCCCATTATATGGTGAAGGACGTTAGTGTTTTTTGCCCTTGTGGAGATGAGCCGCAGGCCCTCCATAAGGATCTTAATATACTCCGAATGTAATTCCCTCAGCGGATGATCTTTCGCATGTGCTACCAGTGGGCCCAGTGACCGGTAGTGAGCAGGACTGTGAGAAAGGATGAGAAGTTTGTGGTCCGAATGGAAGGCTACCAGGCTGCCGGCCGTCAGCCTTTTTTCGAGAAGACCACGCCATCTCCTGAAGACGAAGACCCTCTCGATAAAATTTTCCCTGAGGACGGGGTCATTGAGCCTTCCTTCATCCTCGACCGGCAGGAGCGGAAACCTCTCCATAAATGCCTTGCCGAAAATGCTGGCCCCCTTCCTTGACGGGACGCCGGCCGTCGAATAAACCTTAACATCGCGCAGGCCCGAACTCGGTGAGCGGCTCTTAAAGACGAACCCGCAGAGACCGGCTTCTTCCAGTTCTGAAAGTCTTCGCCCGGCCCATTTTTCCACCCGCCCGGTGTGGTCTTCGCCCGTGCGAACTGTTACAAGACGTGGCGCATCGGGGCTTCCCACCAGCCGCATAGCCTCCCTTGGCACCGGCAGTCCGCTTTCGACTTCCGGGCACACCGGCACCCATTCCACGAACTTACCCAGAGTGTCCGCCAGGAAATGGTCGAGTTTGTGCCCGCCGTCGTAGCGTACTTTCCGGCCCAAAAGGCAGGAACTGATTCCCAATTTTATCTTTTCCGACAAGTTATCTTTCACTATTTTGCGGAGACCGCGACGTTTTCTCGTGAAGACCTTGTCCGCTTTCCGACCTGCTTCGTTCCTGTTCGCGGACCGACAAGCCCCGTCATGGGCCTTCCACCATGATAAGGCACTGTAACATCTGCGCGACGGATGCACACCGGGACCGCCGCCCCTCCCTTAAAGGTTTTCTTCTAGAAAACGCTGATAATCTTCAGCGCTGACGATGTGCGTTCCGTCGCAATTGAATTGCATGCGAATGGCATCCCGGGTCGCGTTTAGTGTGAAATTGCGAAGATAATAGTTGGGGATACTTCTGAGGGCGGTCAGTCTTGATATGGTATTCGAAAGTTCTTCCGGCCTGACAGGCTTCCAGTTTTCATAATAGGAGCTGAAAATTTTCCTGAAATGGCCGGGAAGGCTGCCGGAGACCGGATCACGGGCGATCGCCTGATATATTCGCCTGACCATCATCACTTTTTCTTCGTACGCAACCCGGGGGAAATGACGTTCGATAAAAGCTTTGTCAATCAGCTTGTTTGCCTGATGAATTTCCTCGCCGAACGGTTCAAACACGGACGAGGTGTGGACCTCTCCGCTGTTGAAGGCGACGAAGACCTGATAGACGCACCGGTTGAGCAACAGGTCTTCCAGATTGGGTCCGAGCAGCGGCAGGATCTTGTCGACTACGCTTTCATATCTTTCCCTTGTAAAAGTAGTCTCCCGCATCGACGGGTCACCCTTGATGCTCACGTGAAAATTCTTCCCCTTCATGCCGGTGATGTCGAGCAGGCTTTCCTTGAGGATAAGTTCTTCGTTCCGTCTGGCAAGGACTGTGTTGATCTTATGGGCCGCTGAGGGATCAGCCTGCAGGAAGTTCATAAAAACATTCCTGTCGATGCTTAAGAGGGTTGTGTCGGTCAGGGCTGCGACGGAAGCTGTCCTTTTGTCCTTATGAAATATTGCCATCTCGCCAAAGAACTCACCCGGCCCGAGCGTGGCAATTTCTTCCTGGTCAGTGAATTTCCGGATAAAAATGGAAACGCGTCCGGTCTCAATGAAATATACGTAATCTGCCGTGTCGCCTTCGGAAAATATCAGCTCGCCCTTCTTGCAGGTTTTTCTGACTGCCAGCGCCCTGATTTTGTTCAGGTCGGAGCCTGTCAATTCCCCAAAGACAGAGTCTGTCTTTGACATCCCGTACCCCTATTCTTTTCTGGTCGTCCTGTCCTGGAAACAGTGAAGTTTCGGGATCAAGCCTGGTTCTCTCGTCCCGGAGAAACTACGGACGATTTTGTCGAGACTTTGCTCCTCTGGTCTTCGACCACCCTTCCTCTGCTTCCTTCGTCGGTAAATTCCAGGCGCTCGACTTTTCCGTCCCGACGCCTGAAATACCGGGCCTCGCCTTCTTCTATCCTCGGGAAATATCTGCCTGATATATCTTCGTAGAGATCGACTCTGTAAAGAAAAGTAGCTCCGTCATCATTCCTGTCTTCGGATGATACCGTGAGGAGCCCGTCTTTTTCATACACTCTGTATCGCCCGTCTTCCCGCCTGTAGCCGACGTAGTATTTCCCGACCTCCTTCACGTAAAGGTCCGCATCCATCGGATAGAGATCCTCATCCACAACCTCGTAAAATTCATTTCCCGCGATTCTGATCGTCTTCCCGACATCGCACAACACCCACTCCGATGTTATCCGGTCGGGGCTATGAGTTAATATTGTCTTTTCACGCACCAGGCCGGTTTCATCCAGCCTCTCATAATCCGTGTGAACAACGCTGTTGCAAATGGCGACATCATGAATAATGACGGCCTCCTCAAACGTCTTTACCGCTTCTTCGTATCGCTCTTCGCTCCAGGCTCTTTCGATGTAATCATTAATGTCTCCCAGTAATACGGAAGCGGATTCGAACTCCTTTGGCGACGTGCTGCCGAACCGCTGTTTTCTCTTTTCCGTATAGAGGTCCTTCCACAGGTTCTGGCTATGGACCGTGTCTGAAGTAAAGAGGATCTTTTCGTGAGGAGTCGTGATTCTCAACCCTATGGCGGGGACCCCGTGCCAGACCGGCGCCTTTACTGCATCGAATGTCAAACCTCCTTCATCCTGAAACACATTCCTGTCCTCTTCATAAAATATACTTGCAGCAAAGGGATAGAAGCTCTCCGGCTCGACCCACTCCCCGTAGTCGGGATCTTTGAAAAGCATCCTCGGCCTGCCGGTCTTCTCACTGACTACGACCTTGGCCTTCTCGGGTCCGACCTCGTTCCCGGCGCCGTCCACAACACACAGTCCTGTCTTCCCCCGGCCTTCATCCCTCAAGACTATCCTGTATCTCGCCCGCGGCCCGAGTATCCGATAACGGACATATTCATCCGGAGGTATGTCGATTACTCTCTTGGAGTCCGGCGAGAGACTCCGATCAAGGGCAGGGCCACATGACTTCATGAGTTCATTATGGATTTCCTCGGCCGTAATGAGGTGCAACTTTTGATTTATATCCCGGGCATACATATAGAAGAGGGCAAGATCGGTGAACCACCTCTTATGATCATCGTGACAATGGGTTATTATGAGACCGTCCACTGCCTTCAGCTCGTGTCCGCTGATTTCATGAAAAAGAGGTGATCCGCAATCTATCAGGTAGGAACGCCCTCCCCGTGATACCTGGTATCCGATGCTCTTGCCAATCCGCGAAAAAGGCCCAAAATCTCCGAGGATTCTTATGGTAACGCCGTCGCTCATATTTCCGGTCCCTTTGACGATTTATTATAGCCTATAAGCATGATTAAAGACAGCGGGAACATCCTGTTCTCAGCGTCCCCGCAGGACATTTTATTTTGTCCCGAACGGTTCCCTGTTTATGTCAGAATGATAATGTTACCCGTGCAAAAAGGAACCTCCTCGGTTGTATTTTCGGATTCGTGGGGTCTGAATCAAAAAATTGGAATGATCTGTCAAACAGGTTCTTCCCCCCTACGGTGACGAAACCCAGGCGTTTCGGAAGCCGATAACTGATCGCGGCGTCAAACAGCCAGAACTGATCTGCACCGTCTTCAAAGATACGAAGGTTCCCTTGCCGCTCAAAACTTCCTTGCTGGTGTATGTAAGTCGCTTTCAGCCCTGCACTGAATCCGGAGGGATGAAAAAAATTGACTCCCAGGGGAACCTCGTGAGTCTCGACGTTTCTCGCTCCGTTAGCGAAGTCTTTGTCCCTTTCAAGTCTCTCATACATATATTCCGCAGTCAGCGCCAGCCATTTATACGCTGTCCAGAATACGTATCCACGGCCGACGTGTTCATGCCAGCCGACTTTCCTCAGTTCAATCACGTCTCCGGCACTTTCTACAAAGGGAGTTTTCAGGTTTCTGAGGTGATATTCGGCTCCGCCGTAAATACTCCTGGAGAATTTTTGATCGACGGCTATGCCGTAGTTCCACGACTCTGTTCCGTTTTCATCATCAAAGAACTGATTGAAGCCGGCCACCTGAGTCGGTTCAAGAGTCTGGTCGGTAATAAGCGTCCTCTTCAAGGCCCTGAATACGGCGGCGCGAAGTGTGGTGTCCGGAACGGGGTTCCAGGTGATCCCCAATTTTGGATTGAACTGGTTCTTGTCGTCAAAATCACCATTTGGGAGCTGTCGTTTAAAAAAGTCGGCGCTTCCCCCGACATTGAATGTCACATTTTTAACAATATCGATGTAGGAATACAAGTAGAGATTGTAATGACGGACATCCCTCGGGCTGTCGGTGGAGGACTTAACGGGCACAAGACCCAGTAAAGGATCAAGACCTAACACCACCGCTGGTATGAGTAATTCCGTGCTGATTACGTCTTTTGAGTCGATCTTGAAATATCCTGCTCCGATGATAGTCTTGATGTATCTGGAACTGAACAAATGTTGAAGTTCCGAGCTATAAGCCTTTTCACTGTTTTTTATAGCAAGCGACGGGAACGTTACAGGATCAGGTATATCGTTCACACTTCGGTCTGCATGCTGATACATGAAGTTGCCGATGAGCTCGGACCCCGGAGAGAATGAGTGATGGAAACCCAGGCGAACCGAGTTGGTTCTGTCTACCTGTCTCTCGTTGGGCAGGAAGTCATCCTGGAAGAATCTGAGTGTGGGATCACCTTTTTGAGTATCTCTGTATCTGTATTCCGCCTGAATACTCGTCTCGGGCGTCAGGCTGTACTGAAAAAATGCGTTATCAATTGTGTCCTTGACGTCATCGTTTTCCCGATATCCATCCGTCTTATAGTAAAACTGGCCGACGCTGAAAGAAGCATTGTTGTAAATGCCGGACGCGACAGCCTCTTCGCCAACAGTGTCATGCGACCCGGCGATTCCGTTCATTTGCAGCGCCAGCCGGTTCCCGTTGAACAAAGGATTGAACTCGTTAAAAGAGAGTTCGGCAGGTCCCCCGCCGCTTATAACGAACAGGTTGCTTTCCGCAAGCTGCGGCTGAATGGGAGTAATATTAATCGGCTGGAGGAGCTGAGACTGGAGGAGTTCGCTGACCCGTGCTATCTCGTGGCGGGGCAGGGCGGTGTAACTGTCGGCCAGGAACCTGTGGCCGGAGAAATCGGCCGGGTCGGTGTTGACTGATTGCCATCCCTCAACAAGAGCAAGCTGCTGGAAGCCGAGATCGGTATAAATACGGGCAAGGCTTGCGCTCCGCGCGGCAAGATCAGCATCCAACAGGAGCTTGGAACGGTAGACCGCCCGGTTGTCATTCAGTTCAATCGCCTTTTGGACATCGTGTAAGGCCTCAACCGGTTTGTTCGTGGTCTGCTCCAGGATGGCATCGTAGAAGAAAGGGGTCGGATCTTCAGGGTCCAGTTGCTTGGCTATGCCATACTCCTCCGACGACAATTTCTCTTTTTTCTCCTCAAAATAGGTTTTCCCCAGATAACTACGGATCAGTGAATTGTCGGGGTCGAGACTTGCTGCAATCTCGATTTCCCTTGCACCTTCTTTCAGATCCCCTTCACGGATCTGTGACAGGCCAAGACCGAGTCTGGGGAGCGGGTCAGCCTGATCCAGCTCGATTGCCCTCTCAAACGCCTTCTGTGATTGCCTGATCTTTATCTCGGTCAGAAACGCGAAGCCCAGAACAGTCTGTGTCCTCGAAATGTCGGGGTTCAGGGCAACCGCCTTCTGTGCTGAAGTCTGGGCTTTCTTAAGTTCACCGAATGAAAGCCACAGCTCAGACAGTCTCGCCCATGCCAGTGCGTTGCCGGGCTCCAGTTTTACGGCATCCTGCAGGCTCTTCAGCGCCCCCTTCAGGTCAAAGTCGGCCTGCTGAGCATAAGAAAGAGCTACTCTCGCTGTCGCGGAATCCGGTGCGGCCTCCACCGCTTTATGCGCCAGGTCAAGGGCCTTCTCCTTTTTGTTCCTTACAACGTAAATTATAGACTGAAGCGCAAAGGCATCGCTGTTCCCTGGGGCCAGGCTGAGCGCCCTCCGGATATCGGTCTCGGACTCGTCAACGCGCCCGACGGTAAGCAGCAGCGCCGCCCGGTAGATGAAAAAGCGCGGATCACGAATATCGCCGGGGGCTTTCTCGATACTCGAAAATGCACCCTTCAGGTCGCCTTTCCAGTAAAACTCAAGAGATTTCCTTACCATCTCTTCCCAGCTTGCCGCAGGGCCGGCCTGAAATTGATCGGGACGATAATAGATCACAGGAGGATAATAAAGCGCCCACTGTACCGCGTCCCTGGGGTGTATCACAACAAGTGGAACAGGGGCCTTCCCTTCCTCGGCAACTGCTGATTGGCCGCTGGTGATCGCAAGGCGCCCTGCTGGGTTGGAGGCCAGGACTTTTCCTTCAAAGACTGAAAGGACGGTCTTGCCTTCCTTAACCCTTATGAAAAACTCTGTCCCTTCGACACCTGCATTTACGAAGGCAGTCTGCACCTCAAGCCCCCGGGTGACACGGCTGAAGAAGTGAGCGGCCCCCTTGATCAGCGATATGAGAGATGTCCGTTCATCTTTCATTCCTCCGAGGGTGATTACACTGTTCTGATCAAGATGAAGAACGGGTTGGTTTATCAGTGCAACGTCCGCCCGGCTCTTTTCCCCTACCTGAATCACGTCCCCGGGGCAATACGATTCGTTTAATTTGACCTGCTGCCACTGAGTACCACCAGCCCTTTTTACCTGCACGGTCCCTTGCACAGATACTACTTTTGCGACCGGTTTTTCGCAAGTTTCCGCCAAAGAATTGCCTGGCCGCAGCAGAACCAGTCCGAAGACTGCACATACCATAAAGCTCAGGAAACGTAAAGATATTCGCATAACACCCTCCTTTTAGCCATATTTTTTCATCATCCCTGTCTTTTTTTATGTTAAAATTCTTCTACTTGCTCCCCATTTCAACTATTTTGTCCCATGATTCCGCGGGCTGATTCTCCTTGTAACGATCGCACAGTCCCAGATAAAACAAAGATGGCCCGTCTTCACCGAGGATTTCGATGACCCGGCTGAAGTTTTCTTTCGCAGCGTCCCACGAATGGCTTCTGAAAGCCCTCAGCGCCTCCGCAAAGACATCACAGGACATTTTCTGTTTTTCTTCACTTGATTCCCTGAGGCCCATGAGTTCATAAGCCACGATTGGTTTGGCCTTTCCCTTTAATCTGAACTTTCCAACCTCCCTGATCAGGAAACCATGAAGGCTGTCGACAATCTCTTCCGACACCAGCACGCTGGTGCCCAGGTATTTGTTGAGCCCTTCGATCCTTGATGCAGTGTTGACAATATCTCCCATTGGGGTATATTCATAGTGGTCCAGAGCGCCGACATGGCCCAGGAAAATCTGACCGCAGTGCAGGCCTATGCGGGTCTTGAGCTTTTCACAACCGGGCGACTGATCAAACCGCTGCAATTCCATGTTGATGTCAAGCGCCGCCGAACATGCCTTTCCTCTGAGGGCGGTCTCACTGCCTGCCGACACCCATAACGCCAGCATGGCGTCGCCGATTATGCCTGAAACAAATCCATCGTGCTGTTTCACGGGCCGGAACAAAGTTTCGTAGTATTTATTCATGAATATTCCCAGTTCCCTTGGCCCCATAGTCTCACACAGGGAGGTGTATTCTGCCACATCCGTAAATAGGCAAACTCCGTGGACGACCTGACTGCCTGTCTTGATATGAGCGATGTCTTTCGATAACTGACCCACCACGTCTTTGGGAAGGTAGTACTCAAACGCCTTTTTGATATTCTGGCGTTCCTTGTTTGTTTCAATATAATCCCAGATTACGGCCCCAAAAAAAGCGACCGGGGCCTGTAAAAAAAGAGGGATAACGACAGGGTACCAGGTGTTGCTGGTCTTGAACTGATACTCCGCAGCAATCAGATAAAGAATGCCCAGGCCAACCGTAGCCACTGCTGCATACCCGACTGGAAATACCCGGCAGACTATCCCTATCAGGGTACCCCAGAGGAAAATGAGAAGGATGTAGGAGCGAGTGCCAAGGGGCTTCATGGGCGTATCTGTCAGCAGGTTCAGGAACGCAGTGGCCATAATCTCCACCCCGCCGATAAATGTGCCGTTCGCCCTGGAAAAAACGGTATAAAAGCTGTCTTTTCTTTCTGCCAGCAATACTTCGGAGAGCCCGACAAAGACTGCTTTTCCCTTAAAATCTATCTGTTTGTCGCCGGCCTTCTTTTCTCCGGTTTCGAGCGCCTGGAAGTATGGCACTGTAGTCACGGTACCGGGCGGCCCGTAGAAATCTATGAATCGGCTGTTGCCGCCCCCGTACATTCTTATCAGGGATTCGACCAGTCGTCGGCTTTTCAGATCACCGAACCGGTACTCCGAACTCTCCAATTCTTTAGCCATGTTCTTTTCAATGAAGGGGTCTCTTTCGAAAATCGCCCTTATCTGCTTCATCAGCCCCTTGATGCCGATTGTCTCACGGGCTGTTTTGATATCACGAGGCAGTTTTCCCGCTCGCTCCGGACTCGCTTTTTGCAACAGGTGAATGAAGTCCCCGTACGCCTGAGCAGTGAAAAGTTGGAGCGCCACTGCCGGCATCGTGGGCGAATCTCCCGCCCCTGTCTCGAATGTCCAGTACTGGCTTACCTTGAATGGTATCCTTGGGAGAGTAAAGGGCGCTATCGCTGCGGCGGCGCGGGTAAAGAGTTCAATCGGAGGCACCACCTTCACGATATTATGGCTTGCCGTATCATCATACTCGCGCCCCTCGGAAAGCGGAACTTCCTTCATTTTGAGCGGCTCACAAAGAACGACGTTCCCGGCCTTCCTAAGCGCCTGGGCGAATAAAGCGTCGTCTCCGGCGGAACGGGGCTCTATGAAATGTACGTCGAATGCGATGACCCCGGCTCCTTTTCTGGCCAGAGTTTCAGCCAGGCGGGCATGGAGTGAACGAGGCCACTTATCGGGATTGTCGGGCAGGTTGAGTTTTTCGGAAGATTCTTTGTCTATGCTAACTACGACGGCATCGGGCGGAGCCTGTCGGGCTCCCCTCATTTTGAACAACAGGCCCATACCAACATTTTCCTCAAGGGCAAGCATGGAATGCAGGGGACTTACCGCCAACCCAATTATCCCCATAAGAAGGCCCAGTACTATTGCTTTAAACAGTCTGGACTTTTTGCCGCCGATTGCGCTCTTGTTTTCTCTATTGCTCAAATAATTTCACCAATCAATCGAGATAAGAGGTGTCCGGGAGAGGACCGTTTTCGGCCCTGTCCCGGCTTTCTCCGGTCGGGTCTTGAGCGGAATAATCAGATCCAGATCACATAGGTCGTCCCCCCGATGGTGTAACTGATCCAGGAACTATTCCCAAACTTGAGAAACGCACCTTCGGGTATGTGGGTTACAGGTGAAAGATCACCATTGCAGCCGTCGTAGACTGGTATGCCGTTCGAATAATGCCAATCCGCATCGAGGCAGACCCAGTACGGATAGTCCTTGAGACTTAGAGTCGTCACCGGCAGCGGCTGTCCATCTTTGTCCGTTGCCGTGACACTGATAATGTTGCCATTCGACTGTTTTTCAACCTTCAACTTGACGCCGGGGTGCACTAAAGGATCTACCGCGAACTCCTGAGAGACTGTGCTGCCCACGCCGGCGTCATAGCAGGCTGGCCCCAGGATGGAACCGGCATACAGTGTATTGCCGATCTTCAGTGCCATCGATGTAGGTTGGGATGCCGCCTTTGTTGTATGGATATAGAATGTGCCGCTGCTGTCGAAGTTTTGCTCAAAGACGAAGTACTGCATGTTACCCAGCCCGAATCCGGTGCTTGGTGACCCTGATCCCTTTGTCTGCCCGACATATGGATCTCCATAAGACCCCCACCCATTTGGGTCTCCGGTGGCCGTTTGGATCGCGTTATTGACACTACAGATTGGCACGAGCATATCAATCATGCTTATATTTTTGGAAGTACTCACAGGAGTCACGGTATAATTGAATGTCGTGGTGCTGTCAGGATTCTGAACCGGAAATAATGGTGCGACAGTCCTCACTTCGTAACCGCCTGTTACAAAACAAGTGGAAGCACTTAGTTCCTCGGCAGTGCATTGTGCCCCGGCCTGTGTCGCTGCCAGGGACAGGACTACGGCAACCGTCGCCATGAACAAAAGACCTATTTGTTTTCCTCTTTTCATAATCTCCTCCTTATCTCCTCTTTTTTGAGATGCAATCAAATTCTTAAAATGGTTCTTCATGCCACTCCCCTCCATCCGGACTTGATCCCTCCTTTCGCTATTGTTAAGACAGAACTTTGCAAGGTTCTATTTCTCGCAACCAAAGGCGATGAATCCCCGATGATCAGCGGGTACGCTCGCCCGCATTTCGACTTTACCTCACCGGAGGTAACAAAAAACTTACAGTTAGGGAAGAACTCGGAAAATAACAAGAAGAAAGGGGCAGTGGGACTGCCGCGATAAATTAGCTGAGGAAATACGTCTTCTCGTAACATCGAATACCCCCCCGGGATTTATTCGGATACGCTTTTACCTTCTTTATGCCACTGGATCCAAAAGTTCCAGTCCTTCAATACAGAACAGAAGTATTTCTTTCACGGATGACCGGCGGACGAAGAAGGCAAAAGAAGCGAAAGCCTCCAATGAACTTCCGCAGAGCACCAGTCTGTCCTTCCCCCCTGTAACAGTCTCCCGAAAAAATTACGGCCGTGCTGCCGGGTTGTTTAACTTTCGGCAGCACGGCCATCTTTTTCCCAAGATCCGTTGCTTTCTGTCCCCTTCTCACGAAAGGTTTAGCTTTATCGAGCTGTAATCTATCACGAGAATACTTTTTTGTCAATCTCTAATTATGATTATGATGCCAACCGAATATAAGGAATTTATTATTATCAGGCCTCCAACATAGTCGCATGTCTCAGAAGATCATCGGTAGCATTCTTCAGATTAAAAAAATTCAGCTCGCTTTCGATCGCCATGGACGCGTAAACGGCCAGCGTACAAAGCAATTTCAGATCATTTGCACTGAAAGATTTTTGGGCCGCAGTGCTCATATTGATCACTCCGAAATTCCGCCCTTCACATCCGATCGGGACGCAGAGCATTGAGGTTACCTTCTTTGCCCCGGGCAGAAAACGCGGATCGTCCGAGGCATTATTTACCAGTTCGGCCAGCCCGGTTTTCAGGACTTTACCGGCAATCCCCTCTCCGATCTTCAGCCTGATTTTTGTATCCGATTCAGGTCCGAAAGCCGCCTTGACCGAAAGATACTCTTCTTTTTCATCAAGAAGCATTAAGGAGCCGCTGTCAGCGTCTATAATATTGCGTGCTCCTTCAAGTATCCTGTGGCCCATCTGCTCAATATTCGCACAGACCGCTACCACGTCCGATCGCTGCTTTTTCAATTTTCCGATCTCGTCATCAAGTCCCCTTATCCTCTGACTCATCGTTTCGAGTATCTTAAAGAGCAAAGTCGGGTCCTTACTGATGGTGGGAAAGAGCTTCTTCCTGTCAACCGAAAGGACCCTGGCATCTCCCGAGGCAACGGCGGTTGCAGAGCGCGGCAACTTGTCGAAAAGGGCCATTTCTCCGAAGATTGCGCCGCCTTGGAGAACGCCGAGGGTGAGTTCTCCCGATGTACTTTCCCTGGTAATCCTCACCTTGCCGGACTGAACCACATACATTACCTCTCCCTTTTCACCTTCCCTGAAGATGATCTCTCCGTCATGGTAGACCTTTCCCAGTTCGCCTTCCTTCATTTTTCCCCTCCGACAAGACTTTTTATCAACCCCTCCCACATATCTATGTGCATTCTGATCTTAGCTGATTTGAAAAATACGTTCTTATATCTTTCATTTCCCGTGAACATGTCCCAGAGAATGGAACTCAGTATTTTGCCGTTCATCGGATCGTGCTGCTCCTTTTCGACGACCTTCAGCATCGCCTTTGTGAGCATCGCTGTCTTTCTGTAACGGTCGATAACAAAATAGAGAAACCGGCCGAAATAATTGTCGAATACGATGCTCCTGTAAACAGGCATGTAATTCTTTTCGAAATCGCGAGCTCCTACCCCTTCAAATACCGCGGTCTTCGCGGCTGCTTTCCCCATAATGTAGGCTGCACCCAGACCGTCCTTGAAAAGTCTCGTGGAACCCGCATCCCCGCAAAGAACGATCCTGTCTGCGAATGGTATCTTCGGAGCGCCGACGTTCATTTTCGGCAGGCAGCGGCACGCTACAGAATATGGGGCAGAATGCGGCAGAACACCCTTGACTACAGGTTTTTCCATGAAATCAGGAACGGTTTGAGCCCCTATTTCGGTCCCCAATATGCATAGGGTTACGTAGGGGCCTTTCGGTATCATTGCTCCAAACTTTATTCCCTTGTCTGGAAGGAGAAAAAGCTGGATCGAATTGCCGAAATGCTCTGCTACGACATCCTCGTTCATGCTGATCTCCGCTATGGCTGCACTAATATTGCTCGGTTCCCTGTAGCCGAAGCCGAGGTCTTCGAACATTTTTCCTGAACTGCTGTTTACACCGAAAGCGCCCACCACGAGATCAGCCGGCATGACTTCAAGGTTTTTCGAGAACAGTAAGGGTTTATCGTCTCTATATTCTATGCGGTCTATGCGGACGGTTTTGTGGACAGCACCTTCCTGAATCGCCTGATTAAGAAGAAATTTGTCAAAGCTCTCCTTTTCTTCCCCGATTGTCCCTCTGGGACCGCCCCCCCTGTAAACGGTGGCTATGGTCTTCTCCAGAGAAGGGGTGGCGATAAAAACACTACCATGATCTGTATGGAGCCGGTAGGAATTGACGCCCTTCCGGACTACGGAATCCGGAAGATTTACGCCCTCCACTGCCAGTGTTTGCACGAGGAGTTCCGAGATTATCCCGCCGCACCTGTTACAGCCCCCCGGACCATCTTTAGTGAAGTCCTTCGGCTCGAATATGCTGACCGCGATTTCCTTGCCCATCATCTTCGCCATCTTAAGCGCAAAGATACTGAAGAAGGAACCTGTTGGCCCACCTCCTATGACTGCAACATTTGAACCGTCTTCCAGTGTAAGCCGATCAGAACCAGACCCGCGCGTCCTCCGTCTTCACGCCATTGCACCGGGGGTAAATTCAAAGCGGACTTCCACCCCCAAATGAAAAGGCCGAACCGCCAAAGTTCATCCTCTGGCAGCTCGGCCGTCTCCTGAACGTATAACTCTACTGAAGACCCGCCGCTTTCCGCCCCCTCCTCGCGGAGGGTTCGGCTTTGTCGAGAGAGCCTTTATTCGGTCTTATTATTGCCACAGAAGACGTTCCTGTCAAGTTGAAGTTCGAATGATGAGGGCATCTAATAATTTATTATTTATCATCGG
>JARRRI010000010.1:74476-82344 GCA_037380845.1 Candidatus Sulfobium sp. | reverse complement strand
ATCTTGTTCGTCATACCCGCGAAGGCGGGTATCCAAGTTCCTCCGAAAAAAATGGATTATCGACTGCTGCCTCGGGAATGAAGGCCTATAAGCATTTTCGGAGACAATGACGGGGGCCATAAAGAAACCGGGAAACTCCGCCCTGCCTCCTGTTGCCGAACCCCTTGAATCCTGATACCATTTTATCTAAGTGCGGAAGCCGATTTTTTCTGTCGAGAGGAGGTGAGGCTGTGAGCAGATTGCTCGGAAAGATTGCCCTTGTGACAGGCGCCAGCAGGGGGATTGGAAGGGCCATCGCAGTCGCTCTGGCCCGGGAAGGCGCCGACATGGTCGTTAATTACCAGACCCACCGGGATGAGGCCGTAGACTTGTGCGAAAAGATAGAAAGTCTGGGCCGGCACTGTTTGGCGGAGGAAGCTGACGTTTCCAGCTCTGAAGAGGTTTCGCGACTCATACAGGCAGCCGAAAAGGGGCTGGGTCGTGCGGACGTCTTGGTGAACAACGCAGGCATAGCGAGGCATTTGCCGATCGATGAAATAACCGAAAAGGACTGGGACGAAACTATCGCCGTAAATCTCAAGTCCGCTTTTCTGCTTACGCAGTCGGTGTTGCCGCCCATGCGCGCCGAGCGATGGGGTCGTATAATCAACGTATCGTCGGTAGCCGCCCATGTGGGTGGGGTGGTGGGCCCGCATTATGCGTCTTCGAAGGCGGGTCTCATTGGACTCACTCATTTCTATGCCTCTTTCCTTGCCAAAGAGGGGATAACGGTCAATTGTGTAGCTCCCGGCCCTGTCGGCACGGAGATGGCGGCCGATATCCCCGGCCTGACACCCGACCTCGTACCGATCGGCCGTTTCGGTACGCCTGAAGAAATAGCCGGGGTTGTAGTTGCCGTTGTCTGTAACGGCTATGTCACAGGACAAACCATCAACGTCAATGGAGGAAGATATATGAGTTAGCGTTCTTTATCGGAAACCTTGTTATATAGGATCTTTAACAGATTAAAATTGTCGTCATTTCCGAAGTTGTAATCCGGATGGACATGGCTGTCGGCTGGCAAAGGAGCTTGAAAAAGGACTTGCCCGTCATACCGCGAACCTGCCTGCCGGCAGGCAGGGGAGGGTATCCGGGTTTTCTTCAGAGGGATGGTTTCCCGGCTGCTACCTCGGGAATGCCGACGCACAAGCCTTTTTCGGTTCAATGATGCCAGGGAGGCAGACCTATGGAGAAACGCAAACTCGGTAGTTCCGGAATAGAGGTGGCGCCGTTCGCCCTGGGAGGCAATGTTTTCGGGTGGACGGTGAATGAGGCGGCGTCTTTCAGGATCCTGGATGCTTTTACGGCAGCCGGATTTAATCTGATAGACACCGCCGATTCCTATTCGAAGTGGGTTCCTGGAAACAGCGGCGGTGAATCGGAGACCATTATCGGGAAATGGATGAAGCTGAGAGACAACCGGAAGAAGGTGATTATAGCCACGAAGGTCGGAAGCGAACTGGGACCTGATGAAAAAGGGCTTTCAAAGTCCTACATCCTTCGGGCGGTCGAAAGGTCGCTGAAACGGCTGCAAACGGATTATATCGATCTGTATCAGTCCCACTTCGACGACCCGGAAACTCCCGTCGAGGAAACTTTGGAGGCCTATTTGCAGCTTGTGGGACAGGGAAAAGTGAGGATTATCGGTGCGTCCAACTACAGAGCCGGCAGACTCTCCGACTCCATTGATATCAGTGAAGAGCGCGGCTATCCCCGTTACCAGAGCCTGCAGACGCTGTACAACCTTTGTGAGAGGGCCGAGTATGAGAAAGAGCTTGAGCCGGTCTGTTTGAAGAAAGGGCTGGGCGTACTCACCTATTTCTCGCTGGCAAGCGGTTTTCTCACCGGGAAGTACAGATCGACGGATGACCTGGCGGGGAAGGCGAGAGGTGAGATGGTCAGAAAATACCTGAACGAGCGGGGAAGGCGAATTCTTGCTGCATTGGACGAGGTCGCAAAACAGTATCAGTCGTCTCCGGCTGCGGTTTCCCTGGCATGGCTCATCTCGCGTCCCGGGATTACCGCCCCTATTGCAAGCGCCACGAGTGTTGAACAGTTGAGGGAGCTGGTGCAGTCTCCGGAACTGAAACTTGACGGTCCGTCAAGAGAACTGCTCGACCGGGCCAGCGCTTATTAAGTCTGAAGTTGCAAAAGAGTTTTCGAATAAACATCAGTACTATTTTGAAACCGGCAGTATCTTTTCAGCCTGTAAGGCGTCCGATTGACGGTCGTAAATCATATTGGGTAAAATAGACTTAAATAGAGGGGAGTAGCCCCTTTTAAAGGCGGTCGGACCGTCAGCACGGTAGAAACTACCCGGTCCGGTCGGTTATATGGCAGCGATAACGGGCAAGACCTTTATTTCGATTTATTAACATGGCTCGTGTTAAGAATCCGGGATAAGGGTTTTTTAATGAACAGAATTTGGTCGGGAGGATCAAATGAACGGATTAAAGACGGGAATGCTGATGATAGTGCTTACCCTGCTGCTCGTATTCGGAGGTGCGGCACTGGCAGGAAGACAGGGGATGACGTTCGCGCTGATCTTCGCATTTGCGATTAATTTCATTTCCTATTTCTACAGCGACAAGATAGTCTTGAAGATGTACAGGGCGAGGGAGGTGAGCGAGACCGAGGCGCCTGAACTTTACAGGATCGTGAGGAGACTCACCCAGAAGGCAGGCATGCCCATGCCCAGGGTTTATATTATCCCCGACAGGTCGCCGAACGCGTTCGCTACCGGCAGGAATCCGAACCACGCTGCGGTCGCGGCGACAGAGGGCATTGTGCAGCTTCTCAGCGAGGATGAGCTTGGGGGCGTCATGGCCCACGAGCTTTCTCATGTGAGGCACCGGGACATACTCATAGGAACGGTGGCCGCGACGATAGCAGGTGCGATCAGCTACCTTGCGCAGATGGCCCAGTGGGCAATGATTTTCGGAGGTGGAAGAGGGAGGGACGACGACGGCAGCCCGTTTGCGGCGATTGTGATGATGATCGTTGCCCCCATTGCGGCAATGCTGATACAAATGGCGATTTCGAGGTCCAGAGAATATTCCGCCGACGAGAGCGGGGCCCGGCTTTACGGCAATCCTTCTGCGTTGGCTAACGCCCTGCGGAAGCTGGAAAGGGGCTCGGCCGCAATACCTATGCACGCGACGCCTTCGACGTCGCACATGATGATCGTCAATCCTCTGCGCGGCAACGCGCTCATGAAACTCTTCAGCACTCACCCTCCTGTTGAAGAGAGGATCGCCAGACTCGAGTCGATGAAAATGCGGGGATAAAAACCGCTTTTCGGATAAGTGAGTAAAAAGGCGCCGGCCTCAAACCCGCGCCTTTTTTATTCGTTGAATCTAATTCCCTGCAGCCTGCTTCGACTTTGTTGGTGGGTGTCTTTCCTGCAAACCCCGAACAAGTCGGGACAGGCTCCGCGGGTCGTTTCGGATAAACGCCAGCAAATGCTTGACTGAAGGACTTTTAAGCCTGCCAACGCGCGTAATGCAGGAATTCACTCAATGTTAACTCCGGACGAAGCCCGTTTCCGTCATGCCCGAGGTCTTAGTCGGGCATCCAAACTGTCTGAAAGCCTGGATTCCCGATTACTACCTCGGGAATGACGACGATAAATGCAAGTCCTTTGCGCAATGTTAGTGTAACCTTCATGGTTCATCAAAATATCGAAGGATGATAAGGTATATAGTATGGACTGGCACCTGAAGGACATCGATGACGTCCTGATTGAACTGAACACCTCGAGGGACGGACTTTCAGCTGAAGAGGCGGCCAGAAGGCTGGAAGTGCACGGACCGAACATCCTTAAGGAGATGGAGAAGCGGAGCGTCGTCAGGATGTTCGTCGACCAGTTCACGGATTTCATGATCCTCGTCCTCATTGCAGCGGCGGTGGTGTCGGGCATTATCGGCGACCTGACGGACACCATAGCGATAGTGGTGATCGTTGTTCTGAATGCGGTCATAGGCTTTGTGCAGGAGTACAGGGCGGAAAAGGCCATGGCGGCGCTCAAGAAGATGGCGTCTCCGACGGCCACGGTGGTGAGGGAAGGCCGGGAATCGGAGATTGCGGCGTCTGAGCTGGTACCCGGAGATGTCGTACTGCTTGAGGCCGGAAAGATCGTTCCGGCCGATCTGAGAATCGTGGAGGCGGCCCGGCTCAAGGCCGAAGAATCCGCGCTGACGGGGGAATCCGTTCCCGTAGAGAAGCATGGCAGGGCCTTAAAGGATGAAGGACAGCCCCTCGGAGACAGAAGAAACATGCTGTACAAGGGGACGACCGTTTCCTACGGACGGGGCAGAGGCATCACGGTCGCCACTGCAATGCAGACCGAGCTGGGCAAGATAGCCTCGATGCTCCAGGAGCAGGAGGAAGTGAAAACTCCCCTTCAGAAGAGGCTGGCTTCTTTTGGACGGAAACTGGCGGTATCCGTGATCGTGATCTGCGTCGTCGTGTTCCTTTTCGGGGTGGCCCGGGGAGAGGCCGTCCTGCTAATGCTGCTCACCGCCATTTCTCTTGCGGTAGCCGCAATACCCGAAGCCCTTCCCGCGGTCGTGACCATATCCCTGGCCATAGGGGCCAAAAAAATGGTGAGACAGAACGTTCTCATCAGGAAGCTGCCGGCGGTGGAAACCCTCGGTTCGGTCACCTTTATATGCTCCGACAAGACGGGGACCCTGACTCTCAACAGGATGAGCGTAGAGGAGGTCTACGTCGACGGTGAGGTGAGTCGTGGTCTGACCGGCAGAGCCGGGACGGCAGGCAAGGCTGCAAGGGATGAATTGACGGGCTCCGCCGCCCTCCTTATGACCGCCTTTTCCGTGAGCAATGACGCGCGGCGTAACGGAGGGGGAAATATGACGGGTGATCCCACCGAAATCGCCCTCTATGCGGCAGCGGCAGAAAACGGCTTCAGGAAGGAAGATCTGGAGAGGGAGTTCCCGAGGGTTGCCGAGGTCCCCTTTGATTCCGAACGCAAATGCATGACGACCTTTCACCGGCGCGACGACGGGACTTTCGTATCGTTTACAAAAGGCGCCGTGGAGGCGATACTCGAAAAGTCCGAAGGGACGCTCATCTCCGGGAAGGTGAGACCTCCGGACCGGGAAAAAATCACGGACACTAATGAGCGCATGGCCGCCGACGGACTCCGGGTACTGTGCGTGGCCATGAGAGAATGGGATGAGTTGCCGGATAAAGTGACACCCGAAAATACGGAGACAGGGCTCGTGATCCTCGGACTTGCCGGGATGATGGACCCCCCTCGCGAAGAGGCGATTGAGGCGGTTGCCCTCTGCAGAAAAGCGGGCATTGAGCCGGTCATGATAACCGGCGATCATCCTCTGACCGCAAGGACGATATCGGAGAGGCTCGGTATTCTCAAAGATAACATGAAATCGGTTGTTACCGGAAAAGACCTTGCCGAGCTGTCACAGGAAGAGTTTGAGGCCCGGGTCAAGGAGATAAAAGTCTATGCAAGGGTCAGCCCGGAACAGAAACTCAGGATAATCCGCGGACTACAGGACAAAGGGCAGTTCGTGGCCATGACCGGTGACGGTGTGAACGACGCTCCCGCGCTGAGGCGTGCCGACATAGGTGTGGCCATGGGCATTACCGGAACGGATGTGGCAAAGGAATCTGCTCACATGATATTGCTTGACGACAACTTCGCCACCATCGTCAGGGCTGTGAAAGAGGGCAGGAGGATATTCGACAACATCCGAAAGTTCATCAAATATACGATGGCCAGCAACTCGGGCGAGATATGGACTATATTTCTCGCGCCGTTTCTCGGACTGCCGGTGCCCCTTCTCCCGATCCACATACTCTGGATCAACCTGGTGACAGACGGGCTTCCCGGACTTGCGCTGGCCGCAGAACCGCCTGACGGGGACGTCATGAAGAGACCCCCCAGGCATCCGAAAGAGAGCATATTCGCCCACCGCCTCGGTTTCGACATAATCTGGGTGGGCCTCCTCATGGGTGGGGTATCTATCATTACGCAGGGATGGGCACTGAAGTCCGGCAATCCCCATTGGCAGACGATGGTCTTTACCGTGCTCTGTCTCAGCCAGATGGGCAACGTCCTGGCCATCAGGTCCGACAGGGAATCCTTCTTCAGCCAGGGGTTTCTGACGAATCTCCCTCTCGCCGGTGCTTTCCTGCTCACGCTCATACTCCAGCTGGCGACTATCTATGTGCCTTTCCTCAATCCTATATTCAAGACGAGTCCTCTCCCGGCGCGGGAACTGGCTTTTACTCTTGCCATGTCATCGGTGGTATTCTTCGCAGTGGAAGGCGAAAAACTCTTCAGGCGCCTGAGAAGCAGAAGCACGGCGCATAGCGCATAGGGGAAAGCGCAAAGGGCGTAGAGCAAGGAGCATAGAACTCACCCCTCATACGGTAACTATTCAGTTATGGGTGGAACATAACTCCCCCAACCCCTCTTAACTTAAGAGGGGCGTCTTATCCCTCTCCTTAAGATTAAGGGGAGGTCAGGAGGGGTTAAGGGCGGGTATATACTATGCATTTGTCTGTGATAGAATAGGTGTCTTCGGACGCCGCGGAACGACCGGCTAAAATGGTTCTCAGGAGGATGAAATGACTGATGTGGTTATGGAGACTGCTCTGCCCGGGCTGAAGCTCCTCAGACGGGGCAAGGTGAGAGACGTCTATGAAGTGGGGGAACAGCTTCTTATCATCGCCACCGACAGGGTGTCTGCCTTCGATGTAGTGCTGCCCAACGGCATTGCCGGAAAGGGAAAGGTCCTTGCGGGGATATCCCTTTACTGGTTTGAGCAGATGAGGGACATCATCGAAAATCATGTAGTGGCTGCTGAAGTGAAGGATTATCCTGAGGAGCTGCGAAAACATGGAGATGTCCTCGAGGGAAGGAGCATGCTGGTCAGGAAGGCGAACCCCATGCCCGTGGAGTGCATCGTCAGAGGTTACCTCTCAGGGTCGGGATGGAAGGAGTACAAGGCAGGCGGCAAGGTCTGCGGAATAACCCTGCCTGAAGGGCTTGTCGAGTCGTCACGGCTTGAAGAGCCTCTTTTTACGCCCAGCACCAAGGCTGAAGAAGGCCACGATGTAAACGTAGGATTCGGGGAAATGAAGGGAATCGTGGGCGGAGAGACCGCGGAACGGCTACGGGATGCAAGCCTGCGTATTTATAAGAAGGCCAGGGAAATGGCTGAAAAAAAGGGCATAATCATCGCGGATACTAAAATGGAGTTCGGGATGTATGAAGGCAGATTGATTTTGATCGATGAACTGCTGACACCGGACTCTTCAAGGTTCTGGTCGATAAAAACATATCAGCCCGGGAAAGGGCAGGACAGCTACGACAAACAGATCATCAGGGATTACCTCCTTACCCTCGATTGGGACCAGACATACCCGGGGCCCGTACTGCCGGACAGCATCGTCAGTAAAGCGGCGGATAGGTACCGGGAGATCTATCAGATAATAACGGGTTCGTAGGAGCAACCCCATGTGGCTGCCCTGTCTCTATGGCCTGGACACCGATTTCTGTACCTGATTTTTTTCGGCTTCAGCCGCCGAGCCTGTGAAGGAGCATGCCGATATACTTGTTAATGGGATTGCTTCTTTTGATGAAGGGGACGGGGGCTTTCCTTCTGGTGCCGAGCTTTCTCAGTTCCGAGAGGAGGTCGTGGTTTTCGGGATCGTTCAGCAGCCCTTTTTCGAAGGCCGTTATGGCATCCCTTTTCTTGTTTGCCTCAAGGTACGCCCTGCCCAGGTTAAGATAAAAGAGCGGATAAAAGAAATCGCTGCCGAAGGGCATGGTGCCTTTC
>JARRRI010000010.1:38825-74465 GCA_037380845.1 Candidatus Sulfobium sp. | reverse complement strand
ATTCCCTCCCGGTGTTTTTTTCGACCGTCGCCGTCAGATAACCGTAGTATGACAAAAGAAAAAGGTCGGAAGGGAATTCCTCAAGTGCATGCCTGACCGATTCCAGGGCTGAAGGGTTGTCGCCCTTCCGGAGGTGCTGCCTGATCTCCTCCAGATAGTCTGTTATTTTCTTCTCTTCGACTGTATGTTCTTTCAGGAACGCATCTATTGATGCCCTGTGCTGGCTTTCCATGAGACTCCTGATCTTTTCCTCAGCCCCCTTCAGCTTCAGGAGGTGTGCATAATCGGACTTCTTGGTGAAAACTACCTCCCCCTGCCGGTAAATCCTGGAGACGATCCGGGAGGTTTTTCTGCCGGTATCTTCCGTCTGGACGTGATATACGACATCATTTACCGTGATATTGCTGCTGAACTCACTGGGTGTTGAGGAGACGATATTTATTCTGGACCCGGCGGTCATGTATAATTCTACCAGATATGAAAAAATTTTGATCGGAGGAAAGAAAATTTATGGCGACGGTCAGGAAGACAATATATTTTGACAATCCCGGCAGGGACAACACTGCCGCGTGCCTCGATGTCGCGCTGGAGGCCTTGAAGGAGGCCGGCTACCGTCATGTAGTAGTGGCATCCACTACCGGATCAACGGGGCTCCTGTTCTCCGATTCTCTAAAAGGCAGCGGGGTGAACCTTGCAGTGGTGACCCATTCGGCGGGGTTCAAGGGGCCCAACACCTTCGAGGTGCCGGAAGAGACTCTTCTGAAGATAAGGGAAAACGGCGCCAGGGTTTACACCGGGACCATCCTTACCCATTCGATCGAGACGTCCCTTTCGTCGAAATTCAGCGGGATCTATCCTGCCATGATTATTGCCCAGTCGCTGAGAAGGTTCGGCGAGGGTGCCAAAGTTTGTTGCGAAATCGTAATGATGGCTGCCGACGCCGGTCTGGTCCCTGAAGGAGAAGAGGTCGTCGCCGTGGCGGGTACAGGCCAGGGCGCGGATACTGTAATGGTGCTTAAGTCGTCTGCCTCGAAGCGGTTCCTTGAACTAAGGGTACTGGAAACCCTGGCTAAACCCAGACTCGCATAACAGCATAGGGCATAGCGCAAAGAGCAAGGCGCTGGAAACGGCAAAAGACAGTAACTACCCATGTATGGAATCATAACTCTCCCTCCACCCCCTCTTATCTTAATCCCGAAAGCTTTCGGGACCCTTAACTTAAGGGGAGGCTGGGAGGGGTTATGAATAGTGCCGAGAAATCAATCATCTTCGGCGGATATGATACCTGAGTAGTTACAATAAAGAAAGCAAAACTTCAGCCCTAAGCTTCGCCGGGAACACGTTGCGTGGTCATGTCCCGGACTCTATGCGCTGTGCCCTTTGCGGTTAAGGTATCCCTCTATCAGGATATCATCTCCGACCCTTCTTGTTTTCATGTCTCTTATCATGTGCGCCTCACTTAGTCTGCGGAAGGCCGTTCCACCGACGGCGGTGAAGGACGCCCTGCCGCCGATGATCTTGGGGGCGATGAAAAACATCAGTTTGTCCACTATGCCGCTTTCCAGACAGTAGCTGTTCAGGGACGAACCTCCCTCGACGAGCACTGAGATGATCCCTTTCCTGCCGAGTTGTTTCATCAAAAGCGGAAGGTCGACTTTTTCACCTTCGTATTCCACTATTTGAACGTTCTTTTCGCGGAGTCTATATTTTTTGGCGTCTTTTGCAGTCGGATGGCCACCGGGCCTTTTGGTCACAACGATGGTATCGGGTGGGGACTCAAGCACGCAGGAATCCGGAGCGATCTGAAGCTCAGGATCTATAACTATGCGCAACGGGCTTTTGCCGCGGCCGGTCCTGCAGGTCAAGCGGGGATTGTCGGCCTTTACCGTCCCGATGGCGGTTAGGATTCCGTCGACCTCTCCACGCAGTCTGTGGACCAGTCGCCTGGCCTTATCGCCGGTGATCCATTTTGACTCCCCTTCGGGCGTCGCTATTTTCCCGTCGAGTGTCATCGCCACTTTAAGCACCACAAAGGGCGTGCCGGTGGTGATATGTTTTATATAATACTCATTGAGTTTTTCCGCTTCCTCCCTTAAAATCCCGGAGACTACGGTTATACCGGCTTTCCTCAACTCAGCGATCCCTCTCCCCGATACCTTGGGGTTCGGGTCTTCCATGGCTGTTACCACTTTCCTGATTCCGGAGGAGATGATCTTCTGTGTGCACGGCGGAGTCCGCTTGTCTTCGTGACAGCAGGGTTCAAGGCTGACATAGAGTGTCGCACCTCTCGCCCTGTCTCCCGCAGCGTCTATGGCGACTGCTTCGGCATGGGGGGTCCCGGCCCTCTTGTGATAGCCCTCCGAAATGATCCGGCCACTTTTGACCAGAAGAGCCCCTACCATGGGATTCGGACTTGTCTTTCCCCGGGCGCGGGCTGCCAGTGCCAGTGTCCGTTTGGTAAAAATGCGGTCATTCATAGAGTTAAAGAATAACATAAAATTCTTTACTTGTTGGGTCTAAGGCACTAAAATCAAGGTAACCTGGCATGATTCGGTTTGTGAAAATATTGTGATATAATTCACGGAGGGAGAGAGGATGATGGATGTCTGGCTTATCGTTATAGGAGTTTCGTCGCTCGTAATCGACGTTATGCTGGTCCTTCTGCTTTTGCAGGTTTTGAGGATGATCATATCGCTGAGGAAGACTGTCGAGGAGAAGGTGGACCCGGTGCTTAAAGACGTGCAGGGCTTTGCGGGGAACGTCCGGGAAATATCGGACAATGCGAAGGGGGTTGTGGAGGATGTCAGGGAGTTTTCCGCTTCCGTCAGGGAAGTCGGAAAGACGGTGCGGGCGGTGAATGACCTGGCAGGCGCCTTCGGTACTTCCACTACGGTCAGGGCGCTCAGTTTAAAGGCCGGTGTAGTCGCAGGACTGCAATTTTTATTAACCAATCTTTTAGGAAAAGGAGACGGAAAATGAGAGATGAGGGCTACAGTTCAGGGTCGATGTTTCTGTCGTTTCTGTTGGGCGGCGTCGTCGGGGCGGGTCTGGCACTCCTGCTTGCGCCCCAGGCGGGGACCGAGACGAGACAGAAGATAAAGGATATGGCTGATGACGTGAAGGACAAGGCTTCGGGATATGTGGACCAGACGAAGAACAAGGTAACATCCTATGTGGATAAGGGAAAGGAGTATTACGACGAGAGGAAGTCTCTCGTGAAGTCGGCCGTCGAAGCGGGCAGGGATGCTTACGATAAGGAGAAGGAGAGGCTTTCCAAAGAACCGAATGCATGAAGCATCCATAGCCCTCAGTCTGCTTGAAATAGCCGCCGGGGAGTGCAATAAGAGCGGATACGGAAGGATAGATTCGATAAATGTGAAAGTCGGAAGGGCATCGGGCGTCATGCCGGACGCCCTTCTTTTTGCCTTCGATGCCATAAAGGAGGGTTCTATTGCCCGGAACGCGGTGTTGCAGATAGAGGAAGTGCCGGTCTCGGGCAGGTGCAGTGACTGCCGGAAAGAGTTCACGGTCGATCAAGAATACGTGCTCAGTTGCCCGTTATGCGGAGGCGGCTCCTTTACCATTACAGCCGGCCGCGAAATGGATATTATTGATATGGAGGTTTCCTGATGAAGGTGAAGGTGGTAAGCAGGATACTCGAGGCCAACGACAGAATAGCAATCGAGAACCGGAAAATATTCGATCGTGCCGGGGTATTCGTGATAAATCTTATGAGCGGGCCGGGTGCAGGCAAAACTTCGCTCCTGGAGAGGACGATAGCGCAGAAAGGGGGCCTTCGAGTAGGGGTAATAGAAGGCGACATCGCCGGGAGCGATGACGCCGAGAGGGTGAACGAGTTGGGCGTCCCCGTCGTGCAGATCAACACCGGAGGCGCCTGTCATCTGGATTCGAACATGGTGTCCGAGGTCCTGGGCGACCTTCCCCTGGATGAGCTGGATGTCGTATTCATAGAAAATGTCGGCAACCTGGTCTGTCCGGCGGAGTTCAAGGTGGGCGAAGACATGAAGGTGATGGTGTTGAGCATTGCCGAAGGCCACGACAAACCACTGAAGTATCCCCTGATGTTCCAGGAGTCCTCGGCGCTCATACTCAATAAAGTAGACCTCGCAACTTATGTTGATGCGGATATCGGCAAGATCAGGAAAGACACACTTTCCCTGAACCCTCAGATCAAGATCTTCGAAGTCTCCTGCAAGACGGGCGAGGGCATACCGGGATGGATCTCCTGGCTGAAGGAGAGGTCCGGGAAGGGGTGAACCGACACCGGGACCCGGAACAGATATTGAACCGGGTGTCCCTCACCCGCGCCCCCTCCCTGAGAGGGGAGGGGACAGAGGGGAGGGCTTCCGGAAGGCTTTGTAAGTGTCAGCCGATCTTTGTTGCCCGCCAGGTCCCTGATTGGCCTCCGGGGGTCGTCCATGTGCCTGACATGTCGGAGCTGCCGGTAACAGTCCCGATATAGACATAAGTGGTTCCGCTGCTGTCGGTCCAGGAGAAAAGGATGTATCTGTTGCCGATACTTCCCTTGAGTGGTTCACCTTCCTTCGCTGTCCCCGAGATGCTGTTGCCCGACTGCATCAAAGCAAAGACATCCGGTCCCTGTTCCGTTGAGTCCGTCGTTGTGTAGATATTCCAGTTGCCGCCCAGATCGGTGACGATGGGGTCCAGGTTTATTATGGCGTGCCAGGTGCCGGACTGCCCGGTGTTGCTGCTCCACGTACCGGTCATGTTGCCGTTACTCGCCGTTCCGTTGTAAGTATAGGAAGTGCCGTCGCTTCCGGTCCATGAGAAACTGACATCCGTACCGCTTACGCTGCCGGTGAAGATTTCGCCCTCTCCCGTTGTTCCGGAGAGGTCGTTGTCGGACTGCGTGAAGGTAAAAAGGTCCGGACCCTGTTCCCCCGGCGTACCGGCAGCATCATGGTACACGTACCAGCTGCCGGCCACATTCCATACCGCTTCAGGCTTGCCTCCTCCGCAGCCGCTGACAACCATTGCTGTTGACAAGACCGTGAAGAGCAGAAAGATGTTTAACCACCGAGCTGACGTCCGATCAGACATTTGAAGCCTCCTGTAATTATATTTTCTCCCTCGACAGAGACGAGTTATTATTTGCACGAAGAGACCTTTTCGTCAACAGTAAAAGCGGATTAACGAATGTGGAAGGACCCGCAAACATTCTTCTTCAGCCTGGACAGGGCGGCTGAAATGACAGACAGTTGCCTTGGAAGTCCTCTTCCGGCAATCGACTCTGAAGACGTTCCGGCCGGACACGATGGAGGTTGTTATCAGCCTCCATTGTGTCTTCGTGCACAGCCGGATACCTCTTATTTTATCTGTGGCCGGCCCGCTTCCACATCCTTGCCCGGCGTCTGTCCCTGATCTTCTGAAACTCTATGGCCTGTTTTTTTGTCAGTACCGCGTTGATCCTGGTATCGGTGGATTGCCTGAGCTGCTGCATTTCTTTCACCAGTTCCCGGCGTTTGGCCATACTTTCCCTGATAATGGGCTCGATTTGCTTTGTTTGCTCAGCCGTGAGATTGAGCCGGTCTTTCAACCTGGCTGTTATCTGTTCGGGTGATCTTTTCATCCCGCGAAGGCCTGCCGCCTGGACAGGCGGCGCGTAGAGATCAAGTGAAGCGAAGACAATCAGTGCGAAGACGGCCAGCAGCATCGCACCCGGCGATAAGACCTTCTTTCCCGGCATTACCTCTGCATGTTTCATTGTGGTTCTCCTTTCTTTCTTCGATGTTTGCTCGACTTTTCGACCGGCTACCTTTCCCGGCTTTGTCGCTGCCTTTCATGGATCGATCCATGGATTTATAGTACATCAGTTCTCTTTAAGTGTGGGTTAAGGGGCGGTCAAGAATGGAAAAGATATGTTAAGCGTCATCACCGGCCCTTTACAATTCTTTACAGCGTGGGATGGTCTTTTCAGGGTAGAATATTGAAGAGCGTGGAAACCGTGAATGAACATGAATTAAGGGGAAATCGAGCAGAACTTTCGCTCCGGTAATGAGGATCAGTGGATAATACTGAACTCTCAGGAGGCAAGAGCAGACGGCCGCACAGGATACTTGTTATCGACGACGACCGGGAGTTGTGTGAACTGCTTTTCGAATACCTGGGAATGGAAGGGTTCGAGGTCGAAACGGTTTCTGAAGCGGGAAGGGGGATCGAGCGGTCGCTTGCCGGGGAGCATGGCCTCGTTGTTCTGGATGTTATGCTGCCGGGGATGAGCGGCTTTGAGGTGCTGCGACATATTCGCGAGAAGTCAAGGAGTCCGGTGTTGATGCTGACGGCCCGTGGTGACGACGTGGACCGGATCGTAGGGCTTGAAATGGGTGCCGACGATTACCTGCCTAAGCCGTTCAATCCGCGCGAACTTGTTGCACGTATCCGTGCCATACAGCGCAGGATGGTTCCGGACAGTGAGCAGGATGAGGGTCTGGCGCCTCTCGTGGAAGGTGACGTTGAACTGGACCCCGCCAGCCGGACCGTCAAAAGGTCCGGCAGAGAGCTGGAGCTGACCGCGGTCGAGTTCAGCCTTCTGGAAGAGTTGTTGCGCATGGTCGGGAAGGTGGTCACACGCAGGGACCTCAGCAGGAAGATTCTGGGGCGCGACCTCTCCCCTTACGACCGAAGCATAGACGTTCATGTGAGCAGTCTTCGCAGGAAACTCGGCCACGGGTCGGGGGGCACGGACCGCATAAAGACGGTCCGGAGCGTCGGATATTTGTACGTTCACTCCCCGGGGATGAACAAAGACCGGAATGGGTAGAATGGTTGTTTTGAGACGGTCCGGGTTGTGAAAAGTCTGTTCGCAAGAATATTCCTCTGGTTTTGGCTGGCCATGACCCTGATAGGCGCGATCGGCGTTGTAGTTGCCCTTACCACCGATCCGAGGGCCGCCCTTCTGGCGCGCCACGAAAAACAGATCGCCAGGGCAGGCAAGGTGTTGATCGCGACATATGAGGCAGACGGACCCCGGGCCCTGGAAGAACGGAGACGCCGCGTTGAACGGCGGATACGGTTTCCCGTCTTTCTTTTTAGGGGGAATGATGGCCCGCTTTCCGGGCATGTCCTGCCCCCGCGGGTAAAGAGGCTGGTGGAAATGGCCCTGATTACCGGGGAGCCCCGTCACCGCCCGGGCAGAAGGGCGACGTGGTATGCACTTCCGCTGGCGGGAAATTATGTAATTCTTGCGGCCTTGCCACATCCTTCCCCGATGGCGCTGATACTCGATCCGCGTCGTATTGTCTTTCGCCTGCTGGCGACGTTTATGATCGCCGGAATCGTCTGTTACCTCCTGGCGCGGTCCCTGACGGGTCCGATACTCCAGCTGCAGAAGGCGGCCCGCAGGTTCGCAGATGGTGACTTAACGACTCGTGTGGCACCTGTTTTAGGCAACCGTGGAGATGAGATCGCCGGTCTGGGGCGCGACTTCGACAGGATGGCCGGCCGTATAGAAAAGCTGGTTAACGCCCAGCGGAAGCTGCTCAGAGACATCTCCCATGAATTGAGATCGCCCCTGACCCGCCTGAACCTTGCTTTGGAAATGGCGCACCGGAGCTCTTCTCCCGAAGCGGGCAATGCCCTGGGTCGCATAGGGCGGGAAGCGGAGAGGCTTAACGACCTTATCGGACAGCTGCTGGCCGTCACAACGCTGGAGACCGGAGATGAGAGAATTGAGCGGGGAGCCGTTGACCTGACGGGTCTTCTTCTGGACATTGCAGATGATGCAAACTTCGAGGCGCACGCATGCAATCGCGAGGTAAAAGTGGAGGCGAACGAGGATATAAAGGTCGAAGGATCGGAAGAGCTGCTTCGCAGGGCCATAGAGAATGTTGTCCGGAACGCGGTCCGGTATACCGGGGAAGGCACATCCGTTGATGTGGGTCTCTCAAGGCATGTAGAAGATGGCGGGTCATATGCCCGCATACGTGTCCGCGACCATGGGCACGGCGTGCCGGAGGCGGACCTCAAGAGGATCTTCGAACCGTTTTATCGGGTCGCCGACTCGCGAGACCGTTTGACGGGAGGTACCGGACTTGGCCTTGCTATCACTGAGAGGGCCGTGCGTGCGCACGGCGGCAGGGTCAGGGCGTCAAACGATGACGCAGGAGGTCTCATAGTTGAGATTGACCTGCCTGTGGCACGGAATCGGCTATAAGAATTACTTGACAACAAGATTTATTATGTTAAAATGATTCTAGATAGCAGGTCGTGGTGAGGGACCAGGGAATGATTATGGAAAGATACAAAGGCATGGGGTTTAAGCTTACTCCTCAGAGGCTGGCGATACTTGATTACCTCGAAGGGAATGACAGCCATCCCTCGGCGGAGGAGATATACACCGCCGTGTCGAAGAAGTTCCCGACGATGTCTCTTGCTACGGTATATAACACGCTTGAGGCACTGAGGCTCAGAGGCGAAGTGCGGGAACTGACCGTGGATCCCGGCAAAAAGCGTTTCGATCCCGACACCGGACCGCACCATCACCTCATATGCACCGGCTGCAGAAGGATAGTGGATGTCCGTGTCGATTTCAGCCTGAGTGTGCCGACAGGCGAAAGAAGAGACTTTGAAATTACGGGAAATCATATCGAGTTTTACGGGTTGTGTCCGGAATGCAGGGGAGAAGCCGGCGCCGGGAGCCGGTCGGCGGTTAAGCGAAGTTCCCGTGCCGCCCGAAAGGAAGGAGATTGAATGAAAGATAAAGGCGTTAGTCATAAGGGAAAAAAAGCGAGGAGTGTGAATCCCCCGGTTTTACGGGAAGTCATCACATGTCCGAAATGCGGTTTTGACATGGAGTTGTGGACTGATGAATACGAGACCAGATGTTTGAATTGCGGACACAGGTTTTTCAGGAGAGAGTCTACTGTCCACTGAAACCATACGGTCGCGCGATCATCTGTCCGGTATTCTTTGGGTGGCCGCTTATTTGAGAGCGGCCATTTTGATGGTAAGATGTTAGAAAAAAGGAAGGAGGTCTGGAATGGGCGAGCACTGTTGCGGCCTGAGAACCGGAGAGAACGTCCCTGATTTTAAACTTGAAACGTATGAGCCCGGGAAGGGCGATTTCGGGGAGGTGAGTCTGCAGGCGTTGAGAGAAAGCGGAAAATGGACTGTCCTCTTCTTTTATCCCGCGGACTTTACCTTTGTCTGAGCGACCGAGTTTGCTGCTCTGGCAGAGCAGCATCAGAAGTTCAGCGAGGCGGGCGCCGAGATTGTTACCGTCAGCACTGATACCAAATTCGTCCATCTCGCATGGCAGAGGGAAGAGAAGATGCTGGAGAAGGTGAAATACACGATGGGGTCGGACCCTACGGGCAAAATCTCCCGCCTGTTCGGCGTGTACGACGACGAGACGGGTCTGGCATTGAGAGGAACATTCATAATCAATCCCGAAGGAAAGCTTCTTAACTCCGAAGTCAACTTTTATAACCTGGGCAGGAATATCGAAGAACTGCTGAGAAAGGTGAGCGCCAACATATATTTGGGAGAACACGGCGACGAGGCATGCCCTGTAGGATGGCAGCAGCCCGGTGACAAGACCCTAAAGCCGTCGGCGGATCTGGTAGGCAAGGTTCACCAGGCAATGCAGTAAAAGAAAACAATTGCCGCTTTTTTGTAGGGCCTATAAGTCTCATGAGACCTTATGTCCCTTAATCAGAGATTATTTTTCAAGGAGGAGAAAGAATGCCGAAGACTGAAAAAAACCTTAAGGATGCCTTCGCAGGGGAATCGCAGGCTAACAGGAAATATCTGGCTTTTGCGAAGAAGGCGGAGCAGGAAGGTTACGGGCAGATTGCGAAACTGTTTCGGGCCGCAGCCGATGCCGAGACGGTCCACGCGCACAACCATCTGAAAGAACTGGGCGGCATCAAGGGCACGTCCGAAAACCTTAACGAGGCAATCAACGGCGAGGTGTTCGAGTTCCAGAAGATGTACCCGCAGATGATCAGGGACGCGGAAGAGGAGGGAAGCAAGGGCGCCCTCAGGAGTTTCACCTTCGCGAACGAGGTCGAAAAGATCCACGCGGACCTGTATAAGAAGGCCCTGGAGGATATCGGCAAGAACGCGGACGTGGATTATTATGTCTGCCAGATCTGCGGTCACACTGCGGAAAAAGAAGCGCCCGACAAATGCCCGGTCTGCGGTGCAGGAAAGAAGGCGTATAAGAAAATCGATTAGACCAGATTATTCATGAAATGTGGCAGAAGCGAAAGGACACAGTATTTTCGCTCATTCTCGCTTTGCTCCGAGGAACTTGCCCTCTTTATTTCAGGATACATAGTGTCTGTTTAAAACAATCCTGATGTGTTAATATATCGAAAAAACCCCAAGGAGACTGTTAATCATGCTTTCCGAGAGAGCAGCAAAGATCAAACCGTCGCCCACGCTCGCCATAGATTCGAAGGCAAAAGCGATGAAGGCATCCGGCCGGGACGTCATAAGCTTCGGCGTCGGCGAACCTGACTTCGATACGCCCGACAACATAAAGGAGGCGGCGGTCAGGGCCATGAAGGAGGGTTTTACGAAGTATACGGCGGTGGGCGGGATAGACGCTCTCAAGGATGCGATAATAGACAAACTGAAGAAAGACAACGGGCTTTCCTACAAGAGGGAAGAGATAATAGCTTCCTGCGGGGCCAAGCACAGTCTTTATAACATAGCGGAGGCCCTTTACGGTCCCGGCGACGAAGTAATCATACCTTCTCCATACTGGGTCTCATATCCGGACCAGGTGATGCTCAATGATGCCACGCCGGTTTTTGTGAAGACCGAGGAAAGAAACTCTTTCACGGTCAGCCCGCAGGCGCTTGAAAAAAACATAACCGCAAAAACGAAAGCGCTGATACTGAACTCTCCCTCCAACCCGACAGGTATGATATACGACAGAAAGGCCCTCGAAGGGATAGCGGAACTCGCGGTGAAACATAACTTTTATGTCATATCCGATGAGATCTATGAAAAGCTCATTTATGACGGCGCAGAACACATAAGCATAGCCTCGCTCGGCGCGGAGGTTCAGGAGAGGACGATCGTAGTAAACGGCCTGTCAAAATCCCATGCGATGACCGGCTGGAGGATAGGCTATGCGGCGGGGCCTGCCGATGTTGTCAAGGCAATGACCAATATCCAGAGTCAGTCGACTTCGAACCCGGCCTCAATCGTACAGAAGGCGGCCGTGGAGGCCCTTACCGGACCGCAGGACTTCGTGGAAATGATGCGGAACAGGTTCGATGAGCGGAGACGCTTTCTTGTCGGGGCGCTCAACGGTATCGAGGGGATCAGCTGTTCGATGCCTTCGGGTGCTTTCTACGCCTTCCCGAACACTTCAAAGGTTTACGGCAGGAAGTCCGGCAGCGGAGTGATCTCCTCCTCTTCGGACCTTGCCCTCTATCTGCTCGAGGAGGCGGAGGTGGCCGTCGTGCCGGGTGCCGCGTTCGGTGATGACGACTATATAAGGCTTTCCTATGCGACCTCCATGGAAGATATTTCGAGGGGAGTGGAAAGGATTAAAGACGCATTGGCCAGGCTGCAGACCGGAGGCTGAGTGTCTGAGGTTTTCCATTCCGGATACGTCTCCCTTGTCGGCCGGCCGAATGTCGGCAAGTCCACTCTTCTGAATGCCGTTCTCGGACAGAAGATCGCCATCGTTACCAGGAGACCCCAGACCACCAGGAACAGGATACTGGGGATAAAGACTTCCTCTGACGCCCAGATCATCTTCATCGATACCCCCGGAATCCATGAACCGAGGAATCTCCTTGGAAGGGCCATGGTCAGGTCTGCCAGGGAGGTATTGAAAGAAATAGACCTGGTCGTTTTCGTGACCGAACCGGGGCCTCATGTCGAGAAAGACAGGATTGTTTTTCAGGCCCTGGAAGGGACCGGGAAGCCGACATTCCTCCTGATTAACAAGATAGACCTGGTGCAGCGGCAGGAAATCCTCCGCGTAATCGGCATCTACAAGGACCTTTTCCCCTTCACGGAGGTCATACCGGTTTCAGCGCTGAAAAGGGACGGTCTCGATATATTCCTCCGGAAGGTCCGCGAATATCTGCCCGAGGGGCCGAAATATTATCCGGAAGACCTTGTTACCGATCAGATAGAGAGGTTCATGGCGGCGGAGATTGTCAGGGAAAAGATTATGGCAAAGACCTCCGATGAGATACCCTATTCAGTCGCGGTTGAAGTCCGGAACTGGGCCGAAAGAGAAGACGGCATGGTGATGATAGACGCGAATATTTATGTTGAAAGGGAAGGTCAAAAGGGTATAATAATAGGAGACAAGGGGAAAAAACTGAAGGCGATAGGCACGCAGGCCCGGCTGGATATCGAAAAACTCCTCGATGCGAAGGTATTTCTGCAGTTGTGGGTAAAGGTGAGGAAAGGGTGGCGTGACGACCATAAGGCATTGAACGAAATGGGGTTCTGACAGATGTTTGTGGAGATGAAGGTCGAGGGGCTGCTTTTCGATCCCCGGAGCAATATGTATATCCTCCTTTTAAGGGAGCTGGACGGCCCCGGTACGTTGCCGATATGGATCGGAAAGCCCGAAGCGGATTCAATCGCGCTGGCCCTCGGGAAGGTCGCAACTCCAAGACCCCTGACTCACGATCTCGTGAAGAATGTGATCGACGGACTGAAGGTCAAGATTACCAGGATCGTGGTGACCGAGATAATCGACAATACTTATTACGCTCTCATTCATCTTAATGACGGCAAGAAGGAGACGCTTATAGATTCAAGGCCCAGCGACGCGGTTGCCGTGGCCCTGAGGGTGAACGCCCCGATTTTCGTGGAAGAGAGTATCATGGGCACGAGGACGGCCGATGAGCTTGACGAATGGCTGAAGAACCTCAAGCCCGAAGATTTCGGCAACATCATGTAATCCTGTTCTGAAAGGCCCGGCAGGAACACCGAACAAGTCTGGCAATGACGACGTGATCCTATCTATCTTTCACATGAATGCAGACATAAACGTATCATGGCTTTCAAAAAACGGCCGGTGGGCCTCTTTACAGGGCCGGATGGTGTCGCTGCAAGACATTTTTCGGCGCCACTCCCGGGCCCTGCCGGTATTTTGTTGCGACTGAAAAGTAAATGCTTCAGAGGACAGAAGGCATTGTCTTAAAAACCATCCCTTTCGGCGAAGCTGATCTCATAGTCACCTATCTTACCGAAACCCACGGCATCATAAAGACCTTCGCCAAGAGTCCGCGGAAGACCAAAAGCAGGTTCGGCAGCAGCCTTGAGCCCCTGACACATTCGAAGATCGCCTTCTGGGGCAAGGAGGACGCGGCCCTGCCGAGGCTTACCCAGTCGGATATTATCCATCCGTTCAGTTCCCTGAGAAATTCGCTTAAGTGTTTCCTGCCGGCTGCGGAGATGGTGGAACTGACGCTGAACTTCATGGCGGAAAGGGACGCCAACGGCGAGGTGTATGTCCTGCTGATAAACACACTGCGGGCACTGGAAGCCGACTGCGGCGCCCGGCTCCTGCCGCTCTACTATAAGGTGAGACTGCTTTCGATCGTCGGATATCTGCCCGGCCTCGACGGCTGCGGCAGGTGCGGAAAGGCGGGAAGCGAATTCTACCTGTCCCACGGCACTGTTCTCTGCCGGGAATGTTCCGGGGAGAACGAGTCGTCCCTGAAGATATCTCCGGGAATGATAAGACTTCACGGCACCCTGCTCGAATGGAGCCTCTCCAAACTTGAGAGGATTAAACCACAAGAAGCGCTGGTCGCAGAGCTTTCAAGGCTTCTGGACGACCATGTGAAGTATATTACGGAGAAGACCTCCAGGGCCGGGGCGTATCACAAATACAGGCAGTAGGCAAAGATAACGACCGGCTTCACTCCTGCGCATTCAGCTTTCAGGGATCGGCATAAAAAAGGCCCCGGAAGGCTTTGGGCCGTCCGGGGCCGAAGACTGTTATATTTTCAGAAGAATACTATTTGACCGCGAGTATGGGGCAGGAGGCGTGCATGATTACCCTTTCGGTGGTGCTTCCCATGATCGCCTTGTTGACCCCCCGCCATCCGTATGTTCCCATCATTATAAGATCGTTCTTAAGACTCTCCGCCGCCTTTACTATCTCATCTCCGGTAGCGCCCTCCCGGATCTCGGTCTTGACGGAGATCCCCTCGCCCGAGGCGATCTCTTTTGCGGCATCTACGACCTTGTCGGCCTCCCGCATAAGACTCTTCCTGATCGACTCGGTCCGGAAAAACCCTATCATTTCCTCATAGCGCGGAATGACATAGAGGACCGTCACCGTGCAGCCGTCGACCTTCGACAGTTGACATGCCCTTTTCAGAGCATTTTTGCTGAAGTCGGAGCCGTCAAAGGGAAGAAGTACGGAAGAATAAGATCCGGTGCATTCCGTACAGGGCTTTTTTACGACCAGCACGTCGCAGGGCGAATGGACGATTACAGCCGAGGTGACGCTTCCCATCAGGAGTCTCTTCAGGCCTTTCCTGCCGTAAGTCCCCATCGCGATGAGGTCGGCCTTTTTCTCCCTGGCAATGTTGGCAACCACGTCGGGCGGCTCACCTTCACAGACCAGCGCGTCCGCCTCTATACCGAATTCCGAGACGACCTTCTCTTTTGCCTGGTAGCAGACATTCTTGCCGAATTCGAGGCGTTTTGCCAACTGCTCGGGGGCGTTGCCGAATTCTTCCTCGTCGAAGTAAACGGCGTGGACAAGGACGAATTTCCCTCCGTGCCTCTTTATCCAGTTAGAGACCTCGATGACGGCCGCCTTGCTGGATTCAGTATTATCGAAACCCACCACTATGTTTTCATACATGATCAGTGGGCCCCCCCGCCTTTCCTGAATATCAGACCGACGCCGAAGCCGGCACCCAGTGCTACGAGCACGGATATGAATCCGTAAAAGGCACCGTTGTTCTTGGCCATACCTGAGAGGCTCTTGATTACGCCCACCTGCTGCACTACCACTTTGGCGTGGGCCTGTTCGACGACTTTCCTGTCCTTGACGGCATACACGGTAACAAGGTAATCGCCGGGGGCGGCCTGATAGGGCCAGTCCATCATGATATAATAGTTCTGCTTTCCTCCTTTCCGGGTGAGAGAAATCTTCCCGGACTCCACGGAGTAGACCTTCGACGCCTCCTTGTACCTCAGGAATTCCTTGAACCATTGTCCTTTCTGGGACGGGTCCTTCAACGGGGTGACCTCACTCTCCTCGGCCAGCGCCTTGTACCCCAGGCCGTACTTGAGCTGTTCCGCGGCAGGCAGGATATCATCGAGGCTCCTGGTGCTCTGAAGAAAATAGACGGACGGCACATGCTCAAATTTAAGCGTTCCGACGTTCATCCAGAGGACCCCGACTTTTCCCTTCTGCCGGAGGGTATGGTGTCCGTGCTCGGAAGTTATCTTTATGACGAGGTCCGTGCCGGGGTCAGATACTCCCCGTATGCTTACGGAACCGCCATGGTAGAAAAAGTCTATATTGATGTGGTCGTGATTTGCCTTGGTCGTCAACTCCGCGGACAGTTCTCCCTGGGATACTGACAGAAGACCGGCGCTGATCACAACCGTCATGAGCGCAAGCTGCAATGTATAACGCAGTCTGTTCATATTAGTGTCCTCCGGCCTGGCCCAGGAGAAGGTCAGGCGTTATCGTGAGATCGAAGACCATTTTTACGGTCACCACCAGTACGATGCCGGCAAGTATTATCTTCAGCTGGTCGCCCTTGAGCTTCCTGCCGAACACCGTGCCGACCTGGGCACCTACGGTCGAGCCGATGAGGAGAAGGACGGCCAGGATAAAGTCCACCGTATGGTTGGTATAGGCCTGCAGAAAAGTCACTTCTATACAGTTGAACAGTATCTGGAAGAGACTGGTGCCGACGACCACGTGCATGGGCATCCTCAGGATGTACACCATTACCGGCACCATAAGGAATCCGCCGCCGACACCCATAACCGCAGCCAGTATCCCGACGAAGCCGCCGAATACGATCGGCACGAAGGCCGAATGCGTCACGCCGGACTTTTCAAAATGCGTCTGAAGGGGAAGGGAATTCAGGAATTTCCCGAAAGCCGACTCTTTTTTGGGTTTGACTTCCTCCGTCTTCTTTTTCTTCAGGCTCTGAAGACTTTCTATGAACATGTAGCCGCCGACGATACCGAGCATCAGCACATAGGTTATCTTGATGACAAAGTCGGCATTGCCCATCGCCCTCAGTATCTTGATGCCCTGGACGCCTACGAGACCGCCGATGAAGCCGCCGGCGAGCAGCAGGAGACCCATCTTGAAATCGACGTTTCCTATCTTCCAGTGCGCGTATGTTCCCGATGTTGAAGCCGCCACTATCTGGTTGGAGTCGGTAGCCGCCGCCACCGTCGAGGGGATACCGAACATGATCAGGAGAGGCGTGAGAAGAAAGCCGCCTCCAACCCCGAACAGGCCTGAGAGAAGCCCCACCGCCAATCCCAGACCGACCGGAACAAGGATGTTCATACTGGTTAGTGCTACAGGTAAATAAAGATGCATCTAAACCTCCTCCTTTTTTCTATTCAGGCAGAACCTGCCTGTTTGGCCATTGTAACAATCGGCCTTGAGGCCGTTTTTACAAGCTTATTGAGAGTCTTTGAGTTTATATTGCTGTCGTTCGTTATGCTCGGGCTGAGCAATACCATATCGATCCTGGTATTCTGCCTGAGAATATTTTTAATTGCCGAGACGACCTCGGTAGCGGCCGTGCTTATATCCACGGACACACCGGCCTTCCTGCAACTATCCTTTATAAGGGATAGCTTGTTGTCGAAATCTTCCTGGCGTTTCCTGTAATCGTCACTTATCATTTCCCTAGCTGTTCTGAGGTCGTTCGATTCCGCAAAGGTTACCGCTGTCATCGTGTCCTCGAACTTTTCCATTACCTTTCTCTTGTAAATCATCAATATCCCGACGGTGTCGCCCATTGTCTTTGCGAGATCCACGGCATAGGAAAGCCCCTCATCAAAGTTTTCATCATGATAAGTAACGAACAAAAGCTGTTTTCCCTTCATCCCTTCTCCTAACTGAACCGTCCCTTATCGCCAAATCGCATGTAAGACAAATCGGCAGAGGGACGGTCCCCTGTTATGTTCCGACTACCAGTACGGGGCAGGGTGCCCGGCTGATAACCCTTTCCACTATCCGCGGACTGAAGATCCTCTCAAGCAGCGTTTTTTTGTGGGCGCCCATTACTATAAGGTCGCATCTTTCGTCCTCCGCAACCTCGACGATCTTTTCATGGATCTGTCCTCTCTCCAGGCGGGTCTTGACCAGGCTCCTTTCCGAGTCGGCTACCTTCCTTATTTCCTGTAGCTCCTTCCCCGCGTCACCATTCAGGACATCATCCAGATTCTTTATTCCGACTAACTCCAGGTCGCCGTCGTAGGGAGGCAGGACCTTTACTACGGTGACCCAGCACTTTTCATTGTGAGCGAGCCTCAGGCCCTGAGTCAGGGTGTCCTTCGATCCGTTTACTGCGATGAGAATTTTTCTGTAGCCTTTCATATCATCTTCTTCCTCACTGTTGCGATTTCAGACAACATAAGGATAGCAACGGACGTGCCATGTCATAACCGGTTGATTTACAAGAGAAAAAGGAGTTCCTACGGCTGGCGAAACGTTTCAAATCTGAACAGATGTGAACACATGGGTATCCGCTCCTCCCGAGGAGCGGCCTCCAAAAAAGCTCGGCAATCCCCGACTGGACTGCTTTTCATGAGGTCATCGGACCTGATTGAAGACAGCGTCTTTGGGGAAATGCAGGGAATACAATCTGTTTCATATTGGAACATTCCGGGCGAGCAGCATAATAATTGCAAGGAAAAGAGGAGAATCGATTATTTCTTCTTCAGCATTCTCCGCAGATCTATTTCCGTTATTCCCAGCAGGGATGCTGCTCTGGCCTTGTCGCCTTCCACGGTGATAAGTATTTTTTCGGCATACTCCCTGGTCAACTCTTCAAGGGTAAGCACTCTGTCAGGCTGGAAGGTATCGATCCGGAACATTCTTATGCTTCTCGGCAGACTGGAAGGAGTGATAACGTCTCCCGTTTCTAGGATTACCGACCTTTCAATGATGTTCGAGAGTTCCCTCGCGTTGCCCGGATAACTGTAGTTCAACAGGATATCTATTGACTCCTTCGTGAACCCGTTTATCTGTTTACACGATTTCCCGCAATGCCGCTGCAGGAAAAAAATGCTGAGCGGTTCGATGTCTTCCCTCCGTTCCCGAAGCGGCGCAACGAAGACTTCCATTACGTTGAGCTTGTAAAAAAGGTCCTCCAGAAATGCGTTGCCTGCCGCTTTTTTCACGTCCCTGGCCGAGGATGTGATGAAGCGGACATCCACCTTGACGGGCTTTACGCCCCCGGTCCTCAAAAACTCGCCATCTTCTATCGTCCGCAGCAGGCCGGTCTGAACCCCGGGGGGGAGGGCGCTTATCTCGTCCAGAAAGAGGGAGCCCGAATTCGCCACCTCGACCAGCCCCTGCCTTACTTTGAAACCGGCCGTACCCGCCCCCGTCTCCGCTCCGAAAAGTTCTTCGGCAAGGAGATGGGGGGGAATGGTCGAACAGTTAAGTGAGATAAACGGCAAGTTCCGCCTCCTGCTCGTGAAATGGATCATTTTTGCGATCAGGCCTTTGCCCACGCCTCTTTCTCCGCCCAGAAAGACGTTGCAGTCCGAATCGCTCATGTGTTCGACCGTTTCGATTATATTACGCATGGCCTGGCTTCGGGCAACGACGGAGGTCCCCCTGTTCATTCCGTAAAAGTTCCTGAAGGCGACATTCTCCCTTTTCAGTACGCTTCTTTCGTGGATGTTTTTCACCTTTGCGAGGAGTTCGTCCAGGTTAAAGGGTTTGGTTATGTATTCGTATGCGCCTTTTTTCATTGCGTCGACGGCAGAGTCTATGCTGCCGTACCCCGTGATAATCATGACTTCCACCCCGTAATATTTCTCCCGGACTTTTTCGAGGAGTTCGATGCCGCTCATCTCCGGCATCCTGATATCGGTGATGAGGACGTCGAAGCGTTCTTTTTCGATGTAGTCCAAAGCCTCCCTCCCGTTACTGACGCCAACGGTCTCATAGCCCTCTCGCTTGAGCGCATAAAGGAGGTGCTTTCTGGTTATGTCTTCATCTTCCGCGATCAGGATTCTGAAATTCATCGAACACCAACCCTGTATCGTGACAGGTGGTTTCCTGACGTTTCAGTTGTCACCAGGGATCCGGCAAAGCTGAAAACGCCTGCGTTTTCTGCGGCTGGAATCTTCACTGTTCCTTATTGTTCCTTCAGAATTCTCCAGAGGCTTGTTCTGGATATACCCAGGAGTTCTGCAGCCTTGCTCTTGTTGCCCCCGAACATCTCCACGACCTTGTGAGCGTATTCCTTGTTGACCTCCTCCAGCGTTTTGATGGGGATCTGATCCGGTTCTATTGTCTGGATATGAAAGATTTTGAGGCTTTCGGGAAGGCTCTCGGGAGTGATGAGCGTATCTTTTTCGAGAATGACGGCCCTCTCAATGATGTTTTCGAGCTCACGCACATTTCCCGGGAAGCTATAATTCATCAGGACATCCATGGCCTGTCTCGTGAAACCGGTTATCCTCTTGTTCGCCTTCGGCAGGTGCTTCTGCAGGAGATAGGTGCTGAGAGGTTCAATGTCCCCTTTGCGGTCCCGCAGAGGCGGAATAAATATCTCCATGACGTTGAGCCTGTAATAAAGGTCCTCCCTCAGCTTCCCTTCGGACAGTATATTCCCTACGTGCTGGTTCGTCGCAGCCAGAAACCTCACATCGACCTTTATCGGCCTCGTACCCCCCACCCTGAAAAATTCGCCTTCTTCAATGGCCTTAAGGAGCTTCGCCTGCAGATTCGGAGACATCTCGGCTATCTCGTCAAGGAACAGAGTGCCTGTATCCGCTATCTCCAGAAGTCCCTGTTTTGTTTTCACGGCCCCGGTGAAGGCGCCCTTTTCATGGCCGAAAAGTTCGCTTGCCAGAAGCTCCTCGGTCAGGGTGGCGCAGTTGATCGAGAGGAAAGGCATATTCTGCCTTCTGCTCGTGAAATGGATTATCTTGGCGAGAAGACTCTTGCCTACCCCGCTTTCTCCCGTTAAAAGCACATTGCAGTCGGAATCGCTTATGCTCTCGATGATGTTCAGTATCTTCTGCATACTCCTGCTCTTGGCCACAACGGAGACTTTTCTGTCCCTGTCCAGATAAGCCCTCAGTGCGGTATTTTCCTTCATCAAGAGCTTCTTTTCCCGAATATTCCGGACCTTCAGGATGAGCTCGTCAAGGTCGAAGGGCTTTGTAATATATTCATAGGCCCCTTTCTTCATCGCCTCGACCGCAGAGCCTATGCTGCCGAACCCGGTAATCACCAGCACCTCGATCTCCGGGTCTTTCTCTTTTGCCTTGCCCAGCAACTCGATCCCGTTTATCACCGGCATCTTTATGTCCGTTATGAGGACGTCGAAATGGTCCCGGGAGATCTCTTCCAGGGCAGCACGGCCGTCTCCGGCACCTGTCACCTGGTACCCCTCTTTAGTCAGGGTATTAAGAAGGTGTTTCAGAGTGATTTCCTCGTCTTCTGCAACAAGTACCTTAAGATTCATGTGTGATCCGTCCGGAAGGCAGGGTAATGGTGAAAGACGTCCCCCGCCCCTCCCTGCTTTCGACTTTGATGTCGCCCCCGTGCCTGGTAATTATGTTGAATACGATGGCAAGACCGAGTCCGGTACCTTTGTCTTTTGTAGTATAGAACGGCTCGAATATCTTTTCCACGGCCTCCGCGGACATTCCATTTCCGCTGTCCGAGACCTTTATTATGGAGACATCTTCGTGACTGCGGGCATCGACTTTGAGATCGCCGCGTCCCGACATGGCATCGACCGCATTGCTGAAAAGGTTGATGAAAACCCTCTCCAGCTGCTCGGGGTCGGCATTGACGGCCAGATTCTCGGGGTCGACGTCGAGACTGAAGTTTATTCCTTCCGTTGCGGCGGTCACGCAGACCAGTTTATAAGCCCTCCGGAGGAGGTCGTTAAGTCCGACTTCAGCGATCCGGGGCTCTCGACCCCGTGCAAATTCAAGCAGGTCCCCGACGATCCTCTTCACCCGGATGGTCTGGCTCACAATATCCTCCATGATCTCCTTAACCTGGGGAGAGCATGTGTCCCTGGCTTCTTTTTCGAGTATCTGGGCGGATATGTATATATTGTTAAGAGGGTTGTTGAGTTCGTGGGCGACCCCGGAGGCGAGGGTCCCGAGGGAGGCCAGTTTCCTGCTCTGGAGCAGTTCTTCATTTTTGTTTTTCAATTCCTCTTCACGCAGCACGAGGTCGCGCTCCATTGCATTGAATGCCGTGATGAGTACGCCGACTTCATCGCGCTTTTCGGGCACCGCCAGAGACGAGAAATTGCCCTTTCCTGTCTTCCTTACGGCATCCGTCAGTATCCTGAGCCGTCTTACAACGCTGTGGCTGTTAAGGAACAGGGTGACGAGACCGACGATAAAGAAGAGGGGAAGGAGGACCAGGGTAGCGAGCTGCAGTACACCGATGGCGTGTTCGACCTTTTCCCTCGCGGACTTGTCCAGCTCCTTCGAGACGGCGAGTATATTTTCCCCGTTCTTTCTGAGTGCCCCGATCTCATCGTTGAGTTCACGGAGGTGCCTGATGATCGGCGCGTCAACCGGCAGGGAAAACAGTTTTTCCAGCAGCCTGGCGTTGACCATGGGCCGCTCGAGAAAGGTCGATTCGATCAGCGGGGAAAAGATCGCATTCGGCGGTCGGTAAGGTCTGAGGCTGTTGAATTCCTTATGAAACTCCGCTATATAGTTCTCAATCCGGTTAAACCGTTGCTCATATTCGCCGATAATGGATTTCAGCTCCTGCAACTTGCCCCTGCTGTCGATAGGGCTTCCCTCCCGGATGATGTCCCTGAGTTCCTTCAGATAGATGTAAACTCCCCGGATCTCTTCCGCATCCATGTAAAGAAAATAGTTTTTTTCGTGTCTTCTCAACTGGAGAGATTTGCTCCTGACCGTATCCGAAAGCTCGAGGTAGCGGATCTCTTTTCTGATTTCGATGAAATTCACGTATGACGCGACGGCCAGGATGGCGATGATAACGGAGCTTATGAGAAAGCTGAGAATGATGTTTTTCTTGAGAGACATAAGGATTATATTATCACCTATGCAGAAAGAAAAAGGGAGGGGGAGTAGAGGGCCTTTTCAGCAGGCCCGCTCCTCGGGACGACTATGCCGAGAAAAATCTCCAGTCCGCGGTTCTTAAAAGTCCGGATCGATTTATGGTATATTTAACAATGTCTTACTTAGCGTTCCTGCCGTAGAGACAGTGGAAAACATACTGATTTTATTATATTTTCTTGCCGATCTCCTTTTTTCCCCGACCGGCGCCCCAGCGCGGAAAAGGCCCTTTTACGACGGGGAATGTCCGCGAAATCGTGCTGCTTAGTTATGAAGGAAGAGATATTAAGGGATATAGAGGGCTGGGTTCGTGAGGGGCTCACGGGAGGTCTCCTTGTCGAAAGATATACGCGTACGATAGATACCCTCCTCCGGGATATATTCGGGCCGGTTGAGAGCGGGGAAGATACGGCGCTTCTTGCCGTCGGGGGTTATGGAAGAGGAGAACTCGCCCCGTTTTCCGATATCGACATCATGTTTCTCGCCTCCCGCCGCGAGTGCACGGAAAAAGCGGAGGCCGTACTTTACGGGCTGTGGGATACGGGGCTCGACATAAGCCATTCCTTCAGGACAGCCGCGGAATGCATTGAAGAGGCCTTCAGGGACGTGAGGACAAGGACCTCTCTCCTCGAATCCCGCTACATAGCCGGTGACAGGAGGCTTTACAGCGACTTCCGGGAAAAGGTCTACCCGGTTATCGCCTACAAGAAACGGAAGGACTTCGTCCGTGACAAACTGAGGGAGATGGAGAAGAGACACCTGGATTCGGGCGAGTCCCCTTACCTCCTGGAGCCGCACCTGAAAGAGGGTGAAGGGGGACTGAGGGACATTCATACGGCCTACTGGCTGTCTAAAGTGGCGATGAAGGTTGCGGACTTCCAGGGTTTCCTCTGCCTTCTTGACTCTTACGAGTCACGGCGTCTCGCCGGAGCCCGCGATTTCCTCCTAAGGGCGAGGTACTGTCTCCATCTCGAAAGCGGACGGAAGAACGATGTCCTCTCGTTTGAATACCAGAAGAACGTCGCGATCCTTCTCGGGTTCCACGACTCGCATAAATTCATGGCGTATGAAAGACTGCTGCGATACTACTACCTCAAGAGCAAAATCATCAGGGAATTGACGAAGAAGATCATGGTTATGTGCAGCAGGCCGTACGTAAGAGCCAGACGGGATTTTCTGGTCAGAAAGGTTTCAGGGGCCTTTGCCGTGTCGGGCGGCAGGCTGATTTCCACGAAGGGCGGTCCCTCCGGGCTGGACGCCGCCGAAATCATGGAGGGTTTCTATCTTCGCGCAAAGACCGGCCGGACGTTCAGTGATGCGCTGAAAGAGAAGATCCGTACGAGTCTCGTCAGGATAAACAGAGCTACCAGGAGCTCCCCTGAACTGGTGCGGCGTTTTCTCGATATACTGCGGGGAGAAAGAGTTTATGATACGCTGGCCGAGATGAACGAAACGGGTGTGCTCGGCAGGTTTCTGCCCGAATTCGGCGCGTTGCGGCTGCTCGTCGTGCGCGAACCTTATCATATGTATACGGTAGACGAGCATACCCTCATGGCTGTCAGGCATCTTGAGGAACTCAGGAATACCAAATACGGGAGGCTCGGGGACCTCCGCTTGATGATCAACGGAATGGAGAATGTCGACATCCTGTTCATGGTGCTTCTGTTTCACGATATCGGCAAGGGCGCCGGCAGGCACCATGAAGAGGAAGGGTATAAGCGACTGAAAAATGTCATGGAAAGATTCAACCTCGATGGGGAAAAGAGGGCGAGAATAGAACTCCTGGTAAGAAACCATGTTCTGATGGCCCGGGTTGCACTGACAAGGGAAGCAAGCGACACCGGGGTGATCGCCGCCTTCGCGGATGAGGTCGGAGACTCCGAGAACCTCCGGGCGCTCTATCTGATCACTTATGCCGACATGTCTGCTGTAAATCCGGGTTTCTGGGATTCCTGGAAGGCATACCTTCTCCGGGAATTGTACGACAACACTCTTGAATACCTGACGGGGGTGAAAGAAGACAGGTCGGAATATATAGAGCGCCTTAACCGGACTTATCCCGGCATCGAAGCGGGGGCGCTTGCCTCTTTCGTAGAGGACTTGCCTGACCGGTATCTGCTCTCGACTCCCGGCGACAGGATAATCGCCGACTATGCACTCGTGCGGAAGGCGTCGGAGACGGGTTTTGCCCTGCGCATAGACGCCGGCACCGATTCGGTGGCGGAGCTGTCCGTCAGCGCCAGGGACTGTCCGGGACTCTTTTCAAAGATAGTCGGTCTTCTTTCGTCCAAGGGAGTAAACATAGTGAGAGGACGGATATTTACGGCGAGCAGCGGAATCGTGATAGACAAGATATCTGCCTCCAACTGGAAAAAGCTCTGGTGGGACGGTTTCGAGAATGAGGTCGAGGAAGGGCTGAGGGCGGCGATAGTCGGGGGGAGGCCCCTGTCAGTTACCAGCAGGAGCGCTACGGCCGTATGTCCCTTTGACGTCTTCATAGAGCTGGACAACGAGGCGTCGGAGGAATTCACTCTTCTGGAGATTTTTTCGCCCGACAGGCTCGGGCTGTTATACGATATCTCAAGCGTGATGTACAAAATCGGGATAGATATTGTGTCCGCGAGGATCAACACGGAGACCGGACTGGCCCAGGACATCTTCTATGTCCAGTCTGAAAAGCGCAAGATCGGCCTCAGGGCCGCTCAGGAGCTGCTGGCCGACCTGTGGGAGGTGCTGAAAAAATGAAAAAACGGGTCCTTCTTGTTTCTCTCGCTCTCCTGGCGGTTATTGCGGCGGTCTTTCTCCGGGGAGGGCATGTCTCCAGTCTTATGAAAGGGATAATGCTCCCCGAGATCGAAGCGGCCACGGGAACGAAAGTGACGGCCCGCAGGATTTACGTAAACCTTTTTCCCCTCTTTGTCGAGGCGGACGGTCTGACGATGTCCGGCCGTGACGGAAAGAGGATACTCTCGATCAGGGGGGCGAAGGCCTATATCGACCTTTCGGGATTCATCGCCCGGCGGGCGGATATCCGAAGGCTTGTGATAAAGGACCCTGAGGTTGTTACGGACGACGCTGAGGTCAGAGAGATAGCCGGGAATATACGCAACTATGCTGTTTCAAAAAAGAAGGGGACTCTCAGGGTCGATGTTTTGTCTGTGGAAATACAGAACGGCACTGCGGATTTCCGTGATCGGGAGAGTGACATTTCGGCTGAGGCCAAGGGGTTCAACGGAGAGATCATCCTCGGAAAAACCCGGCGCGTCAGGGCTTCCGTCGGGAACGCTGTCGTCAGGAAGGGCGGGTGGCCCGAGATAGGCGGCAGTGCAGACGTCCTTTTAACTTTAAACGGAGACAGGGTCCGGATCAGAAGGTTGGAGGTCAACTCCCTGGGTTCTACGGTCAGAAGCTCGGGAGAGTACGGCGGGCGAAAGGGGAGGCTGGAGACGAACATAAACCTCATGTTCTCTTCTCTAAAGAAGATCTTCAGACTTGACAGGCGGGGCGACGGCGGGATAACGGCCGCCGGGACTGTCGCTCTCGGGGACGGGGACATTTCCGTGGACCTGAAGCTCGACGGAAACTTTTATATCCAGACTCTTATGGAACTTCTGAAGGTAAAGGAAAAGATCGAGGGACTCGTCGACATAAAAGGGAGGATCGAGGGACCTCTCAGAAATATCAGGGCGGCGGGCACCATGACCCTGAAAAAGGGGAACGTTTTCAACGTGGCGGTAGATTCCCTGACCAGCAAAGTGCGGTATGCGGACGGTGTAATGAAATTCACGGACGGACTGGGCGGGATCTACGGCGGCACGGCAAGGGTGTCAGCTTCCATACACCTTCCGGTCGTGAATTATTATACGATCGCGGCCGGTTTTTCCGGGCTGGACAGCAAACCGGTATTCAAGCTGATCGGATGGGACCCCGGAATACAGCAGGGCAAAGTCACCGGCACTCTGGTTACAGAGGGGGCGAAGTTCAACCCCCAGGGCCATTTCAAATACACCGGTGCCGGCGACGGGCAGAACATGCTGGAAAGGATAAACAGCATCACCGGAAGGTATGCGATGCAGGACAAGGTGCTTTCACTTGAGGACCTTAAACTTGGCACAGGCCATTCTGTTATTTCTGCTCGGGGGCTGGCCGACATAAAGAACCGGACGCTGAGTTTTGATGGAAGGCTTGTGACCTCGGACATAACCGATGTCACCATCCCATATTACCGGCTGCTTACGGGAAGCGGGAAGTTTTCCGGAAGGATAACCGGCAAATTCGAAGATCCGGTCATAAAGGGACATGTAAGGATACAAAAACCCGTTATGAGGGGATATGCGGCGCATGCCCTCGACGCCGACTTCACTTATGCAAAGGATCTGCTGAAGATCGGTGCTCTGAGCGTAAGGACAGACGGCGGTTCACTGGGCCTGGAGGGCAGCATCTCCTTCAGCGGCGCTAAAGAGCTCTTCGATCTTTCCATGCCCGAATACAGTTTAAAAGCCGTCGTGAAGAACGCGGACCTCGGGCAGTTCGCGAAGATTTTTTATCCCGGCTTCAGAGGAACGGGCGGGCTGAGTGCAGATGTCAGGATAAGGGGTAAGGCAAAAAAGCCCCTTATCTCGGGGGACGGCTCTGTCGAGCACGCCCGGATTTACGGCATAAGCACTGATTCGGTCCTGTTTGACTGGGAGTATAGGGACCGGCAACTCCGTTTTGAAAATATGAGGATCAGACGGGGAAGTTCGGTCCTTACAATGGACGGCAGGATAGACAACCTCGGGAATTTTGCTTACAAAGCTTCTTCCGACAAGGTGGTGCTTAGCGATTTTATCGGAAAAAAGATGAATGGGGACGTGGTTTTCAGCCTTAAGAGTAAAGGACATGGCACGATCGGCCGCCCCTTCATTTCTCTGGAGGCCGGTGTAGTCGGGGGATCTCTGGAGGACAAGCCTGTTGGAGGGGGGACCGTCTCCGCCAGGATAAGCGACGGAAAGGTTTCGTTGCGGGCCGTGGTGCTGGACAGGAAGGTACACATCACCGTCAGGGCAGGACTGGAAAAGGAATTGCCGTGGGACGCCTCAGTGGAGATCCTGCCCGGAAGGTACGATTCGCTGGTGGGGGCTTTTCTGAAGGACGTTCCGGAGGATTTCGTTCTGAATCTCAGCGGCGCCGCTTCACTTCACGGCGACAGATCTCACGTCTCCGCGTCTGCCGTTGTCAGACAGATATCTCTTTCCATGTACGGACGGAGTTTTACCGGGGAAAAGGAGATATCGCTCCGGTTGGATGACCGCAACCTCGAGATGAAGGACATTTCGCTCAGGAGCGGAAACACCTCCCTGTCCATAGCCGGAAACGTTGTTCTGGGGAAAAAGTATAACGTCGTCTTCGAGGGAAATTCGGACCTCGCTCCATTCAGGAGTCTTTCGGGCAGGATAGGACTGCTGAAAGGTGATGCGGATTTTGTCCTTTCAATTACGGGTGACTGGGAAGCGCCTCAGATCAACGGGGGTGTCAATATAGAGGATGGGTCGTTTGCCCTGAAGGACTATCCTTACCGTTTCAGCTCTCTGAACGGATATGTTTATATGGACAACGACAGGATAGTATTGCAGAAACTCTCCGGAAAGATCGGGGGCGGGGACGTAAACCTCTCAGGCGTTGTTTACCTGAAGAGATTTGCCGCCAGGCGGTTTTACGTGGAAGCCGGGCTGGACAACATCGCCATGTCCTTTTCGAACGACTTCAGTGTGAATGTGGGAGGGACGCTGCTTTTGAACGGTACGCCTGCCTCGCGAATGGTCTCCGGCGACATCAGGGTCAACCGCGCGCGGTACAAGGGGAGGGTGGAGTGGAAAAGCTGGCTCCTGAAGACAAAGGGGCCCGAGAGATACAAGGCCGAAATTTCAGACATGGAGAAGACGGAACTCAACATAAGGATAACCGGCAGGAACAGTATACGTGTCGACAATAACGTCGCGCGTGCCGACGTGAGTGCCGATGTCGTCCTCAGGGGCACGATATACCGCCCGGTCCTGCTGGGGAGGATCGAAAGCAGTGAGGGTACGGTATACTTCCGGAACAACGAGTTCAGGATCACGCATGCCAGCGCCGATTTTTCCGGCACGGAAAGGCTGAACCCGTTTCTGTCCATAGCCGCGGAGACGGATGTCAAGGGATACAAGATCAAAATGAACCTGGAAGGACAGCTGGACCGGTTCAATGTGTCGCTTTCCTCGGAGGACCCTTCTCTGAAGGATATGGATATAGTCGCGCTGCTGGCTGTCGGTCAGACGGGGGGTGAACTGAAAGGGCTGGAAGGCGGGATCGGCGCCAGTGAAGCAACTTCCTTCGTGACCGGAAAACTGCAGGACGTGCTGGAGGAGAGGATGAAGACCATAACAGGCCTCGACAGGTTCCAGATAGACCCTTACGTTTCGAAGAACACGGGGACCGTCGAACCGAGGGTGACTGTCTCAAAGCGGCTGCTGGGGGACAAGGTGTTCGTTACCTATGCGTCTCCGGTCGGGTCCTCCGAGGAGCAGATAATGAAGCTTGAGTATTTCGTCAGCAGAAAGATGTCTCTGGTGGGGGTGAGGGATGAGAGAGGGATCGTGGGCGGCGATGTACGCTTCAGGTTTGAATTCAAATAGTATTCATCCTGAAATCCCTTCTGGTGCTGCCGGGGATAACCCGAATATATCTCCTGAGGTCGCGTTCCTCTGCGCAACAAGGGCGTAGACTCCAACTTTGAAAACAGCGCGGAAGGGACACCGAAAAAGTCTTGTAATGACGACATGATTCTATTTATCTTCCACATAAATGAGGACTCAACGATCCGCTGACTCTCAGAAAAAGGCTGGCAACCACTATATAGGGCTGAAAGGGTGTCGCTACAAGACGTTTTTTCGCCGCCTCTTCCGCGCTTTCTGAATTTTTTGGTAAGCAACCGGAAAGTAAGAACTGTCCGGTTTATGGCCAGAGCACGTATTCTGTATAATGTAAGGCGGGACTTTTGCGGATAGTTGCCGCATTGTTCGAAACTCCGGTAAAGCCGAGGTCTGTCGAAAGGTATCGTGTTGAGACATACGTATACTGTTCTGGTTCTGGTCTGTGTCTTATTTTTTGCTGCGTACCCGTCCCCGTGCGGGGCGGTTACCGCGGGCGGGGTGGAGATAAAGGGGCTTTATTCCATGGGCCGCGAGGAATTCCTCGACATGTTCGGAATCAGGAGGGGGAGTGAGGTCAGCAGGGAGATAGTCAGCAACGCCATAAAGACCGCCTTCCTCAAAGGGAAATTTGAAGATATTACTGTAAGGGTTCCCGACGGCGAGACCCCCACGGTCGAAGTGAGGGTCAGGGAGAGAGAATTCATTCGGAATATAGATGTCGTGGGCGACTATCAACTGTCGAAAAAGGTTATAAGAGACCTCTTTCCTCTAAAAGGGGGTCACGTTATGAGGTACGACCTGCTTCAGTCCGCAACAAAGGAATTGACCAGGGCTCTGGGGACTTACGGCTTTCCTGAGGCGACAGTGAAATCGGAGGCCGTAAAGACGGGCGTACCTTACCGGGTAGACTTAAGGCTGACGGTGAACACTGGAAAGCCGCTTATAATCGGGAAGATATCCATCAGGATGACCCCGCCCCCCGCTGACAGGAAACTGGCCGGTGAAATTGAGGACGCCATGGGCCTGTCTGCCGGCGATATTTTCAGGCGGGCCAGAGTCGATAATGAACTCGGCAGGATAAAGTCCTTTTTGAAGAAAAGAGGGTACTACAGGCCGGTGGCGGGACCATATTCCTACGAGCAGGGTACATTAAGGATTGACGTTAAGCCGGGAAAGCTTCTGGAAACGAGTTTCAGGGGGAACAGCGCCGTTTCCACCGGCTCTCTTGAAGAACAGCTGCCTTTTTTCGAACTCGGGGACGCGGGGGATGAGGTGATCGGAGAGGCCGTTGACCGGATGGTTTCTCTTTACCATAAGAAGGGGTATCCTTTTGCCAGGATAGCGCCGGTCATCACTTCCGACGAACGGCGTATAAAGATATCCTTTTTCATTTTCGAAGGAGAAAAAATCGAGGTGGAATCGGTGGCCTTCCGTCATGTCAGCCTGCCGCAGGAAAGGCTTCAGGACGTATCACCCGTGAAAGCCGGAGATGCCTATGATCCGGACGCGCTCGACAGGGAAAGAGATTCCCTCAGGGAGTTTTATGGCGCGCTTGGTTATCTTGAAGCGAAGGTCGGTGACATAGATGTCGATATTGACAAGGCGAAAGGGACCGCCCGGATAATCATCGACGTTACGGAAGGGAAGAGGACGGAGATAGCGTCCGTAGATGTTGCGGGGGTCAGTCCCGGCTTGGGGGAGAAGCTCCTCGGGATTGCCGGCATCAAGGCCGGGGACCCTTATAATGAGGTCGATATATCCGATGCAAGGTCCAGGATTATTCAATACTACGGCGGCCGGGGTTATGCAAATGTCAACGTGGACGTTAAAAGGAGTATTCTTGACTATAAGGCATCGGTCACTTTTCAGATCGCCCGGGGAACAGAGTCTTTTTTTGGAAAGACGATTATCCTCGGCAACAGGAAGACACGGTACGAAGTGTTCAGGAGAGGACTTGTATATAAGGAGGGCCAGCCGTTTGATCAGCGTCTCCTGGCCGAAGAAAGACAGAAACTTTACAGGCTGGGCCTCTTCTCCGATGTCCAGGTAGAGACTGTGGTCGCCCCCGGAGACCGGAAGGATGTATTGATAAGGGTGACGGAAGGAAACGCCGGATCGGTGGAATTCGGTGCCGGATATGCGGAATACGAGAAATTCAGGGGTTACCTGCAAATAGGATACAAGAACCTCTGGGGGATGGACAGGCAGATATTATTGAGGACCGAGATCAGTTCACTCGAAAAAAGGTTTATCCTTCAGTACAACGAACCATGGTTTCTGGAAAGACCGCTTCCTCTCAGGGTGTTTTTCCTGTATCAAAACAAGAGAGAGTTTAATCTGGACAACAAAGAGACACTTTACAAATTGAGGCGTTATACGCTTACCGCCGGGGTGGAGAAAAAACTGGGCGAGAACCTGAAGGGCAACCTCTATTATGAGTTCTCTCTCGTGAGAACTTCGGATGTGAAGCCTGACGTCGTGTTGTCAAGGGAGGACACAGGTACCCTGGCGATCGGCAGCATCAAGCCGGCACTGATATATGACACCAGGGACAACCCTTTTAATCCCCGAAAGGGCTTTCTCGCCGGGATTTCGGTCAAGACGGCCTCCCTGCTCTTCTTTTCCGAAACCAATTTTACGAAACTCGAGGTTTACGGGAGCAACTTCCACAAACTGGGCAGCAGGGTGACGCTGGCCCTGGCCTTCAGGGGAGGGGTGGCCTACAGTTACGGAAAGACCAGTCAGCTGCCGATCGTTGAAAGGTTTTTTCTCGGGGGAGGGTCAACTGTAAGGGGTTATGCCCAGGACACCCTGGGACCCAAAGGTGCCGACGGAAACCCGACGGGGGGCAACGCCTTTATGGTGGGGAATGTCGAGTTCAGAACCGATGTCGGCAGGAACGTCGGCTTGGTGCCTTTTTTTGACATGGGGAATGTGTGGGTGAAGGCCGGGGACATCGACCCCACCGATCTTAAATATACGGCCGGCCTGGGGCTGCGGTACGCCACTCCTGTTGGTCCGATCAGGATAGACTACGGTTTCAAACTGAATAAAGAACCGGGGGAAAGCGACGGCGAACTGCATTTCAGTATCGGGCATGCTTTCTGAATATGAGAAATGCTGTGTTACGATCCCTGGTTCAGGCTCTTGAGACCGCCGAGAAATGGAAGAAAAACAAAGGGAAATGAGGAACAGGACAGCATTGATAAAAACCCTGCTTTTTTTCTGCATCTTTTTTGTTCTGGCGGGCCGGTCATCGCAGGCCGAAATATTCGACAGGGTAGTGGCCTTCGTTAACAATCAGGCCATAACCCTGAGTGAATTTCAGGTCCAATACCGCGATACACTGAAAGTAGTCCCTGGTGCTACTGAAAAGGACGTTGTCAATACGATGATCAACAGGATACTCCTCCTGGATGAGGCGAGGAAATATCGGATAGTCGCCCCGACTGAAGATGACATGGTTAAACAATATATCGATCTCAAGGTGAGGGCTTTCATTACTGTCGGCGAGCAGGAAACAGAGGCGTTTTATGAAAAGAACCGGGACCGGTTCAAAGGGAAGGAATACGAACAAGTGAGGGGTGAGATCGAGAATTACCTCACCGAAAAGAAACTTAATGAGCGGCTCAGAAAGACCCTCGCAGACCTCAGGAAGAAAGCGTATATAAAGATCCGGCTCAAGCGCAAATGATGCGCCTCCGGTCCCCCCGGGGCACATCGTCGGCGATCAGGAAATCTGCTTCTTGAGCTTCCTTGTATAATCGGATGCGTAGTCTCTGGCGTCTTCGGCCAGGTCGACTATTTTACCCCTGGTCCTTTTTCCCGACTGTGGAGCGAAAAGGAGTGCCATACCGGCACCGACGATGCCGCCTATCAGAAAAGAGATGAGCACGGTGGCCCTGTTATCGTCGTCTTCATGGAACATTGCAGCCTCCTTCGAATCTTTTTATATAAGACTATCACCAACTGATGGGAAGTTCAACGGCAGGCACGTTGTCGGTATCTCTTTTAAATAACGCTCCAAATCTGTTATATTTCATCACACCTAATTCTTTCTGGAGAACGCAAATGGGAATTCTGGATTGCATCGGAAATACACCTTTGGTCAAGCTGGAGGCCGTGAACCGGAATCCCGCGGTCACCGTCTTTGCCAAGCTCGAAGGCAATAACCCCGGCGGCTCGGTCAAGGACAGGATCGCGTTCTATATGGTAAAGGATGCGGAGGAGTCAGGGCGCTTGAAGAGAGGCGACGCCATCCTCGAAGCGACATCCGGCAATACGGGGATAGGACTGGCCATGGTCGGGGCCGCAAAGGGTTACAGGGTGAGACTCGTCATGCCGGAATGTGTAAGCCTTGAACGCAGGAAGGTGCTGGAGGCTTTCGGGGCCGAGGTTGTTTTGAGTCCCGGGAAGGAAGGAACCGACGGAGCCATAAAGCTCGCCCACAGGATGATGGAGGAGTCGCCGGAGGGGTATTTCATGCCCAACCAGTTCGACAACCCTGCCAACATTAAAGCTCATTACGAAACGACCGGCAGGGAAGTAATCGAGCAGACGGGCGGTGATATGGACGTGTTTGTCGCCGGTATGGGTACGACAGGTACCTTGATGGGGGCCGGAAGAAGGATCAAGGAGTTCGACAGGAAAATAAGGATTGTAGGCGTGGAACCGATCTTGGGCCACAGGGTCCAGGGCCTCAAGAATATGAAGGAATCGATCGTGCCGGGGATATACGACCAGTCCGCACTCGATGAAAAGATAAACGTAAACGACGACGACGCCTTTGAAACGACCAGGATGCTTGCCGTGAAGGAAGGTATATTCGCGGGGATGAGCAGCGGTGCCGCCCTTTTCGGGGCGCTGAAGATAGCCGGTCAGATGAAAAAAGGCAGAATAGTGGTAATACTGCCGGACAGGGGTGACAGGTACCTCAGCACCGCCCTTTTCACATCGGTCTGCGCGAAATGCCCGCCGTAATTGACGGTCATTACAGATAAAATCCCTTTTTCTCGGGCGGCGTCAGGCATGTCAGGAACATGCTTATAAAGCTCACTATGAGCGCCCCCAGAAAAGCCGGTTTGAACCCCGCTACAGAGAACCCGAGACTGAACAGACTGGAGAGCCAGGACGTGATGCCCAGCATCATGGCGTTTATGATGAACGTAAAGAGGCCGAGGGTCAGGACCAGGAAGGGCAGCGTAAAAAGCTGTATGAACGGCTTTATGTAAGCATTAACCAGTCCGAATATGGCTCCCACGATCAGTATGCCCCACCAGCCCCCGCTGTAAACGATCCCGGGGACGAGTTCGACCGCCACCATAATTGCTATGGTGTTGATAAGCCACCGGATGAAGAAATTTTTCAGGCGCGCACGATCGGCCGTCCTAAAAGCCATATTCCTTCCATCGTGAATCGACCAGTTTCCTGATCTCCTCCGACATGAAGAGCTCTTCCGGCCAGTCTCTTTCCATCCCCTCTTCCCGCGACTTGCGGGTCGCGTCTATACCCATCTTCGATCCATAGCGGGGCCAGTTGGCGGCATGATCAAGTGCATCCAGCGGGCCGTCCGCAAATACTGTGTCTCTTTTCCAGTCCACGTTGTTCAGCACCCGCCATGCCGTATAAGAGAGGTCCTGGACGTCCACGTCGTCGTCCACGACGATGAGCAGTTTCGCGAACATCATCTGTCCCTTGCCCCACAGGCCGTGGATAATCTTCTTCGCATGGCCGGGATAGCTCTTTTTGATCGAGATGATCGCGAAGTTGTGAAAGACCCCTTCCATGGGAAGGTTGATGTCCCTGATCTCCGGGAAATCCATGCGTATAAGCGGCAGGAAAATCCTCTCAGTAGCTTTTCCCATGTAACAGTCTTCCATTGGAGGTTTGCCGACGAGGGTCGCGGGGTATATCATGTCTTTCCGGCGGGTTATGCATGTGACGTGGAAGACCGGGTAGGGCTCTGCAGGAGAATAAAACCCCGTATGATCGCCGAAGGGGCCCTCGGTCCTCGTCTCGCCGGGATCCAGATAGCCCTCGATCACAAGTTCGCTGTTGGCCGGCACTTCTATTTCCGAGGTCACACACTTCACCATCTCCACAGGCGACCTTCTCAGGAAACCGGCAAACACCATCTCATCAACGGCCTCCGGAAGAGGAGCACTGGATGCATACATGACGGCCGGGTCGCTTCCTACAGCGATTGCAGCGGGCATGCGTTCAGCACGCTTCGCATATTTTTCGTAGTGGCGGGCGCCGTCCTTGTGTATGTGCCAGTGCATCCCGGTAGTCTTTTTATCGTACACGTGAATACGGTACATCCCGCAGTTCGGACGGCCTGTCTCCGGGTCTTTAGTGAACACCATGGGCAGGGTAATGAAACGGCCCTCGTCTCCGGGTTGTCCGTCGTGGGGCCAGCATTTGATAACAGGTAATTTACCCAGGTCAGGGTCTGTCTGTTCCACTACTTCCTGGCATGGCGCGTTCTTTACCCGCCGGGGGAAAAACTTCGAAAATTCGAGAAGTCTGGGGAGGAGGGAAAGCTTCTCCATCAGGTTTTTGGGCGGGGCCTGATTCAGAAGGTCCTCTATTCTGCGCGCCACTTCATCGAGGTCATTTACCTCCAGGGCGAGAGACATCCTTTGAAAAGAGCCGAACAGGTTTGTCACTACGGGATGTTCCGAGCCCTTGACCT
>JARRRI010000010.1:20576-38794 GCA_037380845.1 Candidatus Sulfobium sp. | reverse complement strand
ACTGCAGGAATTTAAACTAAAATATTCTTGACAATAGTCTATGTCCTTAATATAATTAAGAAAATTCCCTGGAGGGTAAAGAGGAGATGACGAAAGCCGAACTTGTAGATGCGATCTTCGAAAAACTGGGTCTGTCCAAGAAGGAAGCTCAGGATATTGTCGAGATCCTGTTCGACACCATGAAACAGACCTTTGCTGAAGGCGAGTCGATAAAAATTTCGGGATTCGGAACATTCAACGTGCGAAAAAAGATGGCGCGCAGGGGCCGTAATCCCAAGACAGGGCAGGATCTGGAGATATCGCCCAGAAGGGTGATTACGTTCAGGGTCAGCAATCAACTGAAGGAAGAAATAGAGAAACTGGATGCATAAATCTGCCGGTCAGGCTTTGAAATCCGGTCTCCCTGTACCGGACAAGCTTTTTTATAAGATAGGCGAGGTGAGCAGGATCACCGGCGTAGAGCCTTACGTGTTGAGGTACTGGGAAACTGAATTTCCATTCCTCAAACCCAGGAAGAACAAATCGGGTCAGAGGGTATACGTAAAAAAAGATCTGGAACTGGTTCTTCAGATAAAGAAAATGTTGTATCAGGAACGGTATACTATAGAGGGTGTGAGAAAAAGGTTCGGTGAAGGCGTACTGAAGACGGAGAGCAGGAAGGTTCACCAGGAAAGAAAGAGAGATCTGCAGAATCCCGCCGAGGCGATAGGTTTCATCAAGCAGAGACTTCGGGAAATCCTCACACAGCTTAAATAAAAATAAATCGGGGCGTGGCGCAGCCTGGTAGCGCACTCGCTTGGGGTGCGAGTGGTCGCCCGTTCAAATCGGGTCGCCCCGACCATTACCCTTTCTGTAAAATCAAGTAGTTAGCCTGAGAAGTGGGGAGAAATTCCCCGTTTTTTCGTTCGGTAGTCGTTCGGTGGGTTTGTATCCCGCCTGGATTCATCAGTACATAGAAAGTTTGGCAGTATCATCCCTGTTAAATAAATGCCAACAATTTGTTATCATGTCAAATGCTTGAGGGGATCCTTTTTCCATAGCCATAGGTTTTCAGGGGTGCCGGGGAGAGGGGCCGGGAATGGGGCCCACGTCTGCCGTCACTGCGAACAAAAGCAAAAACAAACTTGCAATGCAAAAAGCCTTTTTCAATTTTCCCTCCTTTTCTTGGATTAGCCCCCTCTCAAGTCGTGATCATTGTATATTCATTTAGCCTTTCTTTGCAAGACACCGAATTGCCTCACTGAAAAACGATACGAAAGTGAATCGTTGCCTCAAATAAGAAATCGATACGAAAAATCTTTGAAAATGTCTTCTGTAGGCAGTGCAACAGGGACACCGAATTGCCTAAGAGGTGACCTGTCCCGAAAGTATTCTGCTTTTGTAAATTCCTGGTTTCCACCCTGTGCAAAGAAACTTGGAAGCTGTTTCAATCTGAAACACAAAGGCCTGAATAGCTTCATTCCTGGTTTATCGGAAAGGTGATAGGGCCGCCCAGACTCCACCGAATGTTAAGTCCAGGGTGAGCCTCTATCCCTTCATGCCCGGGCTTCTTAGCCGGGCCTGCCTGCCGGCAGGAAGGATCCACTCCTTTTTTTGCAGCGTCAGAGCCCTCTCGGAAATTCGTGGAAGAAAGGGGCGTTATTTTTTGCACTTGATTACAAAAAAATCCTTGACAAATATATTCAAGGACTGTAATACTATTCAAACCTCTGAATATGTGAATAGAAGGCCCCGATGATCAGCCGCGAAGAGAAATTGGAAGTACTGAGAGGCATTGCTCATCCGGTGAGAAGACAGATCCTCGAAGAGTTCGGAAAAGGGGTAAAGTGCGTCAGCGATCTGGAAGGGTTCTCCGAAATCCGGCAGTCCAGCATTTCGCAGCATCTCCCTCTGCTTCGGAATCATGATTTGATTGATTTCTATATTGACGGGAAACTCCGTTGTTATTTTCTCAAAGAGCCTTTCATCCCGGATCTGCTTGGAGTTGCTCGGAAAGAAATATGAATACGATCTGCCGGCCCAGGCCTGTTGTCCTGTGACAAGGAAGGGGAAATATCCGGGTGAAAGGAAGAATTAAGAGCAAAGGAGGAAATCATGGGAAAAAACATCACACTGTTTCTGTCTACCTCGCCGTATTCCTGCGAAAATACCTTCTCGACGATCAGGATTGCCGACGCCGCCCTTGGCAAGGGACACGCCGTCAACGTGATCGCTTCGGCCGACGGAATCTATTGCTTTCTGAAAGAACAGAAAGCAAAAGGGATTACGAACGCTGAGAAGGAATTCTCAAGACTTATTCAGAAGGGCTTGAAGGTCTATCTTTGAGGGGGCTGCCTGAACTTTCGCCGTGCGGCGCAAGAAGACTACATGGACGGTACAGAGATGGGCTCGCTCAAAGTGTTGTTTAAGACCATGGGCGAAAGCGACATCTGGCTCAATGTCGGAGCATAGGAGGAGATCATGGAAAAAATCGCGATGATACTCAGGAAGCCGCCCTACGGCGACACCAATGCCGCGGAGGCAGTGAGACACGCCGTGGGGGCCGTCTCAGGGAATATATCGCCTACGCTCATTCTTGTTGATGGAGGGGTCGAGCTTGCAAGACAGGGACAGGATGCCTCGGATACGGGCTTCACCGACCTTGCAGACACTTTAAGAGACTGTGTTGAAATGGGCATAGAGGTTCTTGCGGATAATGTGTCCGTCATGGAACAGGGCTTGAAGGAAGAGGACATCCTGGAGGGCGTGAAGGTGGTGGATGAATCGCAGATAGCGGCTGTCCTCAAACAGGCTGATGCCTCGATGATCTTTTAGCAAATTTAATGGAGGACCCTGATGATAGTGATGATAAAAAGCGCGCCGGACACGCCGGAAGGCAAAAGAGGAGCAAAGATTGCCCGTGATACGTCGGCCGATATAGTTCTTCTGCAAAATGCCGCTTATTTTCTCAAAGGGGGAGATCTTAAAGACCTCGGTTTTTTGGGCAAGGCCTACGTCCTCGAAGACGACAGGAGGTTAAGAGGACTGAGGGCAACTGCCATGAATGATGACGTCAGGGACATCGATTACAGCGGTCTTGTCGACTTGATAGCTGAATCCGACAAGGTGCTCGGTATGTTTTAAAAACCATTGGTTTCCGGTAACCGGCAAGCAACAAGCAGAGGTTTTCACTTAGAGCTGAAAGGCTGAAAGCTGATGGCTCACAAGGGGGAGACGACATGGCCAGGATAGTTGTATTAGGCGGCTCGTTCGGCGGCCTGACCGCTGCTTTTGAACTTAAGAGGACCTCGAAAGCAAACGTGTCCCAGCACCTGTCTTTGATGCGCATGATGGGGATCCTGGAGGGGAGAAGAAACGGCAAAAACACATGATACGGTATCGCCAACGGGAAGATCACGAGGGCGTGCAGCCTTATGCAGGATGCTCTGGCAAGCCTGCTTGAGGGCATCGCGATTGTGAGAAGAGACGTGGTCTGAATTCATATCGGCATTAAAATGAATTTGATGCACATATGGGAGGTCTGATGCGTAAGTTTTCTCTTGTTGAGTTTTCGGTAGAGCATCCGAAGCTGGTCGTACTGCTTTGCATAATAGTAACCCTTGCCTTCATGACGCAGTTCCCGAAGATGAGGACCGACACCGACCCCAAGAACATGCTACCTGCAACATCCGCGGTAAGGGTCTGGAATGACAGGGTGGACAAGGACTTCAGCCTTTACAAGGACATGATAGTCGTCGGCGTCGTGAACGAAAAGGGCATTGTCAACAGTGACACCCTCGCCAGGATCAAAGATATAACGGATGGGATACTACGGATCAAAGGAGTCGCCGCCAGGGACGTGTCGAGCTTTACCACTATCGATAACGTCACCGTGGATAAAGGGGCATTGAATGTCGCCCCTCTCATGACAACCGTGCCGGAAAAGGAAGAGGACCTCGGCTCCTTAAAAGAGATGCTTTTCGACAACCCTCTTTTTATCAATCGCACCATCTCGAAGGACGGCAAGACCGCCGCCATTTATGTCCCGCTTGAGAAAGGGGCAAACGGCAAGGAGGTGGCAGACAGGATACGCGGGATCGTAAGAAAGGAGAAGGGGGACGAAAAGTACTACATTGCCGGCGATCCCGTCGCCCGCGATACCTTCGGCGCCGAGATGTTCAAGCTCATGGCGATATATGCGCCGATTGCTGGCATGGTCATGCTGATCGTCAGATATCTGATGTTTCACGACCTCTTCCTGTCAATCACCCTGATGATGGACGCAATGATGAGTATCATCTGGTCGATGGGGCTTCTCATCGGGCTCGGCTTTCCCATTCATATAATGAGCTCTATGGCGCCCGTTTTTCTTATGGCGATCGCAACGGACAGCATGCACATCTTCAATGAGTTCTACTTCCGCTACAGGGAAAAGAGAAACAAGAAGACAGCGATAATCGAGACGATGAGCGCCGTGAGCCGACCCGTCCGCAACACCGCCCTGGCGACGGCGGCGGGTTTTGCCGTGCTTTTGTTCATGAACATCGTTCCTGTCAGGGTCTTCGGCGGCCTTGTTGCCTTCGGTACGATCTCCCTGAGGCTGCTCAGCTTCAGCTTTATACCGGCAATGTTCACCTTTGTCAAAGACGAGAAGCTCGAAAAGATAGCCCGGACCGAAGTCAGCGATACCGGTAAGACCTCCGGGTATCTGAAGAAACTCGCCGGATTCGGAGCGCATCACCCGGGGAAGACCGTTTTAGTGGGGCTTGTCCTCTTTGTAGTCGCGGTCATCGGCCTGACAAGAATAACTGTGAACAATAACCTTGTAGACTGGTTCAAGAAGGGGAGCGACATCCGCGTTGCAGATTCCGTGATAAATAAAAACCTCGGAGGCACCTCTCTCGGTTACGTGGTCGCGACCGCGCCAAAAGACGGTTATATAAAAACTCCTGAAGCCATGCATTATATAGAAGGACTCCAGAGGAGCCTCGAAAGGCTGCCGATGGTGGGAAAGACGACCTCTGTGGTCGACTACCTGAAGAGAATAAACCTTGTGCTGCACGATGATGACCCTGAATACGACTCAATTCCCGACTCAGGGAAGGCGATCGGTCAGTACCTCTTCCTTTTCAGTATGTCAGCAAAACCGGCGGATCTTGAAAGAGGTGATAAATGCCATAAACCGGTATGAGAAGGCGCATCCCTCTCTGTTTGAGTTGAAGCCGGCCGGAAAGGCATACTTCAACCTGGTATGGAATAACGATGTCCTGTGGGACATGGTCAAGGGATTTATCCTCGCGCTAATCGTGGTATTCGCCATACTCGCTTTCGATTTCCGTTCCGTCAAGTGGGCAATTGTGGGATATACGCCGCTTCTATTTACGATACTTCTTCTTTACGGGGTCATAGGATTCAGCGGAAAGGATTTCGATATGCCCATCTCTGTCCTTTCCACCCTTTCTCTGGGTATGGCCGTGGACTTCGCCATCCATTTTGTGAGCCGTCTCAGGCAACGCCTTAGGGAGACGCCCGGAGAATCGCTGACGGATGCTCTCCTCTGGACGGCAGGAAGGCCCGGAAAGGGAATCATGCGGAACGCCATTCTCTTTGCGGCGTCATTCGCGGTGATGATTTTTGCACCTCTTACGCCCTATATAACGGTCGGGGCGTTTATTGTGAGCATGATGATTCTTAGCGCCGTTATGACGCTTATTTACCTGCCGGCCCTTGTGACACTTTTTCAGGGCCAGCTTTTTAAAGGAGGCTTGAAGTGAGGAAACTGATTGTTGGTATCGCCGTTGTTTTGTTGTTGTCGCAGAGCGTCTTTGCTATGACTGCGAATGAAGTCATGGAGAAATATCAGGCCGCTTTTCTCTATCCCGGTAAGGACTTCAAGGCCCGGGTCCTGATGAAGCTAATCAGCGAAGGCGGACAGGAGAGGGTGAGAGAAATGACCATGATCAGAAAGAACTTCGGACCGCCCGGCGGCGAGCAGAAGTATTTCATCTACTTTTTCCGGCCGGCGGACGTAAGGGGTATGACCTTTATGGTTTACAAACATCCGGGCAGGGACGCCGACAGGTGGCTCTTCGTACCCGCTCTCAATATGGTGAGAAGGATAGCCGCCAGAGACAAGTATTCGAGCTTTGTAGGGTCTGATTTTACTTACGAAGACGTCTCCGGGAGAGACCTGGCAGAAGACACTCACAAGATGGTGAAAGAAGAGAAATACAAGGCGAAGGACTGCTATGTCATAAAGAGCACTCCGAGGGCGGGGGACATGCAATACAGTTACAGGCTTCTATGGATAGACAAGGCCGACTTTTTGCCCCTCAAAGAGGAATACTACGACCAGCGGGGTGACCTCTACAAGATCTTCACGGCGGATGAAGTGAAAGACGTGAAGGGGGTTCCGACTGTCATGAAGCGGACCATGAAGAATCTTAAAAGTCACCATATGACTCAGGTAACTTATCTCGATGCGGATTATAACGTCGGGATAAGCGACAGTCTTTTTTCCGAGCGCTATCTGAAGCAGCCGCCCAGAAGATGGATCAAATGAAGAGGATCGTCATCGCCGCTGCAGTCATATTGCTTCTCGTCCCTCCTGCCCCTGCAGCCGAAGTCTCGCTCCATGGGTTCCTTCAGGGCAACTATTCGGCCGATATATCGAATAATCCCAATCCCGACGGCGGAGACTTCAAACTCGCGGAGGAAAGACTGCAGCTGAAGCTCGATGCGTCGGAAGGTCCGGTTCATCTTTTTATCAAGGCCGAAGGATGGTACGATCACATTGACCAGGTATGGGACTCGGATCTGAGAGAAGGCTATATCGATTATACTGCCGCCAGTTGGGATGCAAGGGCCGGCAGGCAGATCATCACGTGGGGGGTCGGCGACCTGATATTCATCAACGACGTATTTCCGAAGGATTACGATGCCTTTTTTTCCGGCAGGCCGCTTGGGTATCTGAAGAAGGGCGTCGACGGGGCGAAGATCGGTATTTATCCGGACTTCGCTTCTTTCGAGGTAGTTATCATTCCTTTCTTTACCCGCAACGTTTACCCCTCCCCGGGGAGGTTCCACGTCTTCGATCCGATGCCGGGCGTAACCGACAGGGGAAAGGTGGAGCCGGCCGTTACTCTCGGAGATACGGAAGTTGCCATAAGGGCATACAGGAACATAGCCGGATTCGACGCTTCGGTCTATTTCTATCGCGGTTTTTTCAGACAGCCGTCCATGATGCCGGATGATCCGGTTATGCCCGGGAAGCTCACCCAGTTCTATCCAAAACTCTCCGTATACGGCGCAAGTCTGCAGAGGAGCGCGCTGGACGGCGTTCTGAGTCTTGAAGCGGGCTATTATGATTCACGACAGGACAGAAAGGGCACAAACCCCATGATCCCGAATTCACAGACAAGGTTTCTGGTCGGATACCAAAGGCAGCTGTGGGAAGATTTTACGGTTGGAGTGCAATATTACGGCGAGTACATGCACGACCATCCGGCCTATGAGAGAAGCCTCCCGGCCGGATTTCCGGGGCGGCCGAGGTACTATGATCTGACTTCTTTGAGGCTGACTCAACTTCTGAAGCAGCAGACTCTTAAGTTATCTTTTTTTGGCTTCTACAGCCCTGCTGTGGGCGAGTACTTCCTGAATCCGGAGGTCAGGTACAGTTTCACCGATCACGTCTGGGCCGCAGTCGGCGCAAATGTCTTCGGAGGGGGAACGCCGGCCGGCGATTTTGGACAGTTTTCAAGGGATGACAACACGTATGTACAGGTTCGATACGAGTTTTAGCCTGGATTATTCGTAGCGTACAGGACTATCGACAAAAGAAACCGCAGAGCCTTTATCCCTCTTTGCCTGCCAACCTTTTCCTTCAGATATGATAAGCTTTAAGAAACGGGGCAAGGTCGCATAAATGAGATGAAACTGTGGAAAGGAACCAGCCTATGATGTACGCCCCATACGGCGGAGAGATGTGGTTTTTTCACTTCCTTTTTTGGGTAGTCATAATTATCGGGATTATTCTGCTGATAGTCTGGGTTGTGAGACAGTCCGGCGGATCCTCGGGACGGCGTGACGAAAAAACTGCCTTGGATATTTTGAAGGAGCGATATGCCCGGGGGGAGATTTCGAAGGAAGAGTTTGAAAGGATGAAGAAAGACCTCTCGTAGGGTTTTTTAATGAGAGATAGCCGTCTGCTCATAACCGCCCTGGCCCTGACCGCCGTCGGACTGCTGGGCCTTTTTACGACAACGTGGATGGGAAGCTATCCCGTCATGATGACTGGTGGTATGATGGGGCGCGGCTTGATGAACAGGGCTCAGATGGGCGGGATGATGCAGAGAATGATGCCCGGCATGCTCCCGCCGGGAGTTAAACCGGGCGACCTTCCCGATCCGGACAGCAAGGGAGCCCAGCTGTTAACGCGCTATTGCAGCCAGTGTCATTACCTCCCGAGTCCCCGTATGCATACCGCTGAAGAGTGGCCTCATGTTGTCGTCAGGATGTTTAACCGCATGAGGATGATGTCGGGCATGATGGGCATCGAGAGTCCATCCCCGGAGGAACGGCAGATTATAGTGGCCTATCTCAAAACGTACTCCCTGAAATCAGTCTCTCCGGAGTCGCTGCCGGCGCCTGAGTCAAAGGTGGCCGTCTTGTTTAAGCAGGTGTGCTCGCTGTGTCATGCTCTTCCAGACCCGAAACTCCACACTTCCGTGGAGTGGCCGAAAGTCGTGGAGCGAATGCGTTCCAATATGCAAGCGATGGGTAAAAGAGTGATTACAGATGGGGAAGAGAAGGAGATAATTGCATACCTGAGTGCCCACGCCCGCAAGTAGACAAGAGTTCTTGTAATGACGTCGAAGGGCCTGTCACAGGAGACCTCCCAGTAACTCCATAATGTCCGTTATCGTTATCTGTTTCTCATAACCAACCATTGCCTCGTTGACCTGCGCGTAACAGGCGGGACAACTGAAGATGAGTCTGTCGGCTTTCTTTTCCACTGCCTCATCAATGGTGAGCCTGCCCATTGCATTTGCGTTTTCTGCAAAGACCTTACGGGCCGCCCCTCCGGCGCCGCAGCAGCGCGATTCGAGACCGTGATGTTCGAATTCCAGGAGTTCGATGCCGGGAATGCTTCTTAGTACTGTCCTTGGCTCATCTATAATACCCACCCCTCTGCTCAAGTAACAGGGATCATGGTAGATCAGCCTTTCCTTCAACCCTTTTTTGATAGTCAACCTTCTGTCCTTGAGCGCCTCCACAACGAATTGTGTTATATGCCTTATCTTGAAAGGCAGGTCCCCCCCGTAAAAAAGGGGCCAGTCGCGGGACATCATATTCACACAACAGGGACAGGAGCAGAGAAGCACCTTCACACCTTTGGCTTTATAGGCGTTAACAAGTCTTTTCGTCAAATCCTCGAGCATATCATGCTGTCCTGTTATGAAGAGCGGAAAACCACAGCAGACCTCCTCTTCCGGAGGAAGCATGGTGAAGCGGTCTCCGATTGCGTTCAGGACCAGGACATCTCCCCTGACCATCGGTTGGGCGGAGTAGGCTCCCGTGCATCCTGCGTAATAGGCTATGTCCGCTTTTTCTGCGATTCTGGTATTCTCGGGAAGCCATGGTGAAAACCGTTCCGCCGCGGGCTTGTCATAAGGATTACCGGTATTTCTTATCACCTCCGGTATCTTTGCCTGGCCGCCGATTGGTCCGATACCGCGCCTCACCATCTCCTTTCTCAACATCGGCCAGAGCCGCTGGGTAAAGATCCCGACCGTGCAATGCTGTCCGCAGGCTCCGCAGGTGGTGCATTCGAATACGGCCCTGGTGAATTCTTCGAGCAATTTCCTATCGATTTCACCGGGTCCGAAGAGCCTCGCCTTGAGGCCATCAGTTGCTCTTATAAATTCTCTGAAGATGCGGATCTTCTCGGGCGGCGAGATCGAAAGTCTGCCCGTCACTTCCTGAACCGGACAGTACTTGAGACATTCCCCGCATCTGGTGCATGCGTCCAGTTCGATGAGCTGCCCGCTGGAAAGGCACGAAGTGAAGGTCTCTTTCTCACTCATGCAGGATACTCCTCAGTTCCCTTTTTCTCCTCCCGGCCTCCTTCGTCACTATCTGCGCTGCGAACATATGGAACTGCTTCGAAAAAGGGATATAAGCCAGAAGGAAGAAGGAAAGAAGAGCATGAATCTTCCATACGACGTCTCTGACTCTCAAAATGACAGCCGGATTGTGCGAAAAAGAGGTTATCGCCCCGGCCAGAAGGGCACCGGCCGGACGCATGGTTTCCGGCGCGACCCCCATGTAGGCCAGACGCAGTCCTTCGTTTGCAAAACCTGTTATCACAATCAGGAGGAAAGTAAAAAGCAGCACCATGTCTTCCATTACGGCTATCTGTCTGGCCCTCTCCACAATGAGCCTTCGACCCAGGTAAAAGAGGATCGAAAGGAGAAGCGCAGATCCTGCTATGTCCATGGAGAGAGAGAAGAACCCGGAGGAAGTCAGGTCCGTTCTTAAAAGATATTCAAGCGAAAGGCATATGCTTCCAATGGTCAAGACAGAAAAACTCCATATTGTGAGGACCAGAATAAGGCCCCTTATCATGCTCTTGCTGAAAAGTCTGTAAGCGAACAAACACTCTATCGAGAAAACGCTCGCCAATGCTTTTCTCAGGATGTCGGAGGACCCACCCTTCGCCCACACCGAAACCCTGCTCCAGAAACCAGTGACGAAAATAGTGAGCGACAGGATGGCAATAATCTGAAAGGTGAGGCTGCCGAGTCTCACAAAATCTCCCGAAAAAAGAGCAATGATGAAAAAGACCGTTATATACGGAAACAGCCTGCTAATGCGGTTCATCCTGCGACCTGACATCGTCAGCAGTCCCTCACAAGTAAAAAATGTATGATCGTCATGATGGCTCTCAATCGTATCATGCCTGCTCTGTTTTATTAAACGCCCGACATTTTATGTTATCACTGCCCCAGCCTTCGGAACAATCGGGATTTCCCTGACTCTCAAGCTGAAAAGACATTACTTCTTAAAATAGCTCATAATGTGACACAAATTATGATAAGATTATGTCAATGAAAGCGCAGAGTTATAGCCATCATCGTTTCCTGGGTGCGAGTGGTCGCCTGCTCACATCGGGTCGCCGCTACCATCAAAATCTGCAGATGACACTCCCTGCTTTTTTCCGGAGAAGGTCGCCTGCAAGTTGACTTTTTTGGCCGTATATTCTTTAATATCTATTCGGAGGTGACAAGATCATGTATGCAGTTATAGAAAGCGGAGGGCAGCAGTTCAGGGTATCGCCCGGCGATACTATCAAGGTGCAGAAGGTGCCGGCGAGTGAAAAGGATGTCAACATCGAGAAGGTACTGGTCGTGTGGAAGGATGACAACCTTCAGATCGGAAAGCCGTATGTGGAGAATGCCAGCGTGAAGGCCGAAATCGTGGGTGATGTAAAATCCCGCAAGGTGCTGGTCTACAAAAAGAAACCGAGGAAGGGTTACAGGAAACTGAACGGCCACAGGCAGAATTTTACGCTACTGAAAATAAAAGACATAGTCTTCGGAGGATAGTATGGCACATAAAAAGGGAGTCGGAAGTTCCAGGAACGGCCGTGACAGCAATGCCCAGCGTCTGGGGATAAAGAGGTTCGGCGGCGAAACCGTGAGGGCCGGCAATATACTGGTGCGCCAGAGGGGGACCAAATTTCATCCCGGCAACAACGTCGGGAAGGGATCTGACGATACGCTTTTTGCGCTTGTCGACGGTGTTGTAAATTTTGAGAGGAAAGACAGGGACAGGCTGAAAATTAGCGTATATCCCGCCGCGCAAGAATAGGAAGCAACACATAAGAAAAGAGAAATGAAGGCAGATCGCGGTCTGCCTTTTTTATTTGCGAGTAAAGGGCTGCCGTCAAGACTGAAATAGCAACCACCGCGGAGACGCTGAGACACGGAGAAAGTCTTGTGTGGATGGTTATATAATTTTTTTGAGTTGTAACTCCGTGCCTCTGTGTCTCCGTGGTTAAATTCTTTTTCCCGGTTTTGTTTAAATTTAGTATGAAATTTGTTGATTACGCAAAAATCTATGTTAAGGCGGGCGACGGAGGACGTGGCTGTGTCAGCTTCCGAAGGGAAAAGTATGTCCCAAGGGGCGGCCCTGACGGCGGCGACGGAGGGCGGGGAGGCCATGTCGTCTTCAGGGCAACGAGACAACTGAACACTCTTCTTGACTTCCGGTACAGAAGGGAATATCACGCTCAGAGGGGGCAGCACGGCATGGGCAAGAAGATGCACGGGCGTGACGGCAGGGACCTCGTGATTTCCGTGCCGGTGGGCACTATCATCAAGGATGCCGTCAGCGGCGAGATTCTGTATGACCTCGATAAGGAAGGTATGCAGGTCGTAGCGGCCAGAGGGGGACGGGGCGGACTCGGCAATTCACACTTTGCTACGCCTGTGCGCCAGGTCCCAAGGTATGCACAGCCAGGGGAGGAGGGCGAGGAGAAGTCTCTGGTGGTCGAACTGAAGCTTCTGGCCGATGTGGGGCTTATCGGTCTCCCGAATGCCGGCAAATCCACGCTGATTTCGGTAATGTCTTCAGCGAGGCCGAAGATAGCCGATTATCCCTTCACGACGCTGGTGCCTAATCTCGGGGTCGTCAAGTTCAAAGATCACAAGAGTTTCGTGGTCGCGGATATTCCAGGTCTGATAGAGGGTGCTCACAGGGGCGCAGGACTGGGATTCCGGTTCCTTCGTCACGTGGAGCGTACATCCATTCTCCTTCATCTGGTCGATGTGTCGGAAATGGGCGAGGGCGACCCCGTGGATAACCTGATAAAGATAAACAGGGAACTTGAACTCTACAGCCCGGAACTGGCGGAAAGGCCTCAGGTGGTGGTCGGCTCGAAAATCGACGCAGCGGGGGACGGGAAGAGAATGGAAAGCCTTGCGGGATATTGCCGGAAAAAGTCTCTCGTCTTTTTTGCGGTTTCCGCCGTTACGCATAAAGGCACAAAAGAACTTCTTTCCTATCTCGCTGCAAGGATGGAAGAGGAGGACGCAGCCGGCAATCCCGGCGGCTCTACCCGGACGTTGTAAAACAGCCGTACAGGAGCACCGAAAAGGTCTCGTAATGGCTTTATTGAACCAGCGGGTCTAATCGGTCTCAACGTTGACCGAGATCGTTTCCACTGTCTTCATCTCTATCCTGCCGGAATAATATCCATACCATTTAACGAGGATATCAGCAAGGACGACAACCGCGAGGACAGCCATAAGGAGTATCAGGAAAAGATCCAGCTTATACGTGAGGGCTTCACTTGCTGTAGCCGCAGACGCTGCCTTTCGGCCGAAAATCCCGGCCAGTTCCCATGACGCCGTCAGGGTTGTCGTAAACATGAAAACCATGGGGACAAAGGTTGTCCAGGCATAGCGCAGTTTTCCCGATTTAACGATCACTGTTGTGCCCACCGCGAAGGCAATGGCCGCCAGAAGCTGGTTGGCGACCCCGAACATGGGCCATATGGTGGCCACGCTGCCTGAATATATGAGATACCCCCAGGAACACACGACAAACAGGCTGGTGACAAAAGAGCCGGGCAGCCAGCCGGTCCGGGACAGGGGCCTGTATACAGCGCCGCCCAGTTCCTGCATTAAAAAACGGGCCACGCGAGTTCCCGTATCGACGGTGGTCAGGATGAAGAGGGCTTCGAACATGAGGGCAAAGTTATACCAGTAAGGCATCAGGCCCTTCATGCCGGGTATGCTCGAGAGTATCGATGCCATTCCAACTGCGAGAGACACGGCACCACCCGGCCTTCCGCTCACATTGGTCCCGACCAGCGCCGATAGCTCGTGGATCCTCCCGACGGGAAACCCAAGGGCTGCGATAGAATCAAGGGACAGCTTAGTATTGATGGCGAAATAATCTCCTGGTATGAGAATCGTTGCTGCGATAAGGGCCATCATGGAGACGAAGCCCTCCGTCAGCATGGCGCCATATCCTATGACCCGGATATCCTTCTCGCTCTTTATCATCTTCGGCGTTGTGCCCGAAGAGATGAGGGAATGAAAACCGGAGATAGCGCCGCAGGCTATGGTAATGAACATAAAAGGAAAGATCTTGCCGGGGATAACCGGACCGCCGCCTGCGGCAAACCTGGTGAGTGCAGGCATCTGGATAGTGGGGGACATCACGATTACCCCTACGGCGAGGAGTGCCACCGTCCCGATCTTCATATACGTGGACAGGTAATCCCGGGGGCAAAGGAGCATCCAGACAGGCAAAACGGAGGCCACAAAGCCGTAAACCATTATGGAAAGCACGAGACTGTTCTTGCTGAGGGTGAAGAAGGGGGAAAGGAAGGACCCCGGGATGTAATGGCCCGCAAACACGGCGGCCAGCAGCAAAACCACGCCCATTGCACTTACTTCCGATATCTTCCCCGGTCTTATGCGGTAGAGGTAAATACCCATGAAGAAGGCTATAGGGACGGTGACGGCGATGGTGAAGGTGCCCCACGGGCTTTTGGCGAGGGCATTTACCACTGCGAGCCCCAGGCCGGCGAGGGCCACGATTATTATGAAGATTACGGCAAATGCCGCAGCGATGCCCGCGACGGGGCCGACTTCGTCCCTGGCTATCTGCGCCAGCGAGCGGCCGTTCCTTCTTACCGAGGCGGCCAGTATCACCATGTCGTGCACCGCGCCTCCGAAGGCAGCACCTATGAGGATCCAGAGAAAACCGGGAAGATATCCGAACTGTGCGGCAAGCATCGGACCTATTAAAGGCCCGGCACCTGCAATGGCCGCGAAGTGGTGGCCGAAAAGGACCCACTTGTTCGTCGGGTGGTAGTCCTTGCCGTCTGTAAATCTCTTCGAAGGTGTAACATAATCCCCGTTTAGAGAGAGGACCCTGGCCGCGAGGAAGGAGGCGTAAAACCTGTATGAAATGGTATAGAAGCAGCCGGTCGCAACGACGACCCAGAGTGCATTGACCTTTTCGGATGGATTGAGGATACCTGTTACTACCGCCAGGGCGACTGCGGCGACCAGACATACCGCTAACCAGGGAAGTTTTTTCAGCATGCCGCTATTATAGTTTAAGATCGGGATGTTTGTGAAGGAATAACGTCTCTCTTCGGAGGAGTAGCGGCGCAGGACACAGCCCGCCGGGTGCGCTGCGTTTCTTTTGACCATTTTGAACTGGAGTGATTATCATAGGGATTGATGAAGGTGCTTCTTGTTAACCCCAATACTTACAGGTTTCCGCCTGTGCCCCCGATAGGGCTTGAACACATGGCCGCGAGCATAGAGAGGGGAGGGCACGAGGCCAGGATTGCGGACTTCTGTTTTTCGGTCTCACCCCCCCGGGAACTCGACGAGGCTATAGCAGGATTTGAACCCGACGTGGTCGGCATCACGGTGAGAAATGTGGACACAGCCCTCTATCAGGAAAATGAATTTTTTCTGGATGAGATAAAGGGGCTCGTCGGTCGGGCAAAGGAGAAATACGGCCTTAAAGTGGTAATAGGTGGCAGTGGCGTGTCTGCCGACCCCGGGGGGGTTCTCGAATACCTTCAGGCCGATTACGCTCTGGTCGGGCCGGGAGAGGACAAGATTAACGAACTGCTGGAGGGGATCCAGTCTTCTGCAGAAATTCCGAAAATCCAGAGAAGAACATACCGATACGAGATTTCATGTCCGAGGCGCACTGCGGAGATTGATTATCGGAAATACTATGACCGGGGCGGGGTCGCGGGTTTCCAGACTCACAAGGGGTGCGGTTCTTCATGCGTCTATTGCTTAGAGGCCAATACAAATGTGTCGTTCAGGAGAATCCCCGGCGTCATTGAGGAGATCAGAGGGTTTACTTCGGCCGGTTTCAGGCGGTTTCATCTCTGTGACTCCGAGTTCAACGAAGATATCGATTATTGCATCGACTTCCTGAGCGCTTTGAAAATGGCCGGGATTGAGATGGACTGGGCAGTATATATGAAGCCCGCCAATTACAACAAGAAGCTGTTCAGGCTGATGAAGGACACGGGCGTCTCTCTCATCACACTTACTGTCGATTCCTGGAAGAAGTGCTCTCTATATTATTCCGATATCGAGAAGATCATATTCATCGCGAAGTCCTGCGGACTGCAGATAGTTGTCGATTTCCTTGGCGGTTTTCCCTACGAGGATGAAAAGGCACTGGTCTGGTATCTCGATCTCTTCAGGAGACTCCAGCCTGACAGCGTCAATGTCAACACATATATCAGGCTCTACCGCAGGCTGCAGATCACCAGGGTTATCATGAGCGACCCGCTACTGAAGGAGCATCTACTGGGCCGCAGCGGGGAAGATAGCCTTCTCAAGCCCGTTTTTTATAACCAGGTCGACCCCGCGAGACTGCGGGAGCTCACCGCGGGTGACAAACTTTTCAGGATCGAGGGGACAGAAAAAGGGGTAAATTACACACGTCTGGGGTAGAACCTTTCCGCCTGTTGAATTGCGCCCTGGCGACCGGCCCGCGCAAGTCTCAGGAGCCGGCGGTGAACAGAATTCTGGCAGCAGGGAAAGCGGGAGAATTATGATTCCCTCAGCTTCTCCTCTTCTTCCTGCAGGGTTTTGCATTCAATACACATCGTGGTGACGGGACGTGCTTCGAGTCTCTTGATGTCGATCTCCTCGCCGCAGTCGTCGCAAATGCCGAAGCTCCCGTTCTCTATGCGCTCAACAGCCTCGTCTATCTTCTTTAAAAGACGCTGTTCACGGCCCCTCAGCCTCAGCATGAAGCTTCTGTCGGTCTCGGCGGTGGCCTGATCGCCGAGGTCGGGGAAGATCATCTGCCCCGGCAGTTCGTTGAGCGCCGATTCTGCCTCATTCAGGAGAGATTCCCTCTGTTTGAGTAGCTTTACCTTTATCTTCTGGATATGCTTTTCTCTATCGGAAAGCGTGGATTTCCTGGTTTTCCCGGTGCCTGATGTCTTCACTTTTACCTCTTTTATCGTTTTCCCCTTGCCTTTCGGGGAAAGGGCGGTCTTTTTCTGCGATGCTGCGGAAGAAGCGGTCTTCGCAGCCTTTTTGGGTGCGCCGCGTTTTGCCTCTGAAGATTTTGTCGATGCAGATTTTACCTTTTTTGTAGTTCTGGTAGACTTTGAACTTGCCATTCCCGCTCCTCTTTTTGAATTCAAATAGCTTACCAGAGCATGTGACTGTTAGTCAAGATCGACTCTATGTCCAAAATGACGACGGAACCCCTTGGAGAAACACAAATAATGACCTCACAGAGCCCGGGAAAAAGTCGTAAAAAAGGACAAAAGAAAGGGCGGGGGCCAGGACTGGCGGATGAGACAAAAAAGGCCCCGCCATTTGGGCGGGGCCTTACGGTTTGAGGGTTCGTCTACTGGATTTCGTACTTGTTCAGCGTACCGTCGTTCAGGTTGTACATGTAAAGATAGCTCTTTGCAGCCGATGTACTGAAATCGTAGTTGAACATGCTGAAGGTCCCGCTTCCCATCATGGCGTTGCCGAAGTCGGTCGTGGTCACATAGACCATATTGTTCTTTATGACTGGCACCGACGCGTAATTACCATCCAGTGCTATAGCCGCCGGTGTCGAGGAAGCGCTGAAAGGAAGTGACACGGCGTACAGCACCGACTGGCCGCTGGTATTGTCCAGGACGTTAAACTGCTGGAAATTGGGCAGTGACGCTGTTGCTACCAGTACGTTGCCTTCCACCAGAGGCCTCGATAATATCCCGTTCAGGGTAAGGGTGACAGGCGTACCGTCAGGGCTGAACGCCATGAGGCTCGACTGAAACGAATTGTAAGTGGGTATTGTCCCCGGATCGGCCGTCGGGGTGTAACTTACCAGATATGCCGTGCCGTCGTCGCCGACCACCGGTGTGCCCGCCATTCCGTTCATCATGCCGAAGCCCCCGTTGTTGGTCATCTGGAAGCCTCCCATCATGCCGCCGGTGATGTATCCGCCCCCGTCTGTTGTTCCACCGGAGACAGGGGTTCCCATCATAGCCTCCGAACGTACCGCAAAAGCCATCACTAATACTGCTACCAAAGACAAAACCTTGAAAACCGTCTGCTTCTTCATTCTCTACCTCTCCTTGATTCTTGACCGTTACGTGGTGAGACCGAAGGTCTCAGTTGCATGGTTTCTAATTTATCATACGAATGTGAAGAAGCGGTGAAGAAAGTATT
>JARRRI010000010.1:0-20533 GCA_037380845.1 Candidatus Sulfobium sp. | reverse complement strand
CCTCGCAGCAAGAGCTGCCTTCGCGCCTTCGCCCGAAGCGATGATAATCCTTTTCCCGAAGGCGTTTGTGACGTCTCCCGCCGCGAAAAGTCCCGGACGGGAGGTGCTGCAATCCGGACCGATAAGGATCTCGCCGCGCTCGTTGGAGTCGACGAGGTGTGAGACCGGAAAGGTATTCGGCTGCAGGCCGATCGATATAAAAACGCCCCTCACAGGAATCTTTTCGCTCCCTTCAGTGCCTGTCTTACGTATCGTTATTTTTGAAAGCAAACTGTCGCCGGTCAACTCCAGTACTTTGTAGCCTTCGTAAATGTGAAGGTTCTCGAAACACTTTACCCGTTCAATGATTACCGGGTCGGCTGTGAGTTCCCCCCTTGAAACCAGATGGATGTCCCCTGCAACTCCTTGAAGGTTTTCCACCATCTGGAGCGCGGAGTTCCCTCCCCCGATAACTGCGACCGGCGCTTCACTGACGAAGGAAAAATCCTGGATGTTCCCGTAGAATACTCCCCTCCGCTGAAAAGCCTCCTCTCCCGGTACTCCGAGTTTCCTTCTGTTCATGCCGGTTGCGATAATGACGGTCCTCGCAAAGTAGCTAACCAGTTCCGCCGTCGTCACGTTGAAGCCGCCTTTGACGGCCTCGACCCTTTCCACCTCACCAATCAAGTGGTCGATATAGTGGGAATTGATCAGCTGATACTGGAATTTTTCGACGAGTTCCGGGCCCGTGATAAAGTCATAACCCATATAATTTTCGATCTTCGTGCTGTCGACAGCCTGGCCACCAAGGTCTTTCCCTATGAGGAAGGCATCGACACGCAGAGTTGCGGCGTAAACGCCCGCTGTAAGTCCCGCAGGTCCTGCGCCCAGTATTATGAGATCGTAGGACCTGCGAGGCACTTTGCAGGTCCTCTCCTCAAGAAACTTGTCTCTGCAGCCTTCGGAACAGAAATAGAAGATCTCGCCGTCACACTCTGCGGTGACGGCGTCTTCTTCCCGCACCTCCATGTTGCAGACCGGGTCTCTTTTCATCAGACAGCTTTGGCGGCCATCACGTCTTCTTTTCGCCCGTCCTTATCTTTATCATATAGTCCATGGGATAGACCCCGATAAGGCCGTCGCCGGCAAATCCTGTCTGTCCGTGCTGGAGGATGGCCCCTGTGACCTCGTCCACTTTTTCGTCAGGCACGATGATCTCGATCCTGTTGTGGATAGTGTAAGGCTTGTACAGGCGGACTTCCTGCCCGACGCCCATGATTTCGGTAATTGTCATGCCCCTGATGCCCTTTTCCTCCAGGGATTTCACTATTTCTTCGAGACTGTCTGTCCTTACGATCGCTGTAACCGTCTTCATGGTCTTTTTGTCCTGACTTTAGGCTAGCACAGTATCTGCATTTTGTGAAGGCGGGACTGCCGGCAGCCCTCACCGTCCCCTGTCCGTTCCGCACGAAGGGCAGCATGTCGACCATGCCGATGATCGGCCAGTACGGCTCAGATGGAACAAACCTAACCGCAGTGTGAGCGATCAGTTAATCGTGCGAGTGAGATTTAGATTTGCGTTCCACGATAAGGACGTTGCTCTTGATCTCTGCGACTGTTACGCTGTCACCGGGTGCCAGAGCATCGCTGCTTCTGGCGGACCACAACTCTCCGTCAACTCGGACCTGGTACTGCGTCCCGTATCCAGGTCCCGATCTGGAAACCACCTTCGCCTCTCTGCCGACCAGATATTCCGCCCCTGTTCTTGAGGGCATCTTCATTGTTTTCCGCATGACCCACATCATCGCCGCAGAGAGGGCGACGAGACACAGGTAAATCGGCAGAGCCTCAGCCAGCGGCAATAGCCAGAATATCGGCAAGGCCAGCAGGGGGAGAAACATCAACAAGGGCATGAGGACCATGCTACCTCCAGCCGGTCAGCATCCACTCCCTCCTTTTTCCCCGGTAGCAATGTATACGAAGCCCATATAATGCTCAATCATGGACGGGTGCCGGAGATATCTGTGTATGGACTCCCACGGATGACGGCTTGCCAGGTCCAGGCTTACTCCGAAGGGCTTCGTGAGATAAAGGAAGAGAGGGGCAAGAGAAGAAAAAGGTGGTGCGGGCATCTTGAAGTCCAGGACCACCCAGCGTTTTCTCTCCTTCAGGGCTTCGCACCCGTTCCGGATGACAGTATCAAACTCAGGGACAAGAGTGAGCGCGAAGGTCGAAATAATGCCGTCAATGCCGCGGGGAAAAACGTAGGAGGCAGCATCGCCCTGCACCAGTTCCACGTTGGACCATGACTCTTTCTTTATCCTGTTACGGGCCTGATCCAGCATGGAATCCGTCAGGTCAACTCCTATGATCCTCCCGCCGGGCCCGACGGCACTCTGCAAGAGGGTGAAGTTAAGCCCTGTTCCGCAGCCTATCTCAACGACCGTATCGCCGGGACTGAGATTGAGAGCCCTCACCGCCTTGTTCCGGTATGACTGTTCTCTGAAGCCTATCAGGTAATACAGGTTTGCGGTGACTTCATAACGGCGCGACCTCAGGCGGTAGAGATCGACTATCTGCTTCTTCGTAATAGCCATGCCTCACGCTCATGCTCCGGCCGACAAAACAGATGGAAGAAAGAGGGAACTGCAGCGATTTGCCGGACACCGGCGGGTGACCTTAACCTTACGAGCCTTTCTTTGCCACAAAAGCCTCGGGGTTTTTGTCAAAGGTCTCCTGGCATCCCTTCGAGCAGAAATAATAAGTGTCGCCCTTGTAAGTGGAATTGCCCGCGGCTTCGCTTTCCTCGATAGTCATGTTACAGACCGGGTCTTTAACCTTCATCTCGCTCTCCTTTCCGGCGGATATAAGCGGTTTGATAATTTGTCGCAACTATCGGCCGTTGCGCATATCTGGTCTATTCGAGTACTTCCATGTTCTCACATTTCTCTCTTTCCGGCAAGCGGGCAGTGAATAATAGTTAATCTTTTCTCAACTGCGAGGTAAACCTTATCGGGTGGGACTATCCTGCTTATTGGCGTCGAAACCATACCTCTTTTCTTATCTCGATTTCGAGTTCATCAACGGGGATATCCTGTCCTTCAAAATGGTATGGATTTCATAATGGTTGCATCTTCCTGACGCAGATCAATATGGCAAAGAGCGGCGCTGCTCCTCTTCATGGCTCTCCTGAGCATCTCCAGACAGAGATCCATACCGATTTCACATGTTCAGAATAATACTTCAGGTTCTCGTCGGCTGACCACCCCGGCCTTCAGGACTTTACCCCGGACATCCCTAAGAAATATCGGCGCCGCGACTATAGGGACAGGCGATATCAAAGGACCTGCTAGGGACTGTCGCAAATGGCGGGACAGAACTTTCGACGGCAATAATAACTTTCGGCAGCAAGAAACGGGTTCCTGGATCGTTCCGGCGATGTATAAGCGCAGTGACTGACCGTTTAAAGTACAGTGTTCAGGATACCCTCAATGCTTTCAATATCCTGGAGGAGATTTTCCTCCAGAACCCTTTTGCTCTTGTGGGAGTCAAAGAGGGATAAATTCTAAGCCTTCCGTACTGGTCTATCTCGTACGTTTTATATTCCATAATTAAAGATCTCCAAATGCGAGAACCTCCAGGCAGGTTATTTTTGTTCCGGAATCGCTCGCATGTCCTTTAAAGCTTTCAGATTAATAAGGCCCAACCTGAGCCCTGCCTTATCTCACTGTGTATTGTGAAAGCGACTTTTTAATTGTTCGGGCCCGGACGGTTGATTTTGCCGGCCGCCGGCAGACTGCGAATTATATTTTCACCTCCTTCCTCTTACCCATCGAGAAGTCGAAAAGTCCGCAGTATATGAGGAAGATTTTAAAACGGTTTGATTAAGCTGAGATTAAAAAGAAGTGAACTTTTATTAATGTTTCTTAATGCCGTCCGGAGCGGAAGACGGATTCATATTACCGAAATCTGAACCACTCGCGGATTTAAGCAGGGAGTCTGCGGCAAGTGCGCCCCAGCTGACGGGCCGAGGCGCACTTCAGGATTCATGCGTAACGCCCGACTGGTGTCTGCGTCGAACCCCGCGCTCAGCGGTTCAATCACAGGAGCTTCGCGCACGTATTGTTGTCGAGTCAGCCGCCTTTCACGCCTTTGGCGATGCGGTCGCCGATCTCCCCGTCGATGTTTCTCCAGTATTCGAACGCACGCTGCAACACGGGCTCAGACACGGCTTTTTTAAGGTGACCGACAACGTTAGACACCAGGCGGCCGCGCTGAGCATCGTCCATGACCTTGCGCACCAGGGTGCCGGCCTGGCCAAAGTCGTCGTCATCCCTGTGCAGCGTATAGGCAGCGTGGATAAACCCGCCGCTCGCCTTCCAGACCTCCACCTGAGGGTAGTGCTTGCCGTCGGCCTGCGCGCCGCCCTTTGAATTGGGCGCGTACACGGGGTCGGAGACGTTCTGGACCCGCATCACGCCGTCCTTGCTGTAGCTGTGCACCGGTACTTTCGGCCTGTTGACCGGGATCTGCTTGTAGTTAACTCCGAGCCGGGCGCGGTGTGCGTCGGCATAGGAGAAGAGGCGGGCGAGCAACATCTTGTCCGGACTGGGACCGATTCCCGGAACGAGGTTGTTCGGTTCGAATGCCGCCTGCTCGATCTCGGTATGAAAATCGGTCGGGTTGCGGTCCAGCGTCAGCCGGCCGACCTCGTGGAGCGGGTAGTCGCTGTGCGGCCACACCTTCGTCAGGTCGAAGGGGTTGAACCGGTATGTCTCGGCATCTTTGAAGGGCATGATCTGCATCTTCAGCGTCCAGCTGGGGTAGTCACCCCGCTTGATCGCCTCGAACAGGTCACGGCGATGGTAGTCCGAGTCGACGCCGGCCAGCCGGTCGGCCTCTTCCTGTGTGAGGAAGTCGATGCCCTGGTCGGTTTTGAAATGGTACTTTACCCAGAAGCGCTCGCCCTTCGCATTGACCCACATGTAAGTATGGCTCGAATAGCCGTTCATGTGCCGCCAGGTTTTCGGGATCCCCCGGTCACCCATCAGCCACGTGACCTGGTGGGCCGACTCCGGCGATAGTGTCCAGAAGTCCCACTGCATGTCGTGGTCGCGCAGGCCGTTGTCCGCACGGCGCTTCTGGGAGCGGATGAAGTGCTGGAACTTCATCGGATCGCGCACGAAGAACACCGGTGTATTGTTCCCCACCATATCGTAGTTGCCCTCACTCGTGTAAAACTTCAGCGCGAAGCCGCGCGGGTCACGCCAAGTGTCAGGGCTGCCGCGCTCACCGGCCACAGTGGAAAACCGGATCAGTGTGTCTGTCTTGACGTCGGACTGGAATACCGCAGCCTTTGTGTAAGAGCTGACATCCTTGGTTACCTCGAAGTGTCCGAAGGCCCCGGAACCTTTCGCATGGGGCTGCCGCTCCGGAATCCGCTCCCGATTGAAGTTGGCCATCTGTTCGATGAGATAGTGGTCCTGCAGAAGGATGGGTCCATCGGGTCCCACGGTCAGCGAGTACTCGTCGCTGGATACGGGAATCCCGGCATCTGTTGTGGTTGGCTTGCGGTCGTCGTTTTTCATGGTAATACCTCCTTTTTATTCCTGGTTCGACCTGACCTTAATTTCATTATAATTCTAAAATGACCGTTTATCTATCTGTGGTAATGATCAGTTTTAAATCCATGCGGCCGGTCTCAAGTCACATTTTGACGACTGGGGGCACATTTACTCTCGGAGTCCGGGATGGTAATGGCCTTGACGATGGTGTCGACATGATCTGGTTCGGGTGCGACGTCCCAAAGACAATCCAGAAGCGGCTCTCGAGGTACTGCATACGAATGATTTGCCGTGAACCGGTTTGATGCCGGAGCGGCGAAAGACGCGGATGTCCGGAAGACGTCTGCATCTGAAGGTTGATTTCCGGATGCCAGTGCGAGATTGATGGGGCTCAGAGATGAACCCTTCTGAGTCTCAGTGCATTACCCACAACCGACACAGAACTGAAACTCATTGCTGCTGCAGCGATCATGGGGCTGAGCAGGATGCCGAAAAATGGATACAGGACACCGGCCGCAATCGGCACTCCCACCGAGTTGTAGCCGAAGGCCCAGAAAAGGTTCTGTTTGATGTTCCGCATTGTGGCCATGCTCAGCTTTCTTGCGCGGACGATGCCCCGCAGATCACCCTTAACCAGCGTTACTCCCGCGCTTTCCATGGCCACGTCGGTACCCGTTCCCATTGCTATGCCCACCTGCGCCTGGGCAAGGGCAGGGGCGTCGTTAATCCCGTCTCCGGCCATTGCAACTATTCTACCCTCGGCCTGAAGGCGTTTGACTATATCGGCCTTCTGGTCGGGCAATACTTCGGCTATCACTTCGTCGATGTCCAGTTTCCTTGAGACCGCCTCCGCCGTCGTCTTGCTGTCACCTGTTAACATGACTATCCGCATTCCTTCCTCGTGGAGCGCTTTAATGGCTCTTGATGTTGTCGCCTTTATCGGATCGGCAACACCCAGAAGACCGGCCGTCTTACCGTCCACAGCTACAAACATGACAGTCTGACCGTCACGTCGCATGTCCTCAGCCTTTGCGGAAAGGTCCCCGGGGTCGATTTTGAACTCCTCAAGCATCAAGAGGTTGCCCAGGCCGACCTTCTTCCCATCGACCAGACCTGTTACCCCGCGTCCTGTAAGCGACTCAAACGATTCGGCCTTAGAGGCTGCCACATTTTTTTCCTTCGCACCTTTGACTATGGCCGCAGCCAGAGGGTGCTCACTCCCGACTTCGATGCTGGATGCAAAGTGAAGGACGGCCTTCTCATCGAATCCGCCGGCGGGAACGACTTCGACAAGTCTGGGTTTGCCTTCCGTGAGAGTGCCGGTCTTGTCGGTCACAAGTGTGTCGACTGTCTTCATCACTTCTATGGCTTCAGCATTTTTGAAAAGAACGCCGGCGGATGCTCCCTTCCCGGCTGCGACCATAATCGACATGGGTGTTGCCAACCCCATGGCGCATGGACACGCAATCATGAGCACCGCGACTGCGTTAATCAGGGCGACGGTAAATTTCGGTTCCGGTCCCACCCACAGCCAGACGAAAAAGGTGATGACGGCGATCCCTACCACGATCTGAACGAAGTAGCCCGCAACAACGTCCGCGAGCTTTTGGATCGGCGCACGGCTCCTCTGTGCCTCTGCCACCATATGTACAATCTGGGCAAGAAGGGTCTCTGAACCGACCTTTTCGGCCTTCATGACCAGCGTGCCCGTACCGTTTATGGTTGCCCCGATTACCCGGTCACCTTCCTTCTTCTCAACGGGGATCGGCTCCCCCGTTATCATGGACTCATCCATCGAGCTGGATCCCTCCACAACCGTCCCGTCCACAGGTACCTTCTCCCCGGGCCTCACGCGCAGGAGGTCGCCCGACAGGACCTGTTCGAGCGGAACGTCTTCTTCTTTACCGTCAGTTATACGACGGGCGGTTTTGGGGGCCAGACCGAGAAGAGCCCTTATCGCCGCACCCGTTTTGCTCCTGGCCCTGAGCTCAAGCACCTGGCCGAGGAGAACGAGCGTGGTAATCACTGCCGCTGCCTCAAAATATACGCTTACCTGCCCGCCTTCGGTCCGGAAAGATGCCGGGAACAACCCCGGGAAAAGTGCGGCTATAAGGCTGTAAACGTAGGCGACGGCCGTGCCCAGGCCGATTAATGTGAACATGTTGGGATTCCAGGTGACTACAGACTGCCACCCCCGGACAAAGAAGGGCCAGGCGCACCAGAGGACGACGGGGGTGGTTAGGACAAGTTCCGCCCAGGTAAGAAATGAGGGCGGGACCCCTGAGAGAAGAAAAGAAAGCCCTGGAATAAAGTCCCTCATCGCAATCAGAAAGACGGGGACAGTGAGGACGACGCTGACCTTGAACCGCCTGGTCATATCGATGAGTTCGGGGTTTTCCTCTTCTTCAGCAGTCACTGTTTTCGGTTCCAGCGCCATGCCGCACTTCGGGCAGCTCCCGGGCTTGTCTCTGACGATTTCCGGATGCATCGGACAGGTCCATTCCGTTTTGGTTATTGGGGCGGCAGGTTCAACCGGCTCCAGTGCCATGCCGCATTTCGGACAGGGACCGGGTTTGGGCTGCCTGATTTCGGGATGCATGGGGCAGGTGTGGTCAACTCCTTTTCCGGTCGCGGCCGTTTTCTCGGCTTCAGCCTTTTCTTCAAGGTAAGACCCGGGGTCTTCGTCGAACTTCTCCTTGCAGGGTTTCGAGCAGAAATAGTAAGTGTTACCCTTGTAGGTAGAAGTTCCGGCGGCCTCCTTGTCTTCGATCGTCATGTGGCAGACCGGATCGGTAACTTTCATCTTATGACCTCTCTCATGCTTGCATTTCTCAGTTGTTGTTGCTTTTATGTTCTCACATTCCGCCTTTCATGGCAATCGGCAGGACATGTGTGATAAGATGAAATATCCTTGCGGTAGGAAAGCTGAAACATAAGGCTGTTTTTTTATAATGGAGAACCGTGATCCGAAAACTACAATGTGTTATGTCCGGACAGGCCAGACGACCTGCCACGACACAGCCGGCCGCGAGGTGCCCTGCGCGGGCAGCGGGCAGGATGCGGAATTCAGAAGCGGAGCGGTGTGGCCCGTGCCCAGATTCGAGCAACACGAGGACGTTGTTTTCGACCGCCTCACCGGACTGGGGTGGACACGGAACGCCAACCTCGCCGAATTTGCGCTGAGATGGCAGGAGGCGCTGGATTATATAGCGGACATGAACAGAAGAAAAGCATTCGGCCATTCTGACTGGCGGCTTCCCAACCGCCGGGAGCTGCGAAGTCTCGTGAGTTATCAGACCAGAAAACCGGCGCTTCCTGAAGGACATCCCTTTGCCGATGTCTTCCTCGGCTGGTATTGGACTTCCACTACGGCAGCGATTAATCCGGCGTACGCGTGGTATGTCCATATGGAAGGCGCACGGATGTTTTACGGAAGGAAGGAACAGTTTAGCCTGCTTTGGCCGGTTAGAGGCGAAGGAAACGGAATTCTTGCATCGACGGGGCAGACACTTTGTTACGACCCGGGCGGACAATGCATTCCATGCGAAGGTACGGGACAGGACGGCGCGTTCCGTTTCGGCCTGCCATTGCCTGAACCCCGCTTTGAAGTCCGCGATGAAGTGGTTATTGATCGACTGACGGTGCTCTGCTGGAAGAGGTGCGCAGACCTGGCAGGCGGCCCGGTTACCTGGAGTGATGCGCTCGAAGCAGTGGAGCGGCTTAACCAGGGCTCGAAGAGAAGAGACCGATGGCGGTTGCCCAATATCAACGAGCTGGAATCTCTTGTGGACTGCGATGCACATAGTCCGGCATTGCCCCCCGGACATCCGTTTGAGAGTGTCCGGGAATCCTACTGGTCTTCGACCACCAGCATGTTCGAGTCAGACTGGGCATGGGCTTTGTATCTCACAAAAGGCGCCACGGGAGTCGGACAGAAGAAAGGACCTCACTTCTTTGTGTGGGCCGTAAGCGCCCCGGCTGTCCAGCCGGCCTGATCTATGTTCCGTCTTGACTTTGCGCTTTAACGGACATATAAGTTAAGTAATCCTTGCATGTGAAAAAATACCTGTAAATAAAAGTCGGGTTTCAGTGGGTCCGAGGTCCTCAGTTGGGGTTATCCAGGTTTTCTCTTAAGAGAGAATGGATTCCCGACTGTTACCTCGGGAATGACGGCGCATAAGCATTATCGGGTCAATGGCGAACGCGGACTGCAATTCTTACTGCAGTTGAAGCATATACGGGAAGGCTTGAAGACGCTGCAGACATTCATCGAGGGAGGATGAGAGTTATGACAAAGGTTGGGCAGAAATACAAATGCAACGTATGCGGCAATGAAGTTGTAGTCACCAATGCAGGAGATGGGGAACTCGTTTGCTGCGGCGAGCCCATGGAGAACATAGGCGAAGACTTTGAGTGCAAGTAGTGGCAGCCAGCCATAGAAGTGATTCAGTCAGGCATGTGCCGAAGAATGCGGCTACTGCTTCACGCTAGAACGGTCTTTTTGGCTTTATTGGGCTATGTCTGCGTCATTCCCGCGAGGGCGGGAATCCATGTTTTTCGGGGCCTGAAGCGGGCCCCGCCCCTGGTCACCTCAGGCGCCGTTAAGGGCGGGTAAACTTCGCGGGGGCGGCAAATCATTTCGAAGGTTGACTCGAGGGTAAGTCCCAGCCGGACCGGGACAGTTCAAACTTTCTTCATAATACTTTCAAACTTTCTTCATAACGGTAATATAAAGTAGCATAGTGGGATTCCCGAACCATCGGCTGAGGCCCAAATCGGGGTCAGGCTCTGTGGCCGGGCAAAAAGATATATCAAAGGAAAGTGCTTATGAGGAGGCGCGATATGAGAAAGTTTGCGGTAGTATGTGCAGCGCTTTTGCTTCTTGCGGCGGGCGTGGCTTACGCTAATGATTACAGTGCCGGTAAGAAGGTCGGACCTTACGATGTCATTCTCAAAATAGACCACACCCCCGCTGTTGTCGGTGTTAACAAAGTCACATTCGATATAAGGAAGGACACAAGCCCCGTCAATAATCTTGATCCTGAACTCTATTATTTCATGCCGGCCATGCCGGCTATGAACTACACTGCTCATGCCATACGGAAGGGCGACGTCTATTCGGCTTCGATTAAACCCACTATGCCGGGCCAGTGGACCCTGCGTGTGAAGATAAAGGGGCCGGACGGCAAGGTCCATACAGGTACTTTCGAATTCAGGGCGAAATAGCTGTCTTCTCAATTCATAAACTTACTCGGGTGTGATAAAATTTGGAAAATATGACCTACAGGGGAACAGGATGCTAAGGGAAAAATTGAGTGTAGCCGTCTCTTTAAAAGGACTCTGTGCCGTGGTAGTTGCGGCTTCCCTGCTGATGCTGCTGCCTCTCGTATCGTCCGCTGAGGGGACAACAGACAGGGGAGAAGCCGTTCTGGAAAGGCTGATAGATGAGGCCCTTGCAAACAACCCCGAGCTGAAGTCCCTGAAGGACAGGGAAGAAGCCTTCAGCCAGCGGCCTTCCCAGGCAGAATCGCTCGACAACCCGAGGATAGGATTTTCTCTCCTCGCCGTTCCTACGAACAGCTTCAGCTTCAACCAGGAGCCGATGACCCAGAAGCAGATCTCGATTTTCCAGAAGGTCCCCTTTCCGGGTAAACTTCCGCTTAAAGGGGACATTGCCAGAAAAGAAACAGAGATAGTCACCGAAGATTACGTGGAAAAAAGGAATGATCTGGTCAGGGGGGTAGAGGACGCGTTCCGGAACCTGCTTTTGATCAATAAGACCATTGATATCACGAAAGAAAACAGGGACCTCCTGCGGGAATTTGTGAAGACCACGGAGACTAAGTACGCGGTTGGTGAGGGCATTCAGCAGGATGTGTTGAAGGCCCAGGTGGAACTCTCCAAAATGATAGATAAGCTGATAGTCCTGCGGCAGAATAAAGAGACCGCGGTCGCCCGTTTGAACACTCTTCTTTACCGGCCCGTCAAGTCACCCTTAGAAGAGATGGAGGGTATCGAAATGGACGGTCTGAGGCATCCGGACTTTGCATTTACCGGTGACGAACTTCAGAAGATCGCGGAGGTCAACAGGCCTGTCCTTATCGGTGCTAAACAGCGGATCGAGAGGTACAGACTGGCCCTGAGACTGGCGGAGAAGAATTATTATCCCGATTTCGACTTCGGGGTCAGCTACGGGCAGCGTGACGAGAGACCGGACTTCGTTTCCGGTGTCGTCATGGTCACTGTGCCTCTCTGGTACAAGACCAAGGAAGACAAGAAAGTGGCCGAAGAGAAGTGGAACATCCGGCAGGCGATGGAGCAGTATAATGCGGCAAAGAATGGGATTTTTTTCATGATAAAGGATGCGCTGGCACGTATCGGGAAATACCGGAGACAGATCGAACTTTTCCAGACCGGGCTTTTGCCACAGAGCAGGGCCGCCCTTGAATCGGCGATCTCGGGATACCAGGTGAACAAGGTTGATTTCATAACCCTGGTGAACAACCAGGTTACCTTGTACAACTATGAAATCGAATACTACCAGGCGGTGACTGATTACGAAAACACGATATCGGAGATTGAAGCGAGTGTGGGGAAGAGACTTTACATTGAATAATGACCCCGGCAGCACAAACCATAACCAGAGGAAAAAAACATGAGCAAGAAGAAGACAGTTAAATATATCTCGATAATTCTTGTTCTTCTGATCGCGGTGATATGGCTCATGTCCCCCGGCGGGAAGAAGAAGGATACGCCTGTTACCACGGCTAAGAAGGAAGCCGTGGAGGGCAAGACAAAGAAGAAGAGAAAGATCAAATACTGGGTTGCCCCGATGAACCCTAACTATATAAGCAGCAAACCGGGCAAGTCTCCCATGGGGATGGACCTTGTGCCTGTTTATGAGGGAGAAAATGAAGAAGAAGGTGTTGTGAAGATCGACCCCGTAACGGTCCAGGACATAGGCGTAAAGACTACGGAGGTCAGGCAGGGTCCGCTCATTGCCACTGTGCGCACTGTGGGGCAGGTGACTTACAATGAGAAACTGGTCCAGCACATTCACACGAAGGTATCGGGGTGGGTGGAAGACCTCTTCGTAAACACCACCGGACAAGAGGTATCCAGGGGAGAGGAGCGCCTCTCCATATATTCGCCTGAACTGGTTGCCACCCAGCAGGAATACCTCCAGGCCCTGAGATATGAGACGCAGACCAGTACATCCGCCTTCAGTGATGTAGCGAGCGGGGGAAAGGCGCTTGTTGATGCAACGCGCCGGAGGCTCCTGTACATGGATATCGATCCGGCTCAGATAGAGGCCCTCGAAAAGCGCGGTACGATCCAGAAGGCCATGATCCTGAGGTCTCCGACCCACGGAATCGTAATCGACAAGAAGGTGCTCGCCGGGATGAAGGTCACCCCGGGGATGGAGCTATATACCATCGCCGATATTTCGAACATCTGGGTGATGGGCTCCATCTACGAATATGAACTGCCGTTTATCCGCACCGGCCAGGAGGCCGAGATTACGCTTCCCTATGAGCCGGGGGTCGTCTACAAGGGCCGCGTTTCGTTTATTTATCCCTACCTGCAGGCGGCTACCAGGACCGTCCAGATAAGGATGGACTTCAAGAACCCCGGTTTCAGGCTGAAGCCCGATATGTATGTGAACGTGGCAATAACGACGAAGGTGGGTGAAAACGTCCTTCAGGTGCCTGACAATGCGGTCATACGGACAGGCACCAAGAATATCGTCATCATAGCTCTGGGAGGCGGCAAGTTCATGCCCAGGGACGTGGTCCTCGGGGCCGAAGGCCAGGGGGTGGTGGAGATAAAATCAGGGCTCACCAAAGGGGAGAAGGTTGTTACATCGGCGCAGTTCCTCATTGACTCCGAGAGCAACCTCAAGGAGGCATTAAACAAGATGGTAGAGGCCAGAAAAGCTTCCGGGAAGAAGGAAGCGCCGAAGGCCACACCGGGCGAAATGAAAGAGACCGGGAAAGAAGCCCCCCAGGCGCGAACGCCGGAAGATCAGAAACAGATAATGTCCGAAGTAACAGACGCATACATGAAAATCCACGGTGCTCTGGTTGCTGAATCTCCGGCCGGTGTGAAGACATACGCAGAGTCCCTGGCCGATGCCGCAAAAAAACTCAAGGCTCAAAATACGGAGGGCTCGGTGAAAGATGTGGTGGAAACTGTAGATCAGGTCCTTCCGGGTCTGCTTTCGGGCGAAATCGGAGAGGCCAAGGCTTCCTTCGCTGTGCTGAGCCGTGCCATGGTCAAGTACGTGCAAGGCCCGGGAAGACAGGAGGCCCACGCCCAGGGCGTCAAGATATTCTATTGTCCCATGAAGAAAGAGTCGTGGCTTCAAACGGGCTCTTCCGTTCAGAACCCCTTCCTCGACAAAGATATGCTGGTTTGCGGGAATGAGATCAAGTACTGATGCTCGAAAAGTTAATCGAATACTCCGTTAAAAACAGGTTCATCGTAATCCTTGCGACCTTCTTCGTTGTGGCGGCGGGTATATATGCTCTTTCCAAGACGCCGCTGGACGCAATTCCCGATCTCTCCGATGTCCAGGTGATCGTGTTTACAAGGTACCCCGGCCAGGCACCCGAGGTGGTGGAGCAGCAGGTCACCTATCCCCTTACGACAGCCATGCTCGCGGTCCCTGGGTCGAAGGTGGTGAGGGGCTATTCCTTTTTCGGTCTTTCATTCGTCTACATTATTTTCAAGGACGGGACCGACCTCTACTGGGCGAGAAGCCGCGTCCTCGAATATCTGAACTATGTGTCGGGCCGTCTGCCAAAAGGGGTTACGCCCTCGCTCGGCCCCGACGCCACAGGGGTAGGCTGGATTTATGAGTATGCACTGGTGGACAAGACAGGTCAGCACAATCTGGCTCAGCTCCGCTCCATACAGGACTGGTATCTCCGGTATGAACTTACCTCTGTGGAGGGAGTCGCCGAGGTGGCGTCGCTCGGGGGGTTCGTCAAGCAGTATCAGGTGGAGCTGGACCCAAACAAGCTTTTCGCCTATCACATCCCGCTTTCCAAGGTGAAGTCCGCAATCCAGCGCTCAAACAATGACGTGGGCGGCAGGACTGTCGAGATGGCGGAAACGGAATATATGGTGAGGGGCCTCGGTTACATCAAGTCCATCAGGGACATCGAGGACATCCCTCTGGGGGTGGACAAGACGGGCACCCCGATCCTGATACGGGACGTAGGTACCGTACATCTCGGTCCGGAGATGCGCAGGGGACTGGCGGAGCTGAACGGCCAGGGTGAAGTGGCCGGCGGTGTCGTTGTCATGCGCTACGGCGAAAACGCGCTGGCCACGATCCAGCGCGTCAAGGAGAAACTGGAGAGCCTCAAGGCGGGTCTGCCGCCGGGGGTAAAGATAGTGCCGGTCTACGACCGCTCGGGCCTGATCGAAAGGGCCGTGCATACCCTCAACCATAAACTGCTGGAGGAGTGCATAGTCGTGGCCCTGGTCTGCATAATATTCCTCCTCCATTTCAAGTCTACCTTTGTGGCCGTATTTACCCTGCCCCTGGGCATCCTCATGGCGTTTATCGTCATGCACCTCCAGGGGCTGAACGCCAATATCATGTCTCTGGGGGGCATTGCCATCGCCATAGGAGCGATGATCGACGCGGCGATAGTCATGATAGAAAATGCCCATAAACACCTGGAGAAGAATCCCAGTATGAAGGAGCACTGGGCCGTCATCACCCTTTCGGCCAAGCAGGTGGGGCCTGCGCTCTTTTTCTCTCTGCTTATAATCACATTTTCCTTCGTCCCCATATTTTCCCTGCAGGCCCAGGAAGGGAGATTGTTCAAGCCCCTGGCATTTACGAAGACGTATTCCATGGCCTCGGCCGCGCTTCTTTCGGTTACTATCGTTCCCGTCCTCATGGGGTATTTCATCAGGACTACCCTCCTTCCGGCGGCCTGGTCCCTCAGGAAACAGAGGATCGTGTCGGCCCTGGCGGGCGCCGGCGTGTTCCTGCTGGTACGGGCGGTATCGCTTCTCTTTCCCACGACGCTTCTGGGAGGCTTCGGCCTGCTCATAGCGATAGTCCTTGGCGCGGTGGTCTTCCTTGTTCTCTGGCCTCAGGCGGTCAGCCCTGAAGAGAAGAACCCGGTCAACAGGTTCCTTATCCGTGTATACCGGCCCACAATCCAGTGGGTGCTAAGGCACAAAGCGGCAACTATAGGCGGCGCCGTCGTGGTAGTACTGACTCTGCTGCCCTTCCGGTCCCTGGTGGTCAACAGGCTGCCGGAGGGTCCGCTGAAGTCCGTGGCAGAAAAGATAGACGCGGTCTTTCCCCTTGAAAAGCTGGGAGGAGAGTTCATGCCGCCCCTTAACGAAGGAGATCTTCTCTATATGCCGACTACGCTGCCCGGCATCTCGATCACGACAGCCAGGGCACTGCTTCAGCAGACTGACAAGATCATAAAGAGCTTCCCCGAGGTAGAATCGGTCTTTGGTAAGATCGGCCGGGCCGACACCGCTACCGATCCGGCTCCGCTGTCGATGATCGAAACGACTATAAGACTAAAGCCGCGTGACGAGTGGAGAAAGGTGCCGGTGGAAAGGTTCTTTTCCGGCTGGCCGGAATTTTTCCGAAGACCTCTGTCCAGGATATGGCCCCTCGAGCGGCCCATCACCCAGAAGGAACTGGTCAAGGAGTTGAATGACGCCGTTAAAATTCCAGGCGTGACGAATGCCTGGACGATGCCTATCAAGACCAGGATCGACATGCTTGCAACCGGTATCAAGACACCGGTAGGAATCAAGGTAATGGGCAATGATCTTAATACACTCTCAACGCTGGGAGAGGAAATCGAGGCGGCGGTCAGCAAGGTTCCGGGTACTCTTTCTGCCTATGCCGAAAGGGTCGTCGGGGGCTATTATTTCGACTATGACATAGACAGGGAGGCTGCCGCCAGATACGGTTTGACGGTCGGGGACGTCGAGGATGTGATCCAGTCTGCCATAGGCGGCATGAACGTGGGCGAGACCGTCGAGGGCCTTGAGAGATATCCCATAAATATCAGGTACCAGCGCGGGCTGAGGCAGTCCATACCGAGTCTGGAACGTGTCCTCATAGCCACCCCCACGGGCACCCAGATACCCATAACGCAGGTGGCTCATATAAGGATCCATCAGGGGCCTGCAGTGATCAAGAGCGAGAATTCGAGGCCGAGCGTCTGGATCTATGTAGATCTGCGGGGTGTGGATGTTGCTACCTATGTAAACAACGCTCAGAAGGCCGTTGCTAAAGACGTTCATATTCCGCCCGGCTACAACATCCAGTGGTCGGGACAATACGAATACATGCAGAGGGCCAACAAGAGGCTGGCGATCGTGGTGCCAATAACCCTTCTCATTATTTTTCTTCTGCTATATCTGAACTTCAAGAACGTGGCCGAGGCGGTGATAGTGATGCTGGCTTTGCCCTTCGCCATAGTGGGAGGCGTATGGTTCATTTACCTTCTGGGATACAACATGAGTATAGCGGTCGGTGTGGGCTTCATCGCCCTTTCCGGAGTTGCGGCTGAGACGGGAGTTGTCCTGCTCATTTACGTCGATGAGGAGCTTGCCAGAAAGATGCAGGAAAAGAATAATGTCATCAGCTACGCGGACCTTTACGACGCGATCGTTACCGGCGCGGGCGAGAGGGTCAGGCCGCTGATGATGACCGTGACGGCCATCATGGCCGGTCTTCTGCCGATTTTCTGGGGGGCGGGCGCCGGCGCCGACACAATGCGAAGGATCGCGGCGCCTATGATAGGCGGAATGGTGTCCGCGACAATCCTTACACTCATCGTGTTGCCGGCGATTTACGCCGTCTGGAAAGGCGTTGGCATCTGGATGAGGGAGCGGAAGACGGAGGATGTCTAGCGGGGACCGGTGGGAGCCGGACCCCTGACGATTGCCGGGTCTATCTTTAAAGTGAGCTCCAGGGCCTTTCTGTAGTCCGCCGACGCCTCCTTCAGCATCTTGTTGTCCTCGTAAATCTCGGCCCGGAGACGATATATCGTTACTTCGAAGGGGTTGAGGGACAGAGCCTTATCGAAGGCTGCAAGCGACTCAGTGAATTTTCCGGCCTTTCCGAGCGCATAGGCGTAATAGTAATGAGAGGGCGTATAGGAATCCTTCTTTGCCGCACTGGAGAGTATGTCCAGCGCCTGCTGCGTCTTCCCGGTCTTCGTGAGAAGACAGCCGAGTTCGCTCATAACCACCACGTTTCCGCCATCAATTGAGAGGGCCTTCCTGAGCGTGGCCTCGGCTGCCTTCGGATTTCCGTCCGCCTCATAAAGCCTGGCGAGCCCTACATAAGGGAGCATATATTTGGGGTCTTTGTCTATGGCCTTTTTGAAGAAAGGGTACGCCATTGCGTTCATCTTCTCCTTTGCAAACCCCTTTGCGAGGCTGGCGTCGGCGATAGCGTCATATCGCGGCCTGTACCTCGGTTCTGTCTTGCTGCGGGGTTTCTCCCCTGCAAGTTCCCGGAGATAATCGAACAAGTCTTCGGTGCCCACCAGGGGGAGGCCCGGAAGCTCGTAGGCTATCCTGCCCTCCATTATCACGATAGTCGAAGGTATGGCAATGACACCGTATGTGTGAAAGGCTTCCAGTCCTCTGTCCAGCAAAACGGGGAATGTAATACCTGTTTCCTGCACTGTCTTTCGGATGTTTTCGACGTCTTCGGTGGAGATGGTCTGGTTGTCGGCATTTATGCCGAGAATCTGTATTTCTTTGTCCGGGTATTTCTGATGGAATGCCTCGAACCTCTTCAACGCCTTCTTTGAGTTCGCGCTCCAGGTTGACCAGAAGAGGAGAACTACCGCCTTTTTCTGCGCGTACTGCGACAGCGTGGTCCTGTTGCCTTCAAGATCTTTAAGAGTAAACCCCGGCGCTTCCTTGCCTGTCTGCAGCAGGGCCTGCGCATTGACGGAGTATGCGAAGCAGGTCACAACAGCGATGATAACTGCCGTGAGAGCAAACGGAAAAAACCTTCTTCTGCAGACCATAATCTTCATTTCTTGCCGGGCTTGTAAGTTCTCAGCCCTTCCTTGTACTCGTGAATCGCCTTCCGATAATCTTTCCTCGCCTCGTAAACGAGACCGAGTGCATAATGGGCCCTGGAGGGATAGGGGTTCAGGGTCAGGGCATCGGTCAGTGCGGATTCGGCCCCGTCCAGGTCGCCTTTATCATAGAGTGCAAGACCCGCGCCCGTCCGGGCCGTTCTCATGCGGGGGTTTATCTTAAGGGCCGAATGAAAGGCGCTCAGGGCATCGTCGAAATCTCCCTTCCTGAGCAGTATGTATCCCATCTCTTCGTAGGCGTCCGCATTCCGGGGATCGTTCTTTACGACCTCTCTCATTTTCTCTATAGCCTTCGCGGTCGAGCCTTCTCTGTAAAGAGTGAGGGCGTCCGCGAATTCGGAACGGGTTGACCCGGTTTCGCTCTGCTGAGCCCCGCCAGTGACGGTGGAAGGAGAGATCATAAGGAAACAGAGACATATTAGAACAGCACATGAAGGCGGGAATTTCTTTCCCGCCTTCATAGAGGAGCGATGAGAGTGATTTCTATCTGTTTTTGACTGCCACATTCCTGTCGTAAGTGAACCTCTGATGGCAGCCGGGCAGACAGGACCCGCCGTTGGCCGTCTTCCGGTAGTTTATGGGCAATTCCCATGCCCCGAAGGGTACACCGTCCCTTATGTGCTTTGGGTTGTTGGTTGCATGGGCGTCATGACACGCCCTGCATGTACGCCCCTTTACCTTCTTGTGGACATGGACGTAATGCAGGTTCTGATCGCCGTTTCTGAAACCCGTCAATGTGGTAGTTTTGGGACTGAGCACCAGTGTCTTTTCGTGGCAGTTGAAGCAGAGTTCGTAATTTTTGACATCGAAAGGCGCGTAGAACTTGGGTGGGAAATATTTTCTGAGGATCCTGAAATTGTCGGATCCGTGAGGGTTGTGGCATGCGGAGCAGTCCTTCTGCTTGATGGGTCCATGCACGTCCTTGTTCTCTGTAAGATACTCCTTCATGTTCAGGATCTTTCCGTTGGGGGTCTCCATAGGCCTGTCGTGGCACATAAGGCATAAATCCATCGGCTGCTTTATGAGTTGATCCGGATAATCCGAAACATGCGGGTCGTGACAGGCAAGACATTTCTTTTCAGTATAGAGGCCGCCGTGCTTGACCTTTACCTTTGCGATCCATTCCTTCTTTTCCCTGTGGCACCCGAGACAGAGGTCGCGCGAGCCGTCGGCATCAAGGTTGTATTTATACTTGCCGGCGTGCGGACTGTGGCAGCTGACACAGCCTTTCTTTACGGGAGCGTGGACGAATTTCTTCCCCTTGAAGGCTTCGGCCTTGTCGACGTGGCACTGAAAGCAGACTTCATTTCCGGCCGCCTTGAGCATTCTGGGATAATCGGATTGATGGGGGTTGTGGCACATTATGCAGCCACCCACGGCCACGGGGCCGTGGATATACTTGCCGCTGGCAAACTTTTTTTCATGGCATCTCAGGCAGAGGCCGGTCCGTTCGGCGCGAAGCTGGTACTTGTAGGGGGACTGATGAGGGTCATGGCAGAGGGTGCAGTCACCGTCTTTCACGGGCCTGTGTACGGTCTTCTTCGTGTTCAGCCTGTCGTGGCATTTATAACAGAAGTCGGACGCTCTCTTTATTTTGGCGAATTTATGTTTTCCTTCCTGGATGTGGCATGAGACACAGTTGCCGACAGCAACAGGACCGTGAACGAACTTCTCTTTTCCCATGGTGCTGTGGCATTTCGCAGTCACGCATGAGTTCTTCCGGGCGGCACTCGATGCGTTGTCAGGACCGGTCAAAAAAATGACAAGGAAAAAAGCTGTAAGAACGCATAGAGGTGCCGTCAGACGGACTGCGATCATTTTCTCTGAATTCATTATTGCCCCTCCTTCTCGATTCGCCAGTGATTTTTTTCC
>JARRRI010000009.1:0-162782 GCA_037380845.1 Candidatus Sulfobium sp. | reverse complement strand
GGGGAAAATAGCCGCTGCAACAAACGCCTTTAGCAATACTCAAGAAATCATGTATGACCATCTGACATAGGTTTCCTACGTCCATCCAACAAGTTAATCCAGCTGCATCCTCTTTGAGGGGGAAAGGGAAACATCCCGCTTTCCATCTTTCAGACGGAAAATATCATCCTTCAGGTTCTTGAATTTTGAGAAGTAGTTGGTGACGTCCACACCTTCTAATGAAAAAATCCGTCATCTTACTCACTGTTGGGGGGAGGCACGGACGTTGATGAATTAGTGAACTTTGTTTTTTCCCCATCACCTGTGAAACACCAGTTGCTTTCTGCCATGATGGCCTTCCTCTAATAAGTCAACTAATTCATCAACGTTCTGGAAGTCTGTCCCATTTCGTGTCCACCACATTATTCATTAATAATCCGGGTTAGAAAGTCTCTCTTGCACAAGTAAGGGAATACACATATAGAGACAACAATCTACGACTCGCCGGGCCGGGATTTTCCGGTAAAGGCGGTGCACCAGCCGTGCGGACTGATCAAGCCTTGCACCACCTGACACGTGCCTTTTGCTTTCGGCGTCCCCCCCGGGATAAAGAACTTGCATTTACTGCACTGCTCGTCGCCCTGCGGCTTGTCCTGGTACTCCATGGCGGCCTTAGTCGCCTTCGCGGAGCATGCCGTGACGGTAAAAGTCGAAGCGAGCGACACGCCCGCTGCTACCGCAACTGCCTTAAGCAACGTCCGCCGGGAGATATTATTGTCCGCATCTTCGCTCATTTCTGCTTTCTCCTTTCCATCCTGAGGAATCCAGTGGCAGTATGATCCTTAAGCAATTTATCCACTTCTGATCCATCTTGATGCAAATAAGAAGCGAACCATCGGAGAAAAGAGTCGGTCATTCAAGATTCCCCCGCGTAACGCGCATAATAGAACTCCCCGAGCATGATTGATTACCGGTAACGACCTATATTATTTTAATATTTTGAAATGTGCGGTGCACAGGCAGCTATCGCGAGAGCCATGAATCGCCTGGAGCGTTTGCGCCGTTTGATAGCTTTCCCCCGTCGGCAATATTTCTCCCAAATGATGGACACCCGGGCACTGACTTTCGGCTTTTATGGCAGCGACAGGGAAGACATCAGGCCTCAGGCGGGATGTGTCGTGTTGTCGCAGCCAACGAGCCTTCCTTTTGACTGTCCGCTGATTCCCAGGGCGTGTTCGACTGTAGTGACCACATATTTGATCTGGAATGGTTTTAGAATAATGTCTGCGAACAGATGCTTATTAGCTATAAGATAGCCATCGTCATCTATACCACAATATCCCGATATGATAACGATCTTCAAAGAGGGATACAGGGCCTTCAGTTGTTTGGCACAATCTATGCCGCTGTGTCCCGGCATCAGGTAATCCATGAAGATCAAATCCGGCAGAGCATTGGGATCGATCATGTCGAGAGCTTCCTGGCCGTTTGAGGCCTCTCTGACATTATGGTTGTTAAGCCTCAGCACCTCTCTCAATATGATTCTGACCAGACAATCATCATCCACAACCAATATATTCGACATTATGAAACCTCCTCAAGCTTTATAAGTCCTCCTTATTACCGGAGGGCCGGGTGCATCTCATAATGAGCAAGGTTATCACTTAACTGTGAATACAATTTGAATTTCCAAGGCGAAAGAGGGGGCTTTTGCATTAAATTTTGTTAAGATTGTCCGGCCTTTATTCGGAAGCGTGGCGGAAAAATGGACTGGCAGGCTTAAGGGAACTTCGGGCACACAGGTTCAAATGCCGGTACCGGCGGGTTGATTCTCTTCCCTTCCTGCCGGCATCCAGGACGCGGCGCCGCTTTCCCTAACAAGCAGCCACCACCAATGTGTCTCCGCAAAGGATGCAGGATTCGCCGGAACCCCGGGGAAGCTTTTCGAAGTACAGTTCCGTTTTGAAATATATTGATTCCGGCCTTCTCCGGTTTGGCTTAGATTACAGCCTTCCTTACCGATTTTGTCGTCGCGCCCATCTTCTTTTTTGCGCCCGTCGTTGTTTTGGCCGCTGTTTTCTTAACGGCTTTTGCCTTTTTTGCTACTTTCTTTTCCGCCGCCTTAGCGGTCTTGGCAGCTGTCTTCTTGACCGCCTTTGTACTCCTGGCAACCTTCTTCTCCGCCGCCTTTGTGGTCTTTGCGACCTTCTTCTTCACGGCCTTCGCCGTTTTTGCCACCTTTTTTTCTGCAGCTTTCGTTGTTTTAGCTGCACTCTTCTTTGCCGTCTTGACGGCCTTCTTTGCTACCTTTGCCTGTGCCATCTTCTCCTCCACCGGTTTTATTTGAGTCTCCTATCCGTCATGCTATCAGGCGACATGCGGGAAGTCAACAGAATGATTGTCTTACAATCCGGAAGAAATTTCATTGCAGAGCTGCAGGGGACGGAGAGCGTGAAACCGGTGCTGTCATACCGCGAAGTCATCGTTGGCGGCGCCGGAGGCGACCAGGGGCGGGTAGCGACGCAGGCCGCTGCTTAAAAGAACGGATCCTCCGATTGCTACCTCGGAAACGACTGCATAAAAGGAAGCTTTTTTCGAAGAAGTCAAAATTACCTGCATCTCTCTGTTTCTGCTTCGGTTCCGGTGTCCGGCCGATCACTGTTATAATGGAATAAATTATCGGGCGTCCGGTCTCCACGGGACCGGGACTGCCCCTGGAGAATAGCTGCCGTGATCAAGAAGATCAAGAAGTACATAGCCACTCCCGAAAAGCTGCCGGAAGATCTTCTCCGGCCCTTTCAGTACTTCTTCCGGGCGGAGGCTTCGAGCAGCATTCTTCTGGCAGGGGCGACCGTGCTTGCCTTCGTCTGGGCCAATTCCGCTTTTTCGTCATCTTATCACGACTTCTGGCAGACCGAGTTCTCTCTGGTCCTTGGTGACTACTCCATCAGCAAAACTCTCCGCGATTGGATTGACGAAGGGTTCATGACGATATTCTTTTTTATCGTAGGGCTCGAAATCAAACGGGAGATTCTCGTCGGAGAACTTGCCACGCTGAAGAAGGCCATGCTCCCCGCCGCCGCCGCCGTCGGAGGGATGGTCTTCCCGGCGCTGATCTACTTCGGATTCAACAGGGGTCTTCCCGGTGTCGGGGGGTGGGGCATCCCGATGGCAACGGATATAGCCTTTGCCATGGGTGCGATTTCCGTCCTCGGAAGGAGATTGCCTGCGGGCATCAGGATCTTTCTTTCTGCCCTTGCCATTGTCGATGACCTCGGGGCGGTCATCGTGATCGCTCTTTTCTATACGGAAAAAATAGTTGCCCTGTATCTCCTCACAGGCATTGTCATCTTTCTGCTCATGGTCATTGCAAACCTTCTATGGATAAGGCGAACGCTGGTCTACGCGTTTCTGGGAATCGCGCTCTGGCTCGCATTCCTCGGTTCCGGACTGCATGCAACCGTGGCGGGTGTCATTGTGGCGATGTGCATACCCGCCAGGGGCAAGTATCCCACTGAAAAGTTTGTGGAAAAGGTTGCGGGATACCTGGGGCAGGTCGACTGTCCGACTGACGGTTGCGGCTATTCAATCCTGCTGAATGAAAAACACATGGACGCGGTACAGTCCATAGAACTCGCCTGTCATGATGTGGAGACTCCGCTCCAGCGGCTCGAGCACTCGCTTCACCCCTGGGTCGTTTTTGTCATCGTCCCGCTGTTCGCCCTCGCCAATGCCGGGCTCACGATAGGCGAGATGGACGTTTCGGCGGCACTTGCTTCCCCTGTTATGCTGGGCATCCTGTGCGGGCTCCTGTTCGGCAAACCGGTCGGGATAACCCTTTTTTCCTGGCTGGCGGTGAAGTTGAAGCTTTCCTCTCTCCCTGCGGGTGTGACCTGGGCTCATGTTTTTGGTACCGGTATCCTGGGGGGCATCGGTTTTACCATGTCACTTTTTATAACCGACCTTTCGTTCAGACAGCCCGCCATGATGGATTACGCCAAGGTGGGGGTACTTCTGGGCTCTATACTTGCAGGCATCGCCGGACTGCTGTACCTCACCGCGACCTCATCGAAGAGGCACAGGCCTGAGTAAACTTTGAGGCCGTAAAAAAAGCCGGAAGGATCCCCGACGAGTATACCTCCGGCGGTGCCAAAGGCGACCGGGGCGCGAATGACAGATCAGGGATGCCGCCCATACGCCGGTGTTTTCATCATGACTCCTCTACAGATTCCACGAACTCCCTGCCTGCATCAAAGGCTTCCGCAAGATATTCCGGGTGCTTCAGGACGTCACCTTCTTCATCGAGGCCGCGGTAGAGGAGGGACCGCCAGAGTTCGGTATCGAAGGCATCAAAAAAATAGCGAACGCTCAGGAGCATCCCGTCGAAGAGTTTTCTGCCCTTTGTAGCACCCGCCGAGATGAACAATCCCTTCCGCACCGGCTTGCGGACGCTGTTTCCCGCCTTCTCCAGCAGGTATTTTTTGACCCACAACGACTGGCAGCGGTCCATGAATATCTTCGTGTGGGCGCTCACGGAATAGAAGAAAACGGGCGACGCAAGGAAGATGCCATCGCAGGCGAGGATCCGGTCGTAAAGGCCCTGGAAATCGTCCCGGATAACGCACCTGCCCGTCTTTTTGCAGCCATAGATTTCCAGACACGGAGACATCCTGAGGTCCCTCAGGAAGACCTCTTCGACTTTGGCGCCCGCCTCTCGCGCCCCCTTTACGGCCTGCATCAGAAGGAGCGAGGTGTTCCCTTCGCGCCTGGGGCTGCCGTAAATAGCCAGGATATCGACCATGATATTACATTATAGTTCCATAAAGTCACTTTCCGGAAGGCCGAAGTCCCGCAGCGGGCGACGCCGTTGCCGTTTGCTTTGTGCGAAGAAAAAGAAGTACACTATCTTATAGAAAAAGAGGGGAAGCATCCTTATCTCTTCACTTTTCCTGGTCTCAAAAAGTTGACAGGCAGGTAAGAAAGCGTTATTTTGAAATCATTAATTCGTCTTGAATGCTCTCCGCAAGGCGCAAGGATGAGGAGTTGGAATGAAGGTTCTTCTCGTTTACCCTAAATATCCCGATACGTTCTGGAGTTTCAAGCACGCCCTGAAGTTTATCTCGAAAAAGGCGAGTCTTCCCCCGTTGGGACTGCTTACGGTAGCATCCATGCTTCCTGCCGAGTGGGAGAAAAAGCTTATCGACATGAATGTCAAGCCCCTGCTGGATGAGGATATCGAGGGAGCGGACTATGTGTTCGTCAGTGCGATGTCGATCCAGGGCGACTCGGCGAGGGAAGTGATCGACAGATGCAGGATTCTCGGCGTCAGGACGGTAGCCGGTGGGCCTCTTTTCACCGGAGAGCCCGAAGGGTTCGAGGATGTGGACCACCTGGTGCTCAACGAGGCCGAAATAACACTTCCTCTCTTCCTTGAAGACCTGAGCAACGGAAGGGCGAAGCACCGTTACACCTCCCCGGTGTGGGCCGATGTGACAGAGACGCCGGCCCCCCTCATGGAACTGGTTGACCTGAAACCTTATGCCTCGATGAACATCCAGTATTCGCGGGGTTGCCCCTTCGACTGCGAATTCTGCAATATCACAGTGCTTTACGGACGCAGACCCCGCACAAAGGAGAAGGAACAGATACTGGCCGAACTGGAGGGCCTCTACGTTAAAGGGTGGAGGGGAGGAGTTTTCTTTGTTGACGATAACTTCATAGGAAACAGGTCAAAGCTCAAGAAGGAGGTTCTTCCCGCCATAATCGACTGGATGGAAAAACGTTCCTATCCCTTCGTTCTCTCTACGGAGGTCTCGATAAACCTGTCCGATGACGAAGAACTCATGCGCCTCATGGTCGGGGCGGGGTTCACCACGGTCTTTGTCGGGATCGAGTCCCCGAATGAAGAGAGTCTTGTCGAATGTCAGAAGGTCCAGAACAAGAACCGGGACCTTAAGGCATGCGTCAAGAAGATCCAGCGGTTCGGGCTTGAGGTCCAGGCGGGATTTATCGTGGGTTTCGACAATGATCCTGCCACGATCTTCGAACGGTTAATCGGTTTTATCCAGGAAAGCGGCATCGTGACGGCGATGGTCGGTTTGCTAAATGCTCCTCAGGGGACGAAACTCTATCATCGCCTTCAACAGGAAGGCAGGCTGCTGAAAGCGGCGACCGGTGACAACACGGACTTTTCAATTAATTTCGTTCCCCGGATGAACCCCGAGACGCTTATTAACGGCTACCGGAAGATCATCCAGACGATCTATTCCCCCCGTCATTATTACGCCAGGGTCAAAGAATTTCTGAAAGACTATAAGCCGGTGCAGGCAAACCTGATGCATATCAAGGCCAGCCACATCAAGGCCGCCCTCAAGTCCGTTGTCTTTCTGGGCATCCTCGGGAAAGAGCGCTTCTACTACTGGAGGCTCTTTTTGTGGTCGCTCTTTACACGCCCGAGACTCCTCCCTATGGCGATAACTTTCACGATCTACGGCTTTCATTTCCGCAAGATATTCGAAAACCACTACCGTCTGGTCGAAAAAAAGAGCTTCGCCTAGCCTTCGCCCTGAAGCGCCGCGAATACCGGCAAAGCCGTGCTGTTCTGTAATGATCGATTCAACTTTGAAGTTTTCAGAAATCCGTGTTGATCACCGGCAAAATTCTTTTCTAATGATTGTGCAGGCGGGCTGAACGGAGACCTTCCCCGGCTTCTCCTTCTCCCCGTGGACGGTATATTTTATGCCCGCGAACTTCTCCGTTATCCACAGGTTGGTCAGAAGATGGTTCGATATGCGGCTGGCGGTAAATGACGACTCGCCTTCGGCAACGGCGAGGTAAGGGATTATCTGGTCCGCCAGATGCGGGTCGAGACACGCTGTCGTGAGATAATAACCGATGAGTTCCCCGGCCGCCTCCTGCCCCACAGTCTCCGCTTTTTTCCCGATCTGGCCGAGCGCTGAAAAACCGGCGATACAGTTTTCCGATTCAAACAGGAGGAAGAGGAATGTCCCTCTGCCGAAAGCCGGGACCTCCAGCAGTTCGATTTCCGCAGCCAGTCCGTAATGCAAAAGGGGGATGAGGGCCGCTTTCCTCTGGCGCTCCGCGATGCTCACCGGCAGATTTCCCACGCCTGATACGCCCCTGATAGATCTTACCTCACCCCTTTCTTCCAGGGTCAAGCCTCTTATCTTCCCCTGACACGACACCTCTATCCTGATTTCGCCTCCCCCCCTGGGATAAAAGCCGCACCTCACGCTCCCGATCTTCAGGCATATGCCCAGCTTCTCCAGTGAGGGAGCAAACACTTCACGAATGTAATCAGAAGACGGGCTGAAAGGCACATGCGTGCCGCCTTTCAGCGTGATACGTGAATCGCCACCGGCCCTTATGAGAGACGGCAGGATAGCCTGAAAGAGGAGAGAAGTCGACCCGGCGGTGCCGATCTCAAAATAGTAATCTCCGGGCTCGGGCCTGTCTGGTTCGAAGATGATTTCAACGGACCCTTCGTGATCGCCCCTGACGGAGGCGTGAGACAGGCAGGCCAGCGCCCTGACGCAGGCAAGATGCTGCGGCATGAGGCCGGGCTTTTTCCGGCTTTTCCGGATATTGAAAATGCGGAAGGGTTTCTGCAGAAGACATGAGAGGCCGAGGGACGTCCTGAGTATCTGACCGCCTCCCTCGCCGTAACTGCCGTCGATTTCAAGCATGGCGTGATCAAACCCCTCGCAATACCCTCAATGCCGGAGTTCACTGAATGTTACCAGGCCTTTTTCGTCATGCCCGAGGTCCTTAGTCGGGCATCCAATCTCTCTGAAAACCTGGATTCCCGATGGGAGTCCCGAAGCGGGTCTCCGCGCGGGGTCGCTACGACTTGGCTGAGAGTCGCTTCGACCCGATTACTGCCTCGGGAATGACGGAGTCGAGTTGAAGCTTTTTTGCAGCGTTTTGGACGGATCGGATGTTGTCAGGCCGTCATCAGCTGCTGCTATTCCGGCTTCGTGGCCTTGATATAGGCCGAAAAGACCATCTTCTCGACGCCCTCACCGAAGTTCCAGCTCCTGATGATGTCGTCACTGTTGTCCTTGTTCTGGATGACGACGTCCCTGAACCCGGCCTTTTTGAGGATCTCCTCCAGTTCCTCCACGGGAACCGAGCCGGTGATTCAACCGCTGTAAGCCTGCTCGTTCTTCCTGATCTCCTCGGAAAAATCCCCTTTTTTCAATATGTCGGAGATCGCAAGCCGCCCCCCGGGCCTGAGAGCGCGAAATGCCTCATCGAAGACCGCCTGTTTGTCGGGGGAAAGATTGATCACGCAATTGGAAATGACCACATCCACCTCCGAATCCCGGACGGGAAGGCGCTCTATCTCTCCAAGTCTGAAATCAACATTTTTCGCCTTAAGTTTCTCCGCATTCTCCCCTGCTTTTCCGACCATCTCCGGTGTCATGTCGACACCGATGACGAACCCTTCGGGACCTACCTTCATGGCGGAGAGGAAGGCGTCGAAGCCTGCGCCGCTCCCGAGGTCAAGCACCCTCTCTCCCTCTTTAAGGTCGGCGATAGCATGGGGGTTTCCGCATCCGAGACCCAGGTTCGCCTCGCCCAGGCCGATCTTCAGCTCTTCGTCGGAGTACCCCAGCCGTTTGCCTGTCTCGAAGAGGCTGATACTGCCGGAGCTCGGCGAACAGCAGCTGCCTGCCGGAAAGACGGAAGGGGACCCCGCCGCGGCAGACGAATAGCTTTTTATAACGAGTTGCCGGATTTTGTTGTTTTTTCCTTTGTCCATAGAAAAATCCTGCTTTCAGCGGTTACGCACTGTCTGACCAAAGTATAACACAGCGCCGGAAGAGGAAAAAGGCAGACAGATAGAAGGGGGCCGCCGGCAAGCGGCCCCCTCGGGGTTCAATATCATTATTTAGCTGTGAGTTCTTTCCCGCAATGCTTGCAGATCTTGGCGCGGATCTTGATGGTCTCAGCGCAGTAGGGACACTCCATCGTGAAGTTCTTCTCGTGTATCTTGCGGATGGCCGCTTCCACCCTGGCCTGAATCACCTCGTTGGCGAAAGTGTGGTTGGCCATGGGCTCTATGGCCCGGAGGTCCCCGATCTCTCCGAGGTGATCGGCCGCTTTCAGCCGTATGCTGCCGAATCCTTCTTCGTCAGTCAGCACTCCCAATATCGAGTCCAGGTCCCTGGCGATGAAATAGTCGGTAAGGACCTGGGCCGCCTTTTTTCTCGCCTCGAGTTCGGCTTTCTCCTGGGACTCCCTTATCTCGTCTATGATGTCTCCCTTCATGGCATCCTTGTTGCCGCAGGGAATGCTTGATGCCTCTCCGGAATCGGGGTGGACCATGTAACGGTAACCCATTTCCTGTCCGTAGGTGTCGGACATCTGCTTCCAGCTGTTGGTATAAAAACTGCAATCGTCATTGAAGCAGATATAGAGGAAGGGGGTACACCATCCCAGCCCGTCGGCAAAATTAAACGAAGGGGTGCTCCACTTGTTGAGTTTCTGTCCGCAGTGCGGACAGATCGTCTTTTTATCTTCCATGACCTGTGACATGTAATCGCTCCTTTTCGCGAGGGTCACTGGATTTATTGAGCCCCGTCATACTCGTGTTCAATGGAGACCCTCACATTCACGCGCCTGGATTAACAAACGCCATACTTTAATTATTATAACAGATCGGACATAACCGATCACATCAATCCCTGCAACTGCGATAAGACACTGGCGGAGCCCGTCAGGGCGGCGAAAAATGTCTTGCAGCGGCACCTTACAGCCCTGCAGAGGGGTCTGCCAGCTTTAAACATTGGCGTCATTTCCTTTTCATGGTGTCGTCGCCGAACAGGACATGGCGCAACCACCGGAAGGAAAATTTCAGGAGTTCTGTTTCATTGGCCCTGATCTTCTTTAATACAGCCTTATCCACATCGAAAAATTTCAGGAAGTCCCCTTTAAATACAACGTTTCTGAACTCGTCGATATTGTAACTTCCCAGGAAAAAAATGTCCCTCGGATGTCCTTCAAGCATGTTCCTGGAGGAAAAATTCTCATGATGGGTCAATTTTTTCCACTCTTCATTAATCTCTTCGTAGACGACCACATTCTGTGTGTCACGCCATTTTTTAACGGTATGGCGTTTACCGCCGCCGAAGCCCATACAAAAATCCCGTTTCACGATCTCAAATCCTTCCGGCATCGCACCGGCCACCGGCTCGAGGGGGAAGCTTCTGCAGGACCAGGGTCTGTCCTCATAGATCATGCACCCTTCACTGCCTACAAACGGACAGTTTCTGGAGTCGTCCGGCACCATCTTCATCAGGATTACCGGATGACCTATCTCTTCGGGAAAAAGAGGAAAGGTGTACGTGTTAAGAAACTCATGTGAAGAGACATTAAGCCTGCGCTTTATCCGCAAGATATCGTACGGAGTGAGGAAAAGATTGACGTCCCTGCAGCACCTGTTGAAGCATTCCAGGTCCCTGCCGCACCGGAAGTCGAAACTGTCGGCGATCCCTAATCTCCTGGTCTCTGCATCCATCTCTTTTTCGTCAAACAGGGGTTCTAAAATCCTCCCTGCAATCTGTTATTATAACTTCAGGAGATACTATTTACAAAACGCGAGCGGTGAGTTGACCGATATCGGGGACAAAATAAACATCCTTGCCGTCTGTACCGGCAATATCTGCCGGAGCCCCATGGCCGAGGGTATTCTCTCCGGGATGCCCGAAATATTCCCGGGTGTAAGAGCTTCTTCTGCGGGGACCCATGCCCTTGAAGGCAACGCTCCTTCTGAATTCTCGGTGGTCGCCTGTCGGGAGCAGGGGATCGACATATCCAGCCACAGGGCGAAGAGGCTCGACGGTAATATCATCGAGAGGAGCGATTTGGTTGTCTGTATGGAGCCCGTTCATGTGGAACTCGTCCTTTCGCTGGACATTTCCGCTGCCGACAGGATCTATAACCTGGCGGATTTTTCCGACCGCAATCTGGGGAAGATAGCGGACCCTTATGGCTGCAGCCTCAGGGAGTACAGACAGTGTTTCCAGACGATCATGATATGTCTTGGCAGATTTCTGAAGGAGGTGGGCATTTCCGGAAAGGCTCCCGCTGGGGAGGGGTCCGGGTTCCCTCGCCTTGAAGACCTGTGAGTATTGTGAGCGGGTTCACGGAAGACACCGCAATTATTTGCTATAATGTTGAGGTCGGGCCTGTAAAAGCCTCAAAAAGGGCCCTAAAAAGGAGGCAACCATGAAAAAAGTTGTTCTGGTCTTTATTGCGGTACTGGTATTGTTAGTCGTGCCGGGATTATCCGGTGCAGCCGGCAATAGCGAATATTGCGCGGCGCTGGAGGCCTATTACGGCGGCCATTATAAAAAGGCGGTCGAAGACCTGAAGGACTATGTCAACCGGAAACCGGACGCCGCCGCCTATTACCTGATAGGGTATGGGCTCTATAAACTTGGAAAGTATAAGGATGCGACGGAATACTTCGACCAGGCATATCTCATAGATCCCACCTTCTCGCCTGAAGTGATAAACTTCAATAAGTTTGCTGCCGGAATGAAAGGAAAGTGACGGCGGCGGCAGAGATATGCGGAACACTGGAAGACCCGCCTTGATATGATTAACGCTCCGGGCATGTCCGGCGCAGGGCTCACCATACCGAAAGCCTTCCGACTAATGATATATTATTCAAACAGGCCGGACCCGCTGTCCGGACGCCGAAGGGCGGGCCCGAAACGTGATAGGCAGACTTTGGGTGATCTCGTCTCCCCGTCATGTTAAACTATAAAACAGCGTTTCTTCGGCACAGGTGTGTGGAAGATAACCTGGATAAAAAACAATAAAAGGAGGATCAGACAATAAAAAGTCGAAAAAGAGCAATGCCCGCGAGGGTCGTCGACAGGACCCGCGTAAACAACCAGATCCGGATGATTAAAGCGAAAGAGATACGGGTCGTCGCCGATGAAGGGCAGGTCGGCATCATGGACATTGATTCGGCCTTGAAGATGGCTGCAGAAAGGGACCTGGACCTTGTGGAAATCAGCCCCCAGGCAGACCCGCCTGTCTGTAAAATCATGGACTACCGGAAGTTCAAGTTCGAACAGGGCAAGAAACTCAGGAAGGCCAGAAAGAAACAGACCACCTTGAGCGTCAAGGAAGTCAGGATGCGCCCGCAGATCGATACTCATGATTACGAGTTCAAAAAGCGGAATGTGAGGAAGTTCCTCGATCACGGAGACAAGGTTAAGGTGACCATGCGTTTCAGGGGGCGGGAGTTCAGCCGGCAGGAACTCGGAGCGAATGTCCTGAACAAGCTGGCGTCCGAACTGGAGGATGTCGCAAAAGTGGAATCCCAGCCGAAGATGGAAGGCCGTCAGATGGTCATGATCCTGACCGCCTCATAGTTCCCCGCCTTTCCCCGGCTGTATAAAGGGGTAGTTAACATAAATTTTTCCTTCGAAACATGTCTTGGGTGGCAAGGCCGGGTTTATGCAAGAAAACCGCAGATGGCTTCAGCCGCCTGTTGTCCGCCGTTTCTGCCGGGCCGCGTGCTGCGCGGCATCTCCAGCATTGCCTCCGGAGGCAGTTCCAGGTCCTTCCGTATCTCTCCTGGCGGTCTCTTGAAGTTCCTGCTTACGAGGGGCGTCAGGATAGCGGACACGTCCCGGCGGCATACCGGTGCGGTCTGAATATGGTGGCCGGGTGACAGAACTCCATCGTCGCGGCAGACCTAACGGCATGGCCGTACCCGTGGGGCGAGACGAAGTAAGCTACAGAACAGTCCGGACCAGTCTTCGTCATTATTTACGGCTTCCAGGCGGCCGGCCCGAATGGACGAGGTCTATTACCGTCACCTCCGGCCGCGCAAGAAAACGTATCGGCGGTCCCCACGTACCCGATCCCCTGCTCACATACAGATAGCCGCCTTCTGCAGGATGGGCAAGGCCGGAAACCACCGGGTAATAGAGCCACGTGACGATTGTGAACGGGAATATCTGGCCGTCGTGGACGTGGCCTGACAACTGAAGGTCAAAGAGGCCGGCGGCTTCCTTGTTGATCCATGGCCGGTGCTTTTTTGCGAGGCCGAATGCCTTTGCTGTCGGGTCGTCGACGCCGGCGATGGTGACGATGCCGGAATCATCGACTGCCTCCGCCCTGAGCAGCCTGAACCCGGCCTTTTCGGTGAACGCCTTTGACTGGGCAAAGCCGGCATAAAACTCGTGGTTCCCGGTCACGGCGAATTTCCCGTATTTGGCGGTGATTTCCCTGAGCAGGCCGGACAGGCCGTCAATCCTGCTTATTTGTCCGTCCACGAGGTCACCAGTCGATACGAGGATATCCGGACGGGCCAGCCTCACTTTTTCAAGTATCCTCTTCAGTCTCGCCTCCCTGACAATGAGGCCCAGATGTACGTCCGATATCTGGACGATCCTGAGCCTTTCTGTACCGGCCGGTATCCTGGAGGTTTTGATTGTTACGTGTTCGGTACGGATTTCCCTTGCCTCGAAATATCCGTAAGCGGATGCAGCCAGGGAGAAGACGAGAGGGATCAGGAAGGCGTTCCTGGCGGACAGTACAAAGGCGGAGAGGTCCTTTTGGAAGAGAAGCCCGCCTGCGAATACCACAAAACGGTAAATGTCCAGCGCAATGGAACATGAAAAAAACAGAAAAAGGATGCCCAGCCAGAAATAACCCACATAGGCCATCACCCTTGCAAATAACTCGAAGCCCAGCCTTTCGGAGTAACGGATGATGAAAGGTGCGGCGATCATGATAATCATGAACAGGGCGAGAGCGATACCGGTCCCGGCGCCAAAGTTCAGGGCCGCCCTGGCCTTCAGGAAGGCATAGAAGTGGACGGCTGAATAAGCGAGGAAGAATGTGAGGAGGAAGAGGGTCATTTCACTCCTGTTTTTTCTTTAAATCAACGAGCACGGAAAATATTTTGTCGAGATCAGGATACCTTTGCGCCTTCTCCTTTTGGCAGCACTTGAGAGTCAGATTCTCCAGCCAGGGCGGCACATTTCCGGAAAGCTCCCCCAGCCTCTTTGTGCCAAGTGTGTCCAGACTTCCGGTAAGCATCTCGTAGAGTATTACCCCCATGGAATAGACGGCTGAGGCTGCATCGGGAGCCGCATCAGGAGGGCCGGAGTGGTCAAGGGGCCAAACATTATTGAGAGGACCGCCGCGGATCTTTCTTCCTGCCATGAAAGAGCTCGCTCCCCTGTCCGGGATACACCTTCCGGTCCTCTTCCGCTGTGGGTTTCGTTACTGAGGGCCACCTGCCGCTCCGGGGCTCCGGCCCCTCCTTCGAAATCTCCGAAGGAGATGAGTCGCTCAGTTTAGGTTCCCTTCGAATGTCAATCCCTTCTACATTCCAGCTGAACTCCACCGGTATTCCGTTTGGGTCGAAGGAATAGATGGAATAGATGAAACCGTGGTCGATTACCTCGGAGACCCAGAAACCGGCTGCCGCGATCCGGTCTTTGAGCTCCCAGAGGGATTCCCTGGTCTCCAGACCGAATGAGACATGATCGAAGACTACCGGCCCGGCCACGGGCCTGCCGTGTTCTTTTTCCCCGGCAGGTTCGACGTCAGGCCACTCGAAAAAGGCGATGGTGTCTTTTTCGGAGATCTCGAAAAAATAATGGCGGTATCCCGGCTTGCCCAGGCCGGCTACCATCCTCATACCCAGCAGGTCCCTCCAGTAGCGGATTGTGCCGTCCAGATCTCCCGTCACCATCGCCAGATGGTTAATACCGTTATATCTTATCATTCCCCTCTGCCCGGCCTCCCAGGTATCTGTATTATAGCAAATCAGTTCTTCCGGACAACGACGACGGGGAAAAAGCAAATTCGTCCGGCAGTTGATATAATGTCATTTATTAAGGCCTCGTCTGCCGGTGGGCAGACTTCTGAAAAATACTTGCAAAGCATGGAGAAGGGACGTCTTTGAACCGAATAGTTGAGCAAAGCCTCGTTTCACCGCTGGTTGGATCCGGATTGCACATTTTTCGTCATGCCCGAGGTACGTAATCTGGCATCCAACTTGGGTATACTTGTATCCCGCTTACTGACTGCGGGAATGACAGATTCGGAATTCAGGTCTTTTTTTCACGGCAGGGTTGTTAACCTGTCAATAGATAATTTTTGCGGAAGGAGTCATTCTTATGGTAAAGTTCTTGTCTTTATTCAGCGTCTTTTTTGTATTCGTCATGGTCCTTCAGTCGCATGCCGCCGCATCGGAACAAGTTGATGCGTCTCTCCCGGTATATAAACTCGGGGTCTCCTTCGATCTGAAAAAGAACCTCTTGCATGGTGTCGCAGTCATCAGGCTGCCGGAAGGGGTTAAGACTACTGTCTCTGTGGGAGGTCTTCGGATTCTTTCCGCTTCCTTTAACGGGAAGGCGATGAAACTGCCTGCCGCCGGCTTTGCGTTGTCCGGTGCGGGCGTACTTGAGATCAGGTACGAGGCGACCTTCAGAGCAGGACAGGGGGAAGCAGCGAACCTTGAGAACGTAGGGGTTGTAAAGGGCGGCGTTGTGGATGAGAGAGGCATCTCTCTTACGGGCAACTGGTATCCATCGATAAACAGCCTTGCATATTACGACCTCGCCGCCATTGTCCCGGAGAATTTTACCGCCATATCCGAGGCGGACGATATCAGCTTCAGGGAAACCGCCACAGGCAGGGAATACTCCTTCAGGTTCCCGTATCCGGTAGATGGCATAGATCTCGTTGCAGCCGGGTACAGGGAGGCCAAGGGCACTGTTGACGGCATCGACATCTATACCTATTTTTTTCCGGAGGACGCCAACCTGTCCGCTTCCTACATGGAGCACGCGAAGAATTACTTCAGGATGTATGACAAACTCCTGGTGCACTATCCGTACAAGAGGTTTTCCATTGTGGAGAACATCCTCCAGACCGGATATTCGATGCCCACTTTCACGCTCCTCGGTCAGGAGGTCGTCCGTCTGCCTTTCATAGTCGACACTTCCCTGGGGCATGAGATCACTCATCAATGGTTCGGAAACTACGTGTATGCAGACTTCAGGACCGGCAACTGGCTGGAGGCGATCACCACGTACCTCTCGGACCATCTCTATGCCGAGCAGAAGGGAGAGGGATGGAAGTACAGGAAGAAGATCCTCACGGACTATGAGAGCTATGTGACCCCGGACAAGGAATTCCCTCTGAGGGAATTTACCGAGAGGACGGGCTTTGCCTCGATGGCGATCGGTTACGGCAAAGGAGCGATGGTCTTCCATATGCTTGAGGACATGGTGGGGAAGGAGACTTTTTATAAGGCGTTGCGAAGGCTCATCACACAGAACGAATTCCGCGACGCTTCGTGGGTCGATATACAGAAGGCATTCGAGCAGGAGTCGGGCATGTCACTGGCATGGTTTTTCAGTCAGTGGCTTGACCGCAAGGGAATACCTTCTCTCCGGGTGAAAGATCCCATGGTGCGTGTGCTGAAAGGAAACCCTGCCGTGACACTGCAGATCATCCAGAAAGGGCAACCCTATAAACTGCGACTGCCGATAAAGATCGCTGCGGGCCACGGCGAAACAGGAAAGCGTCTTCAGATCGAAAAGGACAAACAGTACTTTGATATTGCCGCCGGGGAGAACCCGTCGAAACTGATCGTGGATGAAAACTATGACGTGATGAGAAGGCTGGCCGGCGGGGAGCTGCCACCCGTCGTATCAAGGCTGCTCGGCGCCGAAAAGAAGATCATCGTTTACGAAGATAAGGACAAGGGGAAGTATGCGGATCTGATAAGGATTTTCCAGGGAGAGGGGTTCAAGTCCGTGGAGGTGAAGGACCTTAAGGACGGGGATGTCCAGTCTTCCTCACTCCTGGTCCTTGGCTTTGACAGTCCTGTCCTTGAGAGGCTCTTTGCCGATGTCGGCAGCCCGCAGCCCGGATTTGAGCTTGTGGTAAGAAACAACCCGCTTAATCTGTCGCAAGTGGTGGCCTATGCAAACGCCGGCTCCGGGGAAGAGGCTGCCCTTGCGGCCCCGAAGATATTCCATTATGGAAAATATTCCGTCCTGCGTTTCGAAAAAGGGCGGAACGTGGAGAAGGAGACCGCCGGCACGGACCGCGGCATGTTATTTAGCCTCAAGGAGCCCGTCGCGGGGGTTGAACCGAAGAACTCCCTGATACTGGACCGGATCATCGACCGTATAAAGGATACACCGATAATATTCGTCGGGGAGCGCCATACCAACTACGCAGACCACAAGGTCGAGCTTGACGTGATCATGAGCCTCCACAGGCAGGGCAGGAAGCTGGCGGTAGGCATGGAGATGTTCCAGAGACCTTTTCAGAAATGGATAGACGAATATCTTGCGGGAACGATCGATGAAAAGGAGTTTCTTAAAAAGAGCGAGTACTTCAAAAGATGGCGGTACGATTACAACCTCTACCGGGAGATCCTTGAATACGCGAAGGCCAAGGGAATACGGGTTGTGGCCCTTAACATAGACTCCGCGATAATAAAGAAGGTGGCCATGGGCGGACTCGATGCACTCTCCGCAGAGCAAAAGAAGGAAATCCCGGTCGGTATGAATATGGCTGACGAAGCATACAGGAAGAGGCTCAAGGAGATCTTTCAGGACCACCCAGCCGGTCCGGATTTTGAAAACTTCTACCAGTCACAGATACTGTGGGACGAGACGATGGCCCATTCAGTAGCGGCTTTCCTCAAAGAAAAACCAGGTTACCAGATGGTGGTCCTGGCGGGCGCAGAACATGTAATGTATGATTCCGGGATCCCCAACCGGGCATACAGGCTGACGGGCCGGAAATTCGTGACTCTGATCAACGGCGAGTTCGGTGAGGGCGTCGGCGGCTATGTGCTCTTCCCGAAGGAGCTGAAGGCGCCTTTTACCGCCAAACTCGGCGTCATGGTCGATGACAAGGGCGGCAGAGCAATCATAAAGGACCTGGTGCCCGGCGGTGCGGCATCCAGGGCAGGAATGGAAAAAGGCGACATCATAACCTCCGTAGACAGCTGGAAGGTAAAAGATATATCTGACATCAAGATAGGCCTCCTCGACGTCACGCCGGACCAGACGGTAAAGGTGACGGCTCTGCGCAAGGGGTTTCTGTTTTTCGGGAAGAGGAAGATGGAATTCGAGCTCTCATTTTAAGGTGATGGGCAGATTAGATCCCCTTGAGATCATAAGGAAATACTACGACCCGGGCTCCGCCGCCTTTCCCATACTTGTCGAACACGGCAGACTGGTTGCGGGCAGATCGCTCGAGATTGCCGCAAAGGTGACTCATCTGCTGCCGGACAGGGTTTTCATTGAGGAGGCTGCCATGCTCCACGATATCGGAATCTTTATGACGAGAGCGCCGGGGATAGGATGTGACGGCGACAAGCCTTATGTCTGTCATGGTTATCTCGGGAGGGAACTGCTTGAAAGAGAGGGGCTGCCCCGTCACGCCCTGGTATGCGAGCGTCACGTCGGAGTGGGGATCAGCATCGACGACATCGATCATTTTAAATTGCCCCTGCCGAGACGTGAAATGATGCCGATTACGGTGGAAGAAAAGATCATCTGCTTTGCCGACAAATTCTTTTCCAAGGACGGCGGAAAAGCCGGGCATGAGCGTCCACTGGACGAAGTGCGAAGAAGTATTGGGAAGTACGGTGCGCAGCACCTTGCCCGTTTCGATGAGATGCTGAGGACCTTCGGCCCCTGACGCACGTAACAAGACCTTGCATAGCGCGAAACCAGAAACAATTCTCACGAGGAACAGCAAAGTACGCAGAGAAGGAAGATAACAATATTTCCTGAAAATAAACAAGTTTTTTTGCGCCTTGACGTGATCAATGTTCGTGTTGTTTTGTCAGGAACTTATCTTTTTGCGAGCCAGGGTCGTCAAATAATTACTTCGCCCTGTAAATGATCTTCGCCAGGAACAGTCCGCGGGCCGGAGCTGTCGGACCCGCCTTTGTCCTGTCGCAGACGGTCAGGAGGTCTGAAAACTCCCCGGGAGACATCCTCCCCCTGCCTACCTCTACAAGGCTTCCGACTATATTCCTTACCATGTGTCTGAGGAAGGCGTCAGCCTCGATCCGGAAGCGGATGAAATCGCCTCTAATCGCGGCGGTCATGAAGCCGACGCTGTCCAGCTTGGCTACCTCACAGGCATGGACCGTTCTCACCGGATGTTTGGCGCCGCAGCCGGCCCCCCTGAAGGAAGAGAAATTGTGCTTGCCGAGAAGCTTTTGCGACGCCTCTGACATGGCTGTGACATCTACCGGTGTTTTCAGATACCAGACGTATTTGCGAAGGAAGGCCGAAGGGTTCCTGTCCGGGGAAAGGATATAGAAATAGCTTTTTCTGTCCGCATCGTATCTGGGGTGAAACCCTTCACTTTCTTCTTCAGCTTCCAGTATCCTGATGTCCGCCGGAAGCTTTGCGTTCAGCGCCCGCATAATTAATTCGCTTGACAGCCGGGACCCCGTCCTAAATGCTGCTACCTGAGACAGCGCATGAACACCGGCGTCAGTCCTGCTTGCGCCCGTCAGCTTCACCTCTTCTCCGGTGACGGAGAAGATCGCCTCACTCAGAATGTCCTGTATCGTCCCTCCGGATTTCTGGGACTGCCAGCCGTGATAGTCGGTGCCGTCATACTCTATCAATAACCTGATACGACGCATGAACTGATTTTCGGGGTAATAGAGGTTTTTAGTCAAGTTTTAATACGAAGATGTTTTACCCTTAATTTATGGGTGCCATTAGAAGAAAGATTGCCCGTGCGTGAAGTGACAAGGGGGAATAACAATTCCGTAAAACGGTGAGATGCCGTCTTGGCCCTGAGATGCTGGCAGGCCGTCATTCCCGAGGTAGTAGTCGGGAATCCGTCCTTTTTAAGAGGCCTGGATACCTGCCTGCGCGGGTATGACCGATAAAAGGCTTTATCAGCCCCGGCTCATGACGGTTCTCGCAAGCAAAACGCCTGCCTTCAGGATGCGGCGCCGGGAATCCTTCTTCACATGAGTTTTGCAGACCCGTTGCCGGATGCATATATTAACAGCCCCTGCCAAACATCCTGTGATCCAGGTCAGGGAAGAGGTTATTCGTCTGTTCAAGAATCTCCAGTCTCTTCTTCCGTACCCTGCCCGAGGTTATTTCGGAGTGCAGGTTGAAAAAGTTCAGCGTATGGGCAGTAAATTTCCTTCTCGCAAATTCCGAAGCGTTGCCCGTTTTCATCATGAACGCCCAGTCGCTCGCCTGGGCCAGGAGCAGTTCCCTGGCGGCCTGGTCTGCCGCTCTTTTCAGAAGGCCCTGCGAAATATTTCTTTCGGATATCTCCTTCATCAGCCTCGCCGCTCTTGTCATGTGGCGGTATATCCAGCTGTTCGAGCCGTTCACCCATGTGGAACTGTATCCTCCTTCGCCCCAGCTGGATGCCGCCGGCATCCCGGTGTCAAATTCTCCTTCCAGGGAGAGATATTCCGATGGCCTGATGAACCTGAAATGTCTTCCCTTTGAGCCTTTCCTCAAAAGAAAATTGAGCCAGTCAGGTCCCTCGAACCACCAGTGGCCGAAGAGTTCGGCGTCATAAGCCGCTGTAATAACAGGTCTGGTCCCCAATCTCTCTTTCAGAAAAAGGACCTGATTGTTCCTGGCAGCGATGAAGTGGTCTGCGTGCAGTTCGGCTTTGTTCCGAGCCCTCTGCGGCACATAAGGTTTTTTCGCGCCACTATTGCCTGTAATCCGGTAATACTTGAGGCCGGTAAATGTACTGATTCCGCCCGGCGTAAACGGTCCGACGTAATGGGGCGGCATGTCGAAGCCTATATCCCTGTAAAAATCTCTGTAGTCGGGGTCACCGGGATAGCCCCAGATGGAACTCCACACCTGTCCGGAAGATTCGCCGTCCCTTGAAAAGGCCGCTACCCCGGATGGCGTAATTACCGGCGCATGGACGGCCTGCACCTTCTCCGGGCGTCCGTGACTTTCAAGGAAAACATATCCGACGGCCGTCCTTCTGAGGAAAAAGTCGATATCGGGGACGAACCCGCATTCCGGGAGCCACATGCCTGCCGGCCTCTTTCCGAAGACCTGCCTGAAATATTCAGCGCCTACGGCGATCTGGAAAGCAGCAGCCTCCGGTACTGTAACCAGCGCAGGCAGGTAACCGTGAGTGGCCGGGCATGTAATAAGTTCAATCCTGCCCGAGCCGACAAGTTGACCGAGAGCGGAAGTCAGGTCCCTCCCGTAGACCTCCCCGAAGAGGCGGCGTACCTCAAGGAATCTCTTATGGTACATCCGTACAACGGCAGCAAAACGGCGGTCACCGCGTGTCCTGGCTATCTCTTTCTCCGCCAGCTCGATGCGGCTGTCAATATACCGCTGATATCTGTCCATCAGGAGGCTGTCCCTGAACATGCTGATGAGCGTGGGCGAGACCGAGAGGGTGATTCTGAAATCCACCCCGTCACTCAGGAGATTTCCGAACATATCGAGAAGTGGAATGTAGGTCTCCGTCATGGCCTCATAGAGCCAGTTTTCTTCAAGATGATTTTCGTATTCAGGATATCTGACGAAAGGAAGGTGGGCGTGCAGTACGATGGAAAGATATCCTGAATGTTTCGATGGCGATATTATCTCCACAATGCAATAATACAAGATCGGAGGAGGCATGACAAGGACGTGCCCGGGCAGGAAGGGGGAAGGTGCGGAATTCAAGAAGAGTTTTAAGGGGGGCGATTTATGTATATATTCCTGAACGGCAGAGTGGTAAAAGAGGCCGAAGCGTGCATTTCCGTATATGACCACGGCTTTCTTTACGGGGACGGCATCTATGAAACAATGCGCTCTTATGGCGGTGTCGTCTTCATGCTTGACCGTCATCTCGAAAGGCTGGCCCGTTCGGCGTCACTGATAAGACTCACGTGTCCGGACCGGAAGTTCCTGAGGGACGCGGTATATGAAACCATGGAGTATAACGGCCTGTCCGATGCCTACGTAAGGGTGACCGTTTCCAGGGGGAAAGGTAAGATCGGCCTTGATCCGCGGCTCTGCAAAGAACCGACGGTTGTGATTATTACGGAAGGGTTCAGGGAATATCCCGGGTCATACTACCAGAAAGGAACGGAGCTGATAATGGCCAGGACCAGGAGAAACCTTGCGGAGGCCCTTGACCCTAGTATCAAGTCACTGAATTTTCTGAATAATATCCTGGCAAAGACCGAGGCTATCGAGAAGGGCGCATACGAGGCGGTCATGCTCAACAGGGACGGCTACATCGCCGAAGGCACCGTGAGCAATATTTTCTTTGTCCGTGATGAACGGGTCTGCACGCCCTCCAGGGAGACCGGCATTCTGGAAGGGATTACCAGGGAGGTGACCATCCGCGTTGCCGGGAACAACGGGATCGCGGTAACAGAGGGGATGTTCGTTCCGGAGGACATTTTCGCCGCGCAAGAGGTTTTCCTCACCAACACCACCGGCGAGGTCATGCCTGTCTCACGGTTCGAACATAAGTCATACCGGGTGGGGCCGATATCCCGGCATCTCCATGAGCTTTACAGGAACGAAGTTTCGCGCTATCTCGAAGAGGCAAAGAAGTCCGGCAGATAGCCGATTCATTCAGGTATCTGCAGGAAGAGATAAACAGACAGCAGGCTGAAGAAGAAGGGTATCAGCCATGCAGAAAACAGAGGATAGAGGATACCGGCATATCCCAGGGAAAGTGCGAAGGTGTAACTGAACCAGTAGAGGAGGCTGATCAGGAGCCCCAGCCCCGCACTGAAGAGGCCGCTTCCGAGACCCATCCGAAGCGACAATGAAATGCCCAGAAGCATCATGAACACGTTTATCAGGGGAAAGGAGATCTTCGAATTGATGTCCACGGCCATCTTTACGTTATTGAAGCCGGCGGCCCGCAACCTCTGAATGTACCTGTAAAGCTCGAAGAACCCCATCTCGTCGGTCGTCTTGATCTCTTCAGTGAAGAGGTCGGGAGATTCCAGGTCGGGATACTTCAGCGACGGAAGTTTTTCGATTTTGCCCGAGCCGATGTCGAACTCGCTTATGTTTTTAAGAATCCATGTATTGCCGTCCCAAACGGCCTCGTCCGCCCGGATTTCTTCTTTCAGGACATTTTTGCCTACAACAAAAATGCTGATACCTCTGGCTATCTTACGGTCCGGAATATAGAGGTCTATCTTAACAGGGGACCCGTCTTTGCTTTTCAGCCACAGCGCCCCGTCCGTGAAACTGAGACGCCTCGTTTTGCCTTCTATGTTGTTCCTGAGTTCAATAGCTTTCCCCGAGAAGTCCGGCACTACGACCTCGCCTACGAGAAAGGCCGCGACGCTCAGTAAAACCGCTGCGATGATGAAAGGATAAAAGAGCGTCCTGAGTCTTCCCCCCGCGGCCTTGATCGCTGTGATTTCTCCCCTCTTATGGGCCTGGCTGAATGTGAAGAGACTGCCGATCAGTACCGACATCGGGAGAAGGTACAGGAAATACCTCGGTACGTTCAGTGCGGCGTAAGACAGGAGGTCGATTACAGACGGCTTGCCATGCATAAAGTTGTCGATATTGCTTGTAAGGTCCAGAAGGCTGAAGATTGCGGACATTCCTGCCGCAAGGATACCCAGGAGTATGAAGAAATCCTTCAAATAAAGACGCTGGACCGTTTTCATCGGAGGCTCTCCCTCCTGAACATTATTACCGCGAAGGTACCCAGCAGGGCAGTGGGTATCCAGGCGCCGACGTAATAGGGGATGCGCGAGGCCAGCACAAGGTTTTCGCAGTACGCCAGCAGCACGTAATAAACGGTGAAGACAAGCAGCCCGATTGCCAGGCCGCCGAGTCTCCCCGACTTACCGGAAAGCAGGGAAAGGGGAGGCCCCAGAAGGATGAGGAGCAGGCAGACCACCGGCAGCGACAGGCGGCGGTTGAATTCCAGATACAGGGATTTCTTTTCCTTGCCGGCACCGGCAGTGCGTATTTTCTTCAGCAGTTGCAGGGGGGTAAACTCCTTCTTCCTCGGCGAACCTGAATCATAGTCCAGGTTCAGATTAAATCTGTATCTTTTAAAGAACAGTTCTGTCACCGCCGTGTCCTTTGCGATATTCATATAGCCGTCTCTCAGGTCGATGCCGATAGTGGAGCCGTTTTGCATGAAAAGTCTCCCCTCCCGAGCTATCAGAACCCTGGGCTCTTCCTTGCGGCGACTGTCGTAGATGAAGATGTCCTCAAGCCTGTCCGGCGGCTTCTTCGCTTTTACGAGTATTACGATGTCCTTGAAGGACGAGTTGAAAGTGCCTTCTTCTATGGCATGCGTCGAGCCCACGGCAATTATCGTCTTCACCTCTTCCCTAAGCCGGCTGCTCCCTATGGGGGCAAGATAAAAACTTGCGGCGATACTCATGATAAAGCAGAGTATGCCAAGGACGACTACAGGAAAAGAAATCTTTCTGAAGTCCATGCCGCTTGCCCTCAGTATTATGGTTTCACTGTCGTGGTTCATCCTTCCGTAAACCAGAAGCGTTGAAAGAAGAAGGGACATGGGTATTGTGAGAAGCAGAAGTTGCGGCTGGAGCAAAAGGATGATCTTCAGTACATCGGACATTGACGCACCGACGCCCGAAAGCAGCCTGCTGAGGCGGAGCATTTTTTCCATCATCAATACGGAATTGAGAAAGGCAAGCGTCAGCAGGAAAGTGACGCAAAGCTCCTTAAGAATTGATCTGTAAATGACCTTGAACATTAAGAAATATTGTAACTGCTGGAGCCTTTATCGCGCAAAGCAGTCAGAAACTCCCTCCTGAGACCTTCCGGTTTTTCCAAGGATGGAGCCGAAGACTCCGGGGATTCCTCCCTAAAATGTGAAGATTGTGACCAAAATGTGTTCGAATTATAAGACGGAAAGGAGTGCTTTTTCTCACTTTTTTCTTCCACTTTTTCGGTAAAACCCGTTTTATTTCCTTTTTTTGTGAGGGAACAAACCGGAACGCCGGCCCGGCCATTGTCTCATATTTGCAAAAAGACTGTTGAAAAATAGATACAGCTGTATCCGGATTGAGGAGACTTCTTTGCCGTGGGCGGTTTAATAAGTGGGCGGAAATAAAGAGATATATCAGTTAGCTATAAAATTTCAACTCAGTCCGTGGATTGGCCCTTAACTTGCATCCTTTTTATCCAAAATTTGGCTCGGCTTGAAAGGATCGAGAAAATTCTTGACAAAGTGCGAACAGGGATGATATAAATTTGCATTTATTCAGGCTCAGGAATATTTCTTATCTTACTAATCACTTATGCGGCCTCCGTGGGAGAGGCTAAACCTTTCAAGGGGAGGTGATAAAAGAATTTATTGGTTCAGCAAGAGATGCAAATAAGGTAAAATCCGCCTTGGGCGGAGAAAATATCTTTAAGTTGGGAATTCGTTGCCGCGGAAGCCGGCCGCCGATTCTTGGCTTTTAACTTCTGAGAAGGAGGGTTAGCAAATTGAAAAAATATTTAGCGATCATCTTAGGCGCACTTTTTGTATTGAGTTTTGCAGCCAGCGCCTTTGCAATCCACGCAGAAATTCCGTCTGAGACACAGGCGGTAGTGGCAGCAGGGACGACCCAGATCAATCTGAGCGGAGAACTGAGGGTCAGAGGCTGGTACGGCGATAACATCGACACTACCGGTTTCGCAGATAGTTCGGAAGGGTTCAACGGCATACCTGCCGAGAAGAATTCCGCAGCCTGGTACGACGAGAGGGTGCGACTCAGCGTCGATGCCAAGATTTCCCCGAATATCGAAGGCATGTTACAGCTCGAATCCGGAACGGGCGAGCAGGACAACTACTTGTGGGGTAACTTCAATTCGAAGCCCGCTACCATGGGCATCCTGCAGGCATGGATTCTTTACAGCGGCTCCGGCCTTTTCGGTTTCCCCAGCGGCCTGAAGATCGGCCACGTGCCCCTTGCAATTGCGCAGAAGGAGTTTTTCGATCATACTAAATTCGGCGATGACGCCATCGTTGCCTTCCTGCTCCCGACAAAGGAGATGGAGATAGACCTGCTGACCGTCAAGTTCGCAGGCGACGGTTCCTTCAGCAACATCCCCACTGTGGGAGTTGTCGGATACACCGGCAGCCGGTACGACAACACCGACGACCTCGACGGCTATGTCGGCATAATCACCTACAAACCTGACGACAAGACCTCCGTCGGCATCAATTATACCTATCTGAATCTGCCGGATTTCAATTTCAGCCATCAGAACCTTGGGTTCACGGGCAATGCCGAGTTCTCGGGCCTCGGCGTCAAGGCAACTGCTGACTTCCAGTTCGGCAAAACGGACGCTTCCCTTCTGGGCGGCGCCGCCGGGACCGACATCGACTTCAAGGGCTGGGCTGTAACCGCGGGCCTGAATTACATGATTGATCCCCTCAACGTGAGGGCCAGCTTTGCATATGGCAGCGGCGACGATGATGGTCTCGCCGACGGAGACCTCAAGGACTTCGTAACCTATCTCGGCAACGACCAGCACTACACACTGGTATATGAGTATAACGTCGTATCGACAGCCGGCAGGATCAATTCCGGCGTCGACAACACCACTTATTACAACATCGGCCTCGATGTAACCCCGACGAAGGACGTTACCGCCTCACTCGACGGCTACATCATCAGGGCGACGAAGACCATGAACGGTGTTTCGAAGAACGCAGGATGGGAAGTTGACGGCAAAATCGTATACAATGTTGCAAAGAACCTCAACTACCAGATCGACGCCGGCTACTTCAAGGCTGGCAGCTACTATGAGGACACCTATAACGTCGATAAGAAGGGAGCTTTTTTGTCAATGACCTGAAAATACTCCTCTCCCAGTCCCTTCCTGCCTGACAGGCGGGCTCCCCAGGGGGGAGGCACTCCCGGGGGTTTGCGGGGCCTTTCCGTCAGACTGACCGGGAATCTGAAGCGGACCTTCAAGAGGAGCCGCTCCGGACGGAATGATGACAATAAAAGCCTTAATGGAAAATCCGGGTGACTCGGAGTTCATTTTTCGTTGCGAAGTAAGCTATATTAAACAATATGAAATTTGAAGATATTATCCTCGAGTTCCGTAACAAGAATATCCTTGTTATTGGCGACCTCATCCTTGATCATTACATATGGGGAAAGGTGAGACGGATCTCTCCGGAGGCCCCTGTGCCTGTCGTCGAGGTTGAACGGGAGAGTTTTCTGCTCGGGGGGGCGGCCAATGTTGCCAACAACATAGTCTCGCTTGGCGCAAGAGCCGCTGTGGTGGGCATCGTCGGCAGGGACATGGCAGGCGAGGCCCTGGGCGATATGCTCCGCCAGAGGGGCGTGAAATGCGAGGGCATATTCATGTCGAACAGGCCCACGACAGTGAAAACGAGAGTCATCGCCCACAGCCAGCAGGTCGTGAGGTTCGACAGGGAAGACAGCAAGTATGTTGCGGGAAGGGTATTGGGCGCAGTCCTGCAGCATATCGATTCATTATTTAAGGACTTTGACGCGATAATAGTATCGGATTACAGAAAGGGAATGGTCTCCAGGGGCTTGATAAAAGGGATCGTGGAGACCTCAACGAGGAAAAAGAAGTTCATCGCCGTCGACCCCAAGGTCGGCCATTTCAAATTTTACAGGGGGGTATCCGTAGTGACGCCCAATGTAGCAGAGGCCGCCAGCGGCGCAAATATCGAGATCAGGGACGAGAAGACTCTTGAAAGGGCGGGAAGGACTCTGCTGAGGAGGCTGGGGTGCAAGGCCCTGCTTATTACGAGAGGAGAGCAGGGGATGAGCCTTTTTGAGAAGAAGGGTGTCTCCCATATACCCACGGCAGCGCAAAAGGTCTATGATGTTACCGGAGCGGGCGATACGGTGATCTCGGCCTTTACTCTTGCATGTGCTGCGGGTGCAAACATGGCGGAAGCTGCAGTGATCGCCAATCACGCTGCAGGCGTGGTTGTCGGCGAAGTCGGTACGGCAGTTTCAACTCCCGATCAACTGATGGAGTCGTTCAATGGGTGAACTTCGGGCTATAGCCTTGTTTTCCGGAGGGTTGGACAGCACGCTGGCGATACTGATAGTTATGAGGCAGGGAATCGGGGTGACCGCCGTCACCTTCATGAACCATTTCGGATGCGAAATCTCCGACAGGTCTTCCTGTTCAAAAAATCCATTCGCTGCCGCCGAGAAATTCGGCTTCGAGGTAAAACTCTGTCACCTTTCCGATAAATTCATCGAGATCGTGAAGAATCCCAAATTCGGCCACGGCAGGAACATGAATCCCTGCATGGATTGCAGGATACTCATGCTGCGGGAGGCCAGGGAGTTCATGGACATGACAGGGGCTTCTTTTATCATTACCGGCGAGGTGCTGGGGCAGCGTCCTATGAGTCAGCGGAGGGACTCCCTTAATATTATCGACAGGGAAGCGGGATTGAAGGGACATGTGCTGCGGCCCCTGAGCGCTAAACTGTTAAAACCGACTGTACCAGAGGAGAGCGGAATGGTGGACAGGGATCTGTTGCACGGGTTCGGCGGCCGCTCGCGAAAGCCCCAGATGGCCCTTGCCCGTGAGTTCGGACTTACGGACTATCCCGCCCCGGCCGGAGGATGCCTTTTGACCGAGCCCAACTACGCCTACCGGCTGAGGGAGCTTCTGGAGAATGATCCGAACCCCTCCACTTCAGACTACCACCTGTTGAGAGTAGGGAGACATTTCAGATTGTCTGGGGGCTGCAAAGTGATTATAGGCAGAAACAAGGCCGAAAATGAGAGTTTGGACTCGTTTAGGGACGGGGACGGCATCCATCTGCGTGTACCCGGTTTCGGAAGTCCTCTCACCCTGATGCTCGGCGGCGACGATGAGGACCTACTTACGGCTGCCTCCCTGTGTGCGAGATACTCGGATGCGAGACATCTCCCGGAAGTCGTGGTAAGAGTGGTAAGGGCGGGAAAAGAATTCAGCCTGAGAGTCCGGCCCGCTGAAGAAGATGTCATCTCAAGACTCAAGATCGAAAAAAGAGCCGAAGCCGGGAAGAAGGTGGTGATATCAGGGTCGGGAAAATAATTCCGGAAAGAAGCAGACGGTCGCAGAAGGCACAAATATCACATTATAAGGTCGAGAGGGTAATGGAAAAAGTGCTCGCGGACATGTGAAGTATATCAAGGTTACCTAACGTTGTAAAAAAGGACTCGCATCGAGAATCCAGGTACAAAGTGGATGTCCGACCAAGGACCTCGGGCATGTCGGAAAAGAGGCTTAGCCTGAAGTTAACATCCGGTGGAATTTTTTGTGTCCTTACGTGCTTTTGGGAACAAAGTCCCTTTCAGTCGGTTGCTGCCCTGATTCAGTATCTTTCCAGTAAGGGTGTGCGAAATCTTCGAATATCGTCATGGCGGCGACGGCACCCTGGCTGACAGCGGTTACGATCTGTTTTATTCCGCCTGTGATGTCTCCTGCCGCATAAATTCCCGGAACATTTGTTCTGTGCCTTGAATCGACTTTCAGGTACCCCTCCCTGTCTACTTCAACTCCCAGACTTGAAGCGAGTTGGTTATTGGGTACATATCCGATGGCTATAAATACCCCGTCCACAGGCAAAGTTGTCACCGAATGGTTCTCAAGGTTTTCGAGCCTGACGGCGTTTACCATCTTGTCTCCCAGGATTTCCTTCACCACTGTATTCCATATGACAGGCACTCCGCTGTCCTCAAGGCTCTTTTGCAGGAACATCTCGGCCCTCAGCTCATCCCTTCTGTGGACTATACTTACATCGACACCGATATTCTTCAGATAGAGAGCCTCCGTGGCAGCGGTATTGCCGCCTCCCACGACGATCACTTTTTTCCCGTCTTTGAAAAAATAGCCGTCGCAGGTGGCACAGTAGCTGACGCCCCTGCCCTGATATTCTTTCTCCCCGGGGACATTGAGTTTCCTGCTCTCGGCTCCCGTGGTCAGAAGAACCGCCTTCGCAGCATATTTCATCCTGTTGGTGATGACATCGAAGCCCTCTCCACTCTTACGGATTTCAACAACTTCCTCTCCCTCCCGGATGTCGGCATAATTTACGGCCTGCTGCGCCATCATGTCCATAAGCGTCTTGCCGCCTATCTTTGTAAAACCGGGGTAATTCTCAACGACGGGAGTGATCGAAACCTGTCCCCCGATGTTGCTCTTTTCGATTACGACCGATTCGAGGCCGCTTCTTTCCGCATAAATGGCCGCGGTGAGTCCGGCAGGGCCGGCCCCTATGATGACCAGGTCCTTCTCGCCTGTTTCCTTCTTGCCCGGCGCGGCTTTTATGGGGGCCGCGGTGAGTATCTCTTCCACGAAGACTTCCTCGGGCTGAAGCCCGAGTCCGACCAGGCGGTCTTCTATGAAAGTCTGGGGAACGGAGAGGGCGTCGTACTGTGCCGCGAGGTCTCTGTTTTCAAATATTTCTATTATCTCGGCGCTCACCAGATCGGGTCTTTCAATGGCCGCCGCCACCGCAAGGGCGGCCTGCTGCGGGCAGTAGGGACATGTGGGGCTCACAAAGACCTTTATATTCCTCGCATCTTCAAGCCCGGACAGTCTTTTCCTGCTTTCGTCCGTCAGGATAGTCGCGCCGGTGGAAGCCATGAGGATAGATATCATCAGGGTACGGGTCTCCTCGCCGGCGGGGGCTCCGGTTATCCGTATACGATACTTTTCGGGCTCTATGAGCAAAGTGGGAGAGCGCGACACGTTGTACTTTTCCGACAGTTGCCCGCCGATCCGTTCAAACCCCAGTCTTATCTTGCCGGAGATCCCGGAAAGCTCCTTCAGAAGCTGCACTGAAAATTCATTAAAGGACTTGTTCTCCTTATCATCGTAAAAGAGAATAATGTTTACAGCTTCCTTCAGCTGAGAAAAATCCTTACTCAGGATTTTTCTCGAATTCTCGGAGATCAGATCTTTCTTTTCCTGGTTCATGACATTCTGAGGAGAATCAGAAACGGGACATATTTTTATCCTATTGTACCTCAAAACGGAAAAAATGCCATGAGATTTCAAGGGCTTGAGAGACCGGGTGAAGCCGGCCGCCGAAGAGGCCGTTTCTTGACTTAGAAATCTTCTCTCGGATAAGATATTATGCCGTTATAAATAACCCCGCAGAGGCTCCGGAGGCAGGGAATAACAGAGACAGAACAGGCAGAAAGGTGTTGTGTGAGAATCGCGATTGGCTGTGATCACGCCGGATTTGGACTTAAGGGAGAGATTCTGGGTCTGCTCAGGGAGCTCCGCCAGGAATATGTCGACTGCGGCACCAACGGAACGGAGTCCGTAGATTACCCCGATTTCGGGTTCAAAGTGTCGCAAATGGTATCTTCAGGTGAAATAGAAAAAGGGATACTCATTTGTGGTACCGGGATAGGCATGTCCATGGTCGCTAACAAGTTTCCCAACGTGAGAGCTGCCCTCTGCAATGACCTTTTCGCGGCAAGAATGAGCCGCCTGCACAATGATGCCAACATCCTCGTGATGGGCGGAAGGGTAATAGGGAAGGACCTGGCGGCGGAAATAGTCAAGGTATGGCTTGACACGCCTTTCGAGGGCCTGAGGCATATCAGGCGACTTGTCAAGATTAAGGATATAGAGGAAAAGCTGAGCGGACATGGAGAGTGAAAATCTCAAGGTAGTCGACCCCGAGGTCTACGAGGCCATCCGGAAGGAAAAAAGCAGGGAACACAACAAGATCGTTCTCATTGCTTCTGAGAATTACGTGAGCCGGGCCGTTCTTGAAGCCCAGGGGTCCATCTTTACAAACAAGTACGCGGAGGGCTACCCTGGCAGGCGGTATTACGGCGGCTGTGAATATGCCGATATCGTTGAGAACCTGGCTATAGACAGGGCCAGAAAGATATTCGGAGCCGACCACGTCAACGTGCAGCCCCACTCGGGGACGCAGGCCAATATGGCGGCCTACTTTGCGGTATTGAAACCCGGCGACAAGATCCTGGGGATGAAGCTCAGCCACGGCGGGCATCTCTCCCACGGGGCCTCGGTGAATTTTTCCGGTATGCTGTACACGAACCTCTCCTACGGGGTCAATAAGGAAGGGTACATCGATTACGAAGAAGTGAGAAGGACTGCGGTCGAACTGAGGCCCCGGATGATCGTAGTGGGTGCAAGCGCCTACTCAAGGATAATCGATTTCAAGGTCTTTTCCGATATCGCACGGGAGGTCGGAGCATATTTTCTCGCCGATATCGCCCACATTGCCGGTCTCGTCGCCTCGGGACTTCATCCGTCCCCTGTCCCCTACGCAGACTTCGTTACCACGACGACTCACAAGACCCTGAGGGGTCCCCGCGGGGGAATGATCATGTGCAGGGCCGAGTATGCCCGGGCAGTGGACAAGATGATTTTTCCGGGCATCCAGGGAGGCCCGCTGGTTCACACTATAGCTGCCAAGGCTGTAGCCCTGAAAGAGGCCATGGGCGAAGATTTCAAAAGATACCAGAAGCGGGTTATCGATAATGCGAATTCTCTTGCCGAAGAGCTCGCCAACCGTGGTTTCGCTGTTGTTTCGGGCGGAACGGATAACCACCTTATGCTTCTCGACCTGTCTAATAAGGGGATTACCGGAAAGGACGCGGAAATTGCTCTCGACATGGCCGGAATTACAGTGAACAAAAATGCGATACCATATGATGGGAGGCCGCCTGCTATTACGAGCGGGATCCGTCTCGGAACTCCCAGTGTTACGACCCGGGGGATGGGGACCGGGGAGATGCGGGAGATCGCCGGCTTGATCTCGGCAGTGATAAACAACAGCAAGGAACCGGAATCTGTGGACGCTGTTGCCCGGAAGGTTGGACAACTCTGTGACCGGTTTCCGGTATACAGGGAATAGGGCCGGTGTTCAGTGTCGATTTTTTTCGGCATGCGGCATATGAATTTATATGGCAACCGCCGCCGGCTCCGGCACCGTTTCCCATAGTGTCCTCACCGGTAATAAACACTGATACTTCCTTATGAAATGTCCCTTCTGTGAGAACCTCGAAGACAGGGTAATAGATTCCAGGACGAGCAGGGAGGGCAGCGCTATCCGGCGGAGACGGGAATGCCTTCAATGCGGCAGACGCTTCACGTCCTACGAAAGAGTGGAGGACGTGGTGCCCATGGTAGTGAAGAAAGACGGCAGGAGGGAGCCCTTCGATACCGGCAAGATAAAGAAAGGACTCCTCATAGCGTGCAAGAAAAGACCTATCGAGACGGCAAAACTCGACGGGATAGTCGATATCATTGAAAAGCAGCTTGCGGGACTTGGTGTCAGGGAGGTCCAGAGTGCCTGGATAGGCGAAAGGATCATGACGGAGCTGAGGGACCTTGACAAAGTAGCCTACGTAAGATTCGCTTCCGTCTATCATCAGTTCAAGGATATTGATGATCTGCTCGACCAGGTCAAACTGCTCTTCGGTCATAGAAGACGACGAAACCATAGCTCTCAGTCTCAAGGTTTTTTTGAAGGCAAAAACTTTGACGTTGCGACTGTTTCGACAGGCGCGGGGGGCATCGCCTTTTATCGTAAGGAAATACCGGATCTGGTGATTCTCGATCTGCGGCTGCCCGACATGTACGGGATCGACGTATTGCGGACGGTCAAGGGCGACTATCCCGAGATATCCATTATAGTGATGACCGGGTACGGAGAGGTTGAAGAGGCGGTGAAGGCCATGAAACTTGGCGCCGAGTATTACTTCCAGAAGCCGATTGATCTGGATGAACTTGCGGTCATGGTCGACAAGAGCCTCGGGATAAGGCAGATAAAACAGGAGGCCGCACTCTATCGGAACCCTGAATATCCGATTGTCGGTAAAAGTCCTCAGACCCAGGGTCTTATCCATATGATCAACCTTCTGGCGTCGAACTCCTCAACCACTGTACTCATTCGTGGAGAGACCGGCACCGGAAAAGAACTCGTGGCACGGAACATCCATTCTTTGAGCAGCAGGAGCAATAAGTCCCCACGTTTACAAACGACCCTTTTTTGTGCTATAAATTAAGTCTCCTGGATTGCTTTTTTGGGGAGTCGTCCAATGGCAGGACGGTAGACTCTGGATCTGCTTATAGGGGTTCGAATCCTCTCTCCCCAGCCATAAATGCAGTTAAAGGCCGGAGTTCGAAGTGTTAAGCTGAAAACAGTTGCTGAAAGCATGACTCAGAACTCCAGCCCTTGACTTTTTGAATTCGGTCCCATCGTCTAGAGGCCTAGGACGTGGCCCTCTCAAGGCTAAAACACGGGTTCGATTCCCGTTGGGACCGCCAATAAAATCATAAGGCCGATTACTTGGAAGGCTTCTTGCCGCAGGCCGGACATTTCGGGTCTTTGCGACCCTTGAAGGTCCGGAAGCTCATGTCGTTGCCGGACCAGACAAGGAGTTTCCGCTTAAGAAGTTTGCCGATGCCCGTAAAATATTTCAGGGTCTCGGTAGCCTGCAGTGTTCCGATGACACCCGGGGTGGTTCCCAGAACGGGAAAGACTTCCTTTGGCGGGGGTTCCGGAAAGTAACATCTCAGGCAGGGTGTCTCCGGAGAATGGATGAAGGTCAGGCGCCCCTCAAGTCCCCATATGCTGCCGTGAACGAACGGAATATTTTTTCTTATTGCCGACTCGTTCAGCAGATAGCGGGTGGGAAAGTTGTCCATGCAGTCCACTATTATGTCGGCATTTTCCACGAGCTGGTCTACGTTCTCAGCGGTGATCTCCTCCGGAAGGGCGGTGACGTTTATATGGGGGTTCATTTCCTCCAGTGTCTGTTTTGCAGAGAGGGCCTTGTTCATTCCTATTCTGTCAGGGCTGTGGAGTATCTGCCGGTTCAGGTTCGACCAGTCGGGTGAGTCGAAATCGCAAATGCGCAGCTTCCCGACGCCCGCCACGGCGAGGTATATGGAGACCGGCGAGCCCAGCCCCCCGGCCCCGGCTATGAATACCGTCGAGTTCTTGAGCTTCTTCTGGGTCTCAAAGCCCCACCCCTCGATCAGCATCTGCCTGTTATATCTCTTAAGCTCTTCTTCCGTGAATTGCATCTGCAGTTCCCCCGGGATTCCAATATTTAGAAGTATAACAGAAGACCGAAAAGGCGTTCAATAAAAAGAAAATAGGTTCAGAAACCGTCAGCGAAGAGGGAGGAAGTAGAACTTTACAAGGTCAGAACCGCGGTCCGCCGCCTTCGAAAAAGAAATTGACAGAGGGCCGGTACGGAGGTAGCCTTTTTTTAGGTTCTCGCTGATGACTTGCTGGACAAAAATCTCCACTACCGGGAACTCAAACATGGTTGCGGCTTAATCTTAGCAAAGTCTGGCGGGCACCTTCCGGTCCCCCGGTGGACCGCTTGTTAATCCCTTGATTAAGAAGGTGTATCTCCTTCTGGTTGACCGAGCGAAAGGGGGCAGATATCATCTCTCTCGATATCAACAATAAAAAGTGCAACGTTGGCGTGGAGGTCTCACCTTGCGCGAAATTATGAGAAAGCACGGCAAAAAGGTGAAATACATTCCTGTCCCCGATGAGGGAACGGTACTCGATATGGACACTCATGAAGATTACAGCATGATCCTGATGAAGATGGGAGGCGTATGATATGACGAGAAAGAGGAGCTTTGTTGCACGGCTCGGTTTTTTCCTTGCTCTGGCCTCTGCCCTGGCAGGGCTTCTTTCAGGAGCCGGGAGCCGGTGGGGACTCTGGAACTTCCATACCGGTTTCGGCGTGCTCCTCTGGTCTGCCTATGGAGGGCTGATCGCCGCGACTGTCTCGCTCATCGGCATCGTGGTCACGGTGGCGGGCAAGAGGATGAAACGCGACATCATATGGGCCGTCCTCGGCCTGTGTCTGGGCGCAGTCGTCGTACTTGTTCCACTGAGCTGGTCCCGGGCGGCCAGGACGGCCCCTTCCATCTCGGACATAACTACCGATACTGTTCACCCGCCGAAGTTTGTCAAGATACTTCCGCTGCGCAAGGGTGCGCCTAACCCCTCGGAATACGGCGGTCCGGTCGTCGCGCAGTCGCAGATCGAGGCTTATCCGGACATACTGCCCCTGCTTTTCGATGACCCGCCGGTCAGGGTATTTGACAAGGCATTGGCCGTGGCCCGCAGCATGGACTGGAGGATCATAGACGCCAACAGGAAAGAGGGCCGAATCGAGGCGGTCGCTCATACCTTCTGGTTCCATTTCGAGGACGATATCGTGATCAGGATCGAAAAGAGCGGGCAGCGTACAAGGCTGGACATCCGCTCGGTCTCGCGTGTAGGGAAAAACGATATGGGCACCAATGCCGAACGCATCAGAAAGTTCCTGAAGGCCATGGCAAAAAGGCAGTAAGACGCCGGAGATATTTTCCTTTGCAGCATGTCTTCGGGAGTTCAGTTTTTCTTTTGACTGTCATGCCGGCTCGCCTGCCCGCCGGCAGGCAGGTCCGTACGCCCCAAAGTCTTCGCGGTTTTGCGCGCAGACTTTGCGGGAGGCACCCCGCTCCCCTTGGCGGCAATGACAAGCTGGTGCGGATTTTTGAAACGACTGTTGCGGGCATGTATTTGCATTGATCCACGACGTTTCGTTATGATATTCTCTTACTGGTGTATGAAGATAATCGGCCGTGAAACAGTGTTTCATGTACGATCAAAAGACATTTCTATAACGAGAGATAATGGATTCTGATTTGTATAAAGCCTGGTTTCAATGCATCAATGAAGAATGCCGGGCCACCTATCCGCTGAACTCGGTCATTTATCGATGCAGGAACTGCGGTTCTCTACTCGGCGTACGTCATGACACGGACGCCCTTGCCCGCCGCGATGCAAAGGCATGGATGAAGCTCTTCGAAGACCGTTACAAATCCACCGAGTGGCCGTACGGCTCCGGGGTGTGGGGCAAGAAGGAATGGATACTCCCTCAGATAAATAACGACAACATCGTCTCTCTTTACGAAGGCGGTACAAACCTCTTCTGGGCAGAGCGGTTCGGGAAGATGATCGGTCTTGACAATCTCTGGATCAAGCTCTGCGGCAACTCCCACAGCGGCTCCTTCAAAGACCTTGGCATGACCGTCCTCGTATCTCAGGTGAAGCAGATGATCAGCGAGGGAGCGGCGATCCAGGCCGTTGCCTGCGCCTCAACCGGCGACACTTCGGCCGCCCTGGCGGTCTATTGCGCGGCAGCGGGCATTCAGTCGGTCGTGCTCCTGCCCAAGGGAAAGATATCGATTGCCCAGCTGGTGCAGCCGATTGCAAACGGGGCGCTGGTGCTGTCTCTGGACACCGACTTCGACGGCTGCATGCGGATCGTAAAGGAGATCACGGAGGATGAGACGATCTACCTGGCGAATTCCATGAATTCCCTTCGCATCGAAGGACAAAAGACCGTCGGCATAGAAATCGTTCAGCAGTTTGACTGGGCGGTCCCCGACGTGATCATCATCCCGGGGGGCAATCTTGGAAACGTATCAGCGCTCGGCAGCGGCATGCTCATGATGAGAGACCTTGGACTGATCTCGAAGCTGCCGCGCATTGTTGTGGCCCAGGCCGAGCGCGCCAATCCTCTCTACCGCTCATATCTGAAGCACTTCGAGTCCTTCGAGCCGATGGAGGCGCAAAAGACACTGGCAAGCGCGATCCAGATCGGAAACCCGGTCAGTATCCGGAAGGCCATCCTCACACTGAAGCAGTTCAAGGGTATTGTCGAACAGGCAACGGAGCAGGAACTGGCGGATGCGGCCGCACTCGGTGATACTACCGGCATGTTCAACTGCCCCCATACCGGGGTGGCGCTGGCTGCACTGATAAAACTGATTAAGGCCGGGAAGATAGATAAATCCGAGCACGTGGTGGTCATATCCACCGCCCACGGACTGAAGTTCACAGACTTTAAGGTCAAGTATCACGAGGAGGCGCTCGACTTCCCCTGCGCATATGCAAACAAGCCTATCGAGCTACCCCCTACAGTCGATGCCGTAAAAAAGGCGCTTAACGATGCGCTAAAAAAGAGGAGAGGGGAGAATGTCTAAGAAGCCGTCGGGTCCCCTGAACTGGCATCCTGCCACACTAGCCATCCACGGCGAGGGCCGCGTCCCCAAGCCGTACCACGCCGTCTCGACGCCTATCGTCCAGACCTCCAACTACTACTTCGACACAGCCGACGAGGTTGAAGAATTCATGCGGTCCAAGGGCCAGGGCAAGGTGATCCGCGAGCACGAGTACGCCCGCTACGGCAACCCTACCCAACAGGAGGCCGAGCGCAAGCTGGCCGCCATTGAGGGTGCGGAGAAGGCGGTCCTCTTTTCCTCGGGCATGGCAGCGGTGCTGCTCACGATCATGACCTTCATGAAGCCCGGGGGCCATATAATCTTCACGGGTGACTGCTACCGCCAAACCAGGGACTTCGCTACGAATTTCCTCGGCAAGTTCGGCGTGGAACATTCTATCGTGGACCCCTCGGCCGCGGCGATAGAGGCAGCCATCAGGCCGAACACGAACATCATCTTCACGGAATCTCCGACAAACCCCTACCTGCGTGTGCTCAACATCCCGGCCGTCGTGCAGGTGGCCAGGGCGCGAAATATTATGACGATCATCGACGCCACCCTGGCAACTCCTTACAATATCAAGCCCCTCGCCCTGGGTGTGGACATCGTCATCCACTCTTCCACCAAGTATCAGGGCGGCCATAACGACCTGATGGCCGGCGTGGCCCTGGGCTCTACGGCACTTATGACCGACTGTTACAAGATGCAGCGCATGATCGGCGCAACGCCCGGCCCGTTCACCTGCTTCCTGTTGGAGCGGGGCCTCAAGACCTTCGGCATGCGCATGGAGCACCACAATAAGGCCGGCCGTGCAGTAGCAGAGATGCTCGAGGCCCACCCGAAGATCGAGAAAGTATGGTATCCGGCCCTGTCATCGCACCCTGACTATAAAACCGGAATGGAGCAGATGAAGGGCTTCGGCAGCGTCATCAGCTTTCTTGTCAAAGGCGGAAACGCGGAGACGAGGAAGTTTATCGACGCCCTTGAGCTTTTCCTGGTTACCCCGAGCCTGGGGGGCAGCGAAAGCCTCGTGACGCAGATGTCGACCATGTCTTTCTTCGATTACCCCGAGCAGTATCGTCAGAATATAGGGATGGTGGACAACCTCGTGAGGCTGGCACTGGGGCTTGAGGATGAGGAAGACCTGATCGCCGACCTCAAACAGGCACTGGATAAGATCTGAGGTTAATAATAGGGGGTGAAGAAGTTGAATCCCCTGACGAAATTCCTGAAGGCGGAGGCCGGGGCCGTCGACGGCTCCTTCCCGGCGAAGACGAGGTAGAAGTTTCTCCTTCTCCTTCTGCCCGGGATTTCCACGCATCTTACCGAACCGTCCAGAAGGGCCTTCTTTGCAGCCCAGCGGGAGACAAATGATATGCCGACCCCTGACTGGACCATCGCTACCGTCAACTCCGGATTGCCGAGTATCATCGGTATCTTCAGTTTCCTGGGCGCTATGCCCAGTTCCTTCAGAAGACCTTCGATAAATTCCCTGGTGGCCGAACCCGGCTCCGGCAGTATGAAGGGTTGTGAAGCGAGGTCTCCGGGTCCGGGGCTGCCCGTCTTTGCGAGCGGATTGTCGTCGGAAGCGATGAGGACGATCTCGTCCTCTGCTATGGCTTCCGCGGAGAGGGAAGGGTGCCCGGTGCCTGCGTCCAGAAAACCTATCTCCAGCCTGCCTTCCAACAGGTGCGCAACGATCTTTTCCGAATTCATATCTGAAAGTTCTATCATCACCCCGGGATACTGCCTCGAAAAACCGTAAAAGACCTGCGGGAGCAGATAGGCCGCGATGGTGGGAGTTGCTCCAATATGGAGCGGTCCCCTGACGCTGCCGATCCGGTTACGGATTTCGGACTCCATCTCCTGATATTGGGCCATAATGCGTTTTGCATATGCATAGAAAAGTCTTCCCGCGGGTGTCGGGCTGACTGTTTTCCCTCTCCGGATGAGGAGGGCGGCGCCCAGTTCATCCTCCAGATTCCTGATCAGGTGACTTACTGCGGACTGGGTGAGGAATATCGCCTCCGCTGCCTTCGAGAAGCTCCTCATCTCAAAAACAAGGCAAAATGCCCGCAGTCTGTGGTCTTCCATAGGCAATATTCTATGAAGGGCCGGTTAACGTGTCAATCAGAGGCATAAGATGAAAATAATTCATCAGTGTGATGAAAGAATAGAATTTGACTTCCGGGGGCGCGGATACTATCTTTAAATATGGCGACGACCAGGAAGGTGAAGCTCGTTATAGCTTCTACTACGAGCACCCAGAATTCGGGACTCTTCGATCTGCTGCTCCCCGCATATGAGAAGTCGACCTGCTACAATGTAAAAGTCGAGGTAATCGCCGTCGGCACCGGTGAGGCCATGCGGACAGCCAAAAAGGGAGGGGCGGATATGCTCTTCGTGCACGATCCTTTCAGAGAAGAAAAGTTCGTGGCCGAAGGGTATGGTGTCAACAGGAGGCGGGTGATGCATAACCATTTTGTCATACTCGGGCCTGCTGAGGATCCGGCCCGTGTCGGCGATACAAAAAGGGCGGTGGAGGCGTTTGAACTGATCGCCGAAACAGGGGCGCCCTTTGCTTCCCGGGGCGATGATTCCGGGACCAACATAAAGGAGCTGGACCTCTGGGAGGCCGCCGGCATCAATCCCAGGGGTAAGGGCTGGTATTTTGAGACCGGCGGCAAGATGGGCGATACCCTTCTTATCGCCAGTCGGAAGAAAGCATATACTCTCTCGGATGCCGGGACCTTTCTCAACTTTGAGCCACGGCTGAAGATAAAGGTCCTCCTTGACGGCGAAGAACCGCTGATGATGAATCCTTACAGCGCGATAGCCGTCAACCCCGGCAAATTTCCCGGCGTCAGATACCGGGAGGCCATGGACTTCATCGCTTTTGTGACATCGGCCGAAGGGCAGAAAGTGATCGCGAAATACGTCAGGCATGGTTCCCGCCTTTTTTATCCGGATGCCGTCCCGTCAGTTGCTTCATCCGAAAAGTAAAAAAACCGGAAGCCCAGGAGGAAAAAGCATGCGCTTCAAAACGCTGGTCCTTATCATTGCCATTCTTTCAGTGTCTTTCGTAACGGTATCGCCTGCAATCAGCGTCTCAGCAGAAACAAGGATACGGTGTGCGTCGACGACGAGCACACAGAATTCAGGTCTCTTTGACTACATCCTGCCGATCTTCAAGAAGCAGACGGGGATAACGGTCGATGTCGTCGCGGTCGGCACCGGGGCGGCCATCGAGATCGGAAAGAGAGGCGACGCCGATGTGGTATTCGTTCACGCCAGGCAGCTCGAGCTGAAGGCGGTGAAGGAAGGCTACTTCGTGAACCGTCACGACGTCATGTACAATGACTTCGTTATCATCGGCCCGCCCGGAGACCCCGCCGGCATAAAGGGCCTGAAGTCGGCGGCAGTTGCGTTCAAAAAGATAGCAGAAGGTGGTTATACTTTCGTCTCCCGCGGGGACAGGTCCGGCACGAACATAAAAGAGCTGGCGATATGGAAAAAGGCGGGGGTAAACCCGAAGGACCGGAAATGGTACCTCGAAGTTGGCCAGGGCATGGAAAAAACAGAGAGGATCGCCAGTGAGAAGAGGGCCTATACGCTCACGGACAGGGGGACGTGGCTTGCCACAATGGACAAAGACAGGCTGGATATGGCTATCCTTCTTCAGGGAGACCCTGCGCTGTTCAATCAATACGGCGTCATGGCGGTGAACCCGGCGAGGCATAAACATGTAAAATACAAAGAGGCCATGAAGTTCGTGAACTGGCTCATATCAAAAAAGGGGCAGAAGATTATTGCGTCGTATAAGAGAAAAGGGGAGGAGCTTTTCTTCCCCGATGCCAAGTGAGGAATATTACGCGCCGAAGTTGGAGTCAATCTCCGCAGCGTTGATACCATGCACTACCTGATTCAGGCTTTCGGCCATGCCTTCTCAATTATATTCAGCCTGGATCCGGTACTTCTGAGGATAATTCTTCTCTCACTCAAGGTCTCCGGGTGGGCGCTGATCATCTCGACGGTGCTGGGGCTTCCTCTCGGAGCTGTCATTGCGCTGAAGAGAATGAGGGCCAAAGGGCTAATGATCAGCGTGATGAATACAATGATGGGCCTTCCGCCTGTGGTGGTGGGACTGTTTCTCTATCTCGTCCTTTCCAGAAGCGGTCCGATGGGTTTCATGGGGCTTCTCTATACTCCCGGTGCAATGATCGCCGCCCAGACGGTCCTCGCCCTCCCGATAGTGGCGGCCCTCTCCCATTCGGCAATTGTGAACGTGGACCCCATCATAAGCCAGGCCGCAAGAACCCTGGGCGCCACGCAGTTTCAGACCACGGTCACGGTCGTAAGGGAGGCCCGGTACGGCATCATGTCGGCACTCATTGCGGGCTTCGGGAGGGTTATGGCCGAGGTGGGAGCCATACTCATAGTCGGCGGCAATATAGCCGGTTATACCCGTGTCATGACCACCACCATAGCGCTGGAGACGGACAAGGGCAATTTCGAACTCGCCCTTGCCCTGGGGATCGTCCTGCTCTTCATATCCATGATCATTAATCTGGCCCTTTACATGATGCAGAAAAAAGGCGACAGATGGCGCTTGTCTTAAAGATCGAGGACCTCTGGAAGGCATACCCCGGGAGTGATGTTTTGCGGGGCTGCAACGTTTCCTTTGACAGGAGGGGCGTTTATGTGCTGACGGGTCCCAATGGAAGCGGAAAGTCCACCTTTCTGAGGCTCTGCGCACTCCTTGAAGAACCGGACAGGGGAAATATAAATTACCTGAACGACGGCCTTAGCCTGGGAAAGGATATCGCGCTGAAAAGGAGGATAACCCTGGTGCTTCCGAAGGCCGGAATTTTCAACTCGTCTGTTTTCGGAAATATGGCTTACGGACTTAAGGTAAGGGGGGTAAAGAAGAGTGAGATCGCAGAGAGGGTCGACCGTTGTCTGGAGTCATTCGGACTGGCAGACAAGAGAAAACAGAACGCCCTGACCCTCTCAAGCGGCGAGGGGCAGAGGCTGAGTATGGCGAGGGCCATGGTGACCGAACCGGAAATGCTTTTTCTCGACGAACCCACTGCTTCGGTGGACCACAAAAACAGCAGTTTCATAGAAGAGTTGATCTTCCGCATGAAAGAACGGGAGGGACCCACAGTTGTCATGACCACCCATGATGTCGCACAGGCGGGGAGGCTGGCGGACGACCAGCTGACGATCAGGCAGGGCAGGATTATACCCCTTCGGCGGCCAGGGAAATGATCGGAGCGGTAGCCGGGGACATCATAGGCTCTGTCTACGAGGCCCATGCGATAAAGACGAAGGATTTTGAGCTCTTCGGGCCCGGGTCAAGGTTCACCGATGATACGGTTTTGACCGTGGCGGTGGCCGATTGCCTGCTGAATAACAAGGACTATGCATCAACCTTCAGAGAGTATGGCAGAAGATATCCCCATGCAGGATACGGCGGCATGTTCAGGCGGTGGGTCCGCTCCGACAGCCTCGGTCCCTACAACAGTCTCGGCAATGGTTCCGCCATGAGGGTAAGTCCTGTCGGCTTTGCCTTCGGGTCTCTGGACGAGGTGCTGCGCGAGGCCCGGAGAAGCGCGGAGGTTACGCACAACCATCCCGAGGGCATAAAGGGCGCTCAGGCTACTGCCGCTGCGATATTCCTGGCCGGGCAGGGCGGGGACAAGGACGAGATAAAGAGATATGTGGAGGAAAATTTCGGCTATGACCTCGGCCCCACGCTGGCAGAGATCAGGCCAGGCTATATGTTTGACCCGACATGCCCCGGTTCCGTGCCGCAGTCGATCACGGCTTTCCTTGAGTCCGATGATTACGAGGGTGCGGTGAGAAACGCAGTATCGCTCGGCGGGGACAGTGACACCATGGCGTGCATAGCCGGCGGAGTCGCCCAGGCATACTATAGAAGAATCCCTTCCCGCATATTGCGGGAAGTGCGGGCTATCCTTACCCCGGAACTTCTGGGGGTGGTGGATCTTTTCAACGACCGGTATCATATCGAGGTCCATTAAGGCCTTAACTTTTTTTCTTTGTGATCTGAGTCACAGCTTTTTATGCAGGATATTGGGAGACTATGAATGAGAACCTTTTTCCCCCTCAAGGCCGGGGATGAAAGGAGGAGGAATTATATGGGATGGATCTGTCCCGAATGTGGATTCACGAATGTCGAAGACGCCGCTCTCTGCACATGTGGTTTCGATCGGTCTGTCTTCATTTCTTCCGATCCTGCTGAAGCGGAGTCGGCAGATGAAGAACGGCTCGGTGTCGACCCCTTCGGCGATTCCTTTTCAGTCCCGGACATCCCGTCTGCAAGCCCTTCGTCTTCCGTGAAGAGGGCGATAGCGGAAAAGCCGCGGGCGAGGCGGTCCTCCTTTCATCCCTCGGACCGGGTTACACTCAAGGAAGTCGGCACATGGAAGTTCTCTTTTTCTCCTTCCGAAGGCAAGATATCCATCGGCACCGCCGCACTCGATCCTTTTCGGCTTCACCTTGCGGTTGAAGATCTTGAGGAGATTCTGGAGTCGGTTTACGAAATGACCGGGACGGAGAAAACGCTCCGGGGGCTGAAACTCCCGGACATGGCTGTGCTGGAAATCGTTGAATTTGTAAGTGAAATGATCGATGCCAAGAGATCGAAGATAAAACCGCCCTTTTCCCCGGAGGACGTCACCGCCATAGCGGCCCTCATCAACGGCAAGCTCTCGTCATAATCGCGCCCGCGATTGCTCAATTTCCGCTAAACTAATAGAATGAAATTGATGGGCAGATCGGACCAGTTCTACAAGGGCCTTCTGGACAACCTTTATGACGGCGTGTATTTTATCGATGAAGACAGAACGATCAAATATTGGAACAGGAGCGCGGAACTTCTGACGGGATACAGCGGTTCCGAGATCGTTGGAAAGCACTGTTGGGATAACATTCTCATGCACGTTGACCAGCAGGGGAGGAACCTTTGCCGGGGACTGTGCCCGCTTGTCAAGTCGATGAAGGAAGACGTGACACTGGAGCAGGAAGTGTATCTCAAACATAAGGATGGGCACAGGGTACCCGTCATGGTCCGGGCCAGCCCCATCAAGGACGGCGAAGGGCGGATTATCGGGGCAGTGGAAATATTCAGCGACAACTCTCCCAGGGTTACCCTGGCGCAGAAAGTTAAGGAACTGCAGAGACTGGCATTGCTTGATCAACTTACCGAGATAGGCAACAGGAGATATGCCGAATTAACTCTTCGCACCAGGCTGGACGAATTTAACAGATACGGATGGAGATTCGGCGTACTTTTTATGGATATTGATAATTTCAAGAGAATCAATGACAGTTACGGACACGACATGGGAGACAAGCTGCTGAGGATGGTAGCCAAAACATTACAAAACGGCATGAGATCATCAGACGTGGTAACCAGGTGGGGCGGCGAAGAATTCGTTGCATTCATCGCGAATATAGAAGAAGTCGCCCTGGGTAAATTGGCGGAGAAACTCCGCAAGCTCGTGGAACAGTCGAAACCTTTTTTCGAGAATAAACTGATCGACGTTACTATCTCGATCGGTGCGACCATATCGCGGATGAACGACAGTCCCGAAGGATTGATTAAACGGGCAGACCGTCTAATGTATCGGGGAAAAGTATCAGGCCGCAACTGCATCATGATAGACTAGTGAGGCGTTTCACTTGCGGGAATCCGGTTGTGAGTCATTGCGGCGGAACCCTATTTCAGAACTTTCAGCTTCTTCAGGAGATCGAGGGAGGTTCGGTACCTGGTGCCTTCCTCCTTTCTGACCAGCCTGTAAAACTCGCAGACGGAGCAGTCCTGGTATTTCTGGGCGAAAGTACCCTGCACAAGACCGTCGCAGAAGGTGCCGGCGATCACCCAGCAGGCCCTTCCGGCTTTTTCTCCGCCATGCACGCCCCCCAGCCTCTTGTCTGAAGCCGCGGGACATATGCCGAGTTCTCTGGCGTTTTTTCCGCCGGGCTCTCTGCCGCACTTCATTACTTCCCAGCAGTTCTTCTTCTTCGCCATGGATGCTCCTTGTTTATTCTATCACAGGCGGAAGCCGCCGGTCCCAGTCTTCCTCAAAATCTCTGAAATCGGGTGACCGGATGGGCGAAAGAGTGCACAGGGTCTGTGCCTCCCCGGAGAGGCTTTGTGCTAAAATGAATGTCTTATGGAAAAAGCTGGCGTTGTTTATCTTGTGGGTGCAGGGCCTGGCGATGTAGGGCTCCTGACCGTCAAAGGGCTCAACTGTCTCAGGAAAGCCGAGGCGGTGATATACGATTTCCACCTGAATGCGCAGATACTCAACTATATCAGCCACGACGCTGAATTCATCTATGCGGGGAAACGCGGCGGTCACCACACAATGACCCAGGATGAGATCAACGCCGCCATCGTAAGGAAGGCGAAGGAGGGGAAGGTCGTCTGCCGCCTTAAGGGGGGAGACCCTTTCGTGTTCGGCCGGGGCGGAGAAGAGGCCCAAGTGCTGGCGAGAGAGGGCATACGGTTCGAGGTGGTCCCGGGCGTGAGTTCTTCCGTCGCCGCTCCGGCCTATGCGGGCATTCCCCTTACGCACAGGCTGTACTCATCTTCCTTTGCAGTCATCCCGGGTTATGAAGACACGACAAAAGCGGAGTCTGCCATCGACTGGTCGAAACTTGCGACCGGCGTAGGCACGCTCGTTTTCCTGATGGCGGTGAAGAACATAGGCGTGCTTTCCCGGAAATTGATAGAAAACGGCAGAAAGCCGGAAACGCCGGTGGCAGTGATCAGGTGGGGCACCAGGCCGGACCAGAGGACCATCGTGGGGACACTGAAGGACATTGCCGCCCTTGTAAGGGAGAAGGACATAAGGCCGCCCGCCGTCATGGTCGTGGGCGATGTTGTGAGACTCCGGCAGGACCTCAAATGGTATGAGGAGAGACCGATGTTCGGCCACCGGGTGCTTGTAACCAGGGAGCACTCCGGCGGATTCGAGCCGCTGGAGGAACTAGGGGCCGAGATAATAAGGTTTTCGACCGTTGAGGTGGTGCCGCCGGGAAACTGGAAAGAGCTCGACCGGTCGATCGACAGGCTCGGAGAATATCAGTGGCTGATATTTACGAGCGCCAACGGCGTAAAATATTTCTTCATGAGGCTCTTTGAGAGGGCAGTCGACATACGGGAGCTGAAGGGCCTCAAAGTGTGTGCGATAGGCACCCGGACCGCGGAAGAGGTCGAGAAGTTCGGGATCAGGGTTGACCTGGTTCCCGAAAAATTCCGGGCGGAAGGTTTGATCGAGGCATTCGTAAAAGAAGTGAGGAGCGAGGGGTCAGGAGCGAGGAGTAAGGACACCAAATCCGCCCTTCAAAACTCCGGGCCGCTTCGGGGCATGAAATTTCTCCTCCCGAGGGCCGAGGTGGCCAGAGAGATATTCCCGGAAAAGGTGAGAGAACTCGGGGGAGAAATCGACGTGCCGGTTGCATATGCGGCTGCCAAGCCGGAGCTTCACGGCAAGCGACTGAAAAGGTTCTTAAAAGAGGGAAGGATCACTATCGCCACCTTTACCAGCGCGGCGACTTTCAACAATTTCAGGGAGCTTATGGGCGAGGATGCAGACGCACTTTTGAAAGACGTGGCGATTGCCGCCATCGGACCCGTCACTGCGAAGGCCATCGAGAAGGCGGGACTTAAAGTACGGATCATGCCGGAAGAGGCCACGGTTGAGTCGATGGTTTCGGAGATAAAAAAATGGGCGGCCGGCAACAGGTAGTGAAGCAGCCGGCCTGCTGCAGGGGATTGATTGTTGGCGTTAGCCGAAAAAGATACATACAGGACAGTCACTGACCGCAGACGCTCCCTTTTTTCGAGGATTTTTCTGAGTCCTAAATTCACCTTCTATCCCCAGGTGTTCAGGGTCGTCTGGACAAACTCCCGGCAGGCAAAAAAGGCACGATACGGGGACCGTGAATGGGTGAAGGGGAGCCTGGATATACTTCACATAGTGGAGAACGTGGGGGTGGAGGTCGAGATAACCGGCATGGAAAATATCACGCGCAGCCCCGGTCCCGTCGTCTTCGTTGCAAACCACATGAGCACCCTGGAAACCTTTGTGCTTCCATGTATCATCCAGCCCGTAAAGCCGGTGGCTTTTGTCGTGAAGAGCAGTCTCCTCACCGCCCCGGTCTTCGGCCATGTGATGCGGTCGAGGGACCCCGTGGCTATCGACAGGAAGAATCCGCGCGAAGATCTCAAGACCGTGCTGGAAGGGGGCAGGAAAAAGTTGGAATCAGGAATATCCGTCATTATCTTTCCTCAGAGCACACGGTCCGTCGAGTTCAGACCTGAAGAATTCAACAGCCTCGGGGTTAAGCTTGCGGCGAGGGCAGGCGCGCCTGTTATACCCGTAGCATTGAAGACCGATGCCTGGGGCATCGGGAAGAAATTGAAGGAGTTGGGGCCGGTAGATACGCACAAGAAGGTCTTTTTTGCCTTCGGCGAACCGCTGGAGATCGAGGGCCGCGGGGCGGGCCAGCATGAAAAGGTCATAGCGTTTATAAAAGAGAAGCTCGATGTGTGGCAGGCTCAGAATGAGGAGAAGTGATTGATCATAAGTAACGAAGTTGTTGTGGAAGTCCACGTCGAAATACCGGCAGGACACCGGCACGCACGGACGAAAATAGTTCTCAGGGACGGCTCAGAATTCGTTTTCCAGGAGGCCACGGTGGCCAATATAGCGAGAGCTTTTATCACGGTGAAGACCGATCCTGTAAAAGAGTCGGTCAGGCTCAGGGGCCGGAGAGTGGAGAAGAGGAAAGAGGGCTTTGCCGAGTGGCAGCTGATTGAGAAGGCGTGATATTGAAAAAAAGCAGGGAAGGGACACCGAAAAAGTCTTGTAATGACGACTTGATCTTATTTATCGCCCCTTCCTTGCGTTCTGATCGTTTTTCTCAGCTGCAGGGTCGATTTTGATCAGAGGTCGTGAGCGTATATGAGTCTTACTTCCATTGACACCGCGCTTTTCCACTTCCTCAACAAGGGTATTCAGAACCCTGTGTTCGATGTGGTGATGCCTTTTGTCACCAACTATCCACCGCTGCTTTTTTTGCCGGTCATCGTATGGTCCTGGCGGTCTTCGCCGATATTTTTTCCGAAGGGACCGGACATTTCCTCAATCATCTGATCGCGAGGCCCCGGCCGTGCCACGTGCTGCCGGATATCCATCTCATGGCCGGTTGCGGGTCTTCCTTTTCAATGCCGTCCAACCATGCCGTGAACACCTTTGCCTTTGCAACGGTGTTCTGGATTTCACGCAGGGACCGGGGCAGCTTCATCATGGTCCTCGCGGCGGCGCTCATCGGGCTATCCCGTGTCTATGTGGGAGTCCACTATCCCTTTGATGTCGCTGCAGGCGCCGTTGTCGGCGGTGGATGTGCCTGGGCCTTTCTCCGCCTTGCCAGGTGGGCCAAGGAGATTTACGTGAAACGCGACTACACGCAGGCGCTCTACCTGATGGTTCTGGCTTTCGGACTCTTCCGCATCTATTATATCCTGACCGGCCCTTTCGACCTGAGCTTTGACGAGGCCCAATATTGGGAATGGTCCAGACGGCTCGACTGGAGCTACTACTCCAAGGGTCCCCTGATCGCCTATTTGATTTACGTCGGCACCTCCCTCTTCGGTAACAACGTCTTCGGTGTCAGGATTTTCGCGGTCCTTCTTTCCGCATTGAGCAGCATCGTGATTTTCCTCATAGGCGGCAACCTCTACGACAAACGGACGGGTCTGGTGTCCGCCCTGCTGGTCCAGATCGTCCCGCTCTATTCCGTCTTCGGGATGCTGCTTACAATAGATTCGCCGTTCATGTTCCTCTGGATACTTTCGCTCTTCCTCTTCTGGAAGGCAGCGGGGCGGAAGACAGGCCGGAAAGCGAACCGTTACTGGCTGCTTCTCGGCCTGTCTGTAGGATTCGGCCTGCTGGCTAAATACACGATGGCCTTCTTCTACCTGTCGGCTTTTCTTTTCATGGTCTTCAACAAAGATTCGAGGAAGCTCTTCAGGACCGGCGGCCCTTATATCGCCTTTGCAGCCAGTCTGGTGGTTTTCAGTCCGGTCGTCTTCTGGAACGCCGCACACGGCTGGGTAACAGTGAAGCACACCGCCGGTCAGGCGCACCTGGCGGACGGACTGAGGATCTCATGGAACCATTTCTTCGGATTTCTGGGGTCCCAGCTGGGTGTAGTTACGCCCATATTGTGCGTCATGATTTTTGTCGCGCTCTGGAAGATGAAAAGGGATAAGAAGGGCGATTTCCTTTTCTGGTTCTCCATTCCGGTCATCGCATTTTTTGTACTGAAGAGCATCCAGGGAAAGGTGCAGGGCAATTGGGCGCTGCCTGCCTACGCGACGGGGTTTGTGGGCTTTGCTGCATATTATTTCCGTGACATAGGCCATGCCCGGAAGTCCGTCAAGGTCCTGGTGACATCGGCTATCGTCCTGTCATTTGCGGTGACTGTTTTTGCCTATGTCCCCTCGATATTGAACCTTCCTCTCAAACTGGACCCGGCCAAGAAGCTTCAGGGCTGGAAGGAGCTGGGCGAGGAGACAAGCCGGATCGAAACCGGGATGTCTTCCGCCGGTCCCCTGTTCATCTTTTCAGACACCTACCAGATCGCCGGAGAGCTTGCCTTCTACGTGAAGGGCAACCCTGTGACATATTGTGTGAATCTCGGGAGGCGGATGAACCAGTACGACCTGTGGCCCGGGTTTGGAAAACTGGTAGGTTATAACGCCATATATGTGGTGCGCGGAGAGAACAGGGACATGCCTGAGCGGCTCGCAAAGTCCTTTGAAAGATATAGCAAGGAGGTGTTTCCCGTGCATATAAAAAGGGACAAGATAATGAAATTTACGATATTTAAGTGTTATGATTTCAAGGGCATGAAAATGAGCTCTGCGGAGATTTATTGATGACCGTTTCAGTAGTGGTCCCGCTTTATAACGAAGAGGAAAATGTGGAGGAGCTCCACCGCCGGCTTAAGGCGGTGCTTGACTCTCTCGACATCGAATACGAGATGATCTTCATCGACGACGGCAGTTCCGATGGAACGCTGTCCCTGCTTGAGAGGATACAATCCGGGGACGGCAATCTGGTTGCCCTCAGTCTAAGAAGGAACTTTGGCCAGACCGCAGCCTTCGCCGCCGGGTTCGACTACGCCCGCGGAGACGTCGTCATCACCATGGACGGCGACCTCCAGAACGACCCCGCGGACATACCAAAACTCCTGGAAGCAATCAGGGACCACGATATAGTCAGCGGATGGAGGAAGAGGAGGAAGGACCCCTTTTTATCGAGGCGGCTGCCTTCAATGATGGCCAACCGGCTGATAAGCAAGGTAACAGGGGTGAACCTTCACGACTACGGGTGCTCCCTGAAGGCATATCGCAGGGATGTCATAAAAAACCTGAAGCTATACGGAGAGATGCACAGGTTTATCCCTGCCGTGGCGAAGTGGTACGGGGTAAAAATCGCCGAAGTTGAAACGGTACACCATCCGAGGCTGAGGGGGAAGTCGAAGTATGGGATTTCCCGGACGGTCAGGGTGGTCCTCGACCTGATAACCGTAAAGTTCCTCCTCAGTTTTTCGACCCGGCCGCTCCAGTTCTTCGGGCCGGTGGGCATTTTCAGCGGGGCCCTGGGGGGACTCATTTCCCTGTATCTCAGTTTTCAGAAGATCTTTCTGGGCAGGGACATAGGCGGAAGGCCGCTCCTTCTGCTGGGGGCGCTGCTCATCATCGTAGGGATACAGTTTATCGGGATGGGTCTCCTGGGAGAGATGATGGTGCGGGTCTACCATGAAACACAGAAAAAACCTATATACGTGATCAAGAAAGTAATTGGCCCCGGGAACCCGTAAGATCCTCTTCTTTATCGTCAAGGTGGTTGTCAGTGCGGCGGCCCTCTACGCCGTCTTCTCCGGGATCGATGTCAGGGAATTCGCCCTCATGCTGGCGAAGATCGGTCCCCTTTATTTCGTCCTGGCGGCGCTTCCCTATGTAATGGCGCAGGCCGTGTCGACTTTGAGATGGAAGCTTCTCCTCCCCGGCAGTCTCACGCTGGCATCCGTATTTATGGACAGATACTTTGGTTTTTTGAGTCTGATGACCATAGGCATTTCAGCCTTTCCCTTTGCTGCCGGGTATTTCGGGAAGACGGTGTACAAGTGGCTTATGCCTCTGATTTTTGTCACCTTCGTTGTGGCGAGCATCCTTTTTTTCAGGCTGCAATTAGGAAAAAAATTCGGCTCCATCGGCGAAATTTATGACTATTTCGGGAGGCTGAAATCCAGGAAGGATGTCATCGTCAAGGCCGTGCTGCTCTCCCTCGTCGTCCAGTTGCTTAATTTCTTTATGGTGATTATCCTGGCCCTGGCCATGGGAGAGGACATCCCTATGGTCCTCCTCTTTGTCTTTCTCCCGATTATTATTTCCGTAAGCACCATTCCCATCTCGGTGTCCGGGCTTGGCGTGAGAGAGGGGTCGTTCGTGCTTCTTCTCGGCCTCATCGGGGTAAGCCCTGCAGTGGCTACGTCTCTCTCCCTCTCATGGTTTTTTGCAAACTTCCTGGGAGGCCTTCCCGGCCTTGTCTTATACGTCAGACGGACCGGCATGTCTGAGGGGCTCTGACCCGCATCCCTAAATTGGCAAAGGCAATTATTCATGCCGGCCCGCAAGATCGCAAAGTGCAGAGGCCAAATTAATACCCCTGACGATTATTCCTGTTTTCCGCACAGGGCTTTCTCCGTGTCTCAGCACCTCAGTTGTGAAATGTTTCTCTGCATTCTTGGAAAGATAAGCGGCCCCGTTGTAGACTATAAGGGTTTATGGAAGAACAAAGTCGGCTCGAGGAACTGGACAAGAGGTACATCTGGCATCCTTTCACCCAGATGAAGGACTGGGAGAGAGAGAAGACCGTCATTGTCGCCCGCGGCTCAGACTCCTGCATCGAGGATATCGAGGGCAACAGATACCTGGACGGCGTCTCCTCGCTGTGGGTAAATATCCACGGTCACAGGAAGAAAGAGATCGATGACGCAATAAGGGAGCAGGTTGAGCAAATAAGCCACTGCACAATGCTCGGCCTCAGCAACGTGCCGGCAATAAAACTGGCTGAAAGACTGATGGGGGTCATTGGCCGGTCGTTCGGGCGTACGGGCAGCCCTTCGTGGCTGCCATCTTCCGGGCAGGCGCAGGGTCCCGTCCTTTCAAGGGTGTTCTATTCCGATAACGGGTCTACGGCTGTCGAGGTGGCGCTCAAGATGGCGTTTCAGTACTGGCTGCATAAGGGCGTCACTGGGAAAAACAGTTTTCTTTCGCTAAACAATGCCTATCACGGCGACACTATCGGGGCGGTAAGCGTAGGAGGGGTGGATATATTCCATGAGGTGTTCGGGCCTCTCCTTTTCAAGACGTTCAAGGCGCCTTCGCCATACTGCTACCGTTGCGAACTGGGAGGTGAATTTCCCGGCTGCGACATTTTTTGTCTGAAGAAGATGGAAGGTATCCTGGCGGGACATGGTGATGAAATCGCGGCCGTAATAATCGAGCCTGTTGTCCAGGCAGTGGGAGGTATGATAGTTTCACCCCCGGGCTACCTTCGGGGTGTACGCGATCTGTGCACCAGATATAATGTGCTCCTCATCGCCGACGAGGTTGCGACCGGTTTCGGAAGGACGGGGCTGATGTTCGCGTGTGAGCACGAGTCGGTTGTGCCCGACATGCTCTGTCTCTCGAAGGGCATCACGGGGGGTTATCTCCCTCTGGCGGTTACAGTCACTACCGGCGAGGTGTATGACGCCTTTCTGGGTGATTTCAGGGACCTGAAAACTTTTTTCCACGGCCATTCCTATACCGGCAATCCCCTGGGGTGCGCCGCCGCACTGGCCTGCCTCGATATTTTCGAAAAGGAGGGCACCCTGAAGAGGCTCCAGAGCAGAATCAAACTTCTAGAACGGGGACTCCGGGAGATCTCGCGCCTGAAGCATGTGGGCGAAGCCAGGAACAGGGGGTTTATGGCTGGAGTAGAGCTTGTGAAGGACCGGCCCACGAAGGAGCCTTATCCATGGGAGGAAAAGATGGGCTGGCGGGTTTCAATGCATGCGCGGGGAAAAGGCGTATTTATAAGGCCTCTAGGGAATGTGGTGGTGATAATGCCCCCGCTCAATATAAGCGAACAGGACCTCCGGAGGATGCTCGATGTGATCGGGGAGTCGATAAAGGCGGTAACGTGAGCAAAAAATCGATCGCGCTCCTTACGCTCCTTTTCCTGGCTCCAGTAATGGTCCATTTCCTGTGGCCTTCCGACGAGGCCCGGATCAGGAAACTCTTCAGCGAGGGGGCGCATGCGATAGAAGAGCGGAAGGTTGACGACGTGATGTCCAGGGTCTCCTTCAATTACACCGACGACAACGGTCTGTCCTATCTATATCTCAGGAAGCTGATGGAAAAGGCCTTCGGCGAGGTGAAGGACGTCAGCGTCGAGTACGATATAAAGAAAATAAACGTCAGGGACGAAAGCGCGACAGCCGAAGTTGACGTTAGGGTAGCGGCGACACGCGGTCCCGATACCGGCTATATCCTCGCCGATGGAGCGAGACCTCTCCACATCAGATTCACCCTCGATAAGGAGAGGATGAAGTGGCTGGTGGTCAGGACAGAAGGTCTTCCCCATTGGCTTTGACCCCTTCCCGCCGCAGGCTCTTTGTTCGGCCCTGTTTTGATCGATGACCGCTGCTGAAGGCAGAATTCTGCGCTATTCGGTCCTTGCGGCGGCCGGACTTTTTCTCTTTTCCGCGTTGTCTCTGAAGCCCCCCCATTTCGACGAAGGCATCAACGGTTATTTTGTTAATCAGATATGGACGAACGGTTTTTTTACCTATGACCCGGGTAATTATCACGGTCCCCTGCTTTTTTATCTCTTCCAGATATCGGAGAAGATCTTCGGGTTCGGGGTCGGTTCCTTCCGGTTCGTAACAGCCCTTTTTTCATTTTTAACCGTGTGGCTTGCCATGCGCAGTTCCACCGTCCTCGGACGTTACGGCAGTCACGCGGCTGCGCTGGCCATGGCCCTGAGCCCGGGGGTAATATTTTTCGGACGCTCGGCGATTCACGAGCCGATATATGTCTTTTTTCAGGTTCTGTGGATGCTGGGGTTTATAGAGTTGAGAGAGAAGGCGGAGCGGCGAGCCGTTATCAGGTTCCTGGCCGGTCTCACGGGCTGTCTTCTGCTCAAGGAGACGTTCGTTATCCTCTGCGTCGCCTTCCTGGCCGCATGGGCCTGGGTGGAGTTGTCACCCGCCATACTGAAGCAGACAAAGGGGAAGGGAGATGCCGGGAGGCCGCACCGGGAGAAAAGTGAGGGGCTTGGAGCACCGTTCCTCCTTAAGGCGGGGTCTGTGGCGTTCCTTGCCTGGCTCGCCCTCTATACCGGATTCTTTCATAACTGGAAAGGGGCCTCCGACTTTTTTGTCGCCATTATGCCCTGGCTCAAGACCGGGATAGGCGCATCCGGCCACGACAAGCCCTTCTATTACTGGCTGCAGCTGCTGGGCAGGTATGAATGGCCCGCACTCGCCGGACTCGCAGGTGCCTGCGCCGGAGTTTTCGGCCGTTCATGGAAGATGAGGTTCTTTTCGGTACTGGCCCTCGTCAACTTCCTGATATATTCCTTTATTCCCTACAAGACTCCGTGGTGTATCATCAGCCTGATCTGGCCTTTCTTTTTTGTCGCCGGGCTGTGGACGGAAGACCTGGTTGACAGGTCCGGTGGGAAGAGAGACGTCCTTTACCGGGTAGCCGCCGGAATTGTTGTTATAATCCTGGCCAGGTCGGCCGTTGTGAGTTACAGGCTGAATTTTATCCGCTATACGGACCCGGCCGAGCCCTATGTTTATGTTCAGACAAAAAACGATATCAGAGACGTACAGGATATCATACGGCAAAAGATTAAGGTCTCCCCTGAGTATCACAACATGAAGATACTCATCAAGCTGAAAGACTCATGGCCCCTGCCGTGGCTCTTTTCGCGCTTTCCCAACGTCGAATACGGCGATTACAAGACACCCGGAGGTCAGGATGCCGACATCATTTTTGGAGAGACAGATGTGAATGAAGAAGGCCTCGGGCGCCTCTATGTCAGGCGCAGGATCGAATTACGCGATGCCCGCGAGCCCATTTATGTGTACCTGAAGGAATCGACCTTCGAAGGGCTGGAACTTCCGGGTTTCGGTCCGGTTAATGCTCCGGAAGGGAAGGTGCTGTAAGGTGGCTGCTGCGATCCTGATGCACTTGGTCGTATCGACACTGACGGCGATGGTCCTCGGCCTGTCCATGGGGCGGGTCGATGCCGTTGTGGCGGTCGCAAGCCTGGCCGCAGGGACAACGGCGGCGGGGCTCGTCTGGCGCCGTCTGCCCGGTGAGAGGAGACTATTCAACAATATCGGTTTTGTTACCGGGCTGTTCTTCCTGTTCATAACACTTGCGGGACTTGAACATTTCCTATATCTGCTCTACTACAATCAAAACGGGCTTTACACCCTTGATTTGAATAACTTTGGCGACCTCTCCCTTCATATCCAGTATATCCGCCATATTGCGAGCGGGGCCCGCTTCTGGCCCGGCGATGCGAGTTATGCCGGCACGGTTATGAGATATCCGATAGGGATGGACCTCTATAACGCCCTCTGGGAGACGCTGGGCGTGCCTCTGGCAAGCCATCTTTTTCTGGCCGGCCTGGTCATGACCTTGGTCACGGTTTCCCTCCTCCACAGATGGATGGGATGGTGGGGGGTGGGGGCCTTCTTTCTGAACGGTGGTCTAGAGAACTGGAAGGTACTCGGTACCGGCCGGCTGATGGACCTTCAGAACACTGTAGCCTGGAAAAACTTCTTCCTCTCGCTCTGGGTTCCCCAGCGGGGATATCTTTTCGCCTTGCCCGCGGGAATCTATGTAATAAAGACAGTGACAGACGTCCTTCTCGACGAAAGGACCCTGAGCAGAGAAGAAAAAATCGTGTGTGCTTCTCTCTGGCCGGCGCTTGCATGGTTCAACCTCCATGCCTTCTTCATCATTTCCCTCACCCTCGGCACATGCATACTCCTCTACAGGAAACCCGGCCGGATGCTCGGCATGGTCGTCCCGGCGGCGGTTGTGGGTCTCGCTTTTTCAGTCTTTTCTGTAACGGGCCTGTCGAGGCCGGGTGCCCTGCACCTGAAATGGGACTGGGTGGCCAACGGTGCGAACTTCTTCACGTTCTGGCTGGTCAATCTGGGTCCCTGGCTTCTGCTGGCGGGATGGGCCCTGTTTTCACTTCGTAAAAAGGCATTTGCCCGCTACCGCCCCATGGCGGCGGTCTTCTTTTTACTCTTCTTCGTCTTTACGTGGGTCATGGTTGCCCCGTGGGATTGGGACAACATAAAGGTGCTGTTCTGGCTTTATCTGATGATCGCCTGGCTCATCTGGAGGACTTCGATATCCAGGTTGGCTCCTGCTGTGGCGCTGCTCATTGGCTGCCTCGTGTTCTTCCCGGGAGTAGTTTCGGTTATCTCATCATGGCCTGGAAACGCCAACGGGGTAAGGCTCTATAAGGTATCGGAGACGTGGGAAGCGGAGGCGGCCCTGAAGGACGTGCCGCCTGACGCGGTCCTGGCCACAGCACCAGAGCCCAACCATCCGGCTGCGTTCTGGGGGGCGGAGGTGGCTATGGGATACCCCGGACATCTCTGGTCCCACGGGATAGACTACGCCGAAAGGGAGTGGAAGCTTGACCGCATATTCAGGGGTGAAGCCGACTGGCGTTCTCTGGCAAGGGATATTGGAATAACTTACATTTACTGGGGTGAAAGCGAGAAGAGGAAATACGGGGCCTTCGAGCAGCCCTGGAGACATGAGCTTAAAAATGTCTCCAGGACACCGGAGATCGGTGTTTATGAGGTCGCAAGCGGCGCCGGGCAGGCGGCAGGCGGGTAAAGGCCTTTTGGTCGTTTGCCCGTAATTCCGGCCTCGTCCGCCCGTCTGCCGGCAGGCAGATCCAGGTTGCCGATCACACCTTCCTCGACAAACCTCGCCACGTTAGGCATCCTGCCTTCGTCGACCAGCCGGTGAATGATCTTCCTGTCTGCCGCATCCCATCCGATCAGAAGGACTTTGTCTTTTTGTTGGCTGCCATTCAGAAGGATTCTACAGCCTGCAGGTGCTCCCGGTCAAGGACGTCGGTGCCTCTCATAATCCATAGTGAAAAGAACGAAAAAGAGGACGTGCGATTGTGTAGCTGATTACATAGTTGGGAAGCGGATTACACAATTCCGAGACTGAAGCGGAGCGGACATGGTTGTAACTCATTCATAATAAAGCACTTATGGCAATTGCCTTCATCCCCGTTTAAGTGGAACACTATTTGCTTCGAATCGAGGGCGAGGTTTTATAAAATGAAGAAAAAGACAATCCTGCTGAAGTTTGCCGTTCTTTTTATCCTTTGCGGCCTTATGGCCCCAAGGACCGGACATGCTGCGGCGGCGGAAAATAAGGACTACTGCCAGGTGCCGCCGTTTATCGGCGTGACGGACCCGAACCTCATATTGATGATAGACAACTCCGCGAGTATGTATGACCCGCAGTATGTCGACCTGGGAAGGACCGTGTGTTCGAACGATTCCACCGCTACGTGCACCTCTGATGCAGACTGCGCCTCCGGCGGGACGTGCAGCAATGAGACAAGGGCCGCCACCTACTGCTACGACGAGACCTATAGCAAAAGTAATAATTATTACGGATACTTCAACGTCACCGTTCCATATTCGGCACCACCCCAAACACAATATTACGAGTACGACTTGACCAATGAATATTTCAACCCCGTATCGGCTTTTCCGACGGACAAGGCGGGCTGCGGGAGCCATACGGCTACAAAATTCTTAGCCGGGGCGCTGTGTGTTGATATCACCGATACACCCCCCCGCACAGTGACCAAATTTATTGCCAGCGGCAATTACCTGAACTGGCTTACGGCCTCGAAGTTCGACGAGGAGAAATGGATTCTGACCGGGGGGAAATATATCACCAAGCTCTGTTCCCTCTCAGATACCGCTTGTATTGACAATGCCGGCTGCCCCTCGGGAGAGACCTGTAACGCGGTTGACCCGCCCTATCTGAAGGCGGAGACGAGGGGTTGCGTGGGCAGGAAGTTCGTCAAGGAGGCCATTAATGCAGATTTTCAGAATTACAACTCGACGGACACTGATCCCAACACATCTCTGGGGATCACCTTCGGTGTGAGGGGGCCGGTGGACCTGGCCAATCCAACGGCGGTATCGACCGGCGGCCAGACCTGGCTCGACATCTTTTACGGGGATTACGATGCCGACAAGTGCCAGCCCGCGATAGACGATTATTCTGCCGATTCCGGCGCTGACAAGCAGCAGATAATCAATGACTTTAGCACGTGCCTGAATTACAGTGCCTCGAACACAAAGGTCTGTCAATTCGATCAGTCCACCACCTGCAACTCGGACTTGCAATGCATTATCACGAGCGGCACGTGCGGGACAGGAGAATCTGTGGCGTCGCCGCAACGGGGGCTTGCTCGGCTGAAAACGGCACGTGTACAGGTACGGGCAATAACAAGATATGCAGCGGGGGCGGCAGGGACGGAGCACCCTGCCATAACGACAAAGACTGCCAGATCAGCCTCTGTACTGCAGGACGGATCGGTGTCCTGTGCACCCAGGACAGCGACTGCGATATAAAGAGATGTACGAACAGTGGTATAGCAAACGGAAACATCTGTGTTGTGAACGCCGACTGCGACACAGGCACCTGCTCTTCACCTGCTTCGATGGCCGGCACGGCGTGCGCCGTCGACTCCGACTGTAACGCCAACATTTGCGACAGCGGCCCCAATTTAGGCAAACGCTGTACTTCGGACTGGGATTGCAGCGATAACAAGGGTCACTGCCTGCTGCCGGTGACGACCCAGATAAAATCCACGTTCGCCCAGAGCATGAACTCCTGCTATCAGTATCAGTTTGCAGGCTTTGATGTGGGGCAAAATGAGATCACGATGGTGAACAACCCCCAGGGTTGCAACCAGATATATGCCGAGTACAGGGTGTGCAACGGTGGCGCCAAGGACGGGTTGCAGTGCGGCTCAGACACCGACTGCCCGACGGGCAAATGCATCAGCGGGCCGGATGCAATAAGGTCCGGAAGCCCGGTGCTTCTTTGCAGCACGGCGTATGCCGGGTACTGCGCTACCAGCACTGACAACTGGGCGACCACTAAGTGGGTAGGACGTGAATATGCGGCCGGTGATGGTCATACTGCCACTGAGAACTGCATACTGGCGAAATTTCGGGCCTATTGCGGGGCGCTCGACATCCCACCGGTTACCGACCCGACAACGGACACCTCCAATACGGGAAGCTATATAAACCTGCCGGCGGTTGTCAGTGACCTCGCGGTGGGTGCTCAACTCGGTGCGCCCATATACTCCCTGCCTGTCAACATCGCCGTCTCGGGCGTGCCTAGGGGACTTATACAGGACTTTGCCGGCGTGATCAGGATCGGGGCGATGAGCTTCGATTATAACGGCTCATCCACAGAGTGCGCTGTTAGAGATGATGCTGCGAAGACCGTTTCCGGAAACGGGCCAGCGTTCTGTTCAAACGACAAGGCCCAGTCATGTACAGCGGACAGCGCCTGCTCTAATGGCGGTATATGCTACCCCCTCGTACCATGTCCCTATGTCTGCGACAGCAATACTAATGACCCGTATAAAGGCCGGCCCTGCACCTTGCTGCCCGGCGGTGCCACTAACGATTGTCCGGGCGGATCCTGTATACCGTCAGCCAGCAGCGGCGCCAATCAAAGCAATTTTGACGGAGCGGAAATATTGCCGTCGTCCCACATCCCCGATAAGGGTGAAAAAATTCCGATCACACCCAACGGCGGGCATGCCTCTGCAGGCATCATAAACTCCATCGACAATCTGTGGGCGGGCGCGTGGACCCCCTTTTCGGAAGGCCTTTATAACACTATAGGCTATTATGCACTGACGGACAGCACGACGGATGCGTCGGCGATGCGGATAAATACAGGAGACTTCGACCTGACCCCGGTCCCTTCTCAGAATTTATGCCAAAAGAACAATGTTCTCCTGATAACTGACGGGCAGTCGACGGCGGACCTCAACGGCAAGGTGAAAACCGCCTTTGACACATACAGCGGCCAGCTGCCGGCCGGCGATCTTACGACACATTTTGATACCATAACCGGGATTACAACCGCTGACAGCTCGAACTCGTGTGTGGCCTACGCGGGAAGCCGGAACGTGCAGCAGATGGCATGGCTTGCCCAAAACAGGGACATTCATGATTTTACCCAGTCTCCCCAGAATTATTCCCAAAAGGTGGCTACTTATACCGTCTTCACCGGGACCGGCAATCTTGATTCGCAGACCTGCTCGGATTACTCCGACACAGACCTGTCGGGGCTGGATGACTGCAAGTCGGACAACCTGATGTGCAAAACGGCCCGGTACGGGGGCGGAAGATACTATCTGGCTCAGGATCCGGCCGCTCTCAGGACCTCTCTCAAGAACGCCTTCCTCGAAATCGCGGCCAAGGCCACCTCCGGTACAGCGGCATCGGTGCTGGCTTCCGGCGAGGGCAGTGGTGCCAACCTCATCCAGGCCCTTTTCTATCCCAGGCGCCAGTTCGACTTCCACACCGAAATGTACTGGGCCGGGTCCCTCCAGAACCTGTGGTATTATGTCGACCCCTTCTTCTCCAACAGCAACATAAGGGAGGACACCCCCGACTCCTCGACTGGCGTTCAGGACGGCGTGCTCGATCTGAAGAAGGATTACGTGGCCCGGCTGTTTCTGAATACTGACCCCACTATCAACAGGGTTCAGGAGGAGCGGTATCTTGATACCGACGGTAACGGATCTCCTGACAGTTATGTCGATACTATCGATATCGAGAACATCCATTCGCTGTGGGAGGCCGGCAAGCTCCTATGGAAGACACCGGCTTCGGACAGGACGATTTACACCGACTGCGACCTGAAAGACGCCTCTGCCACCTGCCTGGACCAGGACGGCAAGGGCACCGGGCTGATGTACTTCAAAACCGATAACGCTGCAGTCCTGCAGCCTTATCTGCAGGCGGGAAGTGCGAACGAAGCGTCGAAGCTGATCAGCTGGGTCAGGGGGTACGACAGGTTCTGTACCGGAACGACTACTCCGTGTACCTCGGATGCTGACTGCACTTCGCCGACCACCTGCTCGGACGATCCTTACAGGTCTCGTACCGTCTCCATCGATCTAGACGGAAGCGGAGGCGCGGGGCCGGACAGCGGGGAGACGAACGTATGGAAGCTCGGCGATGTGTTGAATTCGACGCCCAGGGTTGCCTCCTGGCTGCCGCTGAACTATTACAATCTGGTATACGGAGACACTGATTACGGGCCGCTTGACGCCCCCGCTTACGGCACGGTCGACAACGCCTACTTTACGACATCGTCACCGGGCTACAGTGACAGGGGAATGGTTTTTGCGGGTGCGAACGACGGAATGCTGCATGCTTTCAGGCTCGGTACCCTTCAACTGAAATGGACTGGGCAGGGCAACTACGAGAAGGCAAGGCTGCTAAGAACGTGTACAGGGGACCACACCCAGGAATGCACATCAGATGCCGAATGTGTGGCGACGGGAAAGGGCACATGCCCGGAGAAAGGCGAGGAGATATGGGCCTTTATACCAAAGGACGTGCTTCCTTACCTCGAGTATACTGCCGATAAACAATATTGCCACGTCTATTCCGTCGACCTTACTCCTTATGTATTCGATGCCAGCGTAGAAGGACCCAGCACCGCCTGCACCGAGACCGATTACTGGAAATGCGACAAGGACAAAGACAGTTTCCGGACCATTGTGATCGGAGGTATGAGATACGGCGGGGCCTGCAAGGCGAAGGTATGCTCCGTTACCACCTCGCAGAAATGCTCGCAGGATTCGGATTGTCCCGCCGGGGAGACCTGCGAGAGCCCGGCTACAAGCGACGTGGGAACACCGATTCTGGATCCTGCCGATAACACTAAGGGCCTCGGCTATTCCGCCTACTTCGCGCTGGACGTGACCGAAAACCTTTACGATGCATCCAAGAAGCCCAAACTCCTGTGGGAATTTTCGAACGAGGACCTCGGGTTTTCCACTACCGGTCCGGCAATTGTCCGGATCGCTACGAAGACAGGCGACACTAACGGCGACGGCAAGACGGACTGGCAGGACGATTCCGACAAGAGCAAGGACGGCAGGTGGTTTGCAGTTATCGGCAGCGGCCCCACCGGACCCATTGCGAACAGACAGTTTTCCGGAACCTCCGACCAGAACCTGAAGCTGTTCGTCCTCGACCTGAAGACCGGGGAGTTGTTGAGGACCATAGATACGGGTATCACCAACGCCTTTGCCGGTTCGATGCTCAACGCGACAATGGACGTCAACAATGATTACCAGGATGACGTACTTTACGGCGGATACGTAAAGAAATGCGTCAGCGGAGATCCGTGTACTGCGGACACCTGGACGGATGGCGGCGTCTGGAGGCTGGTGACTAACGACGATCTGGATCCGGACGATTGGACGGTATCGAAGGTCATAGACGGCATAGGACCGGTGACATCTTCCGTCGTTAAATTGCAGGACAACCGCAACAGCGAGCTTTGGCTCTACTTCGGGACCGGAAGGTATTTCTATAAGACCGCGACGGAAAAAGACGACAACGACGAGGTGAGGACGATTTTCGGGGTAACAGAGCCGTGCTATACTTCTTCAGGCTCATCCATCAGTGCCTCATGCAACTCCCAGCGCACCATGAGCAGCCTGAACAATGCGACGGACATCGGTGATGTGGCGCAGGATGCCGACGGGTGGCGCATCGACCTGGCGGACCCATACACCGATTCGGATGCCACAAAGTCCCTTGGGGCCGAGAGGGTGATAACCGACCCGCTGGCGACGACCTCCGGTGCGGTTTTCTTTACCACTTACGCGCCCTACTCCACTTTATGTGAGCTTGGCGGTAAGAGTTACATCTGGGCGGTAAAGTACGACACGGGAGGGGAGGCTGGAGCCATATTGAAGGGGAAGGCCATTCTACAGATTTCGACCGGCAGCATCGAGCAGGTTGATATGGCTACGGCGTTTACGGGGTCCGGCAACAGAAAGACGGCGGGTATGGAGGGTGTTCCCCCCATTGCCCAGGGCCTGTCCATCCTCGCACCTCCGCCGCCGGTAAAAAGCGTGGTCCACATAAGAGAACGATGATTCAGGAGGCAAAAGGCATCCGGGGTATAACTCTCGTAGAGCTTCTGATCGTCATATCGATTATCTCGCTACTGGCCCTTGCCGCCGGATTTTCGTATGAAGGATGGAAGGGGCGCTACAAGCAGGAAAGCGAGGTCAGACAAGTGTATACCGATCTTGTGAATGCAAGGACGATGGCGATGCAGGAGGACAGGGCTTTCTTCGTGAAGTTCCCGAGCAGTGCGTCGTATACGATCTATCGGGACACCAATCCCCCGGTGGACGGAAACGGGTTATTGGAGGATTCCGGGACAAACAAGGACACCACCGTGACGGGCTATCCGAAATCAGTGGATTATCGACTGACGTGGACCGGGGGCGGCATTATCACATTCGAAAGCAGAGGGATTATTGACCCGGCCAGTGGCGATATATACATTACCTCTTCAAATAATGCTGATACGACGAAGAGACCTGACTATGACTGCATTTCATTAAGAGACATGAAAATAGATATGGGAAAGTGGGACATAAGCGATGGAACCTGTACTGTTAAATAACAGGGGAGTGACCCTGGTCGAGGTGATGGTTGCCCTGGTGGTGCTTCTCTTCGTCTCGCTAGCCCTGATGCAGACCGCACTGGTGAGCATTGACGCGAACACGAAAAACAGTATCAGGGACGAGGCGGTGAGCGTGGCGGAGACCAGGATAAACGAGGCGCGGAACCTGACGTGGGACAAGGTCCAGACAGATACTTCGCCCGGTGATGATTATACTCTGCCCACTCCGGACGATCAGCAGGAATGCTTATGTAAGACGGGCGAAGGATGCACCGGGACCGGGTATGATAGCGGGCCCTATCCCGTGAAGGTGGACAGGAAGATAAGAAACATGACGGTCAGCTTCGGCACGAGAAGGGTGGTTACAACGGTGGACGCCACCAAAAGAGAGGTGGGGGTCGTAGTCAGAGTGGTTTACAAGGACAAGTGTTACTCACATTTCAGCTCTACCATCCTGAGGCAGCCGGGAACATGAAGGATAAGACAAGGGATCCAATCCGCATTACGAAACTGTGGAGAGCGGCCGCCGGGGTTAACAGGCCTTCACGGCTGCAGTTACCCGGGGGGCGACGGACCGATTATGAGGTGAAAAGTACCGGGGCAAACCGGGGCTTTACCATGGTGGAGCTGATGATTACCATGGTGGTATTCGTCCTGTTTATGGCCGGAGCTACGCAGATGTTTACGGGCCTTCTGACCCAGTTCAAGCAGCAGAGCCGGATAGCCGAGACCGGCCTCTCGGGCGTTGCCGGGCTTGAGGTCATGAGGCGTGACATCGAACACGCGGGCTATGGGTTGCCCTGGGACCTGAAGGGTGCAACATACAGGGAACTGACTTCCGAGAGCGGATCAACTCCATGGGTCGACCGGGATTTCAACGACGGGCCTGATACCAATCCCATGAGAGGGAATTGCCCAAATAATGCATGTTCGAGTCAAAGTGACGAATGTGACCCCGGGTACGCAAACGGCTGTTCAAGCCCGCCCGCCGCCTTCCGAAACGGAGATGACGAGGGCATCTCGGACAGTGACGGAACTTCTATTATCCCCAATTCACAGGCCGATGTGCTGGTAATAAAGTCCGCAAATGTCGGCATGAGCAATGCTTCGCAGAAGTGGACCTACATGGCAAACAGCGGGAACTTGCCAAACCGGCTTAAAATATGGAACCCGGACCCGTCGGATCCGTCAGTCCCGCTGGACCGGATCAATGATCCGGAAGATGACGACCAGGTAATAGTACTCGATCCCGGAAAAGGGAACACCAGGGACCTTGAGAACAGCGGCGGCCATTTCTACGAGAGTCTGGGGGACACGAGCAATCCCTTCACTTTCGGGCAGTCCGGTTCGTATGCTGCGAACGGTTTCGAACCCGACGCCCATACATACACCCAGTTCGTTGTCTACGGGATCGCGCCGGCCGACACGCACGGCAGTCACATCAGGATGCCTTTCAACCGCGCCGACTATTTCGTGAAAAAGCCGGGGACGAACATGCCGGCCAGATGTGCCCCCAATACCGGTATACTCTATAAGGCAGTTACGAATAACACGTTGAACAACGACGGGAATTGCCCCGGGGGAGGCGGCTGTATGAAGCTGTATCCCATCCTCGACTGTGTTGCGGACATGCAGGTCGTTTACCTGATGGATAACAAGGACCAAAGCGGCAACCCTCACAGTGACGGGATAGCCGACTGGTGCCCCGATTCCGCCACTTGCCCGGGCTATGTCGCCTGCACGAGCACTACGACCCACTCCCCTACCGCTTCCCCGACTGATGATATATCCTGTCTGACAGCCGCACAGATACGGCGGCAGGTGAAGGAAGTCCGGGTATACATTGTGGCCCAGGAAGGCCAGAGGGACGCCGGCTATGATTTTTCGCAGGGAGGGAGCAGGACGTCTCTCTCGGCAACTATAGTCAAGCCCGATGATCTTACCAAGTCATTGAATGTCGGTACCGTAAACCTCGCGGGACTTGTGGGTAATCCGGAATATAAATATTACAGGTGGAAACTGTATACATTGGTTGTTGAGCCTGACGACATGAGGTGAAGATGAGTAAGTACGTACGGAAGATGTTCCGACCAGGAAGTGGACACAGGAGAGTCAAAGCCGGCGAAAGGGGTATCGCACTTGTCATGGTCCTGGTTCTTTCAGCAATATCGCTGGCCATCATGGCGGGCCTGGTTTACATGTTGACGGTTGGTACCCAGACATCGGGTAGTCACAAGAGATACCGGAGCGCCGTTGAGGCAGGGAAGGCCGGAACAGAAATCGCCTACGACCTGATTGCCGCGAGGGGTAATCTCAGCATCCCCACTATTAGCCTCTATCTTCCATCCAATACCGATAGCGGCGGTAAGAGTTGCCTGACGAACAAACTTAATAACAACACGGCAACCTGGAGTGGCTGCAACAGCACAATGCCCATCGATCCCGATCAGGAGGGCACGTATGACTGGTCTTTTCAGCTAGGTACCGGCAGTCAGTCATATACGGTATATGCAAAAATTGTGGATACGGTCGAGGGAAACTCGGCCGGCAGCATAGGTCTCACGAAGGGCGGGGTAGTGAACACCAACTCAGGTGAGATTACCGTGATGAGCAGGCCCTATCTGTACACGTTGGAAGTGGATTCACAAAGGAGCTCAGGGCCTAGGGAAAGGGCAAAATATTCCATTCTCTATAAATACTGACCGGCTTGCAACAAAATCGTCATGCCCGCTAAGCTTCTCTCGGGGTTAGGCAGGAGCGGGCATCCGGGATGGAGACGACTGTTTGAACGGGGTGGAATCCTGCCTGCCCAGGGAATGACCGCTTAAAGACAGGTGATGAAAGGGGTAAAGAAGCAGTGAGAACGGTGATGATCGCAATTACTCTGGGGATGATGGTCTCGGTGGCGTTGCCGGGATGCAGTCCGGAAAAGAAGGGGGATATCGGCATCGCGACGGACCAGGCAAAGGAGAAAGATAATGCCGTGAAAGATGCCGGCCGGCAACAAGCTGCCGGTGCCGGGCACGAATCGCTTGAGATAGTGCCCGCCGACCCGACAAGCAATACAAAGCTGACACTTGTTGTAAAGGGTGTGAACCGGCCGGGGGCGGAGCCGGAGTGGCTCGTAAACGGGATGACCGTCCCGGGCGGAGAAGGGCTCGGCTTCAAGTCAGCCGAATTGAGAAAAGGCGATACCGTTCAGGCAAAAGTTACCGTGGGGGGCCGGGAAATACTTTCAAACATTGTAGAGATAAAAAATGCGCCGCCTCAGCTCACAAGAGTCAAGATCATGCCCGAGGTGTTCAACCCTGGTGACAGGTTGCGTGTGGACGCCTCGGCTGAAGATCCTGACGGGGACGACGTAACAGTCCGGTATGAATGGTCGAAAAACGGTGAACCGGCTGGAGACGGACCGGAAATAGACGATCAGGTGAGGAGGGGAGACAAGGTCGAGGTCAGGATCGTGCCCTTCGACGGCGAGACCGATGGAACGCCGGTTGCCCTGAAGAGAGAGGTCGGGAACATGCCGCCTATGATCGCAGAAGGAGGAAAATTCGATTTCGACGGGAGTACCTGCAAGTACCGGATAAAGGCTGCCGACCCCGACGGGGACCGGCTCACCTATTCTCTTCAGGGCGCTCCGCCGGGGATGACGGTAGATCCGGGAACAGGCGCGATCAGGTGGGACGTCCCGCCGGACTACGCCGGGAAAGTGTCCTGTACGGCGGTGGTTAAGGACGGCCACGGCGGCGAGTCCCGGCAGAACCTGAGTTTTGCGATTAAGGAGTAATAATACAGCAAAATCAAACACTTGCCAATTAAAACCTGTGGCTGCGGCCTTTGCGGCAAAGGGGGCTTGCGGTACCGGCGTCAATTGACTTGGATCAGCCCCTAAAGTTAATATTTCTGTATGCATTCACACTCGGACTATGTCTCCCTCCACCTCCACACTGAGTACAGCCTGCTGGACGGTGCTATAAGGATAAAGGAGCTGGTGAAGAAGGCCGAGGAGTTTAAAATGCCCGCCGTCTCGATGACGGACCACGGCAACCTCTTCGGCGCGGTTGAATTCTACAGGCTGGTGACAAAGGCCGGACTAAAGCCGATAATCGGCTGCGAGGTCTATGTTGCGCCCGGGAGCAGGCTGGACAAGGGAAATACGGAGAACGAGGAGGCGTCTTTTCACCTCGTCCTCCTTGCCAGGGACAATGCAGGGTATAAAAACCTCGTCACTCTCGTAACCCATGCCTATCTGGAGGGGTTTTACTACAAACCAAGGATCGACATGGCCCTTCTGGAGCAGTACAGCGGCGGTCTTATAGGCCTTTCCGCCTGTCTGAAGGGGGAAATCCCATATTACCTTCAGCGGGGTTACATAGACAGGGCAAGGGAGAGGGCCCTTCAGTTCAAGCATGTCCTCGGGCCTGAGAACTTCTATATCGAGATACAGGAAAACGGGCTGCCGGAGCAGACCGAGGCCAATAAGAAGCTGATAGAACTGGCTCGGGAACTCCATATCGGCCTGGTTGCGACTAACGACTGTCACTACCTGAACAGGGAGGACGCCCGCGCCCACGAAATCCTCCTCTGCATCCAGACGGGTAAGACACTCAAGGATGCAAACCGGATGAGGTTCAGCACTGACGAGTTCTATTTCAAGTCGCCGGAGGAGATGAAAGAGGCATTCAGGGACGTGCCCGAGGCGATCACGAACACCCGCGCCATAGCGGAGCGCTGCAATGTGGATTTCAGGATGGGAGATTTCTTGCTGCCGAAGTACGAAGTGGAAGGCGGCGAAAGTCCGGAGGAATTTCTGACGAGACTCGCAAAGGGTGGTCTGGAAAAGAAATTCGGGGTAGTACCCGACATCTACCGGGAGAGGCTGGAGACCGAACTCGAGGTAATCAGGAAGATGGGATATGCCTCTTACTTCCTTATAGTGTGGGATTTCATAAGCTATGCCCGGGGCAGGGGCATCCCGGTGGGACCCGGCAGAGGTTCGGCGGCGGGGAGTCTCGTCTCCTACTGCATCGGCATCACCGAGATCGATCCGATAAAATACAACCTTCTTTTTGAGAGGTTCCTGAATCCCGAGAGGATAAGCATGCCGGATATCGACGTGGACTTCTGCCAGGACAGAAGGGGAGAGGTTATAAACTACGTATCCGAAAAATACGGAAAGGACCGGGTGGCCCAGATAATCACCTTCGGCACGATGGCCGCGAAGGCGGCAATACGCGACGTGGGCCGGGCGATGGACATGCCCTATGCGGAAGTCGACAAGATCGCCAAGCTTGTACCCAATACCCTGAAGATAACGATCGGGGAGGCTATCAAGGCGGAGCCGCAGCTGAAAGAACTATACGAAAAAAACAGCGAAATCAGGCAGCTTCTTGATGTCGCCACGCGCCTCGAAGGTCTTAACAGGCATGCCTCCACGCACGCGGCTGGGGTTGTAATATCCCCAGTGCCGCTGACTGAGTACACTCCGCTTTACAAAAGCCCCTCCGACGACAGCATCATGACGCAGTTCGACATGGGCTCTGTGGAGGGAATAGGCCTGCTGAAGTTCGATTTCCTCGGCCTGAAGACGCTCACCGTGATCCGGAAGACCCTTGACCATATCACGCAGGGGGGCAAGAAATTGTCGCTCGAGGACATACCCCTTGACGACCCTGCGACTTACGAGCTTCTGAGTTCCGGGCAGACTACCGGAATATTCCAGCTTGAAAGTGCGGGCATGAGGGACATATTGCTCAAGATGTCGCCCAACAGGTTCGAAGATCTTATCGCGCTGGTAGCACTCTACAGACCGGGCCCCATCGGCAGCGGCATGATAGACGATTTCATAAAGCGTAAGAAGGGGAAGGTCGCCGTGAAGTATGAACTCCCCCAGCTGAAAGAGATACTCGATGAGACTTACGGGGTCATCCTTTACCAGGAGCAGGTTATGCGGATCGCCAACAGGCTGGCGAACTTTTCGCTCGGCCAGGCAGATATACTGAGGAAGGCCATGGGCAAGAAGAACGCCGAAGTGATGGCGAAGCAGAAGGAGCATTTCATAAACGGAGCGAAGTCCAACGGCATATCCGAAAAGAAGGCGGTGAGAATATTCGACCTCATGGAGCTCTTCGCGGAATACGGTTTTAATAAATCCCATTCCGCCGCCTATGCCTTCGTGTCCTTCCAGACGGCTTATCTGAAGGCCCATTATCCGGTAGAGTTTATGGCTGCTACTCTCAGCACGGACATGAACGATACCGACAAGATCGTGAAATCCATAAACGAGTGCCGGAAGATGAAGGTGGAAATGCTGCCGCCCGACATAAACCTTTCGGGAAGGGAGTTCACGGTGATCGAAAACTCCATCCGCTTCGGGCTCGAAGCGGTGAAAGGGGTGGGCTCGGCTGCCATAGAATCCATCGTGAACGCGCGTACCGAGGGGGGGCCTTTCCTGTCTGTGAGCGATTTCACAGGGCGCATCGATGCCCGCAGGGTGAACAAGAAGGTCCTGGAGAGCCTGGTGAAAGCCGGCGCCTTTGATTCTCTGGGCGTGACCAGGGCTGCTGCGATGAAGACCGTTTCCGAAGCCCTGAACGGCGGGGGAAGGAAGGACCCGGGACAAACGAGCATCTTTGGGGACGAGATGCCGGAACCGGCGGCACCGGCTGAAGAGTGGGAAGAGGCCGAACTGCTGAAGAACGAGAAGGAGGCCCTCGGCTTCTATATCACCGGGCATCCGCTTACGAAATATGAAAAGAAGCTCGCGCGGCTGAGGGCCAGGAAGACGTCTGATCTGGAGAATGCCGTCGACAGGGAAGAGGTGGCGGTGGCGGGCATACTGAGGGCCTTGAAGAAGAAAAACGTAAAATCCACGGGCGACATGATGGCCTATGTTACACTTGAAGACGTTGAAGGCAGCGTGGAAGTGATTGTGTTCCCCGACCTCTACAAGAAAACAAACGGACTGCTGACGAAGGACGAGGCCGTACTGGTGAAGGGGAACATAGACAAGGATGAAAAGGGCGTCCGTGTAAGGGCTCGGGAGGTCTCCGGCCTGGATGAAGCCGGCCGGCAGTCATTCAGGAAGCTGGAGCTGTCGATCGAAGACCTCGCTGCCTGCAACGACAGGCTTTCCGAAATCAGAGAGGCGGCAGACCGTTATCCCGGTGACCTGCAGCTGTATCTCAGGATCAGGCTGGACGGCATACAGACTACAATTGCCACCTGCTGCCGCGTAAGGCCCGACAGCGCCCTGGTGGGCATACTGGAGGAACTGGTGGGAAAAGGAGCGGTGAGCGTTTCGTGATAAAGAATTACCTGGACTTCGAAAAGCCAATCGAGGACCTGGAACTGAAGATAGAGGAGATGAAGAGGATCTCCGACGGCAAGGACGTCAACCTTTCCGGAGAGGTGAAGAAACTCGAAAAGAAGGTGAAGGACGTCTGCACCGATATATTTTCGAAGCTTACCCCTTGGCAGAAGACCCAGCTGGCAAGACATCCGGACAGGCCCTATACCCTCGACTATATCGGACTTATTGCTGAAGATTTTGTCGAGCTGCACGGCGACAGGAGGTTCGGCGACGACAAGTCCGTCGTGGGGGGTATCGCCAGGATCAAGAACAATCCGGTCGTTATCATCGGCCACCAGAAAGGACGGGGGACGAAAGAGAGGATCCGGCGCAATTTCGGGCAGCCCCATCCTGAGGGTTACAGAAAGGCGCTCAGGTTGATGGAGCTTGCCGACAGGTGCAGGCGACCGGTGATTACCCTTGTGGATACCCCGGGGGCGTATCCGGGGATCGGCGCGGAGGAGAGAGGCCAGGGGGAGGCGATCGCGGAGAATCTCATGAATATGTCCCGGCTGAGGATCCCGATAATATCGGTGGTGATCGGCGAAGGGGGAAGCGGCGGCGCATTGGCCCTGAGTGTGGCTGACAGGCTGTTTATGCTCGAACATTCAGTCTATTCCGTCATATCGCCTGAAGGCTGCGCGGCGATCCTCTGGAAGAAAAACGGAGATCTCAGTAGCGAGGATTTTTCCAGGGCGGCAGAGGCTTTGAAAATGACGGCTCAGGACCTGCTGAGGTTCAAGATCATAGACGACATAATACCCGAACCTGCGGGAGGTGCGCACCGAAACCCCGAACAGACTGCTCGAAACGTGTCCGACAAAATACTGGAAGTCCTGGAGGAACTGAAGACGAGGACCCCTGCCAAGCTTATCGAGGACAGATACAAGAGGCTGAAGAAGATAGGGAGCGTCGTCAGCGATACGGATAAACAGTGACCGCGCCGGTCGTCATCAGTGTCAGTTTTCAAAAGGTGCTTTATTTTTTGCTGACATGATTATCGGCACTGACACTAAGCAACACGGAGGAGAGATGAAAAGAATTACTGTGATCATATTAATGCTGTTTGCCTTTGCCCTGCTGTTTGCGGCATGCCAGAAAAAAGAAGATCAGGAGGCCGGAACCAGCTACCCTGCAGGAACGGTGGAGACCGGGCCGCCCGTGCAGACGTTCGATGAAATCAGGCTTCTCCAGGAGGAGGTAAAAAATGATCCGGGCAACGCAGAGGTCTGGATAAAACTCGGCAACGACCTTATGGACGGCGCGCGCTACGATGAAGCCATCGATGCCTATCAGAAGGCCCTTGCCCTGGAGCCCAGGGATGTGAATGTAAGAGTGGACATGGGCATCTGTTACAGAAGGACCGGCCGGCCGGAGATTGCGGCCAGGGAATTCAGGAAGGCAATTGAAATAGAACCCAACCACATCACCGCCCACAAGAATCTTGCCATTGTCCTCGCCTATGATATGAAGGACAACAAGGGGGCTATAACACAGTTCGAAAAGGCGCTCGCCCTGGCCCCCAATGCCGCCGATGCCGGCAGGATCAAGATGGAAATAGAGAGGCTGAAGGCGGAAGGCAAGAAATAAGGGCCGTGCCGGGCATAACGGAAAGACTCAGGCTTGTCCCTGAAAAGCCCGGAGTCTACCTTTTCAGGGACGGGAACGGCACGATCCTTTATGTGGGCAAGGCGAAGGGCCTCAGGAACAGGCTCAGGAGTTATTTCCAGAAAGCGGCCGTCCTCGATTCCAGGAAGTCGTCCATGGTCAGGGAGGTGGCCGACTTCGAGTACACCGTTACTGCCAACGAACTCGAAGCATTCATCCTTGAGGCCAACCTGATCAAGCGGTACAGACCCCGGTATAACGTCCTGCTCAGGGACGACAAGAGTTATCCCTATCTGAAGCTCACAGTAAATGAGAAATGGCCCTGCATCGAGGTGGTGAGAAGGATACAGAAGGACGGCGCCCGCTACTTTGGTCCTTATGTGCCCGCGGGCGCGATGTGGAGCATACTCTCCTTTATCCGGAACAATTTCCATATCAGGACCTGCCGGCGGACCCTTGACAAGCCGGTGCGGCCCTGCATCGAGAGCCAGATAAAGAAGTGCGTTGCTCCCTGTTCCGGCAGGATCGACCACAGGGAATACCTGGCCATGGTGAACGAGGTGAAACTCCTCCTGGAAGGGAAGAACAAAGGGCTTGTCGAATCCCTCGAAAGGAGGATGAGACGGCTCTCTGAAGAAATGCGCTACGAGGACGCGGCCGTGGAGAGAGACCGGATCACGGCGATAAGGAAGGTCACGGAATTGCAGAAGGCTGTGGCCCCCGGTCTGGGTGACGTGGATGTCATCGGACTGCACAGGAAAGAAAACACCTGCGTCCTGAAGGTACTGTTCATAAGAAACGGTGTAGAGATGCTTTGTTCAGAAATGCCCGAAGATGCGGCCGCACTTTCTTCATGGCTCTCCCTGAGGAAGGGCGGGACCGTGAAGGTCAAAAAGCCGGTGAGAGGGCTCAGGAGAAAGCTCGTAGAGATGGCCGAAGAGAATGCACGGATCCTTGCCGGCACGGAAGATGAGCAGGGAAGGACCGGGCTTATGGACGACGTCGCCATGCTTCTTAAGCTCCCCTTTCCGCCGCATGATATAGGGGCATTCGATATCTCGAATATCTCCGGCAAAGAGCCTGTTGGGTCTTTTGTATACTGGGCCGACGGGGAGTTCAGGAAGGAGAATTACCGGCATATCAGGATGGATTCAGTCGAGGGCCCTGATGATTATGCGATGATGCGGGAGATGATCAGAAGGACATTTATCAAGTCAGAAGTCGGGAGTCGAACGTCGGAAGTCGCCGGAGGCGGCGAGACGTCCTCCCGACTTACTTCCCGCCCCTCGCCGCCAATGGAATTGCCGGACCTCATAATAATCGACGGCGGGAGGGCACATCTCGATGCGGCTCTCGAAGCCTTCGGAGAAAGGGATACCGCCGGAAGGGCTGTGATCGCCGTTGCCAAAGACCCTGACAGGGCCTTTCTTCCCGGCAGGAAAGAGCCCATTAGCCTTGAAGAAGGCAGGGCCGCCCTGCTCCTGAGGAGGATCAGGGACGAGGCCCACCGCTTTGCGATCCGCTATCATAAGAAACGCCGGGCGAAGCAGGCGTTTGAGTCGCCCCTCGAAAAGATACCCGGAATAGCCCGGAAGCGGCGTTTTGAATTGCTGAGACATTTTGGTAGTATAGAAGCCATCAGAAAATCAACAATAGAAGAGATTTCTTCGGTGAAGGGTTTTAACAGAAAACTGGCCGAAAGTGTCCTCGATTCCCTGGCTGAAGACAAAACGAAGAAGGAGGCGCAATGAATATCTATATCTCTGGGTCGCTCGCATACGACAGGATCATGGATTTCCCGGGGAAATTCTCGGACCACATAATGCCCGACAAGATTCATATACTTAACGTCTGTTTTACTGTTAACGGGATGGTCGAAAAATTCGGCGGTACTGCGGGCAACATCGCCTATTCGCTCAGTCTGCTGGAAGAGAAGCCGCTTGTCCTTGCGACAATCGGAAAAGACTATCAAGCTTATTTCGACTGGCTCAAGAAGAACAACATCCCGACCGGTGGAATAAAGATAATCGAGGAAGAGTTTACCGCGGGGGCCTATATTACCACGGACCTGTCGGACAACCAGATCACCGGGTTCAATCCGGGCGCCATGAAGCGCCGATCGGAACACCGGTTCAACGACGCAGGCCCCGGCGATTCGATCGGCCTTATCGCGCCGGGCAACCTCGACGACATGGCCGAATACGCAAAAGAATACAGGAAGAGGGGCATACCTTTCATCTGCGATCCGGGCCAGTCCCTCACGGCCTGGGACGGGACCGCCCTCAGGGACTGGCTGAGCGGTTCGCTGATGCTGATCTCCAATGACTACGAACTCGATCTCATAATGAAGATGACCGGGCTGGACAAGAAAGGTCTTCTCGGCCTGACAAAGACACTCATAACCACGCTGGGAGAGAAGGGTTCCCTGATAAGCACGGCCGATGCCGACGAGAGAATAGGGGTGGCCAGGGCCCTGAACGTTGTAGATCCGACAGGAGCGGGGGACGCTTACAGGGGCGGGCTGCTCAAGGGTCTTGTCAGCGGCAGCGACATCAGGACGGCCGCTCAGATGGGCGCAGCAGCCGCTTCATATGCTGTAGAGAAATATGGGACCCAGGAACACTTTTTCACTTATCAGGAGTTTCTGGGACGATACACCGGGAGCTTCGGCGCGCTGGAAGCGTAAATGCCTGAGGCCAGGGCATCGGTTTCAGTCATCAGTGCAGGCTTTGACATCTCTCCCGCTGTATCAGACTGCCGCGGTTCCTTGTCTGCCCCGCCTTCCCGGGAATGACCGGCCGGCCATGTTTGGGCTACTGTGACAACCTTCATAACTGCCCTTTACACGTCGGTCCTTGCCGACACTAATCATTAACCCACTTTATTCACAAATTTCCCTGCATGGCGGAAGGACATAGTGTTTGAATGGTTTTACTTGCCCGATATTCAGACATTGTGTATCCCAAAATAAAGAGGGCAAGTTCCTCGGAGGTCGTAACGACCGAGAATGAGCAAAAATACTGTGTCCTTTCGCGTCTACCACATTTCATGAATAATCCGGGCTAAAACCGGCACCGCTCTTTCGAAGGATTGACATTGCCTCAAAATGAGATAAGGTTTAATAAGCAAACCTACAGGAGGTCCGCGATGGCTTACACGGATGAAGAGCTGAAGGACAAGATACGGGAGATGTATCCGGAAATCAAAAAGCACGGGATAACCCTCGGACTGGATTTCGACAATGGCAAAAACGCGTACGTGGTTGAATTCAGGAAAGATCACCATGAACTGACAACCTATCTGGAAAAGAAGGATGCGGACGACTGTATGAACGACATAAAGTGCGTATACCTGGGAGTCCAGATAGGTCAGTTTGTGAGAAATTTCGAAGAGGGCAGAGATCTCCCTCCGCGTTAGAGTTTTTACGTTATATCGTGGATAAAGACCTTTTGAGTATGCGACATGGTCAATGAGCGTGCGCTTCGGTCTTACCTCCTGAAGGAATTTCCCGGTGCCTACGATATCCGTATCACGAAACTCGGCGCCGGCGTGCAGGGGGCGGGTTTTCTTATCGAACTGACGACGCCGGAAGGTGGGCGGACTTACGTCGTAAAGGGTCTTTTCCCCGAAGGTCTGGGACATGATTATCCTTCCGACCGGGCCTCGGTATTTCTGCTCGACCTCGACGAATACGGGAACCTGCCCCGGCATGTCAGGGCTGTCGATGTGCTGTCGGAGATGGAAGACGGTACGATAAAGTCAGTCGGAGGGGGGAAAGAATACTACCTCCTCATGGAGAGGGTCGAGGGGCGCCATTACTTCCATGACCTTTCTGATATGTCTGTCAGGGATTCGCTGGAACCTGCTGACAGGGAGAAGATACGGGCCTTGTCCTCCTATCTTGCGGAGATCCATGCAGTCAAGAAAGAGTCAAGAACGCTGTACTGGCGGAAACTGAGGGACACCATAGGTCACGGCGAATGTCTGATGGGCGTCTTTGATCTCTATCCGGACGGTACGATGAGCTATGGAGAGATGGCGGATGTAGAAAAGTTGTGCGTGGACTGGCGTGCCAGGCTGAAACTTTGCACATACCGTCTTTCTCAGATCCATGGAGACTTTCACCCGGGAAACATATGGTTTACCGGCGATGCGGACTTCGTTCTTCTCGACCGAAGCCGCGGGCCCTGGGGAGAGCCGGCTGACGACGTTACCGCCCTTGCCATAAATTACATATTCTTCTCCCTGAAAAACTACGGAGATGTCAGGAAGGCTTACAAAGAAGGGCTGACCATGTTTTTCGACGAATACATACGGGCTTCGGGAGACCGGGAGATCACAAAGGTCTCACCCCTCTTTTTTGCGTTCAGGGCGGCGGTCGTCGCAAATCCGGTTTTTTATCCGGATTTGAGCAGGGAGACACGCGGGAAGATCTTCAGGTTCATGCGGAACGTACTGCTTTCCGAAGACTTCGAGGTCGACAAGGTCAATCAATACATCTCGGGATAACGAACAGCCTGACTTCTTAACATGACCGGTGCATAAACCCCACGAATTTGTCCTTCCGGCTTGTCCGGAATCTTTCAGGGTCTTTTGATGCGGAGAGTTGGTTTCAGTCTTATCCGGAATTACCTGCCACTGTATTTGATTAATCTTTCCCAGACGGAAAGCAGTTCCGCCGTGGCCCTCAAATCTCCGGCGCAGTACCGGGCGATATCAATATGCTTGCCGGCCCGGAACAGGTCTTTTACCTCGTACCCTGTTATCCCGGCTTCCTTCGGGCTTTTTATCCCGAAGGTCCGGCACCACATGTCCAGGCTGAACTTCCTCCGGGAGGCCCCAAAGAAGGAAAGCTGGTCAAAGAGGTCTGTATGGAGATCGCCATACCTGTTCGGCATAAGGTCCCTGGTGGGTTTAAGACCATGGACGGCGGAGCGTATCATGATGAAGGGGCAATCGAACCCGCGTCCGTTGAAGGTAACGAAGCGGTCGTAAGTCCTTATGGTCTCCCAGAATTTCTGTATTATTTCCCTTTCGGTGCAGGTCTCATACCTGAGCCCTTCTTCTTCGAAGGGAAGCAGGGGATCATCATTGTTCTGGAAATAAACGACGCCCCTGCCAGTGTCCGGGTTCAGCATGCCGATGGTGATTATCTCACCCGTGAGGGGATAGAACGAGAGGCTTTCCCGGACCTCTTTCCTGTCCTCCTCCGACTCCGCCCATCTGAGCAGATAATCCTGAACGCAGGAATCCAGTGAGTCGAAGTCCCTGCCGGTCGTTTCTATGTCGAATACGACCCTCGACATTTCTCCCTACTTGGGAACGCTCTCGCACGATTCTTTCGGCAGTCCCCTGAACACGTCCCATGTCTTCAGTATGTCAACCGCCCGCTGAAGCTGGACATCTTCTTTTTCTCCCACCTCAAGAGGGACCGTCTCAACCTTTTCCGGTTTTGTCTTCCCGGTCTGTTCATTCCGGAGGTGTCTAGCCAGGTCTCTTTCCCTCAGTACAGGGTGTTCTTTTTCGCCGTTCTTTGCCACCAGCTTGACCACTATGTCGGGAGTTATCCCCGTGTTCTGAATCGATATCCCCTTGGGAGTATAGTATCTCGCGGTGGTGAGCCTGAGGCCGGCTCCATCGCTCAGCGGTATCACCGTCTGAACGGAACCTTTTCCAAAGGTCTGGGTGCCGAGGATTGCAGCCCGGTTCCAGTCCTTCAGCGCGCCTGCCACGATCTCGGAGGCGCTTGCACTCCCCTCGTTCACCAGAACGATCATGGGCTGCGTCGCCAACTGGTTCCCTTCGGTATAGAATTCGGTCTTTTCGCCCGACCTGGTCTTGGTGTAGACTACCAGCTTGCCTTTCGGCAGGAACTCTCCGGCAACATCGACAGCGCTGTTAAGCAGCCCGCCGGGGTTGTTCCTCAGATCGACTATAAGAGATCTAATCTTCTTTTTATCGAGATCCTTGAGTGCCTTTTCGAGGTCCGATGCGGTTTGCTCCTGGAACTGGCTGATCTTCACATATCCTATATCGCCTTCGATGACCTTCGATTTTATGCTCTTTATCTTTATGATTTCCCTGACGATTGTGAAGTCCTTCGGCTCCTTCCACCCCTCGCGGTAGACGGTTATGGTAATGGAAGTCTTCGGCACGCCTCTCATCTTCGAGACCGCTTCCTCAAGGCTCACGTTCTTTGTGGGCTTCCCGCTTATCTTTATTATCTTGTCACCCGCCTTGATGCCCGCCTTCCAGGCCGGCGTGTCTTCGATCGGCGCGATCACCGTGAGCACCCCGTCTTTTATCCCTATTTGTATGCCCAGGCCGCCGAACTCGCCCTTCGTCTCCACCTGCATTTCCTTGAAAGCCTCGGGCGGCATGAAACTGGAATGGGGATCAAGGGAATTCAGCATCCCCTTTATGGCGCCGTATACGAGGTCCTTTGTGCTCACGTCCTCCACGTAATATTTTTTTACCATCGACAGGACTTCGGTGAACGTCTTGAGTTCTTCGTATCCCTCGCCCGCATTTGCCGTTACGGTTGCGGATAATCTTCCTATGGATATACCAGTGGCGGTAACTGCTATTACCAGCAACCAGATCAACAGAAATCTTTTTCTTGGCATTTCTTTCGCTTTGTCCTCCTGACTTATCTTCTTTTGTTCAGCAGCCACTGTGTTGGATCGAGGGGTTTGCCTTTGTAGCGTATCTCGAAATAAAGGCCTGGAGCATTCAGTATGCCCGACGTCCCGACTTTTCCTATCACCTGGTTACTTTTTATTATATCCCCGGCATGGGAAAAAATCTGCGAGAGATTGCCGTAGAGCGAATTGTAGCCGCCGCCATGGTTCACGATAATCAACTGTCCGTATCCCTTGAACCAGTCGGAAAATATCACTTTTCCCCCGTATATCGCCCTGGCATCGGCATCGGATGCCGTTTTGATATGGATACCGTTTCTGAATACCGGGGTGTCGAACTGGGGGTCCTTCTGCGGACCATAAGGGATCGCGACCCTGCCGTTGACCGGCCAGTGCAGTTTTCCCTTCAGGTGTGAAAATCCCCTGCCTGCGTAAGTGTCTTTTCTGTAAGATTCGCGGATTATGTCCAGGAGTTTCCTGGAAGCCTCCTGAAGTTCCATAAGCATCTTTCTGTGGGCGTCCTTCTCGTGACGGACGGACGAAAGCAGCCCCTCCTTCTCGCTCCTCTGTTCTGCAAGTTCCTTTTCTTCGGCAGCCACTCTTCCGGTTTTCAGGAGGAGATTTGACTTGAGCGTCTTCAGCCTGGCTTTTTCGGCTTTAAGCTCCTTCAGGTCATGCCGGTATTCATCGAGGACCCTGTTGTCGTAAGCGGCGATCGACTCCAGATCCCTCCATACCCTCATCATCTGAGAAGCATCCCGGGCGCTCAGCAGCAGCATAAGCAGATCTCCGGAGTATCCGAATCGCTGCATCACCCTGAGTTTTCTTTTTATCCAGTTTTTCCGCGTGGCGAGCCGGTTGTCGATGTTAGCTATCCTGCCGTTTGTGTCCCTGATCTCGGACTCGGTCCGACGAAGGGCTCGCCTCTGTCTTTTAAGCTCCTTTTCCGTCAGGGCGAGCTTCCTGTTCATTTCCTCAATCTCGCTCAGGATGGAAGATTCGCGACCCAGCGCCTCTCCGATCTTCTCCTTTTGTTCGGCCATCCTCTCCTGAATATCCTTGTACCGGCTCTGGAGGTCTGCAGCCCGGGAAATCACGGGGGAAAGGAGTGTTACGAGCAGCAGCAAGGCAACCGCCATCAGTACCTGAGCCTTCCGAGCGCAATCACCGATCCTGCAAGTCCGAGTAAGAGACCGACCAGGGGGAGAGGCAGAAACAGATCTGCCGGGAAGAGGACCGCCCTGAAGACCGGCGAGGTAAGACTGAGTTTAAGAAGGCCGAAGTAATAGAATGAAAACATGCCGATCAGGCTGAGCATCCCCCCCGTGAAGCCGATCACGGCGCCCTCCAGAAGGAACGGGAATCTGATGAACCACCTGGTGGCTCCAAGAAGCTTGAAGGTCTCGATTTCCTCGCTTCTCCTGTAAAAGAGTATCTTCACCGTGCTGTAGCAGACAAATGTAATGCTGGCGGCCATGATGGCGATGAGAATCAGGCCCAGTGATTCCACTCCTTTCCGAAGAGAATAAAGCGATGAAAGAAACTTCTCGCCGTAGTCGACTTCTCTGACCCCCTTGAGCCTGCCCGCCTCCGCAGCCAGTTTTTTCACCGTTTCAGGGCCGACGGCATCTCTTTTCAGCTTCACTTCGAGCGAATCGGGAAGGGGGTTTTCATCGAGGCCTTCAAAGAGATCGTCTGCATTTTTGATCGTGGCTTTTAATTCTTTCATGGCGTCTTCCTTGGGGATATATCTGACGGAGGAAACGGCCGGATCTTTCTTCAGAGAAAGGACGGTCCGGTCGACCTGCGCCCTGGTCGCGCCATCGTCAAGGTACAGGACCATCGAAAACTTTTCCGGGAGCCTTCCGGTTGCCGCCTTGATATTATAAGCCGCCAGGAAGGCTACGCTGATCACGAGCAGCCCGGAGCCGATAGTCAGCACAGAGAGAAGGTTGATCCACTTCTCCCGGAAAAGGCTCAGGGCCGCCAGCTTGAGTGCGTAAGGAGCGGACATCAACGAGTCTCTTCTCCAACCAGGTTTCCCGCGTCCAGTCTGAAAACCCTTCGTCCGGAATTCCTGTAAAGCTCCCTGTTGTGTGTCGCAATCAGGATGGTTGTTCCTTTTGTATTGACGTTCCTGAAAATCCTCATGACCCCTTCGGCGGTATCAGAATCCAGATTGCCGGTGGGCTCATCCGCAAGGACACCGACTCCCCTTATCCTGAGGGCCATCGCCACGTTTTCGAAGACGTTTTTCCTGGCCAGGAGCCTGAAGTCCTGAAATACTACCCCTATATTGCGCCTTAGAAACGGAACAGCCGATTCTCTCAGCTGGTCGGTCTCCCATCCCGCAACGGTGATCGTCCCCTCGTCCGGTTTTTCAGCGAGGTAGATGAGTTTCAGCGCCGTAGTCTTGCCGGAACCGCTGGGTCCCGTGATAAAAGCCATCTCGCCCTTCTCTACCGAAAATGTCACGTTCCTTAAGGCGGTCTGGTTGTCGTAATCCTTTGTTACGTCTAAAAAATGAATCATAAGGCTGCGCTCCGGCTAATCTTTTCTTCTTATTATATAGTCCAGAAGGATGTCGTCAAGGCTCTTCGATATCTGGCCTTTGGTGAGGGTGATCTCCTTTCCATCCCGCGCGGCCGACTCTTCCGCAGACCGGCCTTCGTCTTCCTCCGGGGGCTTTTCCCCCGTGTGTTTGCCCCTGATCAATTCCCTTATCATCGCCTTGTGCTGGTCTTTCATCAGCTCCCTCACTTTTTCCTTGTGAGACGGGTCACCGGCAAGATGAGCGTAGCTGCTTTTCCTGGAAGCGAGGATGGTCCCCTTGAAATAGAGAAGGGTGGTGATGACCGGGTTTTTCAGCCCGCTGTCCTCCGTCTGGACGTGGTAGAGTTTTCCTTTATAAGGTACGTTGGTGTTATAACCGACGAGCATTGGTATTCTTACCGCTACTTGCTCCGTTATTATAATGGGAGGATGAAAAAAAGTGAAGCGACCCGCCCCAGGTCACGGATACGTCAATATCGCGATTCAGCCGCACAATACGGGTTCGGTCAGTTCGGACCCGGCCAGACCGTGGGCCGTGCGCTTAACTGTGGGATACGAGTTCGATCAGTTCGGACCTTTCCCGCATTTCCTCGGTAAGCACCTCGCGCATCAGGGTGCACGCCTGTATTACCTTGTCGTTTGAAATATGGTAATAGATGTTTACGCCTTTTCTGCGGGACTTCAGGATACCCTTGTGCCTCATCACAGCCAGGTGCTGGGACACATTTGCCTTGGGTACCCCAAGGATTTCAACGAGTTCGCCGACTGTCTTCTCTCCGTCTTTCAGGGCGTTGATTATTTCAAGTCGCTTCGAACTGGCAAGTGTCTTGCAGATCTCTGCCTGAAGTTCGAACAATGTCTTGTTATGTTTCACATACTTATTCTATTTTCAATAAGCCGCAGCTGTCAAGTAAAAGTTTCGAAATCTCTTATCCCCGCTCCTCCGGCCCCGCCCTGAAGTGTCGAAGTTGTGTCCCGGGAAGTCTGCTGCTTCCGAAAATGACCCTGGACCTTGCATGAAAATCTCCGAAAAGCCCAAAAGAGGGCGTCGAAAAGTGGCTTGCAGTTACAGATCCCGGTCTTCCCCTGGAGGGGCCAGCCGGCATGTCCGATGCCTCTTTCAGACGGTCAATTGTGGAGTAGACAGGCGTCACATTTCTTTACTCCCATTAATGCTTTGTGATAAGATAAACATTCACATGAGCGGGAAGTGAGGGACGATTGTAATGAGAAGAGATCCTGGGAAAGTTCGACCCTTATTCTACTTCCTCGCGTTCGTTATCTTTCCTCTGGCTGAACTTGGATATGTCACAGAAATATGCGATAGGCGTTGACCTCGGCGGCACCAACCTCAGGGTTGCGCTCGTGTCGGAAGGCGGGGAGATTATCAGAAAGGTCAAGAAGCCTTCCTCCGAGCAGATCCTCGATGTTCTGTCGGAGTCGATCGGGGAGATCATACATTCCGGCCCGGTCGGGGGCATAGGGCTCGGCGTGGCGGGCCTGATCGACCGCAAAAACAGCACGGTCTTCGCATCCCCCAACCTGCATGCTATCGAGGGTCTGGACGCGGTCGGAGAATTACGGAAAAGGTTCGGCACGCCGGTGTTTATCGAGAATGACGCCAACGCAGCCGCACTGGGCGAGAGAATGGTGGGTTCGGGCAGGGATTTCCAGAATTTCGTGCTTCTCACGCTCGGCACCGGGATCGGCGCAGGAATTATCTATCAGGGGAGAGTGCTTGAAGTGCCTGCAGAGCTGGGCCATATCAGCATCAATCCGGAAGCCGAGAAGTGTCCCTGCGGCAATACGGGGTGTCTTGAAAATTATGCCTCTGCCCGTGCAATGATAGCGAGGGCGGTCTCCATGCTGGAGAAGGGTACGGAAAGTCTCCTGAAGGAATGCTGTAAAGGCAGCTTTTACAAGTTGACGCCGGAGGACATTTACGAGGCCGCCCTGGAAGGTGATAACCTGTCCAGGGAAGTTTTGAAAGACGCGGGCCGATACCTGGGTATCGGCCTTGCAAATATTATCAATGTTCTTGGTCCGGAGGCGATAATCCTCGCCGGAGGCCTCACCGGCGCCTGGAACATTTACGTACAGGAAGCCATGAAAGAGGCGTCGAGGAGGGCTTTCAAGGACCTCTTCGATGCCGTGAAGATAATCCCCTCCTCTCTCGAAGACAACGCGGGCATTATAGGGGCCGCCTGCCTCGTTTTCAGCAATCTGCCGGGACCTGTCTCCGTCAAGAGTTGATGTCGAAGAATATACGCAACTTTTCCATCATAGCGCACATAGATCATGGAAAGTCGACACTGGCTGACAGGCTTCTTGAATATACGGGGGCCCTCAGCGAGCGTGAAATGATGGAGCAGGTGCTGGATTCCATGGACCTCGAGCGGGAGAGGGGCATCACCATAAAGGCCCACGCCGTGAGGCTCTGCTACAAGGCCGACGACGGCAGGGATTATACCTTGAACCTTATCGATACTCCCGGCCATGTCGATTTTTCCTATGAGGTGTCAAGGAGCCTGGCTTCCTGCGAGGGCGCGCTGCTCGTGGTCGATGCGACCCAGGGAGTCGAGGCACAGACACTCGCCAACACCTATCTCGCGGTGGAGCACGACCTCGAAGTGATACCCGTAATAAACAAGATCGACTTGCCGAGCGCGGAACCTGAAAGGACCAGGGAGCAGATTGAAGATGCCGTCGGAATAGACTGCTCCGGCGCGATCTTCGCCAGCGCCAAAGAGGGGCGGGGAACAAAGGAAATCCTCGATGCGATAGTAAACCGGATAAAGCCTCCGTCGGGTGACGACGCCCGTCCCCTGAAGGCCCTGATATTCGATTCCTGGTTCGACAGCTATCAAGGGGTCATCGTCCTTGTAAGGGTTTTTGACGGCAGGGTGAGGCGAGGCATGAAAATCAGGCTCATGGCTACCGGCAGCGCCTTCGAAGTCGACCAGGTCGGGGTGTTCACTCCGAAGATGACGCCGGTGGATGAACTTTTTTCCGGTGAGGCCGGCTATATAATAGCGGGCATAAAAAGCGTCACTGAAACAAAAATAGGCGATACGATAACCGACGCTGCCATGCCCGTTTCCGAACCGTGTCCGGGGTACAAGGATGTGAAGCCACTGGTCTTCTGCGGGTTTTATCCGACCACCCCGCATCAGTACGAAAACCTGAGGGATGCCCTCAATAAGCTGAGGCTGAACGATTCGTCCTTCACTTACGAACCCGAAACATCCCTGGCCCTCGGCTTCGGTTTCAGATGCGGTTTTCTGGGTCTGCTCCATATGGACATAATCCAGGAGAGACTTGAGAGGGAATTTAATCTGTCTATCCTCAGTACGGCGCCTACGGTCGTTTACAGGGTTACCACGACCAGGGGAGAAATACTGAATGTAGATAATCCCGCCTCGCTGCCGGAACGCTATGAGAAAATAGAAGAGCCCTTTGTGACAGCAACCGTCTTGGTCCCTTCGGATTTCATCGGTTACATCCTTGATCTGTGCCAGGAAAAAAGGGGCGTCCAGAGGAACTTCGTATTCGTTGGAAAGGACAGGATAAAAGTCGAATACGAGCTTCCGCTGAATGAAATCCTCTGGGATTTTTATGACCGTCTGAAGTCCCTGTCGAAGGGCTATGCCTCGATGGACTACGAGTTCCTCGGTTACAGGGCGGCGGACCTGATCAAGCTGAATACGCTGATCAACGGAGAACCGGTCGATGCGCTATCCTTGATAGTTCATAAAGATAAAGCGTATTATAAAGGGCGACAATTGACCCAGAAACTGAGAGAGATCATCCCAAGGCAGATGTACGAAGTGGCCATCCAGGCTGCGATCGGAAGCAAGGTCATCGCCCGGGAGAGCGTCAAGGCGCTCAGGAAAGACGTTATCGCCAAATGTTACGGGGGCGATATTACCCGCAAGCGAAAGTTGCTTGAAAAACAGAAGGAGGGCAAGAAGAGGATGAAGCCGCCTTCAGAGAGACGGTCGAGGCCGTCATATTTGCATTCATCATCGCCCTTGTGATCAGGACCTTCGTAATTCAGGCATTCAAGATCCCATCGGGCTCCATGATACCGACACTGCTTGTGGGTGACCATCTTCTTGTTAACAAGTTTGTGCTCGGTACCCCCGTGGACATACCTTTCACCAACATCCACCTCTTCCATATGCCGGGACTCAGAGACCCGCATCGGGGAGATGTTATAGTATTCAAGTATCCGGAGGACCCCAAAAGGGATTTCATCAAGAGGGTCATCGGCGTGGAGGGGGATACCGTGGCTTCACGCAACAAGGTCATTTATGTGAACGGCCGCAAACTCGCTGAGCCTTATGTGCAGCATGTGGACAACAGCATCAAGCCCGGCGGGATCGATCCCAGGGACAACTTCGGGCCTATTACGGTCCCCAAGGGGGACGTCTTTGTCATGGGTGACAACCGGGACGAGAGTTACGACAGCAGATACTGGGGATTTGTGGAAGACGACCAGATAAAAGGGAAAGCGATAATAATCTACTGGTCCTGGGACGGCAACAAACACTGGGTCCGCTTTGACAGAATAGGGAAGCTGATACGATGAAGAACCGCCTGGACCGTCAGGGCTCCATAAAGTTTTTCTTCACCCTGGCGATTCTCGTTGTGGGAGCGTTCGTGCTCATATCCTTCGGGAAGCCGTATTACCGTTACTATACTCTCAGGTCTTATGCACACGACGAGTTGTTGATGGAGGTTGGCAATGTCAACACCATCAGGAGGAAGGTGCTGCAGCGTGCCGATGAACTCGGTATTCCTCTCGATGCAGACAATCTCGAGGTGAAAAAGAATAGGGTGTCGAAAGTCGTAACGGTCAAGGCCAACTGGTCGGAGGTTGTGGATTTCTGGGGTTATTACACCAGGAAGCTCGACTTCACCCTGACTGAGGAGTATTGATGTTTACCGGACTGATTGCAGAGCTGGGAGAGGTGGCCGGTTTGGGAAAGGGAAAGGCCGCAGGCCGGCTCGATATTCAGTCTCCCGCCATGTCTTCCGATGCAGCGATAGGGGACAGTATTGCAGTGAACGGAGTCTGCCTTACCGTGGTGGGAAAGAGAGGAGACCTGCTTGCCTTCGACCTTTCGGACGAGACGCTGAAATCGACGAACCTCGGTAGGCTGAGGTTGAAAGACCGGGTGAATCTGGAACCTTCACTCAGGGCGGATTCCAGGCTGGGCGGACACTTCGTAACAGGCCATATAGACGGCGTGGGGAGCATAAGATCAAAGGCGGTTTCAGGGGAAGTGTACAAGATAGCGGTCCATTCCGGAGCAAAGATCGCGGATCTTCTGGTCGAAAAGGGTTCGGTCGCACTGGACGGCATAAGCCTCACAGTTGTTGAGGTGTTCAGGGAGGGCTTCTCTACCGTCATAATTCCCCATACGGCGAAGATGACGACAGTCGGTTACAAGGAGGCCGGAGATTCCGTGAACATCGAGGCTGATATCCTTGGCAAGTATGTTGCCAGGTTCCTGGGAAAGAGGAAAGACTCGGGTTTTATGCAGGCCCTCGTCGAGGAAGGGTTTGCGTAGCCACGATGTCATAAGGAAGAGGCGAACATGACGAACATTGCTCTGATTGTATTAACATATGCTATCGCCGGAGGAGAATATGCCGCGTAATAGGTGCAACACCATAGAGGAGGCGATCGAGGATATGGCCGCCGGCAGAATGGTCATCCTCGTGGACGACGAAGACAGGGAGAACGAGGGCGACCTGTGCATGGCCGCAGAAAAGGTTACCCCTGAAGCGATCAATTTCATGGCGAAATACGGCAGGGGCCTGATATGTCTGTCACTGACGCCGGAAAGGGTCGACGAACTGAAGCTGCCGATGATGACCGGTGAAAACACATCTTCATTCGGGACCGCTTTCACGGTCTCTGTCGAGGCCAAGAAAGGCGTGACGACGGGGATCTCCGCCGCCGACAGGGCCACCACGATCCTTGCCGCCATAAACCCCGACACAAAGCCGGAGGACCTGGCCAAGCCTGGACACGTATTTCCCCTGAGGGCGCGGCGGGGCGGGGTCCTTCAGAGGGCGGGCCAGACGGAAGGTTCCGTCGATCTCGCGCGGCTGGCCCGGCTGTACCCGGCGGGCGTAATATGCGAGGTAATGAGCGACGATGGTACCATGGCAAGACTGCCCGAACTGCTGGAATTTTCCAGGAAGCACAACCTGAAGGTTGTGACCATAAAGGACCTCATAAGGTACAGGATGAGGGCGGAGAGTTTTGTTCGCCGCGTTTCCACAACCAGGCTTCCCACTGATTTCGGCGGAGATTTTACGGTGATAGCGTACGGCAACGATATGGACAGCAATGTCCATATCGCACTGGTGAAAGGCGAAATAAGTCACGATGACGATGTCCTTGTAAGGGTCCACTCGGAATGCCTGACCGGCGACGTTTTCGGCTCAAGGAGATGCGACTGCGGGGAACAGCTGCATAGTGCGATGAGGATGATTGATGAAAACGGGAAGGGCGTAATTTTATATATGAGACAGGAAGGCCGGGGGATAGGTCTGGTAAACAAGTTGAAGGCCTACGAATTGCAGGACAAAGGTCTTGATACGGTGGAGGCGAACCTGAAACTGGGCTTCAAGCCGGACCTGAGAGATTATGGTATAGGCGCCCAGATGCTTGTGGATCTGGGAGTGAGGAAGATGCGTCTTATGACGAACAACCCGAAGAAGATAGTAGGGCTTGAAGGATACGGACTGGAAGTTGTGGAGAGGGTCCCGATAGAGATGAACCCTCACGAGCGGAATCTCGTTTACCTTAAGACTAAGAAGAAAAAACTCGGACATATACTTAATAACGTTTAGCATTGAACAAAGGAGAAGGCGAACATTCTGAAAAAATCCATAAGTTCGGCAGGTATCAATTTTGATTCACGAAAACTCAAATTCAACCTCGAGATGCCTTCCGAAAGGCGGGTATTACCCCGCCGGGGCCCATGCGGAGCCCCGGGTTATGGAGCTTTTTCAGCACATTCGTCTCTCTTTCTTCAGATTGAGTATGCAACTGTCAGGTGACGGTTGGGGTGTGTTTGCGACAGACGAAAAAGACGGTACCGGCTGGCGATCAAAAATAAAGATATCCGGAGGGAGGAAATGAAAGTCATTCAGGGAGAACTGCAGGCGAAAGGTCTCAAGTTTGCGGTCGTGGTAAGCAGGTTCAATGATTTTATAACGGGAAAACTTCTCGACGGTGCCGTTGACGCCCTGCTCAGACATGGGGCCAAGGAGGAAGATATCGACGTGGTGAAGGTGCCCGGCGCCTTCGAGCTGCCCCTTGTAGCGAAGAAGCTGGCAACAAAGAATTCCTGCAATGCGGTCATCTGCCTGGGGACCGTAATCAGGGGGGCCACGCCACATTTCGATTATGTTGCGGCTGAAGTATCGAAGGGCGTTGCGGCTGCTTCCCTGGAGACGGGTGTGCCGATATCCTTCGGCGTAATAACATCCGATACGATCGAACAGGCGGTTGAGAGGGCCGGCACCAAGAGCGGAAACAAGGGATTCGATGCTGCCATGACTGCGATCGAGATGGCCCAGGTGATGAAGAAGCTGTAAGGAAGACGCAAGAATCGTGAGGAGTGAGGTGTGAGGAGTAAAGAAGAACAGTCGTACCGGCTTGCCCCGGATCTTCTGCTTCAAGCAGAAATGCAAACGGAAAGAACAAAGAGGCCGCATTTTTTGCTCTTCACACTTCTCACCTCGCGCCTCACTTCTTTATGAACCGCCGCAAAGCGAGGGAATATGCGCTTCAGATGCTCTTCCAGCACGAGTTTTCGGGCCACAAAAAGGGACAGAAGCCGCCGGAAGATTTCTGGGCCGGCAGCGAAGAATCCGGTGAAGCCGGAAGATTTGCTGAGCGCCTTGTGCGGGGGGCACTGGAACATATTGAAGAAATAGACGGTGCTATACAGAAGGCGGCCGAACACTGGGACATGAAGAGGATGGCTGCCGTCGACAGAAACATATTGAGATTCGCGGTCTATGAGATACTTTACGCGAAAGACATCCCTCCGGCGGTGACGATCAACGAGGCCCTGGAGATCGCAAAGAAGTATTCTTCGCTGGAATCCGCCTCCTTCATCAACGGCCTTCTCGACAAGATCGCCCATGACTTCCCCAAGACCTGATTATTCTCCGTGGTGTATGGCTGAGAGGGTGACATGCATGAAAAGCCCATATATGGCCGCCGAATTCGTTTTGACCCACGGAAAACCACAGACGTAAACATTCGATGACTTCGCGCATGGCCCTTTCGGCAACCTCCCGTTAAATTGCGGAGAAAAATATGGATCTTCTTCTGAATACCAGTCTTCTTTTTGCAGAATTTATGCAACCGCAAGGTGATCAATGATAAACATCAGGGCCAATTTGAATAAAATTTCCTGTTATTGTAAAGTCAATGGTGCCGATAGGGCACCTGAGTCCAAATTGGTGCATCGGCTCATCCGCACTGCTTTGAGCGTGAACTGTGTCCTGGCGGGATCAAGGATTTCGAGCAAAAAGTTTCGGGCATAAATGGGAAAACAGACTGAAGCCTGTTCTGGTATGGTGAATCTGAATATACAGTAATCTAGTCAGGAGAGAGAGGAACAATGATCGCAAGATATACACGTAAAGAGATGGGAGGGCTGTGGGAGCCTGAAAACAAGTTCAGCAAGTGGCTGGACGTCGAGATTGCAGTGTGCGAAGCGTGGGCGGAGACCGGTAAGATCCCGAAGGGTGCTTTAGCCGTGATAAAGGAAAGAGCCGGGTTCGACGTGGCGAGGATCGATGAAATCGAGGCCGTGGTCAAGCATGACGTGATAGCTTTTCTGACCTCCGTTGCCGAAAAGGTGGGGCCTGAGTCCAGATATATACATAAAGGCCTAACCTCTTCAGATATCGTAGACACTGCGCAGTCCCTTCTCATGAAGGAGGCTGCAGCCATTATTCTCAGGGACCTCAAGAAGTTAAAGGACGTTATGAGGGAGCAGGCATTTAAGTACAAGGACACGGTCTGTATCGGCAGGAGCCACGGCGTCCACGCGGAGCCCATGACATTCGGACTGAAGTTTGCGCTATGGCATGAAGAGGCACGGCGGAACATAGAGCGGATGGAAAGGGCGAGAAAGACCGTCAGCATAGGGAAATTGTCCGGGGCGGTAGGCACGTTTTCCAACATTCCGACGGTGATCGAGGAGAAGGTCTGCAAAAAGCTCGGGTTGAAACCTGAATCCGTGGCAACTCAGGTCGTCCAGAGAGACAGGCATGCCGAGTACCTTTCCACCCTGGCGATAATTGCCGCCTCGGTCGAGAAGATAGCGGTCGAGATCAGACACCTCCAGCGGACCGAAGTCCTGGAGGCGGAAGAACCTTTTGCCAGGGGACAGAAAGGCTCTTCCGCCATGCCCCACAAGAGGAATCCTGTGGGATCCGAGAACCTTTCCGGACTGGCGCGGGTGGTTAGGGCGAATTCCCTGGCATCATTGGAAAATGTCGCCCTGTGGCACGAGAGGGACATCTCGCATTCTTCGGTAGAGCGAGTGATCATACCGGACAGCACCATACTGGTGGATTACATGCTCCACAGACTGACGGGCATCCTGTCCGGCCTGCAGGTCTATCCCGGTAAAATGAAGGAAAATATGGCGTGCAGTTACGGTCTTTACAATTCTCAGAACGTTCTTCTCAAGCTCACCGAAAAAGGTATGAGCAGGGAGGGTGCCTATGCCGTCGTCCAGAAGAACGCCATGGAGAGCTGGAAGAAGAGGAAGGAATTCAAAGGTATGCTGATGAAGGACAGGAACGTCAGAAAGTACCTTACCCCTGCCGAGATCAGGGATATGTTCGATCTTAAACACTATTTCAGAAATATTGACTACATCTATCAGAGGGTATTCGGAAAGGCGAAGAATTGAGGATGGATAATCCACATTGTTCTTAACTTACCGGTATAAGAGACCCGCTCTTACGGAACACAGGAAGAATGCGCTCTTGTCTTTCGCGAGGTTTAAAGTCTCCGGGGCGATAGAGGATATTCAGACGGAATTCTGCTTTTATATCGAAGCGGAGGCCGATCTTCTTCCCGATGAGGCGGAACTGCTCCGATGGCTGCTCAGTGAAACCTTCGAACCGGAGAATTTCTCCCAAGACAGCTTTCTGGACCGGGAAGAGGAAACAGCGGGACGACGTTATATTCTCGAGGCCGGACCGCGCATGAACTTCACTACGGCATGGTCCACGAACGCCGTTTCAGTATGCCGTGCATGCGGTCTTGCGAAGATAACGCGGATAGAGCGTTCACGAAGATACAGGATCGATGCGTCATCCGAACTTACCGGCGAAGACCTGGGAAAGTTCTCCAGCGGACTCTATGACCGCATGACGGAGTGCCTCTATCCGGAACGGCTCAGGAGTTTCGAGACCGGCTTGAAGCCGGAACCGGTTAGCGCTGTCCCGATCATTGAAGAGGGGAGACAGGCACTCGAAAAAATAAACGCGGAGATGGGCCTGGGGCTGGACGACTGGGACATTGATTACTATTACCGTCTTTTTGCAGAAGAAATCGGCCGGAATCCGACAAACGTAGAGTGTTTCGACCTCAGCCAGTCCAACAGCGAGCATTCACGCCACTGGTTTTTCAAGGGGAGACTGATCATCGACGGGAGGGAGGTCCCCAAAAACCTGATGTCGATTGTCCGTGCCCCGCTGGAGCGGAATCCCGGTAACAGCGTGATCGCCTTCAGGGATAATTCGAGTGCTATCAAGGGCTTTGACGTCCCGGCCATTCTGCCGGAAAGCCCAGGCGGGATTTCGCGGTTCAGGAGGGCAAAGGCTGCTTATCATCCGATATTCACCGCCGAGACTCACAATTTCCCAAGCGGCGTGGCGCCTTTCCCGGGGGCCGAAACCGGCACAGGGGGAAGGATAAGGGACGTCCAGGCCACGGGCAGGGGGGCCCTGGTCATCGCCGGTACGGCTGCGTACTGCGTGGGCAACCTGCGCATACCGGGGTATGATCTCCCCTGGGAGAATGAGGGCTTTGTCTATCCGCCGAACCTCGCGAGTCCCCTCACTATAGAGATAGAAGCCAGCAACGGAGCTTCGGATTACGGCAACAAATTCGGAGAGCCAGTCATCCAGGGATTCACCAGGTCGTTCGGTCTCAGAATGCCGGACGGGCAGAGACGGGAGTGGATCAAACCGATGATGTTTACCGGGGGCGTCGGTCAGATGGATTCCCGCCATATCGAAAAGAAGGACCCGGCCAAAGGGATGCTCGTGACGAAGGTAGGGGGCCCCGCCTACCGGATCGGCATGGGTGGCGGAGCGGCGTCGAGCATGATCCAGGGGCAGAACGTAGAAGAACTCGATTTCAACGCCGTGCAGCGCGGGGACGCCGAGATGGAGCAAAAGATGAACAGGATCATCCGGGCCTGTGTCGAACTCGGAGATGCTAATCCCGTCATAAGCATCCACGACCAGGGCGCCGGCGGCAATTGCAATGTAGTGAAGGAGATCATTTATCCGGCCGGAGCGAAAATAGAGATCAGGAAGATTCAGCTCGGAGACAATACTCTGTCGGTGCTTGAGATATGGGGCGCGGAATATCAGGAGCAGAACGCGCTCCTCATATATCCCGATCGGGCGGAAGCTTTCCTTGAAACGTGCGGGAGGGAAAAAGTCCCCTGTGCCTTCATCGGCGAGATCACAGGGGACGGATATATCGTCCTTCACGACGAAACGGACGGAACCACGCCTGTTAATCTTCATCTCGATAAAGTTTTGGGCGAGATGCCGCAGAAGACGTTCAGGCTGGACAGGGTGCGCCGTGAACTGAAGCCGCTCGAACTGCCTGAAGGGCTTTCAGTGCGTGAAGCCCTCGACCGCGTGCTCAGGCTTGTCTCTGTGGGCTCCAAAAGGTTCCTGACGAACAAGGTCGACAGGTCGGTAACCGGTCTGGTTGCACAGCAGCAGTGCGTAGGCCCCCTTCAGATCACCCTGTCCGATGTCGCGGTGGCCGCCCAGAGCCATTACGGCCTTACGGGGGTCGCCATTTCTATCGGTGAGCAGCCCGTCAAGACCCTGCTGAACCCGGCTGCGATGGCGAGGATGAGCGTTGCCGAGGCGTTGACGAACATCGCATGGGCGAAGGTGACCGCCATCGAAGATATCAAATGCTCCGCGAACTGGATGTGGGCGCCTAAACTTCCCGGCGAAGGGGCGGACCTGTATGACGCGGCGGTGGCAATGCGCGATATCATGATCGAACTGGGCATAGCTGTCGACGGCGGGAAGGACAGCCTGTCCATGGCTGCCAGGGTCCCAGGTTCTTCAGGAAAGACAGAAACCGTGAAATCGCCCGGAACGCTCGTCGTCTCGGCCTATGTTGCGTGTCCGGATATTACCAAAACTGTGACTCCGGACATAAAGAGACCCGGAGATGGCAGGATTCTCTTCATCGATTTGGCGAAGGGCAACGACCGTCTGGGTGGCTCCGCTCTCGCACAGTGCTACCGGCAGGCAGGCGATGAATGTCCCGACGTCGAAGACCCGGAGTTGCTGAAGAGGACCTTCAACGCCGTACAGAAGATGGTGTCTGAAGGTCTGGTGCTCTCGGGCCATGACAGGTCCGACGGCGGCCTTGTTACGACGCTCCTTGAAATGGCATTTGCCGGTAATTGCGGCCTCGACATCGAAATACGGCAGAGAGCAGGGAGCAAAGGTCATAACCCGGGCATACCGGTTCTTTTTTCCGAAGAACTCGGGATGGTTATCGAGTACCTTCCCGAAAATGAAGATAAGATAACTTCGGAGCTCCAGAAACAGGGTATCCCATATCGGATTATCGGGAATACCACGCCCGATAAGATGATAAACATCTCATTACTGACTCCTGACTCCCCGCCCCTCACGGTTTTGCACGAAGACATGAGGGTCCTCAGGGAGATCTGGGAGGAGACAAGCTACAGGCTTGACAGGCTTCAGAGAAACCCGGAGTGTGTCGAGGAGGAGAAGAAGAACATATATGACATGACCGGGCCGTCCCTTCGTCTCTCCTTCAGCCCGGAACCTACTCCCCATGAGGTGCTGGAAAGGTCTGAAAAGCCGCGGGTAGGGATAGTGCGTGAAGAGGGTAGCAATGGGGACAGGGAGATGACCTCCGCCTTTTTCACTGCCGGTTTCGAACCCTGGGACGTGACGATGACTGACTTCCTGGAGGAAAGGGCTGACCTTCAGAGTTTCAGGGGAATGGTCTTTGTCGGGGGCTTCAGCTATGCTGATGTTCTTGGTTCCGCCAAGGGCTGGGCCGGGGTTATCAGATTCCATGAGAGAATCCGCGAACAGTTCCGGATATTCTACGAGCGTTCCGATACTTTCAGTCTTGGCGTATGTAACGGATGTCAGCTGATGGCCCTTTTGGGGTGGGTCCCGTGGCAGGGCATTCCGGATATACATCAGCCCAGGTTTATCCATAACAGCTCGGGGCGGTTCGAGTCCCGCTTTGCATCGGTCAGGATAATTGAAAGTCCGGCGGTCATGCTTGAGGGGATGGCGGATTCCGTCCTCGGGGTCTGGGTTGCCCACGGGGAAGGACTGGCGTATTTCCCGGACGATTCGATAAGAAAAGATGTCCTCCAGCGCGGGCTCGCCCCCATAAGATATGTTGATGACAGCGGCACTCCTACCGAACAGTATCCATTCAACCCCAACGGTTCTCCGGATGGCATTACCGCCCTCTGCTCTCCCGACGGAAGACACCTCGCCCTCATGCCCCATCCCGAACGGGCCTTTCTCAAGTGGCAGTGGGCATGGATGCCGGAAGAGTGGACGCAGAACCTCCGGGCGTCGCCATGGCTCAGGATGTTCCAGAACGCCCGGCGGTGGTGTGAAAGGAATGATTAGCGGGCAACCCTGAAAGCCTGATTTTCAGGGAAAGTAAAATCACCACTTGACATACCCTTAGACGGCATGTTATTAAATAACGGCATTTTTTTGGGCTGCCGAGATCCCAAGGAGGAAATCGTTAAGATGGGCACAGCCACGTTTAAAGGCGGTATACATCCGCCGGACAAAAAAGAGTTATCAGCACACAGTCCTATCACCGGGGCGAAGCCGCCAAAGATCGTTGTAATCCCCCTCAGTCAGCACGCCGGAGCCCCTTGCAAGCCGCTTGTCTCGATTGGTCAGGAAGTAAAGAAGGGCGAGATGATAGGCGAACCGGGAGGTTTTGTCTCGGCGCCGGTACATTCTTCAGTCTCGGGAAAAGTCATCGCCATAGGGGAATTCCAGAATGCGATGGGAAGGATGGTCAATTCCGTCGTAATAGAAAACGATATGAAGGATGAATGGACCGCCCTGAAGGACAGCCCTGACTACATGAACCTCTCTGCCGACGAGTTGAAAGAGAAGATAAAGGCGGCCGGGATCGTCGGCCTCGGCGGGGCTGCCTTTCCAACCGCCGTCAAGCTTTCCCCTCCGAAAGAAAAGCCGATCGACGCGGTTGTGATCAATGGAGCCGAGTGCGAGCCTTATTTGACGGCAGATTACAGACTTATGCTCGAAAAGCCGAAGGAAATAGTAGAAGGTCTCAAAATACTGATGAAGGTCCTCAATCTGGAGAAGGGGTACATCGGCATCGAGAACAATAAACCCGACGCAGTCGCAAAGATGAAGGAGGCGACTGCGGGCGAGGCGGGCATAGAGGTTCTGTCGCTGGAGGTGAAGTACCCCCAGGGCGCCGAAAAAATGCTGATAAAGGCGGTGCTCGGGAGGGAGGTCCCCTCCAGGGGTCTTCCCATGGATGTCGGTGTTGTCGTCCAGAATGTGGGTACGGCACTCTCGATTTATGAAGCCGCGCGCTTCGGCAAGCCTCTTATAGAGCGGGTCGTCACGGTCACCGGTGAAGGGATCAGGGAACCCAAGAACCTGATGGTCAGGGTCGGCACCAAGATATCCGAACTGGTGGAAGAATGCGGCGGTCTGAAGGACGAGGTCGCCAAGGTGATCGCCGGGGGACCGATGATGGGGTTTGCCCTTTCATCGCTGGACGTTCCGGTGACGAAGGGCACATCCGGCATCCTTGTATTGCCCGAAGAAGGGATTGTCCATGCCGAGGATTTCAGCCCGTGCATAAGATGCGGCAGGTGCATCGACGTATGCCCGATGGGACTTATGCCGTCCATGCTCAGCCTGCTTGCGGAAAAGGGCCATTATGAGGACTGCAAGGAATATAACCTCTTCGACTGTTTCGAATGCGGTTCCTGTACCTTTGTCTGCCCTTCGAAGAGGCCGATAGTCCAGCTTGTGAGAGTAGCGAAATCCATGGTCAAGCCTTAAGGAGAGTTGAGAATGGAGGCAACGAAAAAAGAACATTACCTGGTAGTGTCGGTCAGTCCTCATGTCAAGAGCGAGGAGACGACGAGCCGCATTATGTGGACCGTCAGCCTGGCCCTGCTGCCGGCAATACTTTCCGGTCTGTATTTCTTCGGGCTTAAAGCCCTGTTTGTTACGGTCCTCTGTATATTGAGTTGTCTTGTCTTCGAACACCTTTATATGAAGGTGGTAGACAAGACATCCGTCGTGAGCGACGGGAGCGCCTTTCTCACCGGCCTTCTGGTCGGTATGAACATGCCTGCGTCGCTCTGGTCTTTTTCACCCTTCGAGGTCCATATTCCCATAATAGCTTCCCTCGTTGCCATAGTGATAACGAAGCAGCTTTTCGGCGGGCTCGGATTTAACATCTTCAATCCGGCCTTGATGGGAAGAGCCTTCATCCTGATCTGCTGGCCCAGGCCGATGACGATCTGGCTGCATCCCACTTCATCTTTTCTTGCGCTGGACGCCAAGACAACAGCGACACCCCTGGGGATATTGAAAGAGAGCGGAATGACCGAGTTGATGAAGGTTTTCGGAGACAAGGCGGGCCTCTACCAGCATCTCCTTACGGGAAACGTAGCCGGCTCGATCGGCGAGACCTCGGCAATAGCACTTCTGATCGGGGGACTCTTTCTGCTTTACAAGAGATATATCACCTGGCACATACCCGTCTCTTTTCTGGGCACAGTCGCGATACTGGCATGGATCTTCGGAGGGAAAGAGGGCCTCTTTACCGGAGACCCTATAATACACCTGCTGAGCGGCGGTCTTATGCTGGGGGCGTGGTTTATGGCGACTGACTATGTCACTTCGCCATCCATGAAAAAGGGACAGATCATCTTCGGAATCGGATGCGGCGGGCTGACCATGCTCATAAGGCTCAAGGGCGGGTTCCCGGAGGGTGTCATGTTCGCCATCCTGCTGATGAACTGCTTTGCGCCTCTTTTGGACAGAGGTGTAAAGTCGAAAGTGTTCGGGCTGAGGAAGGAGGCGGCGAAATGACCCCAAAGGATATCGTCAAGATCACCCTGAACCTCGTCGTCATCTACGTCATCGGCGGGCTGATACTGGCGGGGGTGTACGCCAAGACGGAGCCCGTCAAGGTCAGGAAGGCATACGAAGAGAAACAGGCCGCTCTCAAGGATATGATGCCCGAGGCCAACAGTGTCGAGAAACTGGGTGTCTGGGAGCCCCATGACAAGGAAGCGGAATATTACGCCGCTAAGAAAGACGGCAAGACCATCGGCTATATAATTGAGACTTATGCAAAGGGATACTCGAGTTATATCAATATGCTCGTGGCCGTCAATGACGCCTTTACGGTGGAAAAATTAAATATCCTCGACCAGAAGGAGACGCCGGGGCTTGGGGATGAAGTCCAGCAGCCCTATTTTCAGAAGCAGTTCAAGGGTAAGACTCTCGCCCATCTGGTAGTCAGGAAGCTGCCCACCAAGGTCGACATCGAGGCGGTATCCGGTGCTACGATATCGAGCCGGGCCGTGACGGAAGACGGCGTGAAAAAGGCCGTCGAAATGATCAAGGATAAATTATCATCCGAGGTGAAAAATGAGCAATCAGGCTAGCTTAGGCACTCTTATCAGAAACGGGGTGCTGATGGAAAACCCCATATTCAGACTCGCCCTGAGTCTTTGTCCTACCATAGCGGTCACAAATAAACTGAAGAACGGTTTCATGATGGGGATAGCCGTTCTTTTTGTGCAGGTAATGGTTAACCTCACTATTTCCGCGCTGAGAAAGTTTATACATCCCAGGATAAGGCTGCCGATCTTCATGCTCATCATCTCAGGGTGGGTCACGGTAGTCGATATGCTGATGGCCGCCTATGCGCGGGCTGTGTACAAGGAGATGGGCCTTTATATCGAGCTGATCGTCGCCTTCGCCTCCATCCTGGCCAGGGCGGAGCTCTTTGCGAGCAAGAACGATGTCATGCCTTCCTTCATGGACGGAATAGGACAGGGGGTCGGATTCCTCGTCGCCCTGTGTATCATCAGTTTCTTCAGGGAGCTGCTCGGGCTCGGATCGCTCTGGGGTCATGCCTTTGTTGCGACGAAACCTCTCCTTATCATGATACTCCCGACGGGGGGGTTCTTTGCAGTAGGTATTCTCATGGCTTTCTTTAACTGGATAGACATAAGGTTCTTCGGCGGCTCGGGCGCCTCCGGGGCGGCACACTAAGGAGAAAGAGCAATGGAATTCGGCAAACTGTTTGAACTGGTAATAGCAGCGTCACTTATCAACAACTTCGTCTTCACGAGGTTCCTGGGGCTCTGCATATTTTTCGGCGTGTCCAAGAAGATGGAGACTGCCGTCGGCATGAGCATAACCTTCACCTCCGTGATGATGATCAGCGCCGCCCTGAGCTGGCTTATCTACTTTCTCATTATGATACCTTTGCACATTGAGTTCCTGAAGATCGTTTTGTTCATCGGCGTTGTGGCGGCCTTCGTCCAGACATCGGACACGATCATGAGGAAGGTCAGTCCAGGTCTTTACTACAAGCTCGGCGTCTACCTGGCGCTCATATCCACGAACTGCATTATTCTGGCCGTACCTCTCATCAACGCCGAACAGGGGTATAACCTTATAGAGGCTCTTGCCTTCGGTCTTGGCTCCGGCCTTGGATTTGCACTTGCGCTCATCATAATGGCCAGTATCAGGGAGAAGCTGGAGCTGGCCGAAGTGCCGAGACCCTTCAAGGGGCTGCCCATCGCGTTCGTTACGACTGGCCTTATCGCCCTGGCCTTCACCGGCTTTTCCGGGCTGATAACCCTTTAATTATCTTGGGTAAATATAGTATTATATGTAGAAACCAGACTTTAACCGAGGTGAAATGATGTTAGACATAGGTGCACAGGTTTTATTCATAATTCACCATCTTCTTCAGATGATCGCAAGTCACGCGCCGGTGCCTCTTGTTGCCGCCGGGGGAGGATCTGAGGGACATATAACCATCGATGTCACCTCGGTTATAAAGCTGACGGTGCTTTTTGTTGCCGGGGTCGCTACCGTTTTCGGTTTCGGTCTTGCCGTTGCCGCAAAAAAGTTTTCGGTCCAGGTTGACCCCAAGGTGGAAAAGGTAAGGGACGTTCTGGCCGGCGCTAACTGCGGGGCCTGCGGGTTTGCCGGTTGCCAGAGCTATGCGGAGGCCGTCGTGGCAAAGCCCGAGGTCGCTCCCAACCTGTGCACCCCCGGGAAGGCCGCCACTGCCGAAGCCGTTGCCCTGATCACAGGGAAGAAGGCGGAGGCGAAAGAACCCGAATTCGCCCGGATAATGTGTCAGGGGAGTTGGTCCAGGGCAGTGAAAAGGTTTAAATACGAAGGGGTGCAGGATTGCCGGGCCGCCATTCTGGCCGGTGGCGGGGACAAGGCCTGCAGATATGGATGCCTTGGGTATGGAACTTGTTCGAGGGTCTGCCCTTTCGGGGCCATAACGATGACCGACGACCACCTTCCCTTTGTTGATATAACGAAATGCACCGGCTGCCGCAAGTGCGAGGCCGCCTGTCCGACCAAAGTGATTGAAGTGTTGCCTGCCTCGATGGAGGTCCTTGTCACCTGCCACTCCAAAGACAAGGGGGGTGACACCCGCAAGAACTGCCAGGTCGGATGTATCGCCTGTGGAATATGCGTGAAGATATGTCCTTTTGACGCCCCCTCGGTCACAAACAATCTCTCCAGGATAGATCTTGAAAAGTGCAAGGTTTGCGGATTGTGTGTACCTAAATGCCCCACGAAGGCCATTAGTGAATTCATACCTCACAGGTCGAAGGCGTTTGTGAATGAAAACTGCATAGGATGCCAGATCTGCGCCAAGGTTTGTCCCGTGAATGCGCCTTCCGGTGAACTGAAGAAGATGCATGTCATAGATCAAGACAAGTGTATCGGATGCGGCATATGTACGGCAAAATGTCCGGTGCAGGCAATAGACGGCACCTTTAATGCCGCCGAGGTCTTCGCCGCTGCGGCGGAGAAAAAGAAGAAGAAGGCGGCTGCCGCCTGATAGAGACTTATACATCTTTGCGGAGGCCCTGCTGCAGAGCCCCGTAGAAGCTTGACCTCCCGCCTTTACCTAATGTATTTTTAGTTATGAGTTTGCTTATGACCACTGTGGTCCTTGTTGCGGGCATTGCATTAATGACGGTTCTGGTGAACCTGCCCTTCGGGCATCTCAGGAAGAAGACGCGAAAGTTTTCTTTCAAGTGGTTCCTTTATATACATCTGCCGATACCTCTGATTTTCCTGGCCCGGATATCTGCTCATCTCGATTTTCGTTACGTGCCGGTCTTCGTGCTGGCTGCGGTTGCCGGACAGGTACTCGGCGCAAGAATATAGAGTCGGGAAATTGCTTTCCGCCATCCTCTCAAGCCCCGGTAATATCGAATTAAGGGAGATCCAGAACCCCCGGCCTTCCGAAGGCGAGGTGCTGGTAAAGGTCAGGTCATCGCTTACCTGCGGGACCGACCTCAAGGCCTTTCTGAGGGGACATTCCCTCATCCCCATGCCGGGTCCTTTCGGGCACGAGTTTTCCGGCGTCGTGGTCGACAAAGGCAAGGGCGCCGGCAGGTTCAGGATCGGCGACCCGGTCATGGCCGTCCACAGTGCGCCGTGCCTGGACTGCGATCATTGCCGGAAGGGTCTCTTCAACCTTTGCTGCAATATTATGTCGACAAAGGTGCTGGGCGCGTTTGCAGAGTATGTCCTGCTGCCCCGGCACATCGTGAGTCAGAATGTGTTCATAAAGCCTCCGGATCTCAACTTCAGCGAGGCGGCCTTTCTCGAACCGCTTGCGTGTGTCGTGCACGGGATGGAACCTCTCCATATCAAGAAAGACGATACTGTTTTTATTATCGGGGCCGGCCCCATCGGCCTGCTGCACCTGCTTCTTGCAAAATCCCGGGGCGCCAGGATTCTGATCACGGGCCTCGAAGAAGAAAGGCTGAAAACGGCCAAATCGATGGGTGCGGATTTCGCCTTCGAGCCTTCCCGGGCCTTGGGGAGTGTCAGGGATTTCACAGGGGGAATGGGCGCCGACTTTGTGTTTGAATGCACTGGGCAGCCTGCAATATGGGAATCGTCCGTTGATTATGTGCGCAAGGGCGGGACGGTAGTGCTCTTTGGCGGATGCAAGCCCGGCTCTACAGTGAAGTTCGATGCGGGAAGGTTGCATTACGACGAGATTTCTGTCAGGGGGACCTTTCATTTCACTCCCGGGGATGTGAAAAAAGCCATGCTTCTTTTGAAGGGGAAGAAGATAAAGGTGAAGAAACTGATTTCAGGTACTTATCGTCTCAAGGACATCGGGGAGGCGTTTCAGAAGCTGGTGAAAGGCGAAGGCATAAAATACGCGATTGTCCCCTGAAGAAGTGCGTCCGGAATCATTATGGGCAAAACCTTCCGGAAGGATCCGGTTATCGCCATCCCTCTCCTAGCCCGTGTCTGCCTTCTTTCTTTTTAGTAGTTCTTTGAAGCTGATCGCGTTTTTAACAGCAGAGGCTCCGTGACAGTTATTGAACATGGTAAAAACACTCGTGGCGGTCGCTGCCGATTTCATAACGGGAGGAACGAACTCTTCCAGCTCATCGTCTGAATAACGATAATCGTACCTGAGCGAAGTCTCTACACCCCTTCTTAGCCAGTTTTCCCGGTTTCTCCCGTGGAACCTGAAGTAGGCTGTTTGAGTCGTCACCGCGGGTATAAAGGGAACTGTCGCCAGACTTCCGTACCGGGGCTCGTCTGCGGCGACATAGGTAATACCGTGGTCAGACAGAAAACGCAGAAGCGGCTCAACCCTTTCAGGTAAAAGCCAGCTGCCATGCCTGAATTCCACCGCTATGTCCAGTCCATTCATCAGTCCCCTCAATTCCGCCATGCCTTCCATACGGGCCGGACTGTACTGAAACCACGGAGGGAACTGAAATACTATGATTCCGAGTTTGCCGGTTTTCAAGAGCGGCAAAAGGGCATCCCTGAATCTCCCGGCGATGGATTCAAGTAAAGCGGGCTTCTTTATATAAACGTATTTCTTGTCTTTGACAACTGCCGGAAGTGATCCTGCGATGTCGGGAGGCAGGGTCCTCGGGTCAACACCGTGCCCCGTCAATGCCCCGTATGCCTTAATGTGGAATATAAAATTTTCCGGAGTTCTCTCCGCCCACAGTGAAGAAGTGGTCGTGTTCGGGATCGCATAATATGTTGAATCCACCTCCACTGTCGAAAAATTCTCCGCATAATACCGCAGACGATCTTCCGCAGACCTCATCCCTCCGGGGTAGAATTCGCCGCTTTTTATAAGCGTTTTTTCCGTCCAGGAACACGTTCCCACCCGGATCATTTTCTCCTCCTTGCTTGAGTCATTATAAACGATCTTTCAGGCAGCAAGAGCTTTCAGGCAGAGTTGACTGTTTTTGACGCCCCGCACGGGCAGACTCTGCGCCCGACACCAGACCCTGCCAAAATGCTAAAATAGCTAAATAATCAGGTATATTTTGACGCCCAAGTGGCGAAGGCGGGCAGATGAAGGTTGCCAGGCTTTACAGCTTCGACGATATACGAATAGAAGATATTCCCGTTCCTGAAACGGGACGTGGGGATGCGCTTGTGAAGACCCGGGCCTGCGGCATCTGTTCGGGAGATGTGATGCCCTGGTACATAGAGAAAAAGGCGCCGCTTGTGCCCGGGCATGAGCCTGCGGGGGAGATTGTGGATGTCGGAAGGGATGTCACTTCTTTCAGAAGGGGAGAGAAGGTCTTTATCCACCATCACGCTCCCTGCTTCACCTGCAGGTTCTGCAGGCGGGGCGATTACGTGCAATGTTCGGCGTGGAAGGGATCGGGCATCATACCGGGAGGACTGTCCGAATATATACTTGTTCCATCCCTGAATCTCGAAAACGACACTATAACTCTCTCTGAAGGCATGAGCTTCGAAGACGGAACGCTGATTGAGCCCGCGGCGTGCGTGGTCAAGGCTTTCAGACGGGCGCCGATTCAACGGGGAGATGCGGTCTTAATCATGGGTCTGGGTGTAATGGGCATGATACACCTGCTGCTCGCGAGACATTTCGGTGCCGGCAAGGTCATAGGGGCGGACATGGTGAAGTTCCGGCTGGGCAAGGCTCTTGAACTGGGTGCGGACGAGGTTATCGACATATCTGAGCATTGGTAATTGTCAAATTTCTCTGAAAAAATAAGGGGCACGAGATGGATTACGAAGTTAAAACCCTATATTTTAACGATATAAATATTATTACGAGCTACTCCTGCGGACCGACGGATACGGCGGACGCCTCCGAACTGATCGAAGAGGGAATTGTTTCGGCGGAGAAACTCATTACACACAGGTTTCCTGTTGAAAGGGCGGACGATGCCTTCAGGCTTACCGCGGCCGCCGGTGATTCCCTGAAGTGCATTGTGAGTTTTTGAACGTTTTGAATAATGGGTGGTGACAGTGAAAAAGAAATCCGTTGAGTCATTCTGCGAGCTGCCGGCAAAGAAGAAAGGTGAGGGGAGAAGGGCCAATCGGACCGCCTTTTACCCTCACAAGGGTGAATGCAGGTGGGAAGGCATACGGGATGACCAATACAAGGTGGAAGGCGAGGGTTGGGCGGATGTGGTGAGAAGGGTGCTGATAGGGTCGCATGGAGAATCGACAAAATTCCATGTCAGGTACTTCGAAATCTCTCCCGGCGGGTTCAGCAGTCTGGAAAGGCACGGACACGAACACGTTGTAATCTGCATAAAGGGTGAAGGGGTTGTGCGGACCGGGAAACTGAAAAGAAACATGAGGTTCCTCGACGTCCTGTATATCGCTTCTGACATCGTGCATCAGCTGAGGAACCCGTTCGATGAGCCCTTCGGTTTTCTCTGCATAGTCAATGCCGAAAGAGACAGGCCCGTTAAGTTGTCTTAAGGCACCGTCGCGGTTACCAATTTCCTTGTTTTGTCCAAAAGCAATATTTTATTATATATAGTTGCATCCGGTAGATTATTCTAATGGAAAAAACAAAGCATAAGACTTTAACCGACAAGATATGGGGTCTCTTCGCGTCCGTCAAGTTTGCGGTTGTGATATTCTCATTAATTGCTTTAACCTCGATCGTCGGAACAGTTATCGAACAGAACGCCGAACCGGCAAAAAATATCAAAATCCTTGCAAAGTTCTTCGGCCAGTCGGGCGCCCCGGCAGCCTATAGCGTTTTTGACAAGCTCGGCTTCATGGATATGTACCATTCATGGTGGTTTATTACCTTCCTCCTGCTTTTCGCGGCAAATCTTATTATCTGCTCTCTCGACAGGATCCCGAGGATATGGAAGATAGTCAGGGAGCCGATCCGTCCCCTGTCACCGGACCATGTCGGGAGGATGTCCATTAAGAAGACCGTTACCCTGAAGGCCAAGCCCGCCCACGCCAAGGATCTTGCTACCAAAGCGTTCAGAAAGATCGGTTTCAGGCCTTCGGAATCCTCTTCGGAACAGGGGGTGCAGCTTTACGCTGAGAAGGGAAATTTTACGAGGCTCGGCGTATATATCACTCATTGCAGCATACTCATCATTCTTGCCGGCGCAATAATAGGCGTGGCTTTCGGTTTCAATGCATTCCTCGCGTTGCCCGAGGGGCAGACGTCATCGTTTGCCTACCAGACCGGCAACAGGAGGGTCCTGCTCGGGTTCGAGGTCCGTTGTGATAAATTCGAAGTGAAGTTTTACGGGGACACCGATATGCCGAGAAGCTACAAGAGCTGGCTGACCATCCTGAAGAACGGTACTGAGGTGGAAAAGAAGGCGATCGTGGTTAACGACCCTCTTACGTATAACGGTATTACCTTTTATCAGTCCAGTTTCGGCACGATGCAGGAAAATCTGGGGAGGGGCATTGTCATGCTCAGGCTGGTATCCAAAGACGGGAAATCCGAAGATTTCAATACCAGGCTGGGAGGCAGTTTCACTATCCCCGGCACGGGAATAGAAGGACGTATCACTGATTTCAGTCCCGCTCTCACCGTGGACCAGTCTGGAAAACCCTTCACATATGATCAGAATATGGTCAATCCGGCAATATTCGTCGAATTCTCAGCCCCGGGAGGAAAACATTATTCCGGCTGGATCTTTAAGAGATTCCCTCAGACATGGAACCTGCCCGGAGGCAGTAAGGCGGAGTTTGTCGATTACTGGGGCGTTCAGTACACCGGACTTCAGGTCAGGAAAGACCCCGGTCAGACCATTGTTTATATCGGGTGTTTCATCCTGGCGTTCGGCCTCTTTGTCTCGTTCTTCATGAGCCACAGACGGATCTGGATGCATATTTCCGAGGAAAAGGGCGGCACGAGGATACTGATAGGCGCTTCTGCTCACAGGAACAGGGCCGCCTTTGAGAAAAAGATAGATAAGCTGGCCAAGGCCCTCGGCTCCGGTCAGAAAGGGGGAAGTTGATGGACAGTTCGACCTTTTTTGGGATTTCCACAATCGCATATTTCCTGGCCATGGTGGCATATATAACGTATCTTGGTTTCAAGAAAAAACAGATCGGGGTGGCAGCAACTCTCATAACTATCACCGGTTTTGTGTCACAGACTATCGCGCTGGTTCTCAGGTGGAAGGAGTTTTACGCCGTCGAACAGAGCTTTCTCCGTGCCGTGCCGCTGACCAACCTTTACGAGTCTCTCATATTCTTTGTCTGGTGTCTGATTCTGGCTTATCTGGTAATAGAGTTCAAATACAGTAACCGCTCTTTCGGTGCTTTTATCACGCCCGTCGCCGGTCTGGCACTGGCGTTTATAGATCTCTCCGGTATGTCGAAGAACATCCAGCCCCTGGTGCCGGCACTGCAGAGCAACTGGCTTCTTGCCCACGTCATGATGAGCTTCATTTCATATTCGATGTTCGGCATTTCCTTCAGTACGGGCCTCATGTACCTCATAGTCCGGACCGAAAAAAAGAACGAGCCTGCGTACATCTTCTGGACGGTGATGCTGAGCATCTTTATAATCGTCCTTGCCGCGATGGGTCTTGACTATTTCGCATTCAAGGTAACCGGTCAGAGCCAGCAGGAGTTCATAAAGAGTTACCTCTTCAGGGCCACCTTCCGCAACAGTTCGGGCGCCATAGAGACGATAAGCTGGGGTGCGGCTGTGGTTTTCACTTTCCTTGTGTGGAGGTACGGGGGAATTATGAAGAAGGTGATAAAGGGTTTTAATATTTCGGCTGAGATACTCGATGAAATCACGTATAAGCTGATAGCGATCGGGTTTCCTATTTTCACTCTCGGGGGATTGATATTCGGAGCACTGTGGGCGAACCAGGCTTGGGGCAAATACTGGAGTTGGGACCCCAAGGAGACATGGTCGCTGATCACATGGTTCCTTTATGCCTTTTATCTTCACAGCCGGCTTATGCGCGGCTGGAGAGGCAAGAAGGTGGCCATTGTGGCGGTCGTCGGCTTTGTAGCGGTAGTCTTTACCTATCTCGGGGTGAACCTGCTGCTCTCCGGTCTTCACAGCTATGGCTCCCAGTAAGAGGAGTCTGCGGCCGCGGTATCATATACGGCGGATGGCTGGGTCGGACAGCGTAACACATGTGATACAAAAAAAGATTCCGGACGTGGCGGTACGAAAGAAGGCATTTAGCCTTCGGTGATCATGCGGGGAAAAGGTCGGAAAAGTATTTTGCTCCGGAGCGGGAAGGGATATAATGACAGTCGACTCACGGGGGTCCGTCGGTCAGTCAGTTTGTTTCTACTTGACTAATCCCGGCAATTTGGACGAGAATAACTCCATCCTATGAAAGCCCTGGTAACAGGAGCTACCGGCTTCATCGGAAGCTATCTTGCGGAAGCCTTGTTGAGGAGAGGTTATGAGGTAACCTGCATCGCAAGAAGCACTTCCGACCTGAAGTGGATAGAACACCTTGATCTGAAATATATTTCCTGCGATCTTGCCGATATCGATTCGTGCGCCGGCCAGATAAAGGATTTTGACTTTATCTTTCACCTTGCAGGGCTCACCAAGGCGAAGACGGAGAGCGAGTTTTTCTCGGCGAATGCGGTATGCACCGCGAAGCTGGCGAAAATTGCTGCCGAGAGGAATGTCGGACTAAGGAGATTCGTATATGTCAGCAGTCTTGCTGCCGCCGGACCGAGCAGTGACGGGGTCCCCCTGAAGGAAGATTGTGAGCCGATGCCGGTTTCGTTTTATGGAAAAAGTAAACTTGAAGGCGAGAAGGCCGTATTGCGCCACTGTGGTGAGATGCCGGTAACAGTCATAAGGCCGTCTGCCGTTTATGGACCAAGAGACGCCGATTTTCTCGTGATGTTCCGGATGGTAAAGAGAGGGATTTTCCCCTATTTGTCGGATGAGATGGTTTATACTAACGGGGAAATTATTAAAGGGATATCTGAGGCGCTCGAAACGAAACCGATAAAAATAAGGCTGCCTCTGCCGCTCGTGCCGTTTTTCGCCTTCCTGGGTGAAAAAATTAATAAAAAGAGTATAATTAATAGTGACAAGGTGAGGGAACTTCGTTTTTCGAACTGGACCTGCGATGTCGGCAAAGCAAGAAGAGAACTGGGATTTGGTTCAAAGACAACATTGACGGAAGGGGTAAAATGGACGGCAGACTGGTACAAAATTCACCGATGGCTATAGAGAGAAACTCAGACTTGTTCGACAAGTGTTACCGATTTACGAAGGCGAAGGAGCTTATGGCAGCCGAGTTGTACCCGTATTTCAGGGTCATAGAGAGCGCACAGGACCCTGAGGTGGTAATGAATGGGAAAAGAATGATAATGGTGGGTTCCAACAACTATCTGGGACTCACGAACCATCCTGCGGTAAAAGAAGCGGCCCTGGCGGCGGTGACGAAGTACGGTTCAGGGTGCGCAGGTTCCCGGTTTCTGAACGGCACGCTGGACATACATGTTGCGCTTGAAGAGAAGCTGGCCAGGTTTATAAGAAAGGAAGCCGCACTCGTCTTTTCAACGGGGTTTCAGGTTAATCTCGGCGTGATTTCAGCCCTGGCCGGGAAGGACGATGTCATCATAATCGACAAGATGGACCATGCGAGCATTATCGACGGCTGCCGCCTCTCTTATGCAGAGGTGCGTAAGTTCCGGCACAACGACATGGCGGATCTCGAGAGGATATTGGCAGAATACAAGGAGCGCAAAAAAATGATCGTCGTTGACGGCGTCTTCAGCATGGAGGGGGATGTCGTCAATCTGCCGGATGTTGTTTCTCTTGCCAGGAAGTATAACGCGAGAATAATGGTCGACGACGCGCACGGCATAGGGGTCCTCGGCAAGACCGGCCGCGGGACGGCGGAACATTTCGGCCTGGAAAACGAAGTCGACCTTATAATGGGGACTTACAGCAAGTCTCTTGCCTCGATCGGGGGGTTTATCTCGGGCGAAGAGAAGGTGATACACTACATCAAGCATTTTGCAAGGGCATTGATTTTCAGTGCCAGTCCCCCGCCCGCCTCTATAGCCGCGGTGGGCGCAGCACTGGACATCATCGAAAACGAGCCGGAGCGCATACAGAGATTATGGTCCAACACATGGAAGATGCATGAAGGGTTCAAGTCGCTGGGTTTTGAGATAGGTCCCACTGAAACCCCGATTATTCCAATACTGGTCGGTGAAGACATGAAGGCCTTTGCCATGATCAGGATGCTGCAGGAAGAGGGGGTATTCGCAAATGTCGCGGTCAGTCCCGCCGTCGCAAGCGGAAAGTCCATCATCAGGACCAGTTATATGGCGACTCACACAGATGAGCAACTCGACAAGGTCCTGCGCGCCTTTGAAAAAGTGGGAAAGGCCCTGGGCATAATATAAATGACAGAGGTCATTGAGGCCGGCGGATTCCTCGATGGCTTTGTCCGCCTCCTTTTGCTCTCTACCTGAAAGACCCGCTGTTCGTCCCTCAGTTGAACCGGGAAATGAAGGTTCATTTTTCCGCCGGAAACCCTTTCTTTCAGCGGCCGTGCAAAACACTTCGCAGCCCTGAAAGACGGCGGACCCGCCGGAAGAATTATCTCTTTCGTCGACGTGCGCCATAATGAATTTCACGCAGAACGTACGGGGTTCTTCGGTTTCTTTGAGTTCATCAATGACGGTGAAGTCTCCAGCGCTGTTTCACATCGCGGAGCAGTATCTGAAGGAAGAGGGCGGATACCCGGGAGACCTGTTTAGCGGGTACAAAGACGAAGCCCGCAGCGTCAGTCATACAAATTTTTTCATAGCGACGACGGTGTTTACTCCCCCGAAGCCGAAAGAATTAGTAAGGGCGAGCCGTACTTTTTTCCGGGTCGGCTCTTTCACCAGGGGGATATTGCAGCTGCTGTCCCGCGTTGAAACATTCAGAGTGGGCGGTATGATGCCTTCCCTGAGGGTCATGAGGGTAAAGGCCGTCTCGAGGGCCCCTGAAGCCGCCAGCATATGGCCGGTCATGGACTTCAGTGCGCTGACCGGGGTGCGAGGCATGAGTTCACCGAAAACTCTGGCCAGTGCTTCCGCTTCGGCCCGGTCCCCGAGAAGGGTAGACGTTCCGTGTGCATTGACATAGTCGATTTCATCCCGTCTTATGCCCGCGTCAGCTACGGCCTGTCTCATGGCACGGACCTCGCCCTCCGTGTCCGGCCTGGTCTGGTGGAAGGCATCCGCAGTATTTGCATAGCCTGTTATTTCGCCGTAAATGAGGGCACCCCTCCTCAAGGCCTGATCGAGTCTCTCCATTACCAGGACGCAGGAGCCTTCTGCTATGACAAAGCCGTCCCGCGTCCGGGCAAAGGGTCTGCTGGCCGAAAAGTCTTCTGTCCGTGACAACGCCCCGGAGACTCCGTATCCCTCTACGCACAACCTGCAGATAGGCGCCTCGGAGCCGCCGGCAAGTACCGGGCCGGTGTAGCCGCTCCTCAGTAACCTGAAAGCCTCTCCTATGGCATTCAGGCCCGACGAGCAGGCATTCGAAATGCCGAGACAATGCCCTTTGATCCCGAGTACCTGGGCACTATAGGTTGCGGCCATGCCGATAGTTGTCGCCGGCATCAGATAGGGGGAAGGCCTGAGAAATAAGGGGGCGCCCTCCGGCCGGGCAGTCAGAGCGGAATTTTTCAGCAGTGCCCGTTCTATCGTAGTTATGCCGCCCCGGCTTGAACCAATGATAATCCCGCCTGCATTGAGATACTCGCTGTATGGTCTCCACCCGTAATTGTCTTCAGCCGGGAACCCTTTGACCAGTCCGGCGTCGCCGGCGGCCATCACGGCCGCTGCCACCGCGTAATGGATGAAAGGGTCCGTGCGTTTTATCTCCTTGGGGCCGAGAAAAGGAGACGGGTTGAAACCTTTTAATTCTCCTGCTACCTTCCAGGGGATGCAGGATGTGTCGATCCTTGTGGTTGGTCCTATCCCGGTTTTGCCTTCCCTGGCCGCTTCCCAGGACTCGCGGAAGGTATTCCCCAGCGGTGTCACGGCCCCTACCCCTGTTACCACGACTCTGTTCATTGTTAACTATATTACCACGAGCGTTTACAATACTGACACGGGCAAGGACCGATATTCTTTGAAAATAATCGATATGTGTGTTATCTTAAATAAAAACCGAGGCGAGTTTGGCGGGAGAGATCTTAAAGCACAGACGCGAAGATCTAGGTCTTGAAATCCACGAAATAGCAGAATCATTGAAGATCGGGGAAGATTATCTCGCCGCAATAGAGAATGACGCATTCGAAAAGCTGCCGGTGCCTGTATATACCATGGGATATATACGGTGTTATGCAGCTTTTGTCGGTATCGACGCCGATTCCATCATTCAGTTTTACAGGGAGCATCTGTCCCAGCCGCAACCGTCGACTATCATTCCGATAGCCTTTTCACAAAAAAAGAGTTCCAGACTTGGTTATCTGGTCGCAGTGATGGGTCTGCTTTTTGTCGCCTTCCTGTTGTTCCCCCGCGTCCCGAAAGAAAGAAATGTTGATTCCGTGGCGGGATCGCCCGCAGCCGGGAGAGCATCCGCCGGCGGTGCAGCGGCCGGTTCCGAACCCGCGCAGAGAGGTGAGGTTTTTCAACACAGCGGAGGAGGGGAGGCGATTCCGGTCCGCGGCCCCGAACTGCCTGAAAAGCAGGCGGCTTCCGGAGAACATAATTTGTCCGTAACCGCGGCGGACACCACGTGGATATCCGTGACTTTTGAAAACGGAAGGAGGGAAGAGATGCTTCTTCGGCCAGGCCAATCGAAGAACTGGCCCTTCTCGGGCAAGGCGTCTCTGAAAGTAGGTAATGCCGGGGGAATAAACATTAACCTGGACGGAAGAGACCTGGGTAAACCGGGCGGCCCCGGACAGGTCAGGACAGTGACTCTTCCCGCAGCGGAAACCGGGGAATAATCATTTTCCTTTAAATCCGGGGCATCCCTCGAAGCCGGAGCATTTCGCGTTCTTTCGCATCACGCATTTCGCGTTGGCACAGATCGAGACTTTATCGCCGTAAACCGCCTGGCGCCCCGCGGCTGCAGCGCGCTCCTTTTTTCTACGGCCCTGCCGGGAAGCTTTCCCGTCTCTCATTTTGCGGCCGCCATGATCTCATTCCACTTCTTGAGCATATCCTACTTATAATAATATAATTAGTCTCTGAAGTATCATTTAAGCCGGCTGTCATTCCACGACCTTTATCGGGGATTCCAGCTGTTTCAACTTGATTCGGGACAGGTCGGGACAATGGCAGAGTGTGAGTTGTACAGGCTCTGACCGGAGACCGGCTGGAAGTTGTGACCAATGGATTTAAGAGAACGCGCAAACGCAACAATTGAGAGATATTCGATGCTGAGCGGGGGAGAGAACGTTCTGGCAGGTCTTTCCGGCGGGCCGGACTCGGTATGTCTTCTTCACGTGCTGCTTAGCCTGAGGGATGAGTTGAACATAACGGTCTGCGCTGTTTATGTCGACCACAATCTCAGACCGGCTGAGGTACCGGGGGAGATAGATTTCTGCCGTGAGCTTTGCGGTGGTCTGGGTATAGCCTTTTCAGTGAAGCCGGTGGACGTAAGGTCTCTCGCCGGTGAGCAAGGCCTTAACAAACAGGAGGCGGCCCGTGAACTCAGGTACGCCGCTTTTCATGAGGCTGCCCGGGAGGCCGGAGCCGCCAGGATAGCGCTGGGCCATAACGCCGACGACCAGGTGGAGACCTTTATGATGAGACTGCTCAGGGGATCGGGGCCGAAAGGCCTTTCGGGTATTCCTCCGAAGAGGGGAAAGATCATCAGGCCTTTGATAGAGATTGAACGGCGGGATATTGAAAGGTTCCTTTCCCGGGAGAACCTCACCTTCGTTGTTGACTCCTCCAACCTGAAAGCGGAGTATCTGCGCAACAGGATACGGAAGACGCTCATGCCGGCCTTGAAAGGGTTTAATCCGAATTTTACCGAAACGGTGCTGAAGAGCATAGCCGTAATGCAGGAGGAGGAGCGGTATTTCGACGTGATCGTGACCAGGACGCTGATGAAACTGATCAGCAGGAAGACGGAGGAAAGGATCGAACTTTTTCTGGTACCCATGGAAAGCCTCGACATAGTCGTCCTCAGGAGGGTCCTCAGGAGGGCGATCGATGAGACCAGGGGGCTGAAGGGAATAAGTTTTTCACATATAGAGAATATCATCAGATTGATCAGGAACGGAAGTTCCGGAGACAGGCTTTACCTGCCCGGAGATGTAAGGGTCATCAGGGAGTACTCTCTTCTGGTGATGACCCGTGAGCACCCTGTAAGAATCGCCTCATACTCGCTCGATCCCCCGGGCGATGTTGTAGTCTCCGGCACCGGGGCAGTGATTACGGCTTCTTTCGAAGGACAGGGGGATGAGCCGGGAGACGGAAGGTCCTCAGTGCTTCTCGACGCGGGAAAGATGTCTTTTCCCCTTTCGATACGTTCCCGGAGGAAAGGTGACTATTTTTATCCGCTGGGGTTCGGAAGGAGGAAGAAACTTCAGGATTTCTTCGTCGATGAGAAGGTGCCAAGGGAGGAAAGGGACAGTATACCTGTTGTCGTCAGCCGGGGAGATATTGTCTGGATAGCGGGTTACCGGGCGGATGAGAGGTTCAGGGTCGGACACGGGACAGAAAGATTTCTGAAGCTTATAATAAGGAAAGGAAAAAATCAGTAAGAGGAGGTTTTTTTGAGCGATAACATACGAGTTCGTTTTGCACCCAGCCCGACGGGCTTCCTCCATATCGGCGGAGCGAGGACGGCGCTTTTCAACTGGTTGTACGCGCGGCACAGCGACGGGGCTTTTATCCTCCGTATTGAGGACACCGACAGGACCCGTTCTACCGATGAATATATAGAGGCGATTATAGAAGGAATGGAGTGGCTGGGCCTTGACTGGGATGAAGGCCCTTTCAGGCAGACAGACCGGTTTGACCTATACAGGAGCTATGTGGAGAAGCTGGTCCGGGAGGGCAAGGCATACTACTGCTACTGCTCTCCCGAAGAACTGGAGGACCGGCGCAGGGAGGCCATTGCCGGCGGCCGACTTCCAAAGTATGACGGCCGGTGCAGGGGCCTGAAGGAGCCTGTGCCGGGGGTATCGCCTGTTGTGAGGTTCCTGATGCCGCAGGCAGGACAGACCGTTGTCGACGACCTCATAAAAGGCAAGGTCGTCTTCGAAAACGCCCAGCTCGACGACCTTATCATCATGCGGTCGGACGGGACGCCTACCTACAATCTGACGGTCGTGGTGGATGACGTAGATATGGGGATCACTCACGTCATCAGGGGCGACGACCACCTGAACAATACTCCGAAACAGGTCCAGATCTACCGTGCTCTGGGATATAAAGTGCCCGGGTTTGCACATCTCCCCATGATACTGGGTGCGGACAAGGCGAGGCTTTCGAAGAGGCATGGCGCAACGTCGGTTACTGCATACCGTGAAATGGGATATCTGCCCGAGGCGCTTATCAACTACCTCGTAAGGCTGGGCTGGTCTTACGGCGATCAGGAGATATTTTCACGGGAGGAGCTGATAAAGTATTTTTCTTTCGAAAATGTCGGGAGGGCCGCTGCTGTCTTTAATCCCGAAAAACTCCTGTGGCTCAACGGCCAGTATATCATGCGCAGGTCGCCGGAAGAACTTGCGGATCTCGTCATGCCTTTCCTCGTGCGGGAGAAGGTGGCGGGCGAGGGACAGGAGATAGACAGGGTATGGCTTTCGAAGGCTGTTGCGACCCTGCAGGAACGGTCGCGCACGCTGGTCGAACTCGCTCAATCCCTCAGGTATTACATTTCTGAAGAAGTAGCGTATGAGGAAAAGGCCGGGGTCAAGTTCCTGAACCAAAAGAGCCTGCCTCTGTTGAGCGAGTTGCGAGAAGAACTCGGAAAAATGACGGACTTTTCGGCGGCGGAGCTGGAAAAGGTGTTCACCGGCATAATGGAGAGGCGGCAGATCAAGCTTGGAGCGCTCGCTCAACCCGTGCGCGTGGCCCTGACCGGGGGGACGGTGAGTCCCGGCATATTCGAGGTGATAGAGATCATGGGCCGGGAAAAGACATTAAAAAGACTTGACAAGGCCATACAGTCAATAGGTCCCGACGCGGCGTAAATCAGAGGCGTCAAGCTTCACATGATCAGCTCAACATCTGTCATGTGCGTCCTTTTCGCTCTCGGCTTGGCGTGTTAGAATAGGAGTGCCGTAAGGATTGTGTTATCTAAAAGGGGGCTTCAATATTGAATACGGGCTCTGGAAGGCCGAAGGATTTTATCCGGGCCATGATTGATGAAGACCTGGAGTCGGGAAGATACGGGAGACATGTCCACACCCGGTTCCCTCCGGAACCGAACGGATATCTCCATATCGGACATGCGAAATCCATCTGCCTCAATTTCGGAGTTGCCTCCGAATACGGTGGCCTCTGTAATCTGCGTTTCGACGACACCAACCCCAGCAAGGAGGAGGCGGAATACGTAGAATCTATAAAGGCGGATGTCCGGTGGCTCGGTTTCGACTGGGATGACCGGCTCTATTATGCGTCGGACTACTTCGAGAGGCTTTATGATTATGCTGTCCGGCTGATCGGGGCGGGAAAGGCTTATGTCTGTGATCTCAGTGCCGACCAGATAAGGGAGTACAGGGGCACGCTGACAGAACCGGGCCGGGAAAGCCCTTTCCGCGGCCGGCCGCTAGAAGAGAACCTGGACCTCTTCGGGAGAATGCGGAGGGGAGAATTCGAAGACGGCTCCAGGACCCTCCGGGCCAGGATAGATATGGCCTCCGGAAACCTGAACATGAGAGACCCGGTAATGTACCGCATACAGCGGACCTCTCACCACAGGACCGGCGATTCGTGGTGTATCTATCCGATGTATGACTTCGCGCACTGCATTTCCGACGCCATTGAAGGGATTACTCATTCCCTCTGCACGCTCGAATTTGAGGACCATCGGCCTCTGTACGACTGGTTTCTCGACGAACTGAAGACAGAGTGTCATCCGCGCCAGCTAGAGTTTGCGCGGCTGAATCTCAGCCATACGGTATTGAGCAAGAGGAAGCTCATTCAGTTGGTGAGGGAAGGGCATGTTTCGGGATGGGATGATCCGAGGATGCCTAGCTTGTCGGGGTTGAGGCGGCGGGGGTACACGCCTGAGTCGCTGAGAAATTTCTGCGACCGCATAGGGGTGGCCAAGAGAGACAGCACGGTCGACATGGCGCTTCTTGAGCATTGTGTCAGGGAAGACCTTAATAAAAGCGCTCCCCGCGTCATGGCTGTACTGAACCCCCTGAGGGTGGTCATCGTCAATTACCCGGAAGACCGGGTTGAGGAGCTGGATGCCGTAAATAATCCCGAGGACCCGGGGATGGGCTCGCGCAAAGTGCCCTTTTCGCGAGTCTTGTATATAGAAAGAGACGATTATCGCGAGAACCCGCCCCGGAAGTTTTACCGGCTGTCGCCGGGGCGCGAGGTTCGGCTCAGGTATGCCTATTACGTCACCTGCGTGGACGCGATTAAAGATGAGAAGACCGGTGAAGTGACCGAACTCCGCTGCACCTATGATCCGGAGACACGCGGCGGTGATGCGCCGGACGGGCGCAAAGTGAAGGCCACCCTTCACTGGGTGTCGGCAAGGCACGCTATCGAGTCCGAGGTGCGGCTTTACGATCATCTTCTGACTGATGTCGGTGAAGAGGAGAATGAGGACCGTGATTTCAGGTCCTTTCTGAATCCTCATTCACTGGAAGTATTAACGTCCTGCCGCCTGGAGCCCGGCCTTGCCGGCGCGGCGCCGGGAAGACGGTACCAGTTCGAGAGGCTTGGATATTTTACTGTGGACCCTGATTCTTCAGCGGGCAAGATGGTTTTCAACCGGACCGTCTCCCTGAAGGATACGTGGGCCAGGATTGAGAAGGGAAGAAAATGACCTGCCCGTGGCGGCGCAACCTGTCGGCATGGTTTGACCCTTGCGAGGAAGCAACGGGGGTTGATGAGGGCGAAAGATGAGCTATATCGCCGTGATCGGTGCTGGAAGCTGGGGTACCACTCTGGCGTGTCTTCTCTTCGAAAAGGGATACGATGTCGCCCTCTGGGTACATGAAAGAGAGCTTGCGGAGGAGATAAACGGTGCCGGACGCAACAGTGTTTATTTGCCTGATGTCGACCTGCCGCGCGGTCTGCCGGCGACCGGTGATATCCGGGAGGCGGTCAGAAAGGCCCGCTACGTTGTCAACGTGGTCCCGACCCAGTTTACCAGGGCCGTGTTCCGCGAGGTTGTGCAGCACATTCACGAAGATGCGCTGGTTATAAGTGCCTCGAAAGGGATTGAGCAGGGATCGCTCAAGACGGTGTCTGAAATACTCGGCGAGCTTTCCGGCATCGAGGCGGCGGTTATTTCAGGCCCCAGCTTCGCGAAGGAGGTGATACGAAGGTTTCCGACGGCTGTCACGCTTGCGGCCAGAAGCCCGGAAACAGGGCTTCTGCTTCAGGAGATCTTCACGACCGACTATTTCAGAGTATACACACACAGGGACGTGCTCGGCGTCGAACTCGGAGGCGCCCTCAAGAACGTCATAGCGATAGCGGCAGGCATCTGCGACGGCCTCCATCTCGGTTACAATGCAAGAGCCGCTCTGATTACCAGGGGCATCGCAGAGATTACACGGTTGGGCGAGCGGATGGGGGCCGACAAGAGGACATTCTCGGGACTGAGCGGACTCGGGGACCTTATACTCACTTGCACGAGCCCCCTTTCCAGGAATTATACGGTCGGAGTCAGGCTCGGGGAGGGGTTGAAACTCAGTGCCATTCTTTCGATGACGAGGAGTGTTGCAGAGGGTATTGCTACAGCACAGTCTGCCTTTGAGCTTTCGCGCAGGCATGGTGTAGAGATGCCGATTGTGGAACAGGTATACAGGGTGATATACGAGGATACCGACCCGGCCGAGGCGGTCAGAACGCTGATGACCCGGTCCCTCAAGTCGGAATTCTGACTTCATGAGATACAACGGTTATTGTGAACAGTCTGAGGGGATGTTGCCGGCCCGGGGATTCTTAACCCCTCGTGCCCATGCCCGCCGGCAGGCAGGTCCCCCACATGAGGCAGTTATTGACGCAGAACCGTAATGTATTTTCTTCAATCCGGAGGAAATCCTGTTTCAGGGAGGATTATATAAATTGGATAGCGGCTCGATAAGAGACATACTGGGTTTGGTCAGGGCAGGCCGGATGTCCGTGAAAGAGGCTGCAGAAAAACTGAGACACTTGCCATACGAAGATATCGCTTTTGCGCGAATAGACCATCACAGGGACCTGAGACAGGGGATCCCCGAGGTCGTTTTTGCATCGGGAAAGACAGAAGACCAGGTGCTTGCAATAGCCCGGGCCATGCATAAAAAGAGCAGGCGTTTTCTTATAACCAAGGCTTCCAGGGAAATCCATGACGCCCTTGGAATCAGGGGTGCCGTTTATTATCCGGCATCCGGTATTATTTCAGTAGGCGAAAGAAAACAGAAAAAGGGCGGCGTTCTGGTGCTGACGGCCGGGACGTCTGATATAGCGGCGGCTGAGGAGGCTGCCGCAACGGCTTCTTTCCTGGGGAGCAGGGTACAGTCCGTATATGATGTGGGTGTTGCCGGACTTCACAGGCTGATGGACAGCATGGCCAGCGTGGAAAGGGCGCGCGTGATAATCGTTGTGGCCGGCATGGAAGGGGCCCTGCCCTCGGTTGTGGGGGGGATGACTAATAAACCCATTATCGCCGTGCCCACCTCTACCGGCTATGGGACGAGTCTGGGCGGTCTTACCGCACTTTTTGCGATGCTCAACTCCTGCGTGCCCGGCATCGCGGTGATGAACATCGACAACGGATTCGGGGCGGGGTGCCTGGCACACAAGATAAACTCCCGCGTTTGACATTGAATCCGGCCGTGAACTATACTTTAACTGACCCTTGGGGGAGGCAGACGGCCTGAGAGTTTCCCTTAGTCAGGGAAAGACCCCTTGAACCTGATACGGATAATACCGGCGTAGGAATTGGGAACTGGATGATAAGGCGACCGTATCCCGGAGGGATGCGGTTTTTTGTTTTTATGAGGCTGAAGGTAAACGGCGACACGATCGAAACCTTGAACGCTGCCAATGTCAGGCAGTTGTTGTGCGAACTCGGGATCGAACCGGCAGGAGTTGCGGTCGAGGTGAACCTTTCGATTGTGAAAAAGTCGGAATATGAGAGAGTAAGGTTGAAGGAAGGAGATACGGTCGAGATTGTCAATTTTGTGGGCGGTGGGTGAAAGGGCTTATAATGACGGAGATGCCGATGGAAGATAAACTGGTCATAAGGGATATGGAATTCCGATCGAGGTTATGGGTTGGGACCGGCAAGTATAAGGATTTTGAGGAGACCGCAAGGGCGGTAGAGGCCTCGGGGGCCGATGTTATAACCGTCTCAGTCAGGAGGGTGAATATAACCGACAGGAAGTCCGAAAACCTTCTGGATTATATCGACGCCCGGAAATACAAGATCCTTCCCAACACGGCCGGATGCTACAACGTAGAGGACGCCCTCAGATATTCGAGGCTCGCAAGAGAAGCGGGGATTTCAGATCTCGTGAAGCTGGAGGTCATAGGCGATGAGAGGACGCTTTTCCCCGATACCCTCGGTCTTCTCAAGGCGACGGAGATACTTGCCGGGGAGGGCTTCATAGTGTTTCCGTATACCAATGATGACCCCATCATGGCGAGGCGTCTCGAGGATGCGGGCGCTGCAGCGGTGATGCCGCTTGGTGCACCAATAGGTTCGGGGCTTGGCATTCGCAATCCATACAATATAAGAATAATCATAGAGACCGCGGTGAAGATCCCGGTCATAGTCGATGCCGGTGTGGGAACGGCGTCGGACGCGGCGATTGCGATGGAGTTGGGCTGTGATGCCGTGCTGGTCAATACCGGCATCGCCGGGGCGAGGGACCCTGTTGCCATGGCCTCGGCAATGAAGCATGCCGTTATTGGAGGCAGGCAGGCCTTCCTCGCAGGCAGGATACCGAAGAAGTTGTATGCTACGGCGAGCAGTCCATTTGAAGGAATGATTTAAACCTGGAGTTGGGTGATGCCGGCGAAAGCAGGCGTCATAAAATAAAAAAGAACAACTGCTGGGGAGGTAACTTGATGGAGGCTTATCGCTATCAGCAATTGGCCTATCTGGTCGTGCCTGTAATGCTGGGAATGGAGTTCTTTCTGTGTGCGAAAGAGGAGAAAGCGGGGAAAGACGACAACTCGCTGGGTTTTTATCTGCTGGACCTTTTGGGGTTCATCTTCCTGGCGGTGTTTCCGGCCCTTTTTATATTTACCATCTGGGCCACGGAGTCAAAGGCTTTTCCCTTGCAGGGACTTCCGCTTGCAAGGCTCGACAGATATGCCGTCCTTTTCTTTTTTATGGGAGCGTGGTGGCAGGTTTATCTTTTCGGGGCCCTGAGGGCCAGGAGGATGCAGAAGAAAGAGACCCGAAGGATTTATCTTTGGGTGCCTTTCGTGCTGATGGGAGTTTACATTTCCTTTCTCGCACTGTGGGTTTCGCCGTGGGGCCTCAAATGGGTTTCAGCCGCCTGGTTTATAATCGTATTCGCGGTGCTGAACTTCTTCAGCACGAAGGCCATAGAGAGGTCAATGTGGGTTCTGATGGTCATCACATTTATTGTGGAAAATATGATGTTCATCTGGTTTGACAGCATAGTATGAAAATGCGGGCCCTTACCGCAGAGAGTAGATGAAGGAAGCTGTTGACTTCAAGTTATATCTGATAACTGACAGAAAGCTTTTTGGAGACATGCCGTCCTTTTTGAGTGCCGTGGAGGAGGCATTGGAGGGGGGCGCAAGGGCCCTTCAGCTCAGGGAGAAGGACCTGAAAATAAGAGAGTTGCTGAAGCTGGCGTACCGGTTGAGAGAGATGACGCTTGCTTACGGAGCGAAACTCTTTGTGAATGACAGGGTCGACATTGCTCTCGCCGCTGACGCAGACGGCGTGCACCTCGGCGAGGGGGGCATGCCTGTTTTTGCAGCGAGAAAGGCCGTGGGGAGGCGCATGCTGCTCGGCGTTTCGACCCACGGCATAGGGCAGGCGATAGAGGCAGAAAAGGAAGGAGCCGATTTCATTACGCTTGGGCCGGTATTTGAGACGCCGTCCAAGGTCCGTTATGGGAAGCCCCTGGGAGTTGATGTCATTAGGGCGGCGGCGGGTCGGATATCGGTCCCTTTTTTTGCGATTGGCGGGGTTTCAAAAGCAAATGTACGTGAGATAATGCAGGCTGAGAGTCACGGAGTTGCACTGATATCGGCAGTACTTGCCTCGGCAGATATAAAAACAGAGACAGAGGATTTAATGAGGTTACTCAAATGACTAGAATGGCATTGGCAAAAAAGGGGATTATCACCGAAGAGGTGAAATCCGTCGCCGTCGCGGAAGGAGTTTCCGCCGAAGGGATTTCCCGGGATATCGCGGCCGGCGTTACCGTGATCCCGGTGAACAGGGTCCGGAAGATTACCCCGCTGGGAATAGGAAGGAACCTTCGCACCAAAATAAACGCGAACATCGGCACGTCGAAGGACAAGATTTCGGTAGAAGAGGAAAGAGAGAAGCTGGATGCGCTGGTCAGGTACGGCGCTGACGCTGTTATGGACCTTTCGACCGGCGGCCCGATTCGGGAACTCCGCGGCATGATGCTTGAAAGATCGCCCGTGGCAGTGGGCACGGTGCCGATTTACGAAGCGGCGGTGCGCACCGTTGAACGGAAAGAGATGATATCGAAAATGACAGCCGAGGATCTCTTCGGAGTTATTGAGGAACACGGCGCCGAGGGGGTCGACTTCGTGACTGTCCATTCGGGGCTGACGATGAAGGCCGTGGAACGTTTGAGAAACGAGGGAAGGGTTCTCGACGTCGTCAGCAGGGGAGGGTCTTTTCTGGTTGAATGGATGATTTACAACGAGAGCGAAAACCCGCTCTACGAGCAGTTCGATCGTCTGATCGAGATTGCGCACCGATATGATATGACCCTGAGCCTTGGTGACGGCATGCGTCCCGGCTGTCTTGTCGATGCGACAGACAGGACCCAGCTCGAAGAATTGCTGACACTGGGCGAACTCAGAGACCGTGCAGTCGAAAGCGACGTTCAGGTTATCATAGAGGGCCCTGGTCACGTGCCGCTCAACCAGGTGGAGATGAACGTGAAGATCGAGAAGGAGATCTGCAAGGGGGCTCCTTTTTATGTGCTGGGTCCTCTGGTCACCGACATAGGGATGGGGTACGATCATATCTCGGCGGCGATAGGGGGTGCTGTGGCCGGGGCTGCGGGGGCTGATTTTCTCTGCTACGTTACCCCTTCCGAGCACATCCGGCTGCCGACTCTGGAGGACGTGAAGGAAGGCGTGATAGCGTCCCGGCTTGCGGCCCATGCGGCGGACATAGCCAAGGGTGTCAACGGGGCACTGCACAAAGATGTTGAGATGGCGAAGTGCAGGAAGGCCCTCGACTGGAACGGCCAGATAGCACTGAGCCTTAATCCTGAGAAGGTCCGCGCGTTGAGGGCGGAAACGCCGCCGATGGAAACCGAGGTATGCAGCATGTGCGGGGAGTTCTGCGCCATCAGGACCGTTGAAAGGGCTTTGAAGAAACTGTAACCTCCGATGGCGAAGTCATTGCATGAAAGGCCGGCCTCTTTCCTCCTCATAGGGCCGACGGGAGCGGGCAAGACACCTTTCGGCGACTGCCTTGAGAAGAAAGGTCTCGGAGGGAAGAGGTGCATCCATTTTGATTTTGGCCGGCAGCTCAGGATCGTCGCGGGCAGCGACCTTCCGCCGGCCGGTTTTCACCGTGAGGAGCATTCGTTCATCATGAAAGTCCTTACTCACGGGCTGCTCCTCGAAAACGAGCATTTCCACATAGCATTGAAGATACTCGAGGCCTTCGCCCGGAGCAGAGGTTTCAGGCAGGAGGACGTCATGGTGTTGAACGGCCTGCCCCGGCACTTGGGTCAGGCAGAAGACATGGACGACCATGTCGACATCCGGGGCCTCATTGTCCTTGATTGTACGCCCGAAGATGTCCACCGGAGGCTCCGCCGGAATACGGGCGGCGACAGAACGGAAAGAGACGATGACGGCGTTGAACTGGTGATGAAAAAGCTTGAAATTTTCCGCGGCCGTACTGAACCTCTCATAGAGTATTACGCAGGAGCCGGCAAAAGTATTTTCAGGGTCAAGGTGGGCGCTTTTTCCACGGCTGAGGAAGTTTACCGGGATTTTCTTTTGATGTTCGGCAGTGGAGATGTGTAAACCCTGACTGTCGCAAAAAAACAGCCCGGGAGGGGCCCCGAAAAAGTCTTAAAATGACGGCACTCTTTTATTTATCTTTAACATAAACGAAGACTCAACACCTGGTAACTCTTCTCAATAAGGCTGGCCGGCCTCCATAGGATCACAGGGTGTCACCGGAAATCATTTTTTTGTAGCGCGTTCCGGATTTTCTGGAAAGTTTTGAACTTTAAGATAAAAAAAGAGGACCCGGAAAGGGTCCTCCCTGGTGTATCTTGCCAATCTCTGTATTGCTCTTAGTAGCCGCCGGTGCTCTTCTGCTCGGGTGACTTCTCAGGAGCAGCCTTCTCAGGAGCCATTTCATTAGCCGGGGACTGTTCCGCAGTCGGGGCCGGAGACATTTCAGTCGCGGGAGACTGTTCCGGAGCCGGAGACTGTTCAGTCGTAGCCGGGGCCGGGGCCTCTTCCTTCTTCTTGCAGCCTACCAAAAGCGTAAATGATAAAACGAGAAGCAGGCTGACCAATATGGCCAAGAATTTTTTCATTACCTCACACACCTCCTTTCACCATGGATTATACGAATGGACGTAAATATCCTCTTAGACATTAAATCTATTCAGAATATTATAACTTTCTTTGCCTTCTGTCAATAAAAAATTGTAGGGGCGAGTCTTTTTGCTGTCCCGCCGAAACAGGCCGGTGAATTATTCATCTGAGGCCGGGGGCTCCCTTGCCGCCGATCTTGTTTATCACTTTTCGACAGGGTTATAATCAGGGATGATACAAGTGCTGACGATTGCGGGCTTTGATCCGTCCGGGGGTGCGGGGCTGCAGGCGGACCTCAAGGTGTTTCAACGGCTCGGCGTATACGGCCTTTCCGCGGCCGCTGCACTTACTGCACAGAATTCCAGCGGAGTGAAGAGCGTTATGCCGGTGACAGCCGGTTACGTGAGGGAGCAGCTTGCCGTGCTCCTTTCGGAGTTTACGCCCCATGCCGTTAAAACCGGCATGCTTTATAGCAAGGAAAATGTGGAAACAGTCTGCAGGATGGTGAAAAAATTTTCTCTCGGAAATCTGGTTGTAGACCCGGTCATCCTCTCTTCGACGGGCCGGAGGCTGGCTCACAGGGACACACCAGGCGTGGTCAGGAGTAAGCTGTTGCCGCTCTGTTCCGTTGTGACGCCCAATATCTTCGAAGCGTCCGTGCTGAGTGGTATATCCGTAAATACGTTGAGCGATATGGAATCGGCTGCGGTCTTTCTGAAGAAATGCGGAGCCGCGGGCGTAGTCATAACGGGGGGCCATCTTGAAAAAAAGGCCGTTGACGTGGTATACGATGGTGACTTTCATTATTTGGGGGGGAGTAAACTGCCGGGTGAGTTCCACGGCACCGGATGTGCCTTTTCTGCTGCCCTCGCCGCTCTGCTGGCACGCGGGCATGATTTAGCGGAGGCGGCCATGCTGGCGAAGAGATTCGTGAAGCGCGCGATAAGAAAATCGTTCGGTTCAGACACAGGGATGAAATTGCTGGATATATGACAAAAGGGGGCGAGGCATGCCCGCCTTTGCCGTCATAAGAGGTGAGTAAATGGCGAAGACCGACAAGACGTTTTATCAGTGCCAGTCCTGCGGCTATTCGAGTGCGAAGTGGCTTGGGAAGTGTCCGGACTGCGGGAAATGGAACAGCTTTGCAGAAGAAAGATCCTTTGCCGGTTCCCGGCAGGGGGACCTCCGCCCCTCTTCGAAGTCCGAACCCGTTGCTCTGGACATGCTCCGGGGAATGTCTGAAGGCAGAACCCTTACCGGTCTGAGGGAGTTTGACAGGGTGCTGGGCGGTGGCGTCGTCCCCGGCTGCGTTGTCCTTGTGGGAGGAGACCCCGGCATAGGAAAGTCGACGCTTCTGCTTCAGGCCTTTTCTGGCTTGGCCCGGAAGTCGGGCAGGCTGCTCTACGTTTCCGGTGAGGAGTCTGCTCAGCAGATAAAGATGAGGGCGGACAGGCTCTCGGTCGGTTCCGGGACTATCTATTTACTGGCGGAAACCTCCCTGGAAGGGATACTGGAGGCCGCCGCCGGGATGACTCCCGATGCCATGGTGGTGGATTCTATACAGACTGTTTTTACCCGGGAGATGTCGTCAGCGCCCGGTTCAGTAGGACAAGTCAGGGAATGCGCAGGAAGGTTGATGATGGTTGCCAAGCGTTCCGGCATTCCGGTATTCATCGTGGGCCACGTCACGAAGGAAGGGGCCATTGCCGGCCCCCGGGTGCTGGAACACATAGTCGATACCGTCCTCTACTTCGAGGGCGACAGGGGACATTCCTTCAGGATCCTGAGGACGATAAAGAACCGTTTCGGTTCGACAAACGAGATCGGGGTATTCGAGATGTCCGACGCGGGACTGAGGGAGGTCGACAACCCCTCGGAGCTGTTTCTGTCGGAGCGGCCGGGCAACGTTTCAGGTTCCACGGTAGTCGCGAGCCTCGAGGGTACGCGGCCCCTCATGATCGAGATACAGGCCCTTGTTTCACAGTCGAACTTCGGTATGCCCAGAAGAACGGCTATCGGAGTGGATTTTAACAGGGTGAACCTGCTCATAGCCGTCCTGGAAAAGAGAGCAGGAATGCATCTCGGGGGAATGGACGTGTTTGTGAATGTCGTCGGCGGCCTGAAGATCCCTGAGCCGGCCGCAGACCTCGGCATAATCAGCACGGTATCGTCATCTCTTCGGGAGATCCCTGTTCCGGCGGACTGCTTCGTTTTCGGCGAGGTGGGTCTTTCGGGCGAGGTGAGAGGAGTAGCCCAGGCTGAAGCAAGACTCAGAGAGGCGGCGAAGATAGGGTTCAGGAAGGCCGTCATTCCTGCCGGAAATGCCGAAAAGATTATCGACGACCACGGCCTGGAAGTGGTGGGGGTGGGAGATATTGAAGCATGTCTTGAAGCTCTTCTTGGCTAGCAGTATCCTGCTGGCTTCATGTGCCCCTCTAAAGGTTGAGATGCCTTCTTATGAGGGGAAGACCTTCCGGCAGGTCCTCTCCGGGCTGCAGGATGTTTCAGAAGTCAGGACGCGATTTTCAATAGCCTTTCTGAAGGACGGCAGGGAGAGGGAGGGAGACGCCGCCCTCGACCTGGCAAAAGACGGAGACATGAGCCTGCGCCTTTATTCTCTGGGATTTCTTGCCATGAAACTGTCGTCGAAGGACGGCCACGTAGAGAGTTCTCACCCCATCGATCCGGGCGATTATTTTATTCTCACGGAAGGACTGAGGGACTGTTTCTTCTGGTGGGACGTGAGGGATTATACCCTCTCCGAAGGGGACGGTTATTATATACTGGCAAACAGATGGCGGACGGTCTGGGTCGACAGGAAGACTTTCCTGCCGGTCATGCAGAATATACGTCTCGATAATGTCCGGGATATCTATATTCGTTACGACCGCCCCCGGAGAGACGGCGATGTCTGGTTTCAGTCACAGATCAAAATCGAATACAGGGAATATACGGCGACCCTTTCCGTGAGCCGCAAGTCATTTCAAAGGTCTTCCCCTCAGCATTTGCATTCCCAATGAGAAAAAAGACCGGGTCAGTCTTCCAGACCCAGGTCGACGGCAACGGTCTTGACCACCGTTTCGTCAATGACGGTCTTCTTGAAGAGAAAGCCCTCCAGGAGGGCGTTGTCACAGATAGTGTTTATGAGCCGGGGACTGCCCTGGGAGTAATGATAGATCCGGTTGATGGCCGTCTCTTCGAAAATATCCCGTTCACAGCCCGCGACTCTGAGCCTGTGTCTTATATAATCGCGGGTATTATCCTCCGAAAACGCCTGCAACTTTATCCTCACCGCAACCCTCTGTTTGAGCGGCTCATCAAGAGAAAGCACACGGTCGAGCTCCGGCAGGCCGAAAAAAATGAAGTTGACCATTTTGCCGCCCGGGCTCTCCATGTTCAGCAAACCCCTGAATTCCTCCATGATCTCCCTGGAATTGAGCATCTGCACTTCATCCATCAGAACCACCGCCTTCTTGCCCTGTTCTTCGATCTCGTTGAGCCTCTTGTAAATCTCGCCGAGAAGCACTATCTTGTCGCTGCTCGTGCTGGTTACGCCGAGTTGCATCGAAAACTTTTTGAGGAGCCACTCGGAACTGACCGAGGAATGGATGATGACGAGCAGCGCGGCTTCATAGCTTTCTTCATCCAGTTTTTCCAGTAGCCTTCTCGCCAGGGTGGTCTTTCCGGCACCTATATTGCCGATTACGACGGCGAGCCCCTTCTTGGTATCGACCGCGTATTTCAGTTTCGTGACTGCATCAGACTGCTGCGGGTTGTTGTAAAAGAACCTGCTGTCTACGACATTCGAAAACGGGTGCTCGCCGAGTTGATAATATTCCAGATAGTCCATCAGAGATATGACACCCTGTTCTTTTTCTCTTTCGGCTTTTCCGTGTCCTGTTCGCCGAGACGGGTCTTGATATCATTTATCTTTTGGGAAACGTCCCTGAAACCGGCGTCCCACCCATAGACCTCCGTATATAAGGCAAGGGCCTCACTCAGTTGACCGTTCTTTTCATAAGCCGAGGCAAGGTCGTATTTTATGGGCCAGTAGGATTCCTCCTCCTGCGTGACCGACCCGATAACATTCTGCAGAGTTTCTATTGCCAGAGGATAGAGAGATTTTTCCATGTAGCAGACGCCGAGCATCGTAGAAGACTGTATGAAGCGCTTCGCGTCGTTCCTCGACAACTGGAATTCTTTTATGGCGTCGTCTACGAGCCCCATTTCCTTGTAAGCTATGCCGAGATTGTAATGAGTTTCGGAGTCGTCTTCCTCAAGTTCCTGTTCGAGTCCCTTTTTGAACTCCTGGAAGATGTCCATCACATCGTCATCAATCGTCGGCTCCGGCACCTCCTGGGCGTCCACGAGGTCCTGGTCGGTGATGGCCAGATCTTCATAGTCCGGATGGTGCAGTTGCCGGTCCTGCTGTCCGTGCGCTTCATCACCCGGTTCGGTTGTCGCATCCGCGGAAGGGACATCAGGGATTTCTCCGGCTCCGGCCGGCTCCTCCGCATCTTTCAGTTCGTTAAGCCGGGCGAGCCTGGAGAGCCTTTCCTCGATATTCTTGTCGTCAGGGTAGAGGCCTTTCAGTCTTTCGAGAACGTTCTCCGCTTCCGCCGTCAGTCCCTGACTGGCATAAAAATCGGCTTCTGCAAGCTCTTCTTCATAATTCTCTGCTGAGGGCGCCGCATCCGGAGCCGCTTCCTCCGCGCCGGCCGCGACAGGAGCCGGAGATGGTTCCGGGGCCGGACCCTGACCCCTGCCCGCCAGTCTGGGGTCATCGGGGCATATGTCAAAGGCCTCACCTATTATTTTGTCCGCACTTTCGGTTTCTCCAAGTCGCTTGTAAAGCTCGTGCAATATCAGGCATTCGGTGACTGCAAGCTCCTGGTCTCCGGTATTACTGTAAAGGGTCTTCAATCTCGTATGGAGATCTATATTCTGCGGATCAACGGGCTTGAGACCTTCAAGAAGTTTTATCGCCTCGGCCAGCAGGCCGTATCTGGAAAACACGTCAGCCTCCGTGAAAATCTCCTCCGCGGTCTTTCCTTCGACGGGCGGTGACCCGCCGGTTCCTTCCGCCGGTTCCTTCTTCAGGGAAGAAATCATCTCCTTCAGCCCCTCGTCAGCCGGCGTTATTTCAAGCGCGTCTCTGTAACAGCTCAACGCTTCATCGATCATGTCCCTGTCTTTCAGGATATCCCCCAGCCTGACCAGCTCATCACGGACCCTGTCATTTTCTCCCAGCTGCCTGTAAAGAGAGACAAGTCTCTTGCCCGTTTCGAGCGGGTCGGCTTCCCTGAAGTCTTCCAGTAGCCTTGCAGCCTCATCATACTTGTTTTCGAGGAGCAGGTTGTCGATTACAGGCAGGTATTCCTCCCATGCTTTTTCCTTGAGTCCCCCCTTCAGGTAGATCTCTCCAAGGAGACTCCTTGCCTTCATATGCCCTGCATCCATGCCGAGGACTTTCCTCAGACCCTCTTCGGCCGTCTCGCGGAGGCCGGCCTTCAGGGAAAGCTCAGCACTCCTGTAAAGCACGTCGGTGTCTTCGGGGAATAGTACCGCCGCCTCCCTTATATGCTCGAGGGCCTTTTCACCCTCTTCCCACTGTTCGTAAAGATAGCTGATGCCAAGCACCGCCTCCTTATTCAGGGGCTGGACGTCCAGGGCCTTGCGGAAGTAATCGAGTGCGCTCTGGTAGTCACCTTGTTCGTCATATGCGCCGGCAATGAATATATATTCTTTTGCCGCCGAGGTGACGAGGCCCTCTTTCAGAAAGATCTCCGCAACCCTGTTGCGAAGAGGGATGTTCGACGGCGAAAGAGAAAGTATCGTTTCGTATATATCGAGAATCCTGTCTTTTTTCCCTTTTTTGGCCAGTAAATCGGCAGCCGCCAGATAATACTTTATCGCATCGGTCGACAGACCTTTTTCCTCGCTCAGCTGGCCAAGGGAAAAGAGGGCCGCACTGTCGTGGGGATCGATGTTCAGGACCTTCTTATAGAGTGCCAGTGCCTTCAGCGAGAAGCCTTCCGTCCTGAAAAAACTTGCCGATTTGTGGAAAGACTCTACTGCGGCTTTCCGGTCCCCTTTTTTTAGACAAAGGTCCCCGATCACATTGAAGGTGTTCCCGTCGGGCGACTCGGCAACCAGCTTTTCCCACTCGGCTATAGCCTTGTCGATCTGTCCCTTCGCAAGGTACTTCTGGGCTTCCTTCGTTACAGATGTCTTATCAGTCATTATCTACCCAAAATATTATCCTACAGGATCATATGCGATGTCAAAAAGTGTCACAGGCGACCGACGCCGTCTCCGGTCATCTGGAAATGTGCTCCCCCGACCGCCACCCGCTTTGCGCAACTGTTTGACACTGTTTCAAGTTTTGTGCTTTAATAATGCCGCCTTTAAGAATAACCCGGTGAGGTTAAAAAGGTAAAGGAGTCAGCGTGAGCTGCGATCTTGATAACGGTCCTTCATCATACCTTCAGTCCCGCCGCAGGAGAAGTTTTTCCGATCCCGTGAAAGCCTTTGAGAATGGGGCACGGACGATTGATCCGGCCGGCGGCGATGCAGTTACCGTCTCACATCACCCTTGCCGTCCCGAAGCAGGCAGGTCTCCGGATGGCTAAGAAACTTCTTGACAAGAAGGATATCGAAAGGATGATTACGAGGATGACCCACCAGATCATAGAGAAGAACAAGGGGACCCGTTCTCTCTGTCTGGTAGGCATCCAGAGGGGCGGGGTCCATCTGGCAAGGAGGCTTTCGGCCAGGATGAAGGAGATAGAGAAAAAGGACGTGCCCGTAGGGACGCTGGACATCGCCCTTTACCGTGACGACATAAACGTAAGGAAGGAGCAGCCCGTGGTGAGGAGAACCGAACTTCACTGTACGGTCGACAATAAAAAGGTCATACTTGTGGACGACGTTCTTTTTACGGGAAGATCAATCCGGGCGGCGATGGATGCGATCATGGATTTCGGGAGGCCGGCGGCGATACAGTTGGCCGTCCTTGTGGACAGGGGGCACAGGGAACTGCCGGTCAAGGCCGATTTCGTCGGGAAAAATATCCCTACATCATTGAAAGAGACGGTGAAAGTACAGTTTGAGGAGGAGGGGAACGAGGACAGGGTGGTCCTCGAATGAGTCTTAAAGCCAAGGACCTGACCGGTATCAAGGAGCTTGATGTGGAGGACATCGAGCTTATTCTGGAAACCGCAGCCGGGTTCAAGGACGTCCTGGGAAGGGACATCAAGAAAGTACCGGCGCTGCGCGGCAAGACGGCGGTCAACCTCTTCTATGAGCCCTCTACAAGGACGAGGACCTCTTTCGAACTGGCCGCCAAGAGACTGAGTACGGACGTGGTCAATTTTTCCGTTTCCACGAGCAGCGTGGTCAAGGGTGAGTCGCTTCGGGATACCGCCCTGACCATACAGGCCCTGGGGGCCGACCTCATTATCGTAAGGCATCCCTGCTCGGGCGCTCCCCACTTTCTGGCCCGATATCTGGACGCCTCCGTGATCAACGCCGGTGACGGGACTGACGAGCACCCCACCCAGGCATTGCTGGACCTGCTTACGATGAGAGAGAAAAGGGGGGCTATCAAGGGTCTGGAAGTTGCGATAGTGGGAGATATTCTGCATAGCAGGGTAGCCAAATCCAATATTTATGCCCTCAGCAAGCTCGGGGCGGGGGTGAGGCTTATAGGCCCCCCCACTCTGGTGCCTCCTTTCATGGAGGAAGTGGGGGCCACGATTTTCAGTGATATGGACGCCGGGCTGGAGGGTGCCGACATCATAATGATGCTGAGGATCCAGATGGAGCGGCAGGGAAAGGGTTTTTTCCCGACAAAGGAAGAGTATTTCAAGAACTGGGGGCTTACGGCCCGACGACTCATGCGTGCCAGGAAGAACGCCGTGGTCATGCACCCGGGCCCCATGAACAGGGGAGTGGAGATAGCATCCGATGTGGCAGACGGGCAGAGATCGGCCATACTTGAACAGGTGACCAACGGACTCGCCGTGAGGATGGCTGTCCTTTATCTGCTTTCGGGGGTTAAACAATGAAAGTCCTGATCGTCAACGGCGTTGTGATCGATCCTTCACAGGATGTTGAAGGCGTCTGCGACATTCTGATAGAAGGCGGCAGGATAAAGGAAGTGCGGAAGCGCAAGAGCGCAAAGACACTGAAGAACAGGAAAGCAGAGTCACCGATTGCAGCCGCTCCGGATTCTGAGATTATTGACGCAACGGGGATGTTTGTCCTTCCCGGCCTGGTGGATATGCACGTCCACCTGAGGGAGCCTGGATTCGAATACAAGGAGACCATAAAAACAGGCACGACAGCGGCGGTGCGGGGAGGGATCACATCTGTCTGCTGCATGCCGAACACAAATCCCGTGAACGACAACTCCAGCGTGACGGAATTCATCAGGAAGCGGGCAATGCAGGAAGGCGCCTGTTCGGTCTTTCCGGTGGGTGCGATCACCAAGGGACAGAAAGGCGAAGAACTCGCGGAATTTACGATGATGTACGAGGCGGGCTGTGTGGCGTTTTCAGATGACGGAAGACCGGTCATGGACAGCCTGATGATGAGAAGGGCGCTTGAATATTCCAGGGTACTGGGAGTGCCTGTCATATCTCACTGTGAAGACCTCTCCCTTTCCGCCGGGGGCGTTATGAACGAAGGGCTTCTCTCCGCCACTCTCGGCCTTAAAGGCGTACCCTCTCAGGCGGAGGAGGTCATTGTCGCCCGGGATGTCGCACTGGCCGAGCTGACGGGCGGGAGGCTGCATGTTGCCCACGTCTCGACGGCGCGTTCGGTTGAAATCATCAGGGCAGCAAAGAAGCGCGGAATCGCTGACATCACGGCCGAGACATGCCCTCACTATTTCAGTATCACCGAGGAGGCTGTCCGGGACTATGACACCAATGCCAAGGTGAACCCGCCTTTACGCAGAAAGCAGGACGTGGAGGCGGTTAGAGAGGGCCTTAGGGACGGGACTATAGATGTCATTGCCACCGACCACGCACCCCATCATGCGGACGAAAAAGAGCGCGAGTTCGATTTTGCCCCTTCAGGCATCTCGGGGTTCGAGACATCGATTGGCCTGAGCATGAAACTTGTAGACGACGGTGTACTCAGTCTTGCGAAACTGGTCGGGAAAATGGCTTTCTGTCCCTCAAAAATAGTCGGCCTTTCGAAGGGAACATTGAAGACCGGTTCGGAAGCGGATGTGACGATAGTCGACACAAAGAAAGAATACGAGGTCGACACCGGAAAGTTCGTTTCGAAGGGCAGGAACTCGCCCTTCGGTTCATGGATGCTGCATGCTCGGCCGGCTGTTACCATCTGCAAAGGAAGGGTGCACAAATGGAAATGAGGGCTCTGCTGGTCCTTTCTGACGGGACCGTATTTGAAGGAAAAGGCTTCGGGGCCGGAGGCGAAGCTATCGGCGAGGTGGTCTTCAATACCTCCATGACGGGATATCAGGAGATCCTGACCGACCCCTCTTACAAGGGCCAGATAGTGACGATGACCTATACTCAGATCGGCAACTACGGCGTGAACGAAGAGGATATCGAGTCCGGAGGCGGAATAAGGGCGGAAGGCTTTATTGTGAAAGAGGCCTGTGATTTTCCGAGCAACTGGCGTTCTTCCACCAGCCTGACGTCATATATGAAAAAATACGGTATCGTGGGCATCCAGGGGATCGATACCAGGGCATTGACCTCGCATCTCAGAAACCACGGAGCGCAGATGGGCATCATCTCTACAGAAGATATAGACCCCTCTGCCCTCCTGGAAAGGGTGCGTGCCCATCCCGGAATCTCTGCGCTTGACCTTGTCAGCGTTGTGACAACCAAAGAGTCCTACGGCTGGCAGGAGGGTTGCTGGAAGTGGTGCACAGAAGAAGTCAGAAGCATGAAGTCGGCAGTCAGAAGTGCGAATGCAGGCACAGGCAAGGTCTCTTCACCCCTTGATCCTCACTCCTCACGGTCTGTGGTTGTTTACGACTTCGGCGTCAAATTCAACATTCTGAGAAACCTTGCGGAGGCAGGTTTCCGTGTGACTGTCATTCCCGCGCAGACACCCGCAGAGGAGGCGCTCGAACTGGAACCGGACGGCATAATCCTCAGCAACGGGCCCGGCGACCCCGAAGCCGCGGGCCAGGCCATAGAGACCGCCAAAAAGCTGCTCGGAAAGAAGCCGATCTTCGGGATCTGTCTCGGGCATCAGATACTTGGTCTTGCGATGGGCGGCAGGACATACAAACTCAAATTCGGCCATCACGGGGGAAATCACCCCGTCAAGGACCTGTCGACCGGAAAGGTCGAGATAACATCGCAGAATCACAATTACTGTGTAGACGTGGAGAGTCTGCGGGGACAGGTTAAGCTTACTCACAAGAACCTTTACGACGGCACGGAGGAGGGGATGAGACATGTCGAACTTCCGGTGTTTTCTGTGCAACATCATCCCGAGGCCGGACCGGGGCCGAACGATTCAGCCCACCTTTTCAGAAAGTTCAGAGACCTTATTGAGACCGGTTGGGTATGACGGACTTACAAAACAACAACTACGACATTCAGGAGACGGGCAGATCACTGGTCTTCAGGACGAGCAGCTTCTCCACTGGTACCGCCAGCGTGCTGCACACCGGGATCTACAACAGGGAATTTGCGTCCGCACTGGCTTCGATGGCTGTCGCGGGACTGGTCTATACGCTGCTGGTCGTGAGTTACGGCAGATCTTTTATCGCTTATGCCGCCTTCATCGTGCTCTTTGTGGGCGGATTTTCCTTTTTCAGGAAGTTCATATTCAGGGGCAGATACCTGGAGGCGATATTCGACAGGGAGGGGAAGGTTGTAACTATCTCGGTCGGCGGGATTACGAAGAGGGTAAGAGACCGGATTCCGCTGAACTCAGTCAATGAGGTAATCATCGAAACAAAGAAGACGAAAATAGAAAACCCCGACGGAGTGGAGTTTGTCGAGAAGATATCACTGCAGCACGGCGTGGCAATCCCCGGTTTCGGGGAGGAGACGGTTTCTTACCTGCTGAAACTGAAACTGGCAGACGGGTCAGACAGGACTATCTATACTTCCGGAGAGATGAAGGATGCCATTTCCGCCCATGAGGCCATAAAGAAATTTCTTGAGTTGTGAGTTGGGTATACTTCTGAAAAGTGAAGAAAGAAAGATTCCGAACAAGCCGGAATGACTGGAATGGTCTTATTATTGGGCTATGCAGTTGGAGAATCAATGAATGCAAAGGGCAGGTACATGACGCAAAAATATGATCCTGAGAGGTAAAGTTGCCTAAGAGAGAAGATATAAAGAATATACTTATCATAGGTTCGGGTCCTATCGTGATAGGGCAGGCATGCGAATTCGACTATTCGGGCGCCCAGGCGTGCAAGGCTTTGCGGGACGAGGGTTACAGGGTCGTACTCGTCAATTCCAATCCTGCCACAATAATGACCGACCCGGAGATGGCGGATGTCACATATATAGAGCCGCTGACGACCGATGTGCTGGAACTTATCATCGAGAAGGAGAAACCCGATGCGGTCCTTCCCACAATGGGCGGCCAGACCGCCCTGAATATCGCCGTGGAGCTGTCGGAAAAAGGCATCCTTGAAAAATACGATGTCGAACTGATCGGCGCGAGGCTCCATGCCATAAAGAAGGCCGAAGACCGGGAACTGTTCAAGGATGCAATGGCCAGAATAGGACTGGAGGTGCCCAGAAGCGCTGCAGTGATAAGCCTCAAGGAAGGGATGGACGCCATGGGCGATATCGGGTACCCTGCCATTCTTAGCTTACAACCAGGAAGAGTTCGTTGGACTCCTGGACAAAGGGTTAAAGCTGAGTCCGGTCAACCAGGTGCTGATCGAAGAGTCCGTGCTCGGATGGAAGGAATACGAACTGGAGGTAATGCGCGACCGGAAGGACAACGTGGTCATAGTCTGCTCCATAGAGAATTTCGACCCCATGGGTGTGCACACCGGCGACTCCATCACCGTAGCGCCTGCTCAGACCCTCACTGACAAGGAATATCAGAGAATGAGGGACGCCTCGATCGCTATCATACGGGAGATAGGGGTGGATACGGGCGGTTCCAACATCCAGTTCGCCCTGAACCAGTATGACGGCAGGATGGTGGTAATCGAGATGAACCCCAGGGTGTCGCGCAGTTCTGCACTGGCTTCCAAGGCGACGGGCTTTCCCATCGCCAAGATAGCAGCCAAGCTTGCAGTAGGGCTTACACTGGATGAAATCAGAAACGATATCACGAGGGAAACCCCGGCATCCTTTGAGCCGACGATAGACTATGTGGTGACCAAATTCCCGAGGTTCGCCTTCGAAAAGTTCCCTGAGGCCGACCCCGTACTGACCACCCAGATGAAATCCGTAGGGGAGGTGATGTCGATCGGCAGGACCTTCAAGGAATCCCTGCAGAAATCCCTCAGAAGTCTGGAGAGCGGAAGCTACGGCCTGGAGGAAATTACGGACGCATCACCGGACAGGATAGTTTCCAGGCTGAAGATCCCGGGCGTGGAACGGTTATGGTATGTCGCTCAGGCGATCCGCAAGGGGATGACCGTTGAAGAGATCTACGAGTATACATGGATTGATCCCTGGTTTCTGAACAATCTAAAGCAGATCATCGGGATGGAAGAAGAGATAAGAAAGTCGGAATGCAGAATGCAGAATGCAAAAGTGAAAGACGACAAAGACAGGTCAGAGTTAGCGGCACTCGTTCGTGACGCCAAGGAATACGGGTTTTCCGACCGCAGGCTTTCACAGATGCTCGACGTTGCCGAGGAGGACGTGAGAAGATGGAGAAAGGAATGTAATATTAAACCTGTCTACAAAATGGTCGACACGCGGAGTCCGAGGCCAACCCCACGGGCAGAAAAAATTTAATGATCCTGGGTTCGGGGCCCAACAGGATCGGCCAGGGGATTGAATTCGATTTCTGTTGCGTCCACGCGGTTTTCGCGCTCAGCGAACTCGGATATGAAACCATTATGGTAAACTGCAATCCCGAGACTGTCAGCACGGATTATGACACATCCGACAGGCTCTATTTCGAACCTCTTACCATCGAGGACGTTCTGAGCATCGTCGAGGCCGAGAAGCCCGAAGGTGTCATTGTACAGTTCGGGGGGCAGACGCCGCTGAAACTGGCCGTCCCCCTGGAAAGGGAAGGGATACGGATACTCGGGACCACCCCCGATTCCATCGACCGTGCGGAAGACAGGAAAAGGTTCAGGGAGCTTTTGGAGAAGCTGGACCTGAAGCAGCCCGAAAGCGACACCGCCCTCTCGGCCGAAGAGGCGGTCGCAGTTGCCAATAAAATAGGATATCCCGTCATGGTGCGGCCTTCGTACGTATTGGGTGGAAGGGCCATGGAGATCGTTTATGACGAGGATTCGATCCGGGATTACATGGAGCGGGCTGTGACGGCTTCTCCGGACCATCCGATCCTTGTCGACAAGTATCTCAACGACGCCATCGAAGTCGATGTGGACGCGGTGTCGGACGGCGTCGACGTTATCGTCGGCGGCGTCATGGAGCATATCGAAGAGGCCGGCATCCATTCCGGCGACTCCGCCTGCTCCCTTCCTCCTTACTCTCTGAGCCATGAAATCACCGAGGAGATCAAGAGGCAGACCAGGGCGCTGGCGAAGGAACTCGGGGTAATAGGGCTTATGAACGTGCAGTTTGCCGTGAAGAAGAACGAGATTTATATTTTGGAGGTCAATCCGAGGGCCTCGCGGACGATACCTTTTGTCAGCAAGGCCACGGGTGTGCCGCTGGCAAAGGTGGCGGCCAAGGTCATGTCCGGCAAGAAGCTCGGCGAACTCGGCATCACGGGGGAAAAGTCGGTCAAGCACGTAGCGGTCAAGGAAGCCGTCTTTCCCTTCGACAAGTTCCCGGGTGTCGATACGATACTCGGGCCGGAGATGAAATCTACCGGAGAGGTGATGGGAATAGACGAAGACTTCGGAAGGGCCTACGCCAAGGCGCAGATCGCCTCCAACAACCGGATCCCTCTTTCGGGCAAGATAGTCATCAGCATCAGGGACGAGGACAAGCCCGGGATCTGTGACGTCGTCAGGCGGCTTTTTGCGGCGGGTTTTTCTGTCATTGCCACGAGGGGGACGGCGGCCTTTCTCGACAAGAAGGGGCTCCCGGTAGAGGTTATCAACAAGGTCGCCGAGGGAAGGCCCCACATCGTCGACCTTATCAAGAACAAGGAGATAACATTCGTCATAAACACCGTAAGCGACGCGCAGGCCCAGAAGGATTCCATGTCGATCAGGAGGAGCGCCCTTCAGTACGGCGTACCCTACACCACGACTGTGGCCGGCGCCAGGGCGGTTATAAACGCGATCGAATCGATGAGCAAAAAAGAGATCAGCATCAAGCCAATCCAGGAGTATCACCGGGAAGCATCGCAGCCCTGATGTGGCGCCGGAAAGTTTCCTCCTGACGGGGGAGGAGGATTATGCTCCCTGAAAGTCCCCGCCATCAGGATGCGTGTTCATGCGTCGTACACTTGACCGGCAGGACCTGTTGCGAAGGGTCTTCTTATATGCTATCTTGTGCTATAGCGGCTTTTTAAGGAATGTTGTCGAAGAGTCATCCCCTCCGGAGGTACCTATGAGCAAGATAGATCCGAAGCTCCCTTTGGTCCAGAACGCCCCCATCGAGGGCAAGGTGGTCCTTGTGCGGTTCGACCACAACGTCGTAAAAAACGGCCAGATCAGGGACCCCTACAGGATCGACAGGACCCTGGGGACCCTGTATAACATCGTAGAACGCGGCGGAAGGCCGATTCTGATGACCCATATAGGTCGGCCCAGAGACAAGAAGACCGGCGAGATCCACTGCAGGGAAGAAGAATCTGTAAAACCGATAGTCGAATATCTGGAGCGGAAGCTCCACATTAAGTTTCATATCCCCGATTTTCAGGCAGCCCCCGGGGTGGGAATAACGGGCATTGACACATCCATAAACCACGCCATAAGGGCCCTGCGGGAAAGAAGGATCGGCGGTATTTATCTTCCGAATACCCGCTGGTTTCAAGCAGAAGAGACGGAAGGAGAAGCGAGGGAAAAACTCGCCCATCAACTTGCGGGACTGGCCGATATATTTGTAAACGACGCCTTCGGCTCCTGGCAGCCTCACGTCTCCACTTATGATATCACCAGATACCTTCCCTCCTATGCCGGGTTTCTCATGCAGGAAGAAATCATGAATCTCGACTACGTGTTGAATCCGCAAAGACCGTTTACGGCGGTGGTGGCCGGGTCAAAATACGATACAAAGATCGGGCCTCTTTATGCTATTTACGAAAAAGCCGACAGACTGATTCTCGGCGGGGTCATCTATAATACTTTCCTTTGTGCCAAATATGGGATCACCATAGCAGGTGTATCCGAAAAAGATATCGAGGCGGCGAAGGAACTGGTCGGCATGGACAAGTCGGGAGGGAAGATAGTCGAGATGCCGTATGTGGTGGAGTCGGATATCCTTGACGGGAAAGTGGAAGGCAAGTACCGGACGCTTTCACTTAAGGATTTCAAACAGGGAAACAGCTACGGTTACATTCTCGATATAGACCGGGAATCGTTCGCGGACAAGATTGTTCTGGATGCCATACTGCATTCCAGTACCATATTTGTAAACGCGGTCATGGGACTTACACCGCACTTCTATTCGGGGTCCCAGGCCCTTGACGAGACAATAGACAGAAACTCTCATGCCAAGAAGCTTTACGGGGGAGGAGATACGCTCCAGGAGTTCAAGGATCTGTGCCCCGGTCTTTACCTTTCGGTGCTCGATAATGCACAATATTATTTTTTCACGGGGGGAGGCACGGTGCTGACGGCGATCGAGCAGGGGACTCCATACGGCCTTGGACCCGTTCAGGCTCTGATGGAAAACGGAGGATCTGCCGGTCCTTCGTGAAGATGGGCATGGCGAAACGGAAATGCATTACGGCAAGCCCGGGGAGTGTAATTATACATTACTGTTGAGAGGGCAGAGGCGGTGAGGAGAGTTTTTATTTCCCGGCTTTACCGGAAAACAAAAATGGCTGAATCCGCCCAGAGGCGAATAGATCCCTCGTACTCTGCGTCTCTGCGGTGTTCAATTTTAATGTCATTATCTTCTAAGGGACTAATCTCATAAGAAGGAGGTCAGTATGGCGGCGGTCAGGAGAATCGGAGTGATCACGAGCGGAGGCGATTGCGGCGGTCTCAATGCCGTGATCAAAGGGGTTGCACGGCAGGCGCTTTCTCAGGGTATCGAAGCAGTCATAATTCCTAACGGTTATGCCGGGCTTTATAACCTGGTCGATCTGGAAGATGTCGTGGTCCTCTCCCGGGAGAGGGCGGGCCGTATCGAGGCATCTCTTGCGGGATCGGAGGCGGGCCATTCCCGGGTAAAAATAAAAAAGATCAACGATGCGAACAAGTATGAGAGAATCGAGGCCGGCCTTAGGAAGTTCGGTATCGACGCCCTTGCGATCAGCGGAGGCGATGACACCGGCAGCGTGGTAGTCGATCTCGGCTCCCACGGCATACCCTGTGTTCACATCCCGAAAACAATGGACCTTGACCTCCAGCCCTACAGTGTCGGAGGCGATTCGGCAATAAACAAGATAGCGGTTTTTGCCAGGGACATCAGGACTACCGGGATGAGCCATAATCGCATTCTGGTTCTGGAGGTTTTCGGAAGATATGTCGGGCATACCGCTTTCAGAGGCGGAATAGCTGCCGAGGCGGACTGCATACTTATCCCCGAGATTCCGGTTGACTTCGACATCGTCTATGATCATATAAAGGCGACTTATATACCGAGGGTCGAACGGAGCGATGTAAAGGCGGGAACATACGTCATTGTCGTTGCCGAGGGGATCAAGACGGCGAGCGGCGAACTGCTCTACGATGAGTCTGCCGGCGTGGATGCCTTCGGCCACAAGAAACTGGCGGGCGCCGGGAAGTATGTGCGTCAGCAGCTTGAAAAAAGGCTCAAAGAGGACGGGGAAGTGAAGGACTTCATGCAGAGGGCCGGTATGTACGCTCCCGGAGTTTATGAGATCCCGGAGGTAAGGGAAGTGACCCCGGGACACCTCGTGCGCTCGGGTTCCTCTTCCGCCTATGATGTGAATTTCGGTTACAAGGCCGGCGCTGCGGCAGTGCTGCTTCTCCTTGAAGGCAAGACGGGCAACACGGTCGTTGACGTGGAAGGCAGACACATACATTACATTCCGACTGAGGAGGCTATCAGGAGGAGGGAAGTGGACCTTGAGGAAGTTGCCCTTTTCGAAGGGCTGGGGATCTGTTTCGGCAAGAAACCGGCGAAATATGAGCATGAGTTTTCGGAGGTGAAGGGAAGGATAGGAAGGCCCTGCTGACAAGGATAAGACAGGCTGCCGCCCCGGAAAGGATTCCCGTCGTCTGCCTGCCGGCAAGCGCCTTACTTGCGGGAATGACAGGAAAAGGTACATATAGACAGAATCGTCGTTCCGGCTTGTCCGGAATCTTTCTTTCTGCCGATACCCGTAACTGAACTGTTGCTGACGGGGGCTGTTTGACTTTTCCGTGATTATATCTATAAGTTATAGAGTTCGGGGCGTAGCGCAGTCTGGCTAGCGCACCTGCCTTGGGAGCAGGGGGTCGGAGGTTCAAATCCTCTCGCCCCGACCAACCCCCTTTGCAAGCCTTTGCCGGCCGCGTTGAAATCGGTCATTACCACATGGTAGTCTTAACTCGATGCTTCGGCTATCCTCATCAACGACAACCGGAAAACTGATCGCGCATCGCATGGTACCTGGGCTGTGAAAGACGAAGACAAACCCAGAGAGCAGCTTGTAAAGGAACTGGCGGAGGCCCGGGACAGGATTTCCGAAATGGAAAGAATGGAGAGTGAGCTTGTCCGGTCCCAGAAAATGGAGTCGCTCGGGCTGCTGGCGGGGGGGATAGCCCATGAATTCAATAATATCCTGACGTCTATAGTCGGTAACATCGTTCTGGCGAAGATGTACGCCAAACCGGGGCTGGAGGTTTTCGATATCCTGACTGAGGCCGAGAAGGCGGCCCAGAGGGCAGATGACATCACGCAGCAGCTGCTGACCTTCTCCAAAGGGGGGATGATATTCAGAAAATCCATATCGATGAGAAACCTCATCGGGGATATGCTCGGTCGCGGGCCGGACAACGCCGGCATAAAATATGAGTTTTTTCTCCCTGACGATCTCTCAGCCGTTGAGGTCGATGAGGGGCAGGTACGTCAGGCTGTGAACAATCTTCTGGTCAATGCCCGGCAGGCGATGCCTGGGGGCGGCAAAATCAGGATAAGTGCTGAGAATGTGTCGGCGGAGCCGGAGTCGCACCTCCCCCTTAACGAAGGGGAATATGTCAGGCTGTCGATCAAGGATGAGGGATACGGAATCGAAGATGCCGACATCGAGAGGATCTTCGACCCCTTTTTTACGACGAAAGACAGGAGCAGCGGGCTGGGCCTTACCAGCTCTTTTTCTGTCGTCAGAACCCATGGGGGGTTGTATTACAGTGGAATCAAGACCCGGAGCGGGGGCAATCTTCCATGTCTACCTTCCTGTTGCACGGGATAAGGCAAGGTCTCCTGACGAAGGGGGAAAGGACCTTTTCATTGCGAGGAAGCGGATCCTTGTAATGGATGATGAAGAAATAGTCAGGACGGTTCTCGACAGGATGCTGCTTCAGTGCGGCTGCGAATCAACTTTTGCCAGGGACGGATCGGAGATGATCGACATATACCGGCGCTCAATGATCCGGGGGCGTACCTTTGATGCCGTCATCGTCGATCTTGTGGTTTCGAGCGGTATGGGGGGGAGGGAGGCCGTCGGGAAACTGCTTGAAAGTGACCCGGAGGCAAAGGCGATAGTTTCGAGCGGTTACTCGGACGACAGTATCATGTCCGATTTCAGGCAATACGGTTTCAAGGGAGTGCTGCCCAAGCCTTACCGTCTGTCAAAATTAAACCGGGTACTGCACGAAGTCATTCCCGAAACAGCCGCGTAGCCGCCTGCTGTTTCGATTTTGTCTTTCCTGCCGCCTCTTTTTGTCTGCCGGTGATGAGACGGGCGGGATGCCTGCAAAATGTAAAATATTTGAAACAGTCGCAAAAATGTTATAGAGTTGGAAGTACCATGTAAGAGGAGGCGGGTCTCTGTATTTACTGTGTCAGTGACGACGCAAATTTTATGAAAAGATTTATTGACCGATTGATCTCCGAACCTGAAAGAATCTATATATTGGCGCTGGTCTGCGCAGTAGCGCTGACGGGCTTTCTGAAACTGCTCAAGGTTTTTCTGGATATACGCAGCAAACATGATTTTGCCCTCGAGTATTTCGACAGGCTCGATGAATACATTGACAAGAGAGGCGATGATGCAGAAACATACGCATGGCTCATAAAGAGGTCCAACCGCATGCAGAAGCAGATCATTTCCGAGCCGTTTTTTGCGGCCCGCGGGTCGTCCGGTGAAAGTTCACACTATGAGAGCCCTCCGGTAATCATAAACATGCTGCCCGAACTAAGAAGTGCGCTGCATGAGGGAATCCTGGCAAGGGGCAGTGTGGCGGTTCAATATGGCAGTACATTGCTGCGGGAACTGCTCAGGCATATCGGTATCGTTGAGGATGTCCGGAAGGAGCAGGCTGCACGCCTGAGAAACCCTTTTGTCTGGCTCCGGGAAGGCGTCCGGTTTTTCATTGAACTGCCTGCTCACCTGCTGTCATGGCTTGGGGTCATGAGCGAAAAGACCGTCAGGAAGGTGGTCCGGGGTGTGGTGGTAAGGGCATTTGCCGTGTTCGTGACAGCTGTGGTCCTGATCGGTGCGGCGATAGTCGTTTCTCTCGGCTGGCCCTATCTGAAGGGTCTCGTCGTCGAACTGATAAAGTGGGCGCGTCACTTCAGACTAACGTGATATCGTTGACGGTGAAATAATATGGCCGGGAAGAGATAAATCGGTAAGTCAGTGGAGGATATTATAAGAGACCTGAAACGGACCGGGAGGCAGCCGGGAAGCTACAGGGAGCAATCACTCAGAATCCACGGACTCATATGCGCCAAATGCGGAAGGGAATTCGAGTATAAGGACCGCCATCTCCTGACCGTTCACCACAAAGACGGAAACCACATGAATAACCCGCCTGACGGTTCCAACTGGGAGAATCTCTGTGTCTACTGTCATGATGACGAGCACAGCAGGGACAAGCTTGGCGATTATCTGAAAAGAGAGGATGGCTGAGCGCTTAAAGTGTTAAATATTGATTGAAATCTCATCTGCATCTCTGCTGACCGTTAACCATCTTCCGCGGTCGGTAATGGCCTCTCCGTGTCAGCCCGCAACAGACGCGATTATGACAGCGTCTTCTATAAAAACAAAAAGGGTATTGACTTTATTGAAAAGTCCGCAGCCAGACATAACGCTGTAATTTCAGGCACTTATAGTGCCTGTTTTTTAGGCAATATGGACAAGCCTTTGGAATACAACGACATATGGATTTATTAACAAGACTTATTCACAACGTGTGTTAGTTGTTCGCGCAGGACAGCCGGAATAATTGCGGAACCGGGTTTATTTCTCATCCTGTCGGATCAGAAATTGATTTCCCGGACAGGATGTCTTTACCATATTGTTATGGTCCTCAACGAAGGCAGACGATGAACGAGATTACCCGTTCGGATATTATTGAACGAAGCACCATGGGGTTTGGTGATACCCTGGACATTGCCGACACCGTTGGGAGGATTCTGAAAAACTCAGGGGTGCGAAATGGTCTTGTTGCATCTTTTGCCGGGGATCAACAGACACAGTCACTACCATATAGTTTGAGCCCGGGATAGCGCGGGACCTTAGGGAAGCCGTGGAAAAAATCGCTCCCGCAGGCATTCCCTGCTATCATGATAAGGCGTGGGGAGACGGCAACGGGTTTTCCCATGTAGGGCAGTTCTGATGAAGCCATCCTTTCGCTCCCCGTGATTGAGGGCAGGATGGTGCCGGGGATATGGCAACAAATCGTATTCATAGAATTGACAACAGGTCGAGGAAAGGAAAAATTGTGGTACAGGTGATCGGATGAATAAACCGGCATGCCGCGAAACCGCCCGGCGGGGCAATCGTGGTAATTATATGTCGTGGACAGGAGAAATATCGTGAGTGACTTCAATAAATCTGCATGGGCTGAGAACAGGTTTGCTGAAAACTATCTGGATAAAGCCGATATCTATATTGTGGAGCGGAGAAAAATGTTCTGGTTTGTGTCGTCCCTGTTTCTCCATTTCTTTCGGGGCAAGCAGGACATCAAACTGCTTGATCTGGGCTGCGGAGACGGGGTCTTGACGGAGGAACTGCTTAAAATAAATAGCGGGTTGAACGCAACGCTGATTGACGGCGGCAAAGGCATGATTCAGAAGGCTATGGAAAGGCTGAAAGGATACCGGCACACTACTTTCATCCAGGCAACCTTCCAGGACCTTCTGGCGGGGAAGGTCAGACTGGAAACTTATGACTTTTGCGTTTCTTCCATGGCGATTCACCATCTTGAAATGAAGGAAAAGGCTTCCCTGTTCAGCCTGATAGCGTCATGCCTGAAACCTGGCGGACGGTTCGCAGATGTCGATGCCGTGCTTCCTCCCTCCGACGAACTTGAACAATGGTATTTTGAGGTCTGGAAAGACTGGCTCGCAGATATGATGAGCCGATATAATATCGGGGACGAAATGCCCGAGGACATGATCAGACGCTATAAGGACCCTTCCAGCATGAACAAACCTGACACTTTGGATGATCAACTGGGAGCCCTGCAGACAGCAGGTTTTGTCGACGTGGACTGCTACTTCAAAAACGGTATCTTTGCGGTGTTCGGAGGCAGGAAAGAATAGGTAGGGGATGCAACAGGCCCGACGGTCTTCATCCCCGTCCTGGCCCGGTCGTCAGCGATAAAAAAGTGGTGTTTGCTTCTTCCCATTGCAACGGTTTGAACATCTTGTGACACTTTGCCCGAACTCTGTTACATTCAAGCGCTACGTCCTTGAGTCCTAACCTGTGATGCTGCTCCGAGAAGGGCAAATCACCACTTGGCGTGCCTGTTATTAATTTACTTATATCCCTTCCCCGTGGAGAAGTCAACAATTATTTGCAAGCGGTCAAAAGAGACAAATACGCCGTCCGGGATTTTATAGGTGCCCATTCTTCATATTTATGTAAAGATGTGGTTTGCATTTGCCTCTGCCCTGAATTTTGTTGCCCGAAAGAGCAATGTGGTAAAAAGTCTGGAAAGTCAAAATCGAGGAATGAGAGAGTGGTGGAACTGACAGACGCGCTGGACTCAGGATTTTTCAGACTTCTGATTTTTCCGTCCAAATGCCTAATTTCTATGCATTGCAATATTCTCTGCCACTTTTTGGTCATGTCGATCATCAGGCATTGAAAGCGGGTAAGTCTCACCTCCCAAACGCTCCCCGCAAGAGAGATGTGACTTGCACCTCCCAAAGATTATCAGTGCAGCACGCCCTGATCTTCAGAGTTCTCCAACATTCGTGTGGTGTCATCAAGAGATATTGCTTTGTCATTTTGGTTGACGTTGACGTCTATCGGTCGTGACGCAACAGCGTCTGACCCGACATCGAAATGGATTTGGCCGGGGCCTTCTTTTAGCTGGCAAGGGTCAACGCGTTTCGTTTGAGGCAGGCCGCTATTGTCTTCACTGGATTGTGCCGCAACTTCATACACATAGTCACTCAACTCCCAGCTGCAAGAACCACCAGCAGGACAGCGCCAGACTTTATCGCACCTCAGTTCGATTTGGATAGGAGCAATTCCCATTGAAATGCCGTTCACGTAGATCTGCGCTCCAGGTGTGGCGCTACTGACCTGATACGGCACCCTCGTGCTGAAAGCACATGCTGACAAGCATGCGACAGAGCAAAGCCAAAACAAGATCTTCTTCATACTTACCTCCTTTTAGCGGCATATAACCAATTATTAGAAGCAGATATTAGACGAAAGGCCCCCCTAAGCGCAGTTCTTCGAGATTGGGGGAGACTCGCCCGTTATTTTTCAGCTTTTATCGGCCACTTCCGCAGTGCGGAATGCCTGAGAAATAAAGAGCATCCATTTTGCCCTGAATCTTAAATTGTTATCTCCGAAATCCCCCTTTAGTTTTACTTAGCCACTTCAGAGAACCTCCCCCAGTGCGTGCAGATGTTCACGCCGCGTCCTTCTTAAAGGCACCCCCTGAAATGATTCATGCCTGTTCAATTTGGACATGAGAAATGAACCATATCTTTCATCTTTTTTTATTGCTCCTGTCCCCATCCTTTTTTGATATCATTACCGGCTGCCGGATTCCAAAAATATAACAGCCGCGCCACCTGGTGATCTTCGGCAGCGCGGCCATCGTGTCGTTGCAGATCCGTCGCTTTCCGTCCCCCTCTCACGAAGGGTTTGGCTTTATCGGAAAATCTCTGCTGTTAGATATATCAAAGAAGATCGCAGCATGTCAACTTAAACTTTCAGTAATAATGATTCTTCATAATCGCCGTGTTGACAAAACACCAGTGATCACGAAAGAGCAGCAAGAAAAAATCGAAGAATTAAGGGCTAAAGGTAACAGTCAGGCCAAGATCGCCGAGGAACTAATCATCTCAAGGGCGACTGTTGCTCGTCGCTCCGGCGGCGAAAAGAAACTCACAATCGGCGATCTTTTCGGGTCGCTTTGTGTTCAAGCTGTGGAACAGTATTTCCCAAACCCAAGTTCATGCCGACATTCACATGTCTATATTGTGGGACCGAATTTGAAAGGCGTAACATTCAGTTCACACCAGGGCACAAAAAAGATGAGAGTACTGACCGTTAAAGAGATCAACGGCGCTCTCCGGTTTGACTATGATGACATTGTGGTACTGGTAAAAACCTGTAAAAGAGAGACTTCTTCGCGTTATAATCAAATCATCCAGACCGGAGGCTCGGAAAGGAGGGCAGAATAATTGAGCCTCTATAGGCGAGATGATAGAAAGACGTGGTGGATATCCATTAACTCTGGCGGGCGGCGCATTCGGCAGTATACGGAGAACGAGAAGCTCGCTGAAAAAATTCATGCTAAGAAAAGAGGTGCGTTCCATGTCTCAAACGGTCTTTGCGAGAGTGGCGGAACTGGCAGACGCGCTGGACTTAGGATCCAGTGGAGAAATCCGTAGGGGTTCAAATCCCCTCTCTCGCACCAAAGCCTTATTTTAGGCCATTTCATGATATGAAGGACATATTTAGAATGAATGTGGATGAATGGGTTGGCTATCCTGTAGCCTTACACTCGAAGTCGGGAAGGAGTTTATTAATAAATCTTAATTTGACATTATAGTGAGCAATGATTTAAAACATGATACTGACGGAGGGGAAACCGCTAAAAAGTGTATTTGGGTAACAGAAGGAAAAATATCCGTGTTCTCTACCCCTGCGAACTTGAATACAGCCTTGAATCTGAGACCTTGCAGAGAGAAAAAGCACGAACTGTTGACATAAGTTCAGGTGGAATGTCTCTTTATCTCCCCAACCAGCTCCTTGTGGGACAGCAAATTAGAATCTATGGCAATGCTCTTCCTTTCAGCTGTGAAGCCGCTAAAGTACGCTGGGTTAAGGAAACCAGTGACGGCAATTACATAGCGGGACTTGAGTTCTGTTTCCTTTGTGATAATAAGAAGGAATAGCTAGGCAGGAATCTCCTGCTCCACATGGGGTTTGGAACATTCTTCTTCCATGACCGTTTTATAAAAATCACAGTACACGCAAGATCTGTATTTTTTGGCGTAGGTCCCTTGTACCTCTCCGTGGCACAGCGTTCCCACGACAAACCAGCAAGCCCTGCCACCATTTGTACCACCATGCAGACCATTCAGCCTTTCCGCTGCAGCGGCCGGACAGACACATAAATCCTGCACATTACCGCCTTCCCGTTCTCTTCCGCATTGCTTGAATTCCCAGCAATTTTGTTTTCCCATTTCCACCCCCTCAAGAACTGGTCGTTTACAACATATCCTGATTCAGAATCACATAATTCTTTCCAACGCATCAACTGGTTAACTGCTTATAATGGACAGCCTGTTAGTTTAAAATTGACAAAGGTAATGATAAGACACCGGATTCTTGAGACAAAAGGATGTCTCCTGAACCCATCATAAAAGTATCCTGAAAAAGCTGATCCATATCCGGAAGGGACGTTGAGGGCAGAAAGGGAATTTTTCAGCATCCTCTCCCTGGAGACAACGAATTCCTTTCTGCGGGACTCCCTAGATGCGTTTAGAGACAAGAGTGAGAGTTTATTGGAGAATTTGATAATATGCGATTTTCTCAAAGTAGCCCGTGGCCAGAGATACTAGTCGCGTACTAGCCACAATACAATGTTACCTGAGTTCGTCCTTGCTACTTTCCCCAGTCGGACCTGCGCCTCGTTCTGTGGTGGACGTACTTTTCGGCCGAAAGGGCGGCGACACAGCCGTTTGCAACGGCGGTCGCTATCTGCCTCACTTCGGTGCAGGTGACATCACCGGCGGCGAATACGCCCGGTACGGGAGTCTCCATCATCCTGTTGATCTCAATGCACTCATCTTCGGTCAGGTCGACATGACCGTAAAGGAAGTCCACTATCGGCTTGCTGCCGTGGAGGTACACGAATACGCCTTCAAGGGGGATCTCGGTCTCTTCCTTTTTGGAATTGGTTATACGGATCCTTTCCACCGTTTCATTGCCCTGTATCTCCGCGACTGAACTGCCTGTTATAACCTTGAGGTTTTCTGAGGCAAGCGCAGGATGACTCTCTGCTTTCAGTTTGGGCGTCGGCGAGATCAGATAGACCGTTTCTGCGAAGCGCGTCAGATACCCGGCTTCCTTTACCGCCTCCTCGGAGTTGCCTATCACACAGACGGTCCTTCCCTTGTAAAAAGCGGCGTCGCAGACAGCGCAGTAACTTACTCCCCTGCCGAGAAATTCAGACTCGCCTTTTATGGTCGGTTTCCTGCCCATCGATCCGGTTGCCAGTATGACCGACTTTCCCCTGTAGCTTGCGTCCATGGTGAACACTTCCTTGATCTCTGCATCGAACTTTACACCCACTACCTGGGCCTCCTTATACTCGGCGCCGAAGCCTATGGCCTGGTCCCTGAAGATTTCGAGCAGTTCCTTCCCCGGGATCGGGCTCGTAAGGCCCGGATAGTTCTCGATTACACTTGCATAGGCCAGCGCCCCGGCTGTGGCGGACTTGTCGAGGACCACTGTTTTCAAGCCGGCCCGGGAAGCATACTGGGCGGCGGAAAGGCCTGCGGGTCCACCCCCTATGACAATGACATCGTATAAAGTCTCCGTATCGGACATAACGGCCTCCTAATATTCAGTTATCAAGTTGTAGTAAGTATCTCTCTGGGCAGGTGTGAAGCCGGCCGCCCCGATCGAATCAACGATGTCTTCCCTGGACACCCTGTAACTCACACCGGCCGCGGCAACGACATTTTCTTCAATCATGGTGGAGCCGAAATCGTTCGCCCCGAACCTCAGCGCCACCTGGGCAAGCTTCAGTCCCTGCGTTACCCATGACGCCTGGATGTTGTCGAAGTTGTCGAGGTACAGCCTCGAGAGGGCAAGGACCTTAAGATACTCCACTGCCGTTGCCGGAGAACCGCCGGTTTTGAGTCCTGAATTTTGAGTTCCGGGTTTTTTCGATTCCGGCTTCCGGCTTCTGACTTTTGATTTCCGGATAAGCTCTGTGTTGCCCGGCTGAAAAGACCAGGGGATAAATGCTGTGAACCCGCCTGTCCTGTCCTGGAGTTTCCGGAGCGAATCGAGATGAACAATTATGTCTTCCGGTTTTTCGATACTCCCGAACATCATGGTGGCGGTGGTCCGCATCCCAAGCAGGTGCGCCGCCTCCATCACCCCGAGCCAGCGTGATGAAAGTATCTTCCTGGGGCTGAGCACCTCTCTCACCCGGTCGGAGAGTATCTCCGCGCCGCCTCCCGGAATGGAGTCAAGCCCCGCATCCAGCAGGATACGAAGAGTCTCCCGTACGGTAAGATCGGTTGAATCTGCGATATAGCAGATCTCGGGCGGAGAAAATCCATGGATGTTGATGGGGAACCTTTCCTTGATCGAGCGGAGGAGTGAACAATAGTAGTCGATGCCGAGTCCGGGATGCAGGCCTCCCTGCAAAAGGATCTGGGTACCGCCGAGATCCATGGTTTCCTCGATCTTGCGGAAGAGTGTATCACTGTCCAGCAGGTAGGCATCAGGTGCGTCCTCATCACGCCAGAAGGCGCAGAAGGTGCATTTATTAACGCAAATGTTCGTGTAATTGATGTTCCTGTCGACAACGAATGTGACCCTGCCTTCCGGGTGAAGGGCCTTTCTCACGTTGTCGGCCATCAGGCCGACTTCCAGAAGGTCCGCATTTTTGAGGAGAGACAAGGCTTTTTTGGAGGCCAGCCGCTCATTTAATGCCTTCTCTTTCCCTTTCATCGCCGCACCCTTTTATAGAAAGAATCTCTTTCGACCGGGATCTTGCCCGCTTTCCTGATCATGTAAGCGAGTTGTTCGGCCGTCATGCCCTCGCCGGTCAGGGCACCGGCCGAATGGGTGATCTTCTCTTCGATGATCGTTCCGTCGATGTCGTCCGCCCCAAACTTGAGGGCCAGCTGAGAGACCTTTTCCCCGAGCATTATCCAATATGCCTTGATGTGATCGAAATTGTCCAGAACCAGGCGGCTTACCGCGATCATCCTGAGGTCATCGATGCCTGACGTATATTTCCCTCTTATGGCGGTATTTTTGGGGTGGTATGCCAGGGGGATGAATGCCTGGAACCCTCCTGTCCTGTCCTGAAGGCCCCTGAGCTTGACGAAGTGGTCGACGCGGTGGCGGTAGTCTTCAATGTGCCCGTAAAGCATGGTTGCGTTTGTTCTTATCCCCACCGCGTGGGCCGTTTCCATAACCTTCAGCCATCGCGCTCCGGATATCTTTTCCGGGCAGAGCCTGTTCCTGATTTCCGGGGCGAATATCTCGGCCCCGCCGCCCGGCATCGACCCGAGGCCGCTTTTTTTCAGCCGGGAGAGGGTTTCGGAAAGACCGAGGCCGCTTATCCTGGACATGTAATCGATTTCGACTGCCGTAAAGGCCTTGATGTGCAGTCCGGGATGGTCCCTGCTCACCGAGGCGATCATTTCGAGGTAATGCTCAAAGGGCCAGTCCGGATGGAGTCCCCCGACAATGTGGAGCTCTGTCGGGCGGTCCTTCGACAATCGGACCTTCAGTTTTCTCAGTATCTCTTCAGTCGTCAACTCGAAGGAGCCTTCCTGACCTTTCGACCTGCTGAAGGCGCAGAACCTGCACCGGTTGATGCAGATGTTAGTAGGATTGATATGCCTGTTTCTGATGAAATAAGCCCTTTTGCCGTTCTTTTTCTCGGCGGAATGTGCCGCGAGCTTTCCCAGCGAAAAGATGTCATCGGTCTCGAATAGTCGGAGGGCGTCGCTTCGCGTAAGACGTGTGCCTGAAAGTACCTTGTCTGCTATTCTGCCCGGGATGGACTGCTGCATCCATAATTATAAATCAAAACGGCCCAAAACGACAAAAAAAGGCCTCCCGACGGGTCTTTTGCGTTTGTTGACGGAAGTTCTCCGTCTGTGGTATAAATGAAGACCCCTTGCTCTTCCCGGTGGAAGGGCTTTAATCCCCGCTCGGGCGGGGAAAAATCCATGAGGAGGTAGTTTAATGAATATCTACGAAAACTTTGTCATCCTCAACGCGTCACTGTCTGACGAGGAAATCAACGCATCGCTCTCCAGGATCCAGGACCTCATCACAAATTCGGGCGGTGAAGTGCTGAGATCGGATTTGTGGGGCAGGAGAAAACTGGCTTACGAAATCAAGAAGCAGAACAAGGGGATGTATGTCCTCCTGATCTACAGGACCCCGCCTGAAACCATCAGGAAACTTGAAGAATTTTATAAGGTGTTCGATCCCGTTGTAAAGTATATGGTTATAAAAATGGGACCGAAACAGGTCAAGCATTTTGAGAAGATGCAGGCTGCCGAGGCGATCGAGCAGCCGAAAAGCGAGGGGGGGTAAATGTATAACAAGATAATTCTGATCGGTAACCTTACAAAGGACCCTGAACTGAGGTACACGCCCCAGGGGACCCCTGTAGCATCATTCAGGCTTGCCGTAAATTACCAGTACAAGCAGAGCGACGAGATGAAAAAGGAAACGACCTTTATCGATATAGTGGTATTCGGAAGGCAGGCCGAGTCCTGCAGCCAGTATCTGAACAAGGGGAGTTCGGCCCTTGTCGAGGGGAGGCTGCAGGAGAGGAGATGGGAATCGGATGGCCAGCAGAGAAGCACTTGAGCCGTTTTAGGGCGCGGCCGCTTACCGGTGAAGGCTTAGAACATTGAGATAAAAGAAACAGAACGATATATCGAAAGGAGCAGAGATGGCATATCAGCAGAGGAGGTTTCAGAGAAGAAAGTTTTGCAAATTCTGTTCGGAAAAAACGGAATTTATAGATTATAAGGATATCAGGCTTCTCAGGGGATATATAACGGAAAGAGGGAAGATTTTTTCCAGGAGAATGACGGGCACTTGTGCGAAGCACCAGAGGGAACTGAGCGAAGCGATTATGAGGGCACGGAATATCGCGCTTCTCTCCTTCGTCGAGAAATAGGATGAGGGTGCCCAGGTCGTGGGTTCCGCCGCTCGCAAAAAAGATAGCGGACAACCTTGTTTCTAAAGGGCTTCTCCGGCCTTCGGTCCCGATGGAGAAGTTCATGGCAAAGACCGGGGAGATCATCACCGAAGAGCTCATGGTGGAGGACCGGCTCAACGATGAGGTGAGGGAGATCCTTAAGAAACACGCCACTGATATTGAGAGGGGCCGGATGGACTACAGGAAGCTCTTTGAATTGACCAAGCAGAAGCTCGTCAGGGAGAGAAATATCGTCCTATGATGCTTTCTGACGACAAGATCTCCCATCTCAGCCATGTCCTTCTCAAGGGCCTTATCTCGCAGGGGCTGGTAGAACCTGTTGACGATGAAGCTGCTGTCAGACGCGAGATAAAGCGCACTATCGTGTTCGAACTCAAAATAGGGGAGGAGATCGATCAGATTGTGCGGAAGAAACTCCAGTCGCTTTCGAAGAAGCTGATTGAAGGCAGCCCCGAATGGGAAGTCCTATACAGGAAATATTTCAGAGAAGAGGAGATCAAAAAGGGCAGGGCCACTGGTTAAAAAGGAGCGCACCTCTCCTTTTACTGGTCTTGTCCTGGCTCGGGCTGCTTGCGGATTTCCCGCTCACGAGACCGATACTCTGGCTTTCATTTTCCGCATTCACTGCGGCATTATGCGCCTTTCTCCATTTCTCAGGGGGAAGAAAAGAGTATTCGATAGAATTCCTTTTTTCACTGGCCCTGATCGCCGGGGGGCTGATGGACGCCCGGGGCCTCATCTGGCTAAAGCCGGCATATTTCCCTGCCATAGTGCTGGCCGCCGCTGTCTATAGCCTGCCTACCGTTTTCGCTTTGTCTCTTCTCCTGCCTTTTCTGGAACTGCGCGCATTTATCTCGGGAGCCCGACCGGCGGAAGGGATCGCTTTCTGGGGGTTTCTGTCGGCGACGGGCGTGGTTTCTTCGGTGCTTCTCCAGAGACTGCGCAGAGAAAAGGACCATGCCCTGGCGTCGCTGGGTGATATTGAGGTCCATGCGAGGAATATAACCCGCGAGGCGGGCATGGAGTCTCTGGAAGACGATGAACTGATGTCCCATTACTTTTCGCTGATGCTGAAGACCGACGAGGAAATCCGGGAAATCCTCGTCACTGTGAAACAGGCTGTTCTCGCCGATGCCGCCAGCCTGTTCGTGCCCGACGGAAACGGCTGCTCGCTCCGCTGTTCCACGGAGAAGAAGGCGGATGTTGTCGTCACGCGCGGCGGTGTTGTCATGTCCTGTGCGAGAGACGGAGAGGTTTATGCTTCCGGCGAGGTAAAAGGCGACCGGGTCGACCTGGGCTACCACAGAAACGGCAGGATCTCATCGGCCGTTATCGCCCCTGTCATGGACGGTCCGACGGCGGCCGGCATCCTCGCCGTCGACAGTTCACGGATCCAGGCTTTCAGTGAGATGGAACAGGATACGGTCGCGATGTTTGCAAGGCACGTGGGGAGGATACTCGAACGCGAGAGGATATATATGTTGATAAAGCGAGATACTTTCGGGCTTAAGACGCTCAGGGAGCAGAGTTCCGATCTGGTGTCCTCTCTGAGGGCCGAAATAGCGGCGGCTAAACTCTGCGGGGGGGCCAAGAAGATAGCGTCTTCACAGGCATTCTTTTTCGTGTCGGACGGGAGCGGGTTCAGACTGATGAGTGGTGAAAGGGGTACCGAAGCCCGTGGTGCGCTGGATCTGAAGGGCACGTTTATCAGTATGGCTGTCCGGAACAGAGAGACGATCTACCTGTCTGATGTCGCCGACTGCAGGGTGCCGCTCATGCCTTTCAAGGTCGGGGATGTCCGGTCTCTCCTGGCTGTTCCCATGTTCTACGAGACAAATCTGACCGGACTCTTCGTGCTGCTCTCGGATAAGAGGGGATTCCTTGACACATTCCAGATCGACCTCCTGAAAGTGATGTGCAACCACGCTTCTACGGCCATGGCCAATGCGAAGTTGCATTCGGAAATCGAGAAGATGGCGACTACTGACGGGCTCACCGGGCTTCTTAACCACAGACTTTTCCAGGAAAAGCTGACGGGCGAATTTAAAAGATTGAACCGGCTGTCGGGTCCGCTTGCCCTTCTCCTTGCCGATATCGATTACTTCAAGAAGGTCAATGACACTTACGGTCATCCCGTGGGGGACATCGTATTAAAGGGAGTCTCCGGAGTCATAAGGAAGACGATCCGGGACATCGACATACCGGCCAGGTACGGGGGCGAGGAATTCGCTGTTATCCTTCCGGGGACTGACGCGGCGGGCGCGCAGAACATAGCGGAGAGGCTGCGCAAGGCGGTTACATTGTATCATGCCAAACACGGCGGGCGGAACAAGGTCGTCAGCTGGACCGGGACAGTCTGAAAAAAATGTCCAGGAATATAAAAGCTGTGCGTGGAAAATGAAAAAAATGATGGTTCAGCGTATCTCCGCGGTGAAAATGTTTTGGCCGGTTTTGCCGGGCTGGGTTAACGTATGGATTATTTTATCAGCGACATAAGCGAACGGGATATAAGGAAGGAGAAGGCCAGGGCGCGGGAGCTGAGGAAATCTCAGTGGTGGAAGAGAAGGCGTTCGGATGGGATCTGCTATTTCTGCAAAAAAAGATTCCCGCCCGGCGAGCTCACCATGGACCACATCGTCCCGTTAATCAGGGGCGGCAAGTCAACAAAAGGCAACGTCGTCCCGGCCTGCAAGGAATGCAACAGCAGGAAAAAACACATGCTTCCAATAGAATGGGAGGAATATATCGAAAGACTGGGCAAAAGAGAGGAGCAGGACTGAATATGCAGGTGAGGAGGGAAGGATATGGAGTTCCTGGAGAAGATTTCGAAGGATTTAGCCGTGACCATGAAAGGCCGTGGCGAAGATCGCGAGCTGGTGATATCTGTCCTGAGAATGATCAAGTCTACCGTAAAGAACGCAGAAATAGCGTCGAGGAGCACCGGCAAGGACCTGAGCGACGAAGATATTATCGGCGTGCTTTCGAGCATGGTCAAGCAGCGAAAAGAGTCAGCCGGGCAATATCTGAGTGCAAACAGAAAAGACCTGGCCGACAGGGAGAACAGGGAGATAGATATTATCCAGAAATATCTGCCGAGGCAGCTGACTCCGGAGGAACTGGACAGCATAATCCGGTCGGCGGTCGAGGAAACAGGGGTTAGAGCTGCTCGAATCTTCTTAAGTCCAGGAAGATTCTCGCTGCCGGTCCCGAAGCGGATCTCCGCCAAGGGTCGTTATCAGCTGACAGGTTTACCCGCCCCTGGCGGCGCCGAAGATGACCGGGTGAGCCGAGGCGATATTTTGCGCGGTCGGAATGCGATAAGTCGCTTCCCTGAGAGGCTTGACGGTGTCAAGGAGCACTTGATTATTATACCGCCCGCGATAAGTTTTTTAGACCCTTCCCATCATTTAAACTCTATCACTTGCCAGTCGATCTGATAATGGTCGGCCCCGGCGACCGGGTAGAAGGTCAGGGTTGTGGAACTAGTGATTTTGCCGGACATCCCGCAACCGTAACTACAGCTCGCGTTGTAAATGTAGTTGAAGAGCAACAATGATTTCGACGTGGTGACCGACGAAATATTTACTGTCGTCTGTCCGTTTATGGTAGTGAGAGTGCCCCGTTGTATGCTCGCGATCGGGGATATGCTGCTGATGGCGGCGTCGAGGTTGTCGAGCTTCCCTGCCCTGGCGGACGTCCAGACGGAGGTGCTGAGGGCCGTGCTTGACGGTGCGCGGCTGGAGACCGCTGCATCGAGATTATCGACCTTGCTTGCCCGGGCACTGGTCCAGGTCGACGTGGAGAGGGCTGTGCTGGACGGCGCCCGTGATGAGACACTGGCGTCCAGGTAGGAGCTGACCTTGCTCCATATCTGATTGAGGTAGCTGATCTCTGCCCCGCCGCCGATGCTGATGGACGAAAGCGCAAATACAAGTAATACTGCGGCGAGGACTGCAACTATTGAGCGTTTTTTCATGATGGCCTCCTTATGGGGTTGTTATCGCCAGGGTCACCCGCGTGAGCTTCCCTGCGCTATAGGTGTATGTATATGTCAGCGTCTTGCCGTTTATGGCCCACACCTCGGTGGAGAGGTAGCCGCCGGAATAAGTGAGGGTGCAGACCCCCTGAGTGACATCGAAACTATCCTTGACGGTTATGCCTGTCAGCTCGTCGCCGGTATAGGTATAATCGGCATAATAGCCGTCCAGACCGGTGAACCGCTGGTCCATCAGAAAATGACGCTGGATCCACTCGAAATTTTCCTTGATCTCATCGAAGGCGTTCTGGGCATTTTCAGTCCCGTAGTTGGGACTGGTCGGGGTGAATGCTCCATCGGTCCCTGCTATTGCGGCCGGGACGATAGCGAGTGTCAGAAAAAAGATGAAAGCCGCTGTTAATATCTTCATAGAACCTCCTTAAAAGCCGTCCTGGACCGTTCCCTGCAGGCTCAGCATGGCCTTGATTTTGTTTTTTACGCCGGTGACCACGACACCGGCCACGGGCTTGCCGACCATGCCGGCCGTCACCTGGGCGGATATGATGTCCTGGTAGTCGGCGCCCGTGATTTCGATGTCCTTGTTGCGGATGATGCTGCCGTCGGCCGCTTTCCATGCATAGTAAACCCGGATAGAGGCGGTGGAGATCTCTATCTTCAGGATGGAGAGCCTCACCGCCTGCGGGACGATGTCTTTTGGCTGGTCAAGATCAATGCTCATCTTAATATCCCTCCACTTCCCACTTGACGTTGCCCGATACGGCAGATCCGGAGCTGTCGAAGAGGCAAAGGTCGAATCCGCTCAGGGTCAGGTTATCGTAGGTAGCGATGCGGGCGGCAGACGCCGAGGGGGTTAATTTGATTTTTTCTATGGCGATAAACGTCTCGGAAAATACGATCGATTCCACCCCGGAGCCGTCTACCGAGGCCTCTCCATGCTCCTGTTTCGGATTGGCTGCTATGGTCACGTATATGGGAGTTTCGACGATGTAGCTGGTATCGACGGAAGACGAGGAGAACTCGAACTTTGCTTGGAAATGGCCTGCCCTAAGTACCTGATTTTATGCAATTCTACCCCGGAAAAATTGGCGAAATCCGCCAAAAATTCTGCTTTGAAGGGCCTTAAATCGACTAATTGTTCATCAATCCGCCGGCGGTCCACCTTCACTGAATCGCAAAACTCTTCCCATGTCATGCCATAGTTGTCACGATAGTCCTTGGAATCCTTCACCTGTTTGAGCATGACGAGTCTGAAAAATTCCGACTGCGACTTAAAAAATGATGTAGCTTCGATCTTTCCCGCCATCCGAAACAGCCATGGGGCCGCGTCGAGCTTTGCTTCAAGCGCTGAAATCTCCGCCTTCGCCATATTCCGCCCGTCCTCAAATGACGACTTAAGCGCCTCCATCTCCGGGTCAGTAGGTTTCATGTGTCGCGGTTTATTGGCCATGGCCTGCCTCCTCGACCCGGATCGACTCCAGGTCCCTCTCGATGCGGTCCCTCTCGCCTTCCAGGTTAGCCTTCACCCGGGCCCAGATCAGGCCCAGGCCCAGGCCGATCCTCCAGCGGTCGTTTATCACCTGGACGAAGCCCAGCTCCTCCAGTGTCACCAGGTGGCACATGACCGTCGGCAGGGGCGCGCCCGTCACGTGGGCGATCGCCGGCGCCGTTATCGGCTCTTTCTGGTTGGCCAGGAACTTCAGGATCTCCCCGGCCCTCCGCACCGCCTCGATGCGTTTGTATGATTTGCTCATGAGTCCTCCCTGCTTCCGTAATAACGCCCGATGATGCCGTCTTTCTTCACCCTTCACCTCCGTTTGATTTAGGAAATGCCTTGCAGAAAAAAAGCGTGATCAGCTCCGCGTCCTCCGGGTCCGGCGACAGGTCCAGCCCCTCCGAATGGCCGTATGTCTCGGCCTTCAGCCCTTCATCCGTCCCCACAAACCTCACGAACCCGGCCGAGCTTATGCGCTCCGGTCTCTCCGGCCGCAGCGCCCTGTGCTCTATGGAACCCATCAAAAGCACCGGCCAGGCCCTGTCGATCATCAGATATTTGATTTCCAAAACGCCCTCCTTTTTATTGTTTTCTTAACGCCCTAAGAAGGCGTTTGCAGTGCGCGGCGAACTGCGGGTTCGTATAATTCAGCCCGTCGCAGACCCCCTGCCAGTACCAGAGGTCGGAATTTGAAACGCGGAACCGCGCAAGGCGGGCAAGGTAGCCGACGCCCCGGTTGTCCGCCGACCTCTTCAGCAGCATCTCCATGCGAAGGCCCCGATCGCCGGTCATCCTTCCCTCTTGCTCTCGCCCCCGAGGTAGACTGACGGGTCGAAAGCGGCCTCGTGCAGCACCCTGGCCACCGTTATCTGCAGCTCGTGCGTCAGCTTCTTTTTCATCGGCGGCGAGAGGGCCTCCGTCATGCGCTTTGTGTCCGCCGGAAGGCGGAAAGAATACGTTTCTAAAGGACTATCCGACATTGCATGGCCCCTCCTAAAGGTATAGATTTAGATTTTGTAGATATTTGGATTAAAGGTGTCGAAAGTAAACGGCGGATCCTAAAAAAAGGCATTGAGGCGGCTTGCGTAAACATGTATAATGTTCTGAGAAAAATGCGCCGCCGGCAGGGGGAGGCGGCTTGCGCAGAGAGGGGGAATCCGCCGTTCGTGAGTGAAATCGCCGTTGACATCTACGCCGCCCTCCGGTGGTCGTTGCCGTTGTCCGGCCAGAGGTCCTGGTATTCCACATCCACGCCCCGGTCGTGCAGAATCTTGATAATTCCCAGGCGGATCCTCTGTGATTTTTTCTTGCCGGCCACTACGAGGGAGATCATGGCCGTGCTGACATGGAGAAAGCGGGCGATGTCTTTTTGCTTCAGCCCCTCCAGGACAATCAGGGCCTTGACCTTCCTCTGCTTCGACTTCTTCACTCTTTTTTTGCCCCCTGAAAGTAAACTTATTAACCGAACTATCAATACATTAAACAAAATGTGTATGCGTGTCAAGCAAAAAGTGAAATATGGGTAAAAATATTATTCATATTGTGGAGCGCATAAAGAAAGTAAAGGG